>NZ_NOYJ01000008.1:0-77864 GCF_002258365.1 Rhodococcus sp. 06-221-2
GTCTTCGTTCTCGTCGAAGTCGCCGTCGGGGTCGAGGATCGAGTCCAGGTGCGCCACCAGTGGCGCGAAGTCGTCGGGCCGCCTCGTCGAGGCGAGACCGACCAACTGCTGTTCGGCGCGATCGCGGGTCTGCGGATCCACAGTCGCCGGTAGGTGTCGGAAGAATTCGCGGATCATCTGCACGTGCTGGGCATCGAGCAACCCTGCCCGTACCGCTGCAGCGGTGCGCGGTAACAAGGGAGGCAGCATTTCGCCGGACAGTGCGGTGCGGTCACCCAACTCTGCGGCCAGACGTACTCGCGCACCGGCTGTTCGTGGGGTGATTCGCAGCATCCATGCCACCGAGCACGGCACCGAACCCGGATAGACGTCGAGGCCGTGTTGTGCGATCAGTTCGTTGAGCCAGGTGTGCGAGTACGCCGTCACAGACCGCGACACGGTTTCCATGCGTTGGATCACCGCACGCCGGTCGGCATTCGACCACGATACCGACGCCTGCCCCGCCAACTCCGCGACCGCCGACTCCACCGCCTCGACCAACCCCGCCAAGACAGGGTCGGACACGTCAGGGGCAGGCGGCACCGTTTCGATGCCGTCCACCCCTGATCCGCCGTCCCCCGAAAGCATGAACAGAATCTACCGCGACCCACCGACAAGTATTCGAACGTACGTTCCCGCATCATTGGGCTGTCGCTGCGGCCCAGCTGGAGTCGGAGCACGGCACTATGCGGCCAATTACATATGGACCAAAAGTGTGACGTTGTCGGTTTTGTGCAACCACGAGTCGCGAAGATGCTGGTGGCGGCGTTCAATATCCCCCAAGGCGGACGTAACGACCACAGCAGCGTTGCTCGCATCGGTGACGAAAGCCACTGCTCGACGGTATCTCCGAACGCGACTGTCGAGCCGGTGTCCAATGTTGTGTGTTGACCCAGTGGGGATGATCGACATGAACGACTCGTGTGGCTCCGCGCTTTCGTGCAGTTCACCCAAGGACATGATCACCCGTCTCCAGTTCGGCACCGCCGACCTGTGGCCAGAGGGCGCGGCGCTTCCTGCCCGCTGGCGCTACATGGCCGATCTGGTCGACTCCGATCGCGGCATTCTCGCTGAGCTCCACGGTTCGGTGTCGACTCCGGTGGCGGATGCTCTCGCTGCGGCTGCGGAACTGTGCAGACAATCGGCCGATGAGCCTGTGACCACCGGAGACTGGGCGCTACTCGGACGAGCACTGGCGTGGCTCGGCCCCGGCGGTTCCGATATCGATCGCGCGTTGCTTGCTGTGGGAGAAGAATTGACACTGATCGGTCTCGACGGTGCGGAACAGGACTTCTCGGTCGCGACCTGGCTCTGCATGGACGTCCTCGTCCGATTCGCTCATGCGGGCGAAGCGATCGACTACTGGGTGCACCGCGTAAATGCGCCAGAGTTGAACAAAGTTGCGTCGCATGATGATTCGAGATCTTGCGCGAGTGGGAGCGCTGGACTGGCGCTGGCCGTCTGAACGGTAGGCGTCGGTCCGACCGCGCTTCTCGCGTCTACTATCGGCGGGTTTTCCTACCCCGGTTGGCAACCGGGGCGATGCTCTCGTAGTATCGGAAACTGTAGGACCATCCAGAGCGACCGAGAGACCTGGCTCTATGACGTCGCAGCAACCCCCCGCTCGTCGGGTGAGGGTGCTACCGCCGGGACCGATGGAGGATTGCACGTGAACACCCGAGTTGCCGCAGGCTTCGTCAACGGTTGCCGCCGTCTCCATGTCGATCTGTGCCGCCTCAACGGTTCGACCTGTCGCAGCTGACATTTCGTCACAACTCGTACTTCACACCTCACCTCATCATCTGCGCGCACTCCTTCCTGGGCACACCCAGCTCGGATGCGGGATCGTGCGCGCGATCGACCAGATATCGGAGACGCCTACGTGTCCACTCGTCCTGCATTCCTGGTGGCCGGCCTGATCGCCACTGCGGCCACAGTCCTCGCCGGATGCGCCGGTGGTGCCGCCACCACGGCCGCCGACGCCGGTCCGGCCCAGCCCGGCGGAACTCTGCGTTACGGCTTGTCCGGGGCCCCGACCTGCTCGGATCCCGCCCAGTCCGGCACCAACCAGACCATCTACGTCACCCGTCAGGTCGTCGATTCACTCACCGATCAGAACCCCGAAACCGGTGAGATCGAACCGTGGCTGGCCGAGCGGTGGGACGTGGGTGCCGATGCGAAATCCTTCACATTCACGCTGAAGGACGGCGTCACCTTCAGTGACGGCACGGTGCTCGACGCGGCGGCGGTGAAGGCGAATTTCGACGCGATCATCGGCCTCGGCGCAGCGAAGGCACCGTTGGCGGCGAGCTATCTGACCGGTTATCAGAGCGCCACGGTGGTCGACCCCTCGACGGTGCGCATCGACTTCGCAGCACCGAATGCGCAGTTCCTGCAGGCGAGTTCGACACCTCAGCTCGGAGTTCAATCCATCGCGACCTCGGCGCAGTCGGCCGAGTCGCGGTGCTTGGGTACCAATATCGGATCGGGACCGTTCACCTACGCGGATTACCAGCAGGACCGGTCAGTCATTCTGGCCAAGCGAAGCGGATACAACTGGGGTTCAGCGGTATTCGGTCACACCGGCGAGGCCTATCTCGATCGCATCGAATTCACCATCGTGCCCGAGTCGGGCGTTCGCACAGGAAGCTTGTCCTCCGATCAGCTCGACGCCGTCAGCGACGCGTTGCCGCAGGACGCTCCGCAGATCGAAGCGACCGGCGGCCGAATTCTGACCACCTCGAACCCGGGAGTCCCGTTCGGCATTCAGCCCAACGTAACTCGCGGTGCGCTACAAGACCCCGCCGTCCGGACGGCCCTGGTACCGGCGATCAACCGTCAGGAACTCGTCGATACCGTGCTCGGGCCCGACTTCCGCACGGCGACAAGCACGTTGGCCAGCGCCACCCCAGGTTACGTCGAACTCGCCGATGTCACCTACGATCCCGAGAAGTCGAAATCGCTGCTCGACGACGCCGGCTGGGTTCCCGGTGCCGACGGAATCCGTGAAAAGGACGGGCAGAGGCTGAGTTTCGAGGTCATGTACTCCGCAGTGTTCGCTGGCAACCAGGCGATCCTGGAGTTGACGCAGCAGCAGCTACGTGCGGTGGGCGTCGACCTGCAGCTCGAGTTGGTCTCGACGTCCGAGGCGACAGCACGTCAGGGCACCAAGGACTACGACTCCACGTACTACAACAGCACCCGCGCCGACGGCGACATTCTGCGCACCACGTTCGCCGCCGACGGACGTAACCTGAACGCGCGCAACCCAATTCCCGATCTGGATGCTTCGCTGACCGATCAGCTCTCGACCACCGATGCAACGGCGCGCAACGACATCCTCGCCACCGCTCAGCAGCAGGTGCTCGACAACGGACTGTGGATCCCCACCATCGAGCTGTCGCAGGCCGTCGGCGCGGCGTCGAAAGTGCAGGACCTGAAGTTCGAGGCCTCCGCTCGACTGCAGTTCTTCGATACCTGGCTGAGCGCATGATCCGGTACCTCGGGCAGCGCGTACTGCAGGCAGTGGCAGTGCTGTGGGCCGCGTTCACCATCTCGTTCGGCGTGCTGTTCCTGCTGCCCTCGGACCCGGTCAGTCTCGCTGTCGACTCTGCCGGTTCGGGCACACCGGTCGACGCGGCGGCCGTCGCAGAATTGCAGGCCCGCTACGGTTTGGACCAGCCGGTGTGGGTGCAGTACTGGCATTCGCTGTCTGGGGCTGTGCAGGGCGATTTCGGATTGTCCATCGCCACCGGACAGCCGGTGACGACGGCGATCCTCGATGCCGTGCCGAGCACGCTCGGCCTCGCAGGCACCGCACTGGTATTGGCGGTCGTGTTCGGGTCGGCACTGGCGTACGCCGCGACGTACACCCGAACGCCGTGGCTGAAAAATCTGTTGTTCGCACTCCCGCCGCTCGGGGTGGCTGTACCGACCTTCTGGGTGGGACTGCTGTTACTGCAACTGTTCTCGTTCCAGTTGAGGTGGTTCCCGGCCTTCGGTGACGCCGGAGCGGCTGCACTGGTGTTGCCTGCGGTCACATTGGCATTGCCGACCGGTGCGGTCATCGCTCAGGTGTTGGCCACCAGCATGTCGACTACCTGGAAGCAGCCGTTCGTCGATGTTGCTCGCGCCAAGGGCGTCTCGCGGCTACGGGTGCAAACGCGGCATATAGCGCGGCTGTCGTCCATCCCGGCTTTCACGATCGCGGGTGTGTTGGTGGGGACGCTGCTCGCCGGATCGGTCGTCGTCGAGACGGTCTTCTCGCGGGCCGGAGTGGGACGGCTGACCCAGACCTCGGTGTTGGCCCAGGACATTCCGGTGGTACAGGGCATCGTGGTGCTGACCTCGCTGGTGTTCGTCGTGGTGAACCTGGCCGTGGACCTGCTGTATCCGCTGATAGACCCGCGCATCGTGCGCGAGTACAAGCCTGCGCGCGAAGTCGCGGAACCGGAGAAAGCTCATGTCTGACATTCTGATTCGTGACCGCGAGGTTCGGGCAGAGGCGTTGCTCGAGGCAGAGCCGGTGCCGTCGACAGCTCGGCGTCGCCGGGTTGTGACGGACGCCCGGAAGCACGTGTGGCTTGCCTTGTCTGCGCTCGTGCTGCTGCTCGCGCTGGGATTCGCACTCTTCCCCTCCGTGTTCGCGAGCGGAGACCCGTTGGTGGGCGTGCCCGCCGACAAGCTCCAGGCCCCCAGTACCGCACATTGGTTCGGCACCGACAACATCGGCCGTGACGTCTTCACCCGCGTGGTGCACGGCTCCGGTCTGTCGTTGACCGCGACACTGCTCGCCGTCGGGATCGCACTGGTCGTCGGATCGCTCGTCGGCCTGATCTCCGGGGCAGTCGGGGGCCTCGTCGACGCCGTGCTGATGCGCATCGTCGATGTGCTGCTCTCGATTCCGACGCTGTTGCTGTCGCTGGCCCTGGTCACAGCGCTCGGCTTCGGAACCGTCAACGTCGCCATCGCCGTGGGGGTCACCCTCATCGCCAACTTCGCCCGGGTCATGCGGTCGGAGGTGTTGCGTGTGCGTCGATCGCTGTATGTCGAGGCGGCGTACGCCTCGGGTGTGCGATGGTTCGACGTCTTTCGCCGACACATCCTCCGCAACTCGTACGGTCCCGTGATTGCCCTCGCAGCAGTCGAATTCGGTATGGCGGTCCTGGCGGTCTCGGCGTTGAGCTTCCTGGGATTCGGCGCTGTTCCGCCTACACCGGAGTGGGGATCGCTGATCTCCGAGGGTCGGAACTTCCTCGCCACCGCTTGGTGGATGACCACCTTACCGGGCCTGGTGATCGTGGCAGTCGTGCTGTCCGCGCACCGTCTCGGGCACGCACTCGAGAGGCGATCCGAATGAGCCCCATCCTCGAAGTCGACAACCTCTCGGTCGGCTACGGCACGACGACGGCCGTGCGCGGAATTTCGTTCACCGTCGAACGCGGCGAGGTACTGGCCGTCGTAGGCGAATCCGGTTCGGGAAAATCCACCACGGCCCACGCGGTCATCGGCTTGCTGGCCGGCAACGGTCGGATCCGAAGTGGCTCGGTGACCTTCGACGGCCGGCGCCTGGACACCGCGTCGGACAAGACACTGAATCGCTTGCGCGGTCGGCATATCGGGCTCGTCCCGCAGGATCCGACCACCTCACTGAACCCCGTCGTACGCGTCGGAGACCAGGTGGCCGAGGTGCTGCGTGTGCACGGGTTGGCAGATCGGCGTACCGCGAAGCTCGAGGCGATCCGCATTCTCACCGACGCGGGCCTCGACAACCCCGAGGTGCGGGCACGCCAGTACCCGCAGGACCTGTCCGGTGGGCAGCGGCAGCGGGTACTGATCGGTACCGCTCTCGCGTGCCGCCCCGAACTGGTGATCGCAGACGAACCGACCAGCGCCCTTGACGTCACCGTGCAACGACGCATCCTCGACCATCTGGACGCCCGAATTGCCGAGACGGGTGCCGCAGTTCTGTTGATCACGCACGATCTGGGCGTTGCGGCCGATCGCGCCGACCGGCTGGTCGTCATGAGTGGTGGTGAGATCGTCGAAACCGGTCCGACTGCAGAGGTGTTGGCGAACCCCACCCATCCCTACACACAGAAGCTGCTCGCGGCCGCGCCGTCTCTGAACTCGACGCTCCGTGCGGCCAGGACGGGTGCGGGCGATCCAATTCTGTCCGTCTCGTCGGTGTCGAAGCGTTTCGCCATCGGACGAGGCGTTCACCTGGATGCGGTGCGAGACGCCACGATCACGGTCGAGCGGGGTCGAACCGTCTCTGTCGTCGGCGAATCCGGTTCGGGGAAGTCCACCCTGGCGCGTATCGCGATCGGCCTGGAAACACCCTCCGCGGGCACGGTCACGTTCGACGGAATCGAGCTGACCGGCCTTCGTGGCACGGCGAGGCGGGAGCTGCGGCGTCGAGTCCAGATCGTCTATCAGAACCCGTACGCATCACTGAACCCGAAGTTGCGCGTCGGCGAGATCGTGCGAGAACCGCTGGACGCGTTCAAGATCGGGACGTCGCGAGACCGCTCGGCGCGTGCCGCGGAACTGCTCGACCAAGTGGCTCTGAGCAGTGACCACCTGGCGCGTCGCCCGGCCGAGTTGTCGGGTGGTCAGCGTCAACGCGTCGCAATCGCTCGGGCACTGGCGTTGGCACCGGAGGTGGTGGTGCTCGACGAGCCCGTGTCGGCCTTGGACGTGTCGGTGCAGGCACAAATTCTTTCGCTGCTCGGCGATCTGCAATCCGAGTTCGGTCTGAGCTATCTGTTCATCTCGCACGACCTGGCCGTGGTTCGCCAGATCAGCGACACCGTGGCTGTGATGCAGTCGGGCGTGATCGTCGAATATGGCAGCACCGCTTCGATATTCGACAACCCCCAGCAGGAATACACCCGCGAGTTGCTCGCGGCCATCCCAGGAACAGCGACACAGAGAGTGGGTACCGGTGTCTGACAAGCTTTTCGTCACGGCAATCGAACCGAGGGGAACCGGCGCACATCCACAGGCGTGGCGGCGACAGGATTCTCGCGCCGAGGAAGTGTTCACCGCGGCATTCTGGATCGAACAACTCCGCGCGGCAGACCAGGCCGGGATCGATCTGGTCTTCCTCGCAGACTCCTTCGCTTCCCGGACCCTCGAGGCGGTTGCCGTGGCAGCCCGGGCTGCTGCGCTCACCGAACGCATCGGTTTGATCCCGACGGTCACCGTCACCCACACCGAGCCGTTCCACATCTCGAAGCAGATCGCGAGTCTGGACTTCGCCTCACACGGTCGCGCAGGTTGGCAGGTCGAGGTGTCCGGCGGCGCGGAGCAGGCAGCACTGTTCGGGCGTAAGGGCGAGCAGGACGAAGAGAGCCTGTGGCAGGAGGCCGACGAGGCCATCGAGGTCGTCACTCGGCTGTGGGACAGCTGGGAGGACGACGTCGAGATTCGAGACGCTGCGACGGGTCGGTTCGTCGACCGAGACAAGTTGCACTACATCGACTTTCTGGGTGAGCACTTCTCGGTGAAAGGGCCGTCCATCACGCCGAGGTCACCTCAAGGACAGCCACTGGTAGCAGTGCGCGCCCACTCCGCCGAATCGACCGCGGTAGCGGCCGCCAGAGCGGACATCGTGCGGATTGCTGCAGACTCGATCGAGGGCGCAGCTGGCCTCGCGGCGCGTGTTCGACGGGCCGTCGTGGCCGAGGGACGCGACCCGGTGGACGTGTTCGTGCTACTCGACGTCGAGACCTTGGTGTCGGAGACCGCGGCCGAAGAATTGGCGCAGCTCGACAACTGGGCAGGTCGGGTACGTACGCCGCAATCGCTGCAGTACGTGGGCGACGTCGCCGGGCTCAACTTGCTTCTCGGAGCGGCCGAATCCGCGGGACTGGACGGGGTCACTCTCGTGCCGCTCGCGCTTCCGTCGGGAGTGAAGACACTCCCGGCCACGGACAGCAGAACCGGAGCGACGGTGCGTGAGCGCCTCGGCCTGGCTCGTCCGACAAATCGTTTTGCAGCACCCGAAAGGAACAGTCGGTGACGATCTCGAAGCGGACCAAGAAGCAGATCCACCTCGGCGCGCATTTCCCTGGCGTCAACAACACCACCGTCTGGACCGACCCGGCGTCGAAGAGCCAGATCGAATTCGATTCGTTCGTCCACCTGGCCGAGTCCGCAGAGCGTGGGCTGTTCGACTTCTTCTTCCTCGCCGAAGGTCTGCGATTACGCGAGCATCGCAACAAGATTCACGATCTCGACGTCGTCGGCCGCCCGGACACGCTCACGGTGTTGAACGCGTTGGCATCGGTGACGACGAAGCTCGGACTCGCCGGGACGATCAACACCACGTTCAACGAGCCCTTCGAGCTCGCCAAGCAGTTCTCTTCGCTGGACCACCTGTCCGACGGGCGCGCGGCGTGGAACATGGTGACCTCGTCCGACGCGTTCACCGGAGAGAACTTCCGACGCGGTGGCTACCTCGACCGGGCCGACCGCTACGTGCGAGCGAACGAGATCATCGACGTCGCCCGAGAGTTCTGGGATTCGTGGCAGTCCGATGCGTTCGTCGTCGATCGGGATCGAGGTGTCTTCGGCCGAGAATCCGAGATCCGCACGGTCTCGCATTCGGGTCGTCAATTCGATGTGACGGGCCGCTTCACGTTGCCGCGCAGTCCGCAGGGACACCCGGTGTTGTTGCAGGCCGGCGATTCCGACGAAGGTCGTGAGTTCGGTGCGGCCAAGGCGGATGCGATCTTCACCATCCACGGGACGCTGGAGGACGGGCAGAAGTTCTACACCGACGTCAAGGGAAGGTTGGCCAAATACGGCCGCGAGCACGCCGACCTGAAGGTGCTACCCGCCGCCACGTTCGTCCTCGGGGACTCGGCCCAGGATGCAGCCGAGAAGGCCGACCACATACGGCACCAACAGGTCAGCGGCAAGACGGCAATCTCGTTTCTGGAGCAGGTGTGGGGACGAGACCTGTCCGACTACGACCCGGACGGACCGTTGCCCGACGTCGAGCCGAGTGGTGACGTGAGCATCACCCGTGGTCGCGCTCGCCACGGTGACCCGAGAACCCTTGCGCAGCAGTACCGTGAGCGTGCCGAGGCCGAGAACCTGAGCATCCGGGAGCTCATCATCGCGGTGACGACCCGGCAGCAGTTCGTCGGAACGCCGGCACAGGTAGCAGAGGACATCGACAGCTACGTCCAGAACGATGCGTGCGACGGGTTCATCCTCGTCCCGCACATCACACCGGCCGGGCTCGACGAGTTCGTCGACAAAGTCGTCCCACAACTGCAGGATCGCGGTAGTTTCCGTACCGAGTACACCGGGAACACGCTGCGTGATCACCTCGGTCTGCGTCACCCGTACCAACAGCGTGAAGGAGTGCGAGCATCGTGAGTGAATTCGAGCAGGACTGGAAGCAGTGGCACGCGGACCGGGAAGCGTCCTACGGCGATCCATTGGGGTGGTTGTCGCTGACCGGATTGTATTGGCTCACCGACGAGTTCGAGATCGTTGCCGATCTGCCCGGCCGATGGCGGGCCGACTCGGACTCGGTGACCGTCGAGGGAGTGGACGGGGTGACGACTCTGAATCCGGTGGAGGGTGCGCCCGGGATCCTCGTCGACGACGGTGAACGCCGTATCGAGGTCATCCGCCGCACCGGCGCGGTGGCGCTACGGGTCCACGATCCTAAAGCCTCGACCCTGCAGTCCTACAACGGAATACCGGCCTTCGAGCCCAGTGAGGAGTTCGTGGCCCGTGCCACGTTCACGCCCTACGACGCCCCGGTCACCGTGACGACAGGTGCCGTGGTCGAGGGTCTCGAACACCACCACACTGCGGTGGGCACCCTCGATTTCGAGCTGGCCGGTACAGCCCAGCAGTTGGTTGCGTTCGGCGGCAACGACACTGGTCTGAAGGTTCTGTTCACCGATGCCACGAGCGGGGTCACCACGTACCCGGCAGCGCGGATCCTTGCTGTGGCGGAACCCCAGGATGGCTCCGTGACACTCGATTTCAACCGAGCAGCGAACCTGCCGTGCGCGTTCACCGACTACGCGACGTGCCCGGTCGCGCCGGCGGAGAACCGGCTGACGGTGGCTGTCGAAGCAGGGGAGAAGACGCCCGGATGACGCGCGTGCCGCTGTCCGTTCTCGACCTGGCACCGATCAGCGCTGGGTCGAGCACTGCTCAGGCGCTCCGGAATTCGCTCGATCTGGCACGACAGGCCGAAGAGTGGGGCTACGAGCGCTACTGGGTTGCCGAGCATCACTTCGTCGCTGCGGCCAGTTCTGCGCCTGCCGTACTGGTGGGTTTGATTGCGGCTGCCACCAACCGCATTCGTGTCGGATCGGCTGCGGTCCAGCTCGGTTTCACGACAGCTGCTGCCGTTGTGGAGTCCTTCGGAACGGTGGACGCGCTGTATCCGGGTCGTATCGATCTTGGTGTGGGTCGATCCGGGCAGCGCAGAGCAGCAGCCCTGACCGGTGCACAGCAGGCTGCGCCCGAGCACGCGGTGTCATCGGAACCCGGTGGACTGTTCCCAGTGGCGCCCGCTGCGGCGACCCCGCGAACGACCCCGCTGCTGGCTGCGTCTCTGGCTGCGCTGCAGCAGCCGCACGCTGAGGTCCCGGAATTCGTCGATCAACTCGACGACCTTGTTGCGCTGCTTGCCGGTAGCTACGAGCGCGACGGGGTGCCGTTGACGGCACGCCCGGGTGTCGGGGCCGATGTGGCGCTGTGGCTGTTCGGCAGCAGCGCTGGGCCGACTGCCCGTGAGGCCGGTGCCCGCGGTCTGCCGTTCGCGGCGAGTTATCACTTCAGCCCGGGGACGACTCTCGAGGCGATCGACGAGTATCGCCGTGCTTTCGTGCCGTCGGCCGGGTTGTCCTCGCCGTACGTGGCGGTGTCGGCCGATGTGGTTGTTGCAGAAACGGATTCGCAGGCCCGTGAGCTGGCAGCGTCTTTCCCGCAATGGGTGCACAGCATTCGCAGCGGTCGAGGTGCGATCGAGTACCCGGATCCGAAGAACGTGGCACCGCTGACCGGCGAGCAATACGAGCTCGTCGCTGATCGAGTGGACACTCAGATCGTCGGATCTGCGGCGACGGTCGCGGTGAAGCTCGACGCCCTGCAGGAAGCGACCGATGCGGACGAACTCGTGCTCACCTCGGTCACATACGACCATGAGGACCGGCTGCGCTCGTACGAATTGCTCGGTAGGGAATGGGGACTGCCGCGCCTGCGGATCTGAGCGGAACATTTGCGTCGTGGTGACCGTTGTACCGCGCATGACACGAGTTGCAGTTGCAGCGTCCTACGGTGGACCGGACGTCATCGAGATCGTCGAACGAGAGCTGCCTGAACCGTCCGAGGGCCAGGTTCTGGTCGAGGTCAAGGCGATCGGCGTCAACCCCTTCGACTACAAGAGCTACAGCGGCGCCTTCGGTACCGACGGGTCGAAGCTTCCGATTGCGTTGGGCAGCGAGGCGTCGGGCATCGTGGTGGCGGTCGGAGGAACCGTCGAGGGCCCGGTCGGTCCTGTCGCCGTCGGCGACGCGGTGGTTGTCTCCGGCCAGAACGGTACGTACGCCGAGAGGATTCTGGTTCCTGCGCGGTTCGTGTTCCAGAAGCCGGAAGCGTTGGACTGGAACGTTGCTGCGGGAGTACTCGCCGTGGCTGGAACGGCCTACGACGCACTCGAATCCGTCGATGTCACGAGCGGAGACACTGTTCTCGTGCATGGAGCGGCAGGCGGCGTCGGGTCCGTGGTGGCTCAGCTCGCTCTGGAGCGCGGGGCCACCGTCATCGGGACTGCGCGCCAACAGAACCACGACGCGCTCCGGTCCTACGGTGTCGAGCCCGTCGAATACGGCGACGGACTGATCGACCGGGTACGAGCAGCCGCACCGAATGGGGTGGATGCGGCAATCGACACGGTGGGCACCGAGGAGGCCGTCGACGTCTCTCTCGAATTACTACCGGACAGAGCGAGATTGGTCAGCACGGCCGCCTTCGGGCGAGCTTCGGCAGACGGGTTCCTCACCGTCGGTGGGCCGGTGAGTATGGAGCGTCGACGCCTCGCATCCCCGGTGCTGTTGGAGCAGGCGGGTGCAGGCGTATTCGAGGTCACGGTTGCCAAGACGTTTCCCCTCGCCGATGCGGCGAGAGCACACGCCGAGCTGCAGTCGACGCACCCGCGCGGCAAGTTCATCCTGATTCCTTGACGAGTACCGGGGGCTCAGAACGCTTCACGAGCTCGTACTCGGACCGATGAACTCCTCGGTCACTCTCTGCGCGATGCCGTCGGGATAGGGGCCGGGGAGGATGAGAACGACATGATCGAATCCGGCGGCCACCGCGTCGCCGATGTCGTTTCTCAACCTCTCGGGTTCTTCGAACGACACCCCGAGAGCGATCGATCGGGTGATCGCCCCTGGATCGCGCCCGATCTCGGCGCAGTACCGGTCGAGTAGTCTGCCTCTGTCCAGTGCGTCGGCCAGGTCCCCACCGGGAATGTTCCATACGTCGGCGTGTTCGGCGACGAGGCGCAGCACTCCTGCCGCCCGGCCGCCGATCACGATCGGCGGGCCCGGTCGCTGAATCGGTTTCGGATTCTGGAACGCCCCGACGAGGTCGACGTGGTTGCGGTGAAAGTCGAAGGGCTCACTCTCGGTCCAGAGCCTACGAATCACCGTGAGCGATTCACTCAGTCGCGCAACAGCATTCGCAGCGTCGCTGTAGGGCAGCCCGCTCCCGTCGTACTCCCGTCTCGCCATCGGCACGCTCGGCCGTGATCCGGCACCGATGCCGAAGTCCAGCCGCCCGTCCGAGACCGTGTCGACCGTGACGGCGATCTTCGCGAGAATCGCGGGTGGACGGATCCGATTGCTGGTGACCATGATTCCCAATCGCAACCGCTCGGTGCGAGCGGCCAATGCGGACAGCATGGTCCAGCCTTCGAAGATCGGGCCGTCGAGGTCACCGCCGATGGGCATGAGGTGATCGAACAGCCACGCGTGCTCGATTTCCGGAATGCCGTCTGCCTCGCGCCACACCCGGAGCAGGTCGGCGTAGGAGACGTTCTGGGGAGGGGTCATGATCCCGTAGCTGACCATGTCAGCGTCTCCGCAGGGAGGCGTCGAGCAGTGCCGGCGGGGTGTCGAACTTGTCGTCCGGCGCGAGATCGACTCCCGGAGCCACGATCTCGTCGATCCTGTCGAGGACATCGGCCGGGAGGACGGTGTCGGCGGCAGCGAGCTGCGAGTGTAGGTGCTCGACGGTACGCGGCCCGACTATCGCGCTGGTGACTCCCGGATGAGCCGTCACGAAACCGAGTGCGAGTTGGATCAGTGTCAGTCCGGCTTCGTCGGCAACGCCGACCAGTTTCTCGACGGCGTCGAGTTTGGCCCGTCCCGTGGGAGTGTCCGTGCCGAATCGCTCGGGCATCATCGCCGCGCGGTTGGTGGTGGCCTCTCGCCCGGCCCGGATGGCTCCGGAGAGGAAGCCGCCCGCCAGGGGACTCCACGCGAGAACGCCCATTCCGTACTCCTGCGCGACCGGGAGGACGTGGGATTCGATGCCGCGCTGCAGGATCGAGTACGGCGGCTGCTCGGTGACGAACCGCCCGAGACGGTGCTCCCGTGCGGTCCACTGCGCCTGCACGATTCGGTAAGCCGGATAGGTGGAGGAGCCGAAGTATCGAATCTTCCCGGCACGCTGCAGATCTGTCAGCGCCGAGAGGGTTTCCTCGTCGCTCGTTGTGGGGTCCCAGCGGTGTATCTGGTAGAGGTCGACGTGATCGGTACCGAGTCGGCGCAGACTGTTCTCCAGTTCGGTGACGATCCAGCGGCGGGAGCTGCCCTGATGATTGCGTTCGTCGCCCATGGGGTTGAACACTTTGGTGGCCAGCACGATGTTCTCGCGCCGACCTTCGATCGCCTTGCCGACCATTTCCTCGGATTGTCCCTGGCTGTACATGTCCGCGGTGTCGATGAGGTTGATACCGCCCTCGAGTGCGGCGTCGACGATCGCGGTTGCCTCGTCTTGCGTGGTGCGTCCGATGGCACCGAAGTTCATCGCGCCGAGCGAGAGAGTGCTGACCTGGACGCCGGTGCGTCCCAGTGTGCGGTACTGCATGGGGATCTCCTTGTGGCCTCTGGAGGGGTTACTCTGCGAGTAAGCGGAACAACGTTCCGTAAACAAACATACGGAACGTTGTTCCGTTTGTCGATGGCTGGAGGAACAGTGACCGAGGCCGAAGCCGAGCAGCCCAGAAAGCGGGCGGATGCGAGGCGCAACGAAGCGACCCTGCTCGACGCAGCGGCGGCTGCGTTCGTCGAGTCGGGAGTAGAAGTCCCGGTGCGCGATATCGCCAGGCGGGCCGGCGTCGGCGTGGGAACCATCTACCGGCACTTCCCGACGCGGGGCGACCTCGTCGTCGCCGTCTTCCGACATCAGGTGGAGGCCTGCGCCGTCGCCGGTCAGGAGCTTCTCGCCGGCCGCGAATCACCGCACGCGGCGTTGGTGCTCTGGATCGATCGGTTCGTCGACTTCCTGGTCACCAAACACGGTCTGGCCGAGGCCATGCAGTCGGACAGCGCCGGATTCGAGACCTTGCACAGCTACTTCCTGAACCGGCTGGTTCCGGTGTGCGAGTCATTGCTCGACGCCGCTGCGGACTCGGGGGAGATCGCCCCGGGGCAGACCGCATTGGAGTTGATGCGGGCGGTCGGCAACCTGTGCATCGGTCCCACGGACAGCCGCTACGATCCCCGCAAGATGGCGCGGGTGCTGATCGCCGGACTGCGCATCGCGCCGTGATCCGGTCCGTTGTTCGGCCGACCGACGGTTCAGCGGCTGTGCCGCAGTAGTTCTGCCGCGAGCTGGTCGTTGTGTCGGAAGAAGCCGGCGTTGGTCCTCGGCCGCGGAAAGGCGCTCGACCACGTGTGTCCGGCGACCCACGGACCCACCGCGTAGCGGTTCTCGGCAACCTCTCCCGACGCGGTGATCAATCGAGAGCGCCCGTCGACTGCTACTTTCGCTGCGCTGTGCTCGGTGGCGCGGATGTCGGTGATGTCGCCGCGCGCATGGAGGGTGCGGAGCAATTCGTCACCGGCGGCGGCGATCGATGCGACGGGTAAGCGCGCGTCGATCAGAGTGTCGGCGTGCACCACCACATCGTGTGCAGAGCTACGGGCGACGAACGACCCGTTCTCCGGGGAGAAGGTGACATCGGGGCCGAGGAAGTGAACGATGTTCGCCCGGCTGAGGGCCAGGAGTTGTTCGAGCCGTTCCGGTGGCGGACCGCTCGCGACGAAACTGAAGAACGAGTGCAGCCACCCTTCCACATCGCCTGCGACCGACTGCGCCGGAATGCGCCCGCGTCGCAACAACTCTCCGATGGTCATGTACACCGAGAGCAGCGCCGAGAAGACGGCGGCATCCGAGCTGTAGTAGGGATCTGCTCGACGACGAAGGTCCGTCTCGATGTAGGTCTGCAGCTCGGTACGTACCTCGTCGAGTCCATCGAAACGCCGTCCGGCAAAGGGTTTGTCGAGCCGTGCCAGATCGATGCGGTCCTCGTCCTTCGGAACGAATTGCTCCACGAAGGCGGTGAGTTCCTGCGATCCCCAGGTGATCTCGCTCAATCCGATCTCGAACTCCGGCCAGGAGCCGACTGTTCGCTCGGGGTGGGCCGTGAACAACTCGTAGTAATGAGCCCAGGCCAGTTCTTTGGATGCGAGCGGCCAGATTTCGTCGCGGAAGTGCAGGGGGCCGTGGCCGGGGAAGGCGTCGGCGGTGAAGAACTTCGGGAGTGGCGGGCGCGCCGCGGCGATGTCGTAGGAGATCTTCGCGTGGTACGGAACTCCGCGCCGCGAACCTGCATAGAGAATCGGTTCGCGGCCGGAGGCGGTGTACTCGAGCACGCCGTCCGCGTTGCGGGCGAACGATCCACCGCGAGTTTCCGCGAGCAACACCATCCAGTCGATGAATGCCAATCCGAGCCCGGCAATCAGCAACGGTTCTCCCGCAGGCGCTCGGCTGGGATCGAGATCTGCGGTGTATCCGGGGCCGATGTACGTCAGCCCATGGGTTCGGGAGAACTCATCGAGCTGTGATTCACGATGCGATGCAAGCGCATCCGGATGTCCCTGGGCCAAGAGCACGGCATCGGTGCGGATGGTCGACCCGTCGTCGAGTAGCAGTACCTGGTCGGCGGTCAGGTCCGTCACCCGTGCTCGATGAACGTGAACGTGCGTGTCGGTGTCGGCAACGGCGTGCTCGAACACCCAGCTGAGGTAGCGACTCTGTAAAGTCCGCGACGCGAAGGAATGCGGACCGAAATCGCGCAGTTCGTCCCGCAATTCGAGGTCCTGGCGCAGGGTGTCGGCATGTTCCAGAACCCACTGCGCCAGCGTCGGACCGGGGCGGATCGGACCGTCGACGACGGTGGTGTCGTCGGTGAACATGGTGACGTCGGCGGCCACCGAATTCATCCACAGCAGCGGTGGTTGACTGCTACGCCAGATGCGACCGGCCCCCGGAGGGAACGGATCGACGACGTGGATGTGCAGCTCCGCATCGGACCGGCGCGCCAGCAGTCGTTCGAGTACACCTGTGCCGCGCGGACCCGCACCCACAATGGCGATAGTGAACGATTTCACCGGCGGCCCTCCATCTGACACTGTCCCACTACGAGAAGTATGCACACGCCGAAAGTCGTTGCTGCAGGGGCAAAAAATCACGATGAGCGAATGTCTTGCGTCCTGGCGGTCGGCTACCCTTGCTTCATGAACTCGTCCGCGGACCACTTGGTCGAGCAGTACCTCGATGCACTTCGACGGGCCGACGTCGATGCGGTCCTGACTCTGTTCGCACCCGGTGCGGTTGTGCACTCGCCGCTGTACGGACCGACGCCCGCATCCGACTTCTATCGCGCGCTTTTCGCGGACACCTCGGGTGCGACGCTGACCTCGAAGGGCGTCGCCGAAGGTCGTACGTCCGAGGGCGCTCGACTCGTCACGTTCTGGTTCCATTTCGACTGGAGACTGCCCTCGGGTGTGGCGGCCCCGTTCGACGTGGTCGACGTCGCCGAACTCGACGAGAACGGACGCATTTCTGCACTGTCCATCGTCTACGACACCGTGGATGTGCGGCCGGTCTTCGAGCGCGAAACCGGGTCCTCGTGGAGGTCGACGTAGGTCGCACGACCTGATCGGTGGCAGCACAGGCATGGGGTCCGGGCCCGCGAAGTGGTGACCTCGTGCTGACACTGCGCGTCTACGTACCGGCGTCTACGTCGTTCGAATCAGCGTGATCGCAACGGGTGTGCTCTACAGCGGATGAACCTAGGGTCCACGTATGACCTGGCTGAAAGCACTGGCGGCGGCGTTGATCGATCGACTCGGAGCTCAGCCTGCCTGCACCGCCGCGGCGCTGGACTTCGGAACTCGTGGTTGAGCCGTCCGGTGAAGATCGTCGGTACAGAGGACGCAGGAACACGACGAGTGCGAAGGGCTGAACCGAGGATGACCGAGACGTTGTACTTCGCCGTCGAACTCGACGGGTTCGACGAGACACCTGCGCTCCTGAAGGAGAACGCGGCCGCCGCCGAACGCGCCGGCTTCACCCTCGTCACCTTCGGTGATTCGCTGGTCTCCTCACGCGAGCGCCTCGATGCAGGTACTCGTGCGGCATTCGTCGCCTCCACCACGTCCACCCTCGGCCTGGCTCCCACGGTCCACACTCTGACGACCGAACCGTTCTTTCTCGCAACACAACTCGCGAGTGTGGACCACGCCTCGCACGGCCGCGGGGCCTGGGTGGTCGGTGTCGACAACAGCGCGGACACTCACGCGGCTGTCGGATCCGAGGTCCGCTCCGAGACCACCGCCGAAGTGCGGGACGTCATCGACGTGGCGGGGCGGCTGTGGGATTCGTGGGAAGACGACGCCGTCGTTCGAGACGCGGAGTCCGGCCGGTATCTCGATCCCGCTCGCGTGCATCACGTGCGCTTCGAGGGCGAATTCTTCGACGTCGTAGGGCCACTGATCACTCCTCGTCCGCCGCAGGGGCAGGTCGTCGTCATCGGCGACGCCGACCTGGGAGTCACCGATCTGCTCGATGTCGCACTCGTACGCGGGGACGGGATCAGCGAGCAGGCCGACACCGCTCGCCGCGACGGAGCCGCGCTGGTGTTCGCCGATATCGACCACCTGTCGAAGGCCGAGGCCCTCGCCGGTGTCGTCGACGGCGTCCGGCTGCACCTCGGTGGTGCGGCGTTGAAAGAGCTTGCGGTACCGGCACATCTGATTCGTCGACCGACGCCGGGACTGTCGCTGCGGGAGAACCTGGGGTTGCCGCGTCCGGTCAGCCGCTACGCCGCGGCTGCGCACGAGTAGAGAAGAGCTGTCATGGGCATCATCGACCATCACCCGGACACCGGCGCACCGTTCGACCCGAACGCGCAGATTCACCTGGGCGTGTTCTATCCAGGGATCGGCGCGCAGACGGTCTGGGAGGATTCGCACGCCCCCGATCAAGTGGCCACCGACACGTTCGTCGAGGTCGCCGTCACACTCGAACGCGGTTTGTTCGACGCGTTCTTTCTCGGGGACGGTCAACGTATCCGAGAAAACCGTGGCGACATTCTCTCCACCGACATCGCCGGCAGGCCCGACGCCATCACGCAACTGGCGGCTCTGGCGTCGGTGACCGAGCGCATCGGACTTGTCGCGACCCAGAACACCACGTACAGCATCCCGGTGGAGTTGGCTCGTCGTTTGGCCAGCCTGGACGCACTGTCGGACGGGCGCGCCGGATGGAACATCGTCACCACCGACAACGCCTGGACGGGTGAAAACTTGAGGCGCGGAGGGTGGTTGGAGCACGAACGCCGTTACGAGCGCGCCACCCAGGTGGTCGAACTGGCGAAGCAGTATTGGGCAGGTTCTCCTGTGGAGTTCCACACCGATCTGCTCGAAGCGGTTGCGGCACCCAACGTTCGGTCCAGTGTGCAAGGTGGGCCGGTGCTGTTCCAGGCCGGCGATTCGCCGGGAGGACGGGACCTCGCAGCCCGGCACGCCGACGTCGTCTTCTCGGCCAACAACGCCTACGACGCAGCGGTGGCCTACGCCAAAGATCTACGTGGCCGGACGGTCGCCTACGGCCGACCCGCCGATGCCGTGAAGATCTTGCCCGGGGTGACCGTCGTACTCGGTGATACCGAAGCCGAGGCCGAAGAGAAGGTGCGGTGGCTTCGATCCAACGCGCACAACGGTGTTCGAGCCATCGCCTTTCTCGAGCACTACTGGGGCAAGGACCTCTCGGCGTACGACCCGGAGGGCCCACTACCCGACATCGATCCGGTGGACGCCGAGCTGGATCCGTCACGCGGCACGCTGTCCATCGACGCTCGGACCGGCAAACTGACTCAGATCGCGCAATGGCGAGCCCTCTCGGAAGAGAAAGGGCTGTCCATCCGAGAGTTGGTGCTCGAAGTGTCGCCGGCGTCGCGCTTCCACTCGGGAACCCCTGCGGCAGTGGCAGACCACTGGGCAGACCTCGTGCGTCACCGTGTGGTCGACGGCTTCAACATCAACCCGTACCACTTGCGCGACGCCATCGGCGATCTGGTCGACAAATTGGTCCCGGCATTGCAGGAGCGAGGGGTGTTCCGTACCGAATACACCTCGACGACGTTGCGGGGACACCTGGGCCTCGACGGTGACGATGCTTCGGAGCGTGCACGGGCGTCGTAGCGGGCTGGGCACATCCCCATCTAACGATCAGGTCTCGGGTCGGGTCCGATGGGAACGTGAACGCTCTACCATGGGCCTATGACTGCTGACCCGACCACGCCTGCACCGTCGACCAGCTCGGCGAATTGGAAGCGGCGCGGCATCCTGCTTGGTGCCGGCGTCGTTCTTCTGTTGATCGCCTACTTCGTTCTGGCGGCGTTCCTGCCACGGTGGTGGAGCCTGCGCGTCGAGAGCCTGGCTGATCGCACGTTCACCAAAGGAATTCTGTGGGGCCTGCTGTTCGGAATCGTCTGCACGTTCGCGCCACTGATGTTCTTCTGGAGTGCGTGGTCGGTCCGAAAGGGTAGGGCGGGAAAGCAGTTGGCGATCGGATCGGTAATTCTCGCAGTCGTCACCGCCATCCCGAACCTGCTGACTCTGACCATCGTTCTGGGTACCAGCAATGCCGCCCACGCCGGCGAACGCACCCTCGATACCAGCGCACCCGGCTTCCGCGGCGCGACGGCACTGGGCGCGATCATCGCGGTGGTTCTGGTCGCGTTGCTCGTGTTCGTGGTGGTACGTCGGAACCGTCGACGTCGAACAGCAGCACTGACGCGGTAGTCGTGTAACTGATCTCAGGCGCTGCGCAGCACCGACGGCTCGGTGATGACGCGGATTCCGGGCTCGGGGTCGAATCGGTAGCCGGTGCCGCGGACCGTCGTGATCAGTCGGCCGTACTGCCCGAGTTTGGTTCGCACCCTGGAGAGATGGACGTCGACACTGCGGCCGCCGTTCGAGTCACTCAGCTCGGATCTGTTCACCACGACACGAGGATGCTGGGCGAGATAGGCGAAGATCTCGAACTCGGTGTGGCTGAACCGAACGCTCTTGCCGGCGAGAACCACATCGCGCGCGGGTAGGTCGATGACAAGGGGAGCGTTGAGTTCGTTCACCCGGACGTCGAAACGCGTCAGGATCTTGGCATGTGGTGCATAGCTTTTGGCGGCGACGCGGAGAGCATCGGCGAGGGCGTGCAACTGCGGTCGAGTCAATCCCTGCAAGGATGACGTCCCGGAATCGGAGATACGAAGAACGACGGTCGCTTCGGTGCTCATGGCTGTGGCTCCTGTGACAAGTGTCGACTGTGACAAGTGCTGTCGACGGTGGGGAGGTCGGATGGTCAGCGTGGGCAGCGACAGTTCGTGTTCACGCTGTCACAGTGCACGACGACGACTGATCGCACCAGCAATAAACTCACCGTGATTGCAGCGGTTGACGGCGGCCCGTAGCGCGTGGTCCGATCGAGCGTGACCGATGTAGCGCAGTCCCGAACAGACCTCGTCACCCGCGCCGTCGACTGGAACCATCCCGACGCCGAATCGCTCCGTGCCGCAATGGCATCGGAGGTGGGTCCCCGATACGCGGACCGAGCGGCCTTGATGGCGAAGACGCAGGCCAATGCCGTGGACGAAGGCGACGTGCATCGCACGTTCGTCGTCTATCGGTGCGATGCGCAGAACGTCGAGCAGGCCGTCGGACATGCCGCTCTGCGGTGGAACGGCCCCGACCTCGAACTGAAGCGAATGTTCGTTCATCCTGATCACCGTGGGTCGGGAGTCTCCACCGCGCTGCTGCAGGCGGCCGAGAATGCGGCCCGCGACCAGGGATTGCGACGCTTGATTTTGCAGACCGGTGATCGTCAGCCCGACGCGGTGCGGCTGTACGAGAAGAGCGGCTACACCCGCATCCCGGTGTTTCCGCCGTACGAACTGCTGCCGTTCTCCAACACCTTCGAGAAGCGTTTGTGACTCCTACCGACGCACAATCACGAACGTAGGGTCATGATTTCGGCCCCGCTGTCGGTGATGACGACGGTGTGTTCGCTGTGCGCGGTGCGGCAACCGGTGGTGCTGCGCAACGTCCACCCGTCGGGGTCGGTGACCAGCTCGTCGGTATCCGCCATCACCCAGGGCTCGAGCGCCAACATCAGGCCGGGGCGAAGGCCGTAGCCGCGGCCGGGCCTGCCGGTATTGGATACGTGCGGATCCTGATGCATCGTCGACCCGATTCCATGACCACCGAACTGAACGTTGATGGGATAACCGGCTTCGCGAAGAACCGTCCCGATGGAGTGGGAGATATCGCCGATCTTGTTGCCCGGACGTGCCGCGGCGATACCCGCGGCCAACGCTCGTTCGGTGGCATCGATCATCGCCAGGCTCTCTGCCGGCTTGTTCTCGCCGACGACGAAACTGATGGCCGAGTCCGATGCCACGCCGCCGAGGATCACGGCAAGATCGAGCGTCAGCAGATCGCCGTCGGCCAGGTTGTAGTCGTGCGGTAAACCGTGCAGCACAGCGTCGTTGACCGACGTGCAGATGTAGTGGCCGAACGGTCCGCGCCCGAAGGACGGCGCGTAATCGACGTAGCACGACGTCGCCCCCGCCCCGAGGATGATGTCCTTGGTCCATTCGTCGATCTCGAGCAGGTTGGTGCCGACGGTCGCGCGTTCGCGGACGGTCTCGAGAATTTCGGCGACGAGTGCACCGGTTTCACGGGCAAGGGGAATCTTGCTCGGGGGCAGGATTTCGATCACGGAATGCCTTTCGGTTCGATGCGAATAACTATACCGGTATAAGTATTGGTGACGGAGTGGGTCGTGAGCAACTGACCGAGCCCGACATGGGACGCTGACCGACGTGTCTGTTCACCCTCTCGACGATCCCATTCGTACCTCCCTCGGTGGTCCGCTGTCGCGGTTTGCGATCACGCGCGGCCGAGTGATTCGCGCTGATCCCCAGGTCTCGCCCTTTCTGGCGCATCCCGACGTTCTGCAGCCACGGGATTGGGACGACATCGCAGTGCTGTTCGGGCCGCGGAGCATCGTGGGATTGCGGGGGCCGGTGCTGGATGTGCCCGAGGGGTGGTCCGTGGTCGACAGCTTCGGGATCGTTCAACTCGTGGGCACCGAACTCGAGACTCGGCCGTTGGCCGAGGCGGTAGAACTGACAGCCGACGACGTGCCCGAGATGCTCGATCTCGTGCGACGCACCGAGCCGGGCCCGTTCCTTCCTCGCACCCGCGAACTCGGCACGTATCTCGGTATCCGACGAGGCGGCGCTCTGATCGCGATGGCAGGGGAGCGCATGCGTCCGCCGGGGTGGACCGAGATCAGCGCAGTGTGTACCGACCCGGCTCATCGCGGACAGGGCTTGGCCACCGAGCTGGTCCGCGCGGTCGGTCACGGCATCAGGGCCCGAGGCGACGAGCCTTTCCTGCATGCCGCCGCGACGAACATCCGCGCTATCGAGCTGTACCTCTCCATCGGATTCTCTCTGCGCCAGACCTCGCAGCTGACGCTGGTGAGAACGCCGGAACGAGCGGCCGACGTCTGAGGTCAGAATGGCGGCTCCTCGTCTTCTTCGTTGGTCGGTTCTGGCTCGGGGGTCGGGTTGTCGGGGTAGGCGATGACGCCTGATCGTCTGGGTTTGGTGGGGATGTACGGCCGGAGGTCGTTGCCGATGATGGGTACGGCTGTTCCGTTGGCTGGCAGGGTGATTCGGGTGGTCTTCGAGGTGGAGGTCCACAGGATGGCGCCGCCGGGGAGCATGACGGCGGTCCAGTAGCCTGCGGTTTTGACGCTGTGGTGGTATTCGCAGAGGCATTGGAGGTTGTTGACGGTGGTCCAGCCGCCGCCGAGGGGATTGGCGTGGTCGAACGGGTTGACGTGGTCGAGTTGGCAGCGTGTGGCGGGTCGGTGGCAGCCGGGGAAGCGGCAGTGGCGATCGCGTAGTCGTACGGCGGCGGTGGTGAGGGCGTCGGGTCTGTAGATCAGGGCTCGGTCGGTGAGTGGGTCGCGCGGGGGGAGGTCGATGTCACCGGCCTCGAATGCGGCTTTCAGCAGAGGAAGCCGGGTGTGCAGCGCCACGCCGACGGACACGTACGCTTCGGCGACGGTGGCGGAGCAGCTCAACGCGAGTGCCATTTCGGTGCGTCCGTACCGGCTGTACTGCCGATGCTTCGCATCCTGCGCGATGCAGGTGAGGTGGAAGTCGTAGCAGGCAGCGATCTTTCGGGCCGCATGCCGATTCTCTTCCCGCGCGGCACTGGTGCAGCCATTTTTCACCCCCCGGTGACCCCCAGTTCAGAACGTGCGTTCGAACCGAAGAAAGAGTATCTCGACCCACCGACAGGTTTCGAGATCACGGTTGCGAGAGCGTCCCGAGCAGGCCTACCGTTAACTATGCGAACAACACCCACGGTCCACTACGACGACGGTCTCGTGCGCGTGGACGACAGCGGGGTCACGTTGCGGCACTACTACTTTCCGTTCGCGATCGAGAAGTTCGTCCCCTACGGCGACATTCGCGCCGTCGACACCGCCGTGCTGGGCAACTGGAACGGACGTTGGCGACTGTGGGGCGCGTCGACAACCGACCAGTGGCTCCCGCTGGACGTCATGCGTCCGAAGAAGGACACTGCAGTGGTGCTCACCATCCGCCGCATCTCGCCGGTCTTCACCCCCGACGATCCTGAACTCGTTGCCCGACTCATCCGCGAACGCATCACCGCTCCAGCGTGACGCGCCCCGACGAGCGGTTCACCCTCGCCAGTGAACGCACCTTTCTTGCCTGGCTCAGAACATCGCTCGGGTTGCTCGCCGGCGGGATCGCAATCGTTCACCTGGTTCCCGGATTCAGCACCGGCTGGGTTCGCACTGCACTAGGTCTGATTCTCATCGGCCTCGCGGCCGCCGCACCCGTCATCGGACTACGGCGATGGATGCGTGTACGTGCCGCCCTCGAGAGCGGAGCGCCCATGCCCGAGTCCCGGGACCTGTGGATCTTCGCGGTCGGCATTGGCGCAGTAGCAGTATTGGCTGCGGTGGTCACTGTTCTGGGGATCCAGTAGCACACCGCCAATCGCCACAGGTGCACAATCGAAGTACTAGACGACCAACGACAGGAGTTCGGCGTGGCGCAGGGTCTCAAGCTCGGGTACAAGGCATCGGCGGAGCAGTTCGGGCCGCGGGAGCTCGTCGAACTCGGTGTTCTCGCCGAGCAACACGGTATGGACTCCGCGACTGTCAGTGACCACTTTCAACCGTGGCGTCACGAGGGCGGTCACGCCCCGTTCTCGCTGGCCTGGATGACGGCCGTCGGCGAGCGCACGAAGACGATCCAGCTCGGTACCTCGGTGCTCACGCCGACGTTCCGTTACAACCCGTCGGTCATCGCGCAGGCGTTCGCCACGATGGGCTGCCTCTACCCCGGACGCATCATGCTCGGAGTGGGAACCGGTGAGGCGCTCAACGAGATCGCCACCGGGTTCACCGGCGAGTGGCCGGAGTTCAAGGAGCGTTTCGCACGACTGCGTGAGTCGGTTCGCTTGATGCGCGAGCTGTGGCTCGGCGATCGCGTCGACTTCGAGGGCGAGTACTACACGACCAAGGGCGCGTCGATCTACGACGTCCCCGAGGGCGGCATCCCCGTCTACATCGCGGCCGGCGGACCCGTCGTCGCGCGGTATGCAGGACGCGCGGGTGACGGCTTCATCTGTACGTCGGGCAAGGGCATGGAGCTCTACACCGAAAAGCTCCTCCCGGCCGTCGAAGAGGGTGCAGGCAAGGCAGAGCGTGACGCCGGCGAGATCGACAAGATGATCGAGATCAAGATCAGCTACGACACCGATCCCGAACTGGCACTGGAGAATTGTCGCTTCTGGGCTCCGCTGTCTCTGACGCCGGAGCAGAAGCATTCCATCGACGACCCGATGGAGATGGAGAAGGCTGCCGACGAGCTGCCGATCGAGCAGGTCGCCAAGCGTTGGATCGTGGCGTCGGACCCGGACGAGGCCGTCGAGAAGGTCAAGCAGTACACCGACGCGGGCCTGAACCACCTCGTGTTCCACGCGCCCGGACACGACCAGAAGCGCTTCCTCGAGCTGTTCGAGAAGGATCTGGCACCGCGCCTGCGCAAGCTCGGCTAGTTACGTCGAAGTGCGGGGATCGGCCGAGAGTGCGAACAATCGCATGTCTCGGTCGGTCCTGGTTTCGTACTCGCCGTAAACCTCGACCATCGCGTCGAACTGTCGGTAGATACGCGCCTTCTCGTCGCCGGTGATTCGGGTGGCCGTCACCGGTATTTTCCTGCCGCCGATGGCCACCACGGCCTTCGGATCGGCGAGCAGGTTGGACGTCCATGCCGGGTGATGTTGCTGACCGAAATTGGAGCCGACGACATAGATCTTGTCGGCCTCCCGGTAGTACAGCAGCGGGCTCGTCCTCGGCTTACCGGATTTGCGTCCGGTGGTGGTCAACAACACCACCGGAGCAGCGATCGGTCCGAGGACGGTGAATCGGCCGTTCGACTTGGTCAACAACCAGCGGTCGACGCCTGCGAGGTTCCTGATCACCCACGAACCGGGCTTGGTCGACGCGAACTTGACGGCGGGCTTGCGGATGAACGATGTCTCGCTGCCCCAGCGAACATCCGGAAACGGTGATTCGGCCATGGCTCATGGGACAACCCGACTGTGCTCGGTGTCAACACCCCAACCATTAAGCTGGCGGGCATGGCTGAGTCCACCGGCGCCGAGACGGCTGACATGTATCCCTCGAGTATTTATGTCGCGTCACCGGAAGGCGACTCCGGCAAGTCCACGATTGCGTTGGGTGTGCTGCAGATGCTCGCCGCGACGACGGCCCGGGTCGGTGTGTTTCGGCCTATCGCTCGTTCGACGGAGGAGCCGGATTACATTCTCGAATTGCTCGTCGAGCACACGACCGCCGATCTGAGTTACGAGCAGTCTCTCGGGGTCACTTACGAGCAGGTGCATTCCGATCAGGATGCGGCGCTGAGCGAGATCGTCAGTCGGTATCACGAGGTGGCTGCGCAGTGCGACGCCGTGGTGATCGTGGGTAGCGATTACACCGACGTCGGCAGCCCGAGTGAACTCGGCTTCAATGCGCGCATCGCGGTCAATCTCGGTGCCCCCGTGCTCCTCGCGCTGCGTGGCTCCGACCGAACCCCCGACGAGATCGCTCAGTTGGCGGCGCTGTGCCAGGCCGAACTGCGGCAGCATCACGCCCATCTCGCCGCGATCGTGGCGAACCGCTGCGATCCGGATCAGTTGGACGCCGTCACCGACGCGTTGGCGTCGGTGGATGTTCCGGCGTGGAGCCTGCCCGAGATCCCGTTGCTCGTCGCTCCGACAATGGCGGAGTTGCTCGACGCGGTGGACGGCACGCTCTACAGCGGCGACTCGTCGTTGCTGCAGCGAGAAGCGATGCGGGTGATGGTCGGCGGTATGACGGCCGAGCACATTCTGGAGCGGCTCACCGAGGGTGTCGTCGTCATCGCGCCGGCAGACCGGTCCGACGTACTGCTCGCACTCGTCAATGCTCATGAGGCGGAGGGTTTTCCGTCCCTCGCCGGCATCATCATGAACGGCGGCATCGAACCGCACCCGGCAATCGCACGACTGGTCGCCGGTCTCGGTCCGAGACTGCCGATTCTGACCACCGAGCTCGGAACCTTCGACACCGCATCGGCTGCGGCGCAGACCCGCGGCCGTGTTGCCGTCGGATCTCAGCGCAAGGTCGACACCGCGCTGGGCCTGATGGAGCAGCGGGTGGACGCCAAAACCCTTCTGGGACGGCTCGATATCGCCATCCCGACCATCACGACGCCGCAGATGTTCGAATACCAGCTCATTCATCGAGCGCGTGCCGATCGCAAGCACATCGTGCTCCCCGAGGGCGGCGACGACCGGATCCTGCGGGCCGCCGGAAGGCTGCTGCAACGCCAGGTCGCGGACCTCACGATCCTTGGCGAAGAAGGCCCGATTCGACGTCGTGCATCGGAACTGGGAGTGGATCTGGACTCGGCAACTATCCTCGACCCCAAGAACTGCGACTACGCCGAGGAATTCGCGCAGGAGTACACGGAACTGCGCAAGCACAAGGGGATGACGATCGAGCGTGCCCGCGAGATCATGGCCGACATCTCCTACTTCGGAACCATGATGGTGCACAAGGGCATTGCCGATGGCATGGTGTCGGGAGCGGCGCACACGACCGCGCACACCATCAAGCCGTCGTTCGAGATCATCAAGACCACCGAGGGCGTGTCGACGGTCTCGTCGATCTTCCTGATGTGTCTGTCCGATCGCGTACTGGCCTACGGCGACTGCGCCGTCGTGCCGGACCCGACGGCCGAGCAATTGGCCGACATCGCCATCTCCTCGGCGCAGACCTCGGCCCAGTTCGGTATCGAACCGCGAGTGGCGATGCTGTCGTACTCCACCGGCGAATCCGGCTCGGGAGCCGACGTCGACAAGGTGCGGCAAGCGACGGCGATCGTGCGCGAACGTAACCCGGAACTGTTGGTGGAGGGCCCCATTCAGTACGACGCGGCCATCGAACCGTCGGTCGCGAAATCGAAGCTGCCGGATTCCGACGTGGCAGGCCGCGCAACGGTGTTCATCTTCCCCGACCTCAACACCGGCAACAACACCTACAAGGCCGTTCAGCGCAGCGCCGGTGCCGTCGCTGTCGGGCCGGTACTGCAGGGCCTGCGCAAGCCCGTCAACGACCTCTCGCGTGGGGCACTGGTCGAGGACATCGTCAACACCGTCGCCATCACCGCCATTCAGGCGCAGGGTATCTCCCAGCAGGAGGCACAGGCGTGAGCATCCTCGTCGTCAACTCGGGTTCGTCCTCGGTCAAATTTCAACTGGTCGATCCCGATTCGGGCGAATCGCTCGCCAGTGGTCTCGTCGAGCGCATCGGTGAATCCGACGGGCGCGTCGAACTCGACTACCGCGGCGAGAGCGTCGAGCGAACACAGCACATCGAGGACCACGGGGACGGGTTGGCTCTGGCATTCGAGATGCTGTCCGACGCCGGCATCGAACTGGGGTCCGACGTCACCGCCGTCGGGCATCGCGTCGTGCACGGCGGCACGGTGTTCTATCGCCCCACGATCATCGACGACGCTGTCGTTCAGCAGATCTCGGACCTGAGCAGTCTTGCGCCGCTGCACAATCCGCCCAACGTCCTCGGTATCGAGGTGGCGCGCAAGCAACTGCCGAACGTGCCGCATGTAGCCGTGTTCGACACGGCGTTCTTCCATTCTCTGCCCGACGCTGCTGCGACGTACGCGATCGACGCCGCCGTCGCAGCCGAACACGACATCAGGCGCTACGGCTTTCACGGCACCTCGCACCGCTACGTGTCCGAGCAGGTTGCGCAGTTCCTGGAACGCGATCTCGGGGATCTCAAGCAGATCGTGCTGCATCTGGGCAACGGTGCGTCGGCATCGGCGGTCGACGGGGGCCGGGCGGTCGATACGTCGATGGGTCTGACCCCACTCGAGGGACTGGTGATGGGCACCCGCAGTGGGGATATCGACCCCGGCGTGATCATGCATCTGCGTCGTAGCGCTGGGATGAGTGTCGACGACATCGACACTCTCCTCAACCGCCGGTCGGGTCTGATCGGACTGTCCGGGGTCAACGACTTCCGGGAACTGCAGCAACGCATCGACGACGGCGACGCGTCGGCCCGGTTGGCCTACGACGTGTACATCCATCGGCTGCGAAAGTACATCGGCGCGTACATGATCGGGCTCGGGCGGCTCGACGTCATCACGTTCACCGCGGGAGTCGGCGAGAACGCTGCTGCCGTGCGCGCCGACGCGCTGGCGAACCTGGAACACTTCGGCATCCGGATCGACTCCGAACGTAATGCCGTGCGCAGCAAGCAGGCTCGCGTGATCTCCGCCGACTCCTCAGCCGTCACGGTGCTGGTGGTGCCGACGAACGAGGAGCTGGCGATCGCCCGGGCGACGGACGATCTGGTTCGTGACGGCGACTAGAACAGTGAACGGGGCCGGATAGCGTTCGCCAGGTCCACCAGTGAGAAGCGATGCGCGCGATCGGTGGCGTTGCGGGCCAACGCCCGCAGCCCCTTCTCGGTGCCACGCCGCAATCCGTCCTCGGTGAACGGGACGCTGAGAATCGGCTCCCGTTCGGCCGTGGCGGCGTGGCCGGAGACGATCCAGTCCAAGGCCATCGCGAGCACCAGCGTCCGCATCTGCAGTGCTCGGCTCTCCGCCTTGGGGAGCAGCGCCACTCGCCGTGCGGCAGAGCGGAAATCGGCCTCGGACAGCTCGGCGCGCGAGCGATCCATCAGCAAGGTCAGCACACTGGTCATCCGTGCCATCGAGTAGTGCCGCGAGCTGATCGGCACCTGGTCCAGTGCAGCGATGGCACCGGTCTGATCACCGCGGCGCTGCAGCTGCCGGGCCAGACCGAACGCCGAGCTGACGATGCCCCTGTTGGTCCGCCACACGGCGCGGTACAGGCCCTCGGCTCTGGCCCGCCATTTCTCGGCGTCCTCGTCATTGCCGAGCGCGACGTGCCCCAACAATTCCGACGTGGCACCGAGCGCCAGTTTGGGCGCGAGCTCGCCGGGCATCGCTCCGAGCACGTTGTCGAAACTCGTGAACGCAGAATCGTATTCGTGGTGCAGCAAGGCGATCAATCCGGCGTACCACTGCACCCGCCACGGATCGGCGGCATGATCCTCGGATTGCACCTTCGACAGGATGTCGGTGGCCTCCACGACGTGGCCCAGATCGAGGTGCGCCTTGACCTCCGCGAGGGTGATCTCCAGGCTCGCTCCCGCGGGCGCGGAACCGGTGGCACCTGACGTACCGGCCGACACTCGCTCGATGCCGTTCCGCTTGGCGTGCTGCAGTGAGTCCAGAGTCTGCTGAGCTTCGACGTGCACGGCGGCAGCCAGCAGGGGAGCGCTCGGATCGTTGGGATCTACCAGGGGAACCGGCAGTGCGGCAACCACTTCGGCTGCCGTCATGCGCTCGTGGCGTACTTTGCCGTCGACGTAGGTATCGGTACGACCCACCGACTGCTCCGTACCGAACGTCGTCCGCGGCGGGCTGAAGACTGCGGACAGGCCGGGTCGCTCGACGCCCGTCCGGATCGCCAGGATCTCGCGCAGCACGCCGGTCGCCTGCCCCGCGAACTCGTCCGCGGACCGGAACCGCCGCGTCGGGTCTGCGTTGGTGGCTCGAAGCAGCAGGCGATGCAGTGACGGGAACTGCTGCAGCACGTCCGATTCTGCGACGGAGGGCAGGCCGTCGAGGTACTTGCCGTTCTTCGACGGCATGTCCAGCGTCAGCACGGCGAGGGTACGGCCGACGGTGTAGATGTCCGACGCCACCGTCGGCCCGGTCTTCACGATCTCCGGTGCCTGGTACCCCACCGTGCCGTACAGGTAGCCGTAATCCTCGATGCCCGCGACCGCGCCGAGGTCGATCAACTTGATCTGGTCCTCGGAGACCATGATGTTCTCGGGCTTGAGATCGTTGTAGACCAGCCCGATCGAATGCAGATAACCCAGTGCCGGAAGCACTTCGAGTACGTAGGCGAGCGCCTGCTCGACCGGCATGCGGGCGTCGTCGCCGCACGCGGTCAGGATGTCGCGCAGCGAACGACCACCCACGTACTCCATGACGATGAAGCCGACGGAAGTGCCGTCGCCGCGGGGTTGTTCGACGAAGTTGTAGATCTTGACGACGCCGGGATGCGCTACCTCGGCGAGGAATTGACGCTCCGCGACCGCGACCGCATGGGCTTCTTCGTCGCCGAAATGCAGTAGGCCTTTGAGTACTACCCAGCGGTCGCTGACGTTTCGGTCGATGGCGAGGTAGATCCACCCCAGACCGCCGTGCGCGATGCAGCCCTGAACGTCGTACTGGCCCACCACTCGATCACCCGGCTCGAGCAGCGGAGTGAAATCGAAGGTGGTGCCGCAGTGCGGGCACACGCCCACCGAGATGTCGGGCTCGCCCGGTTCGCTGCGCCCCACCTTGGCGTTGCACTTCCAGCAGAACCGTTTGTGCTGCGGCACCGTAGGATCCGACATCACCGCGGTCGCCGGATCGATCGGCTCCACCCGCGGAACCTCCACGAGGCCGCCGCCGAGACGACGCCGAATACCGGTGCTGCGGGAACGACCGGACCGAGATCGACCGGTTCTGGCCCGAGTGGACGCGCTCTGCGACATGCCGGATTTGGCGGCTGTGGATTTGGCAACCGCGGATTTCGAGTTGTCCTCACCTACCGGCGAATTCGGCCCCGGAGTCGGTGCGGTCCGGTCGTCGATCGGCGACCGGGACACCGCCTGCGTGCGTTCGACGCCGTCGGTCGACGTCGCTTCCGGTCGCGCTACCGCCTGTGTGCGTTCGACGCCGTCCGTCGATGTGAGCTGATCCCGTGACACCGCCTGCGTGCGTTGCGCGGGAGCGGTGGGTTGCTGTTCGTCCTCGTCCATGACGTGCGCCTCTAATCGCTGTACGACGCGGTGGGTGGACCGGGGGAGGGGCCGAGCACCGTCAGCCATTTGTTGTAGATGCGGTTCCAGGTGCCGTCGGACCTGATGCGTGCCAACGTTCCGTTGACGAAGCGCACGAGATCCTCGTTCTTCTTGTTGATGCCCACGCCGTACGGTTCCGGGCTCAGACTGTCGCCGACGATCTCGAGGTACGGGTCCTGTGCGGCAAGTCCGGCCAGGATGGCGTCGTCGGTGCTGATGGCGTCGACCTGTCGTTGTTGCAGTACCACCAGGCAATCCGACCACATCGGCACCGTCACCACGGTCGCGGCCGGCTGCACCCGCTGCAGGCGACGCAGCGACGTGGTGCCCTCCACCGCGCACACCCGCTTGCCCGCCAGATCCCCGACCCCACGGATACCCGAGCCCTGCACCACCAGAACTCGGTGCTGCGCTTGGAAGTACACGGTGGAGAACTGGACGTCCTTACGCCGGGCGCACGTGATCGTCATGGTTTTCACCACGATGTCCACCGTCGAGTCCTGCAGAGCTTCGAGGCGCTGTGCGGACGTCAGAATTCGGAAGTCCAACCGGTTCGGGTCTCCGAACAGGTCGCGTGAGATCTCCCGAGCGATGTCGACGTCGAACCCGACCAGCTGCCCGGTCATGGGGTCGCGAAAGCTGAAAAGGTTACTGCCCGTGTCGAGGCCGACGACGAGGCGACCCTTGGCTCGGAGTGCATCGATGGTCGGCTGCGGAGGCAGTGGCGCGTCGGTGCCGGTCGGTAGCGGCCGCAGACTGGCCGTGGGGCGGGCGCACTCGTCGTCCGCCGGTGTTTCGGTGGGCCGAGCCGCGACGGTTGCTCCGTCGGGCAGAGGCGGTTCGGTGAACATCGTATCGCTCTGTGCCGCAATTCTTTCCGGCGGCGAGCATCCGACGAGCAGGGCGGTCGCGACGAGGCCGGCGGCGAGTAGGCGTCTCACAGGTATTCACGCAGCCTCGGGAACAGGCCGACTCCGAACGCCACCGACGCCACGACCGTCAGCACGTACGCACCGTTCGACAAGCCCGACAGGACCCAGACCGATCGGTCGATGCTGGAGCGCAGTTCGCTTCTTGCACTGTCGATCCCGTCGACCAGCACACTGTCGAGAGCATTGAACGCGGCCGCCGAATCCGAATTCCCCGATCCGGTCGCGATCGACACCGCACCGTTGAAGTCGCCCACCTCGAGCGCCGAATCGATGCGCGCATGCGAGGCCGACCAGTTGTTCAGGGCCTCGGTCACCTCGGGGTCGCCCTCGAACATGTCCGCGAGCCGAGAGACGTTGCCGGCGAACGACTGTCCGTAATCCTGGCTGCCACCGCGGCGGGCCAGGTCGAGTGTCTCGTCCGCCCTGGCCTGCTGGGCCAGAATGAACCCCGTCGTGTAGGACTTCAGCGGTGCCACCCCGCGGTCGATCGCGCGGTCGGTGGCGATCGACGAGATCAACCCCACCACCAACATCCACCCGAGCAAGCCGGCCAGCGCGGCCGTGGCACCGAGAAAACCGACATTCAGTGTCCGACGCGTCGTCCGGGACAGATACCACTGAGCGAGACCGGTCATCAGCAACAGGAACACCACCGACCCGATCGCGAAGTACGGGGGACTGGTGAACCTCTCCTGATCGGCCGAGACGCGGGAGGCCTGCTCGGTGTACAACTTCTCGGCCAGCGGCAACAGGCTGGACTGCATCATCGTCGACGCCTCGCCGAGATAAGCCGCACCCACCGGGTTCCCGCTGCGATTGTTCGCTCGCGCCGTCTCGACCAGCCCGCTGTACACCGGCAACCCGGTAGCGATCTGCGTCAGCACTGCGCTGGTGGCCTCGTCCTTGTCGGTGACCCCGGCGGACGCGGCGATCAATTCCGACGACGCCTCACCCAATGCCTGCGAGTACCGGTCACGTACTTCGGGTTGCTCGAGCCCACCGGCGATGAATGCCGACGCGGCCGCCGCGTCGGCCACCGACAGGGCACCGTAGAGATTCTGAGCCGAGTTGGCGAACGGCTCGGTGCGCACCAGCAGTGTCCCGAGAGTGTCGACTCGATCGGTCACCGCCGTGGACGCGAGATTTCCGACCGTCAGCGCCAAGACGACCAGCGCGGTACCCATCGCGACCAACCGCGCAGGCGTCGAACGCATCGTGTATCGAACCGGTGGCTTGCCTGCAGCGGCACCGACGTGGGGTGCCGTTGTCGGGGGGACGGCAGCAGAGGGAGTAATGCCGGCCGCGATCACGCATCGAGCATATAAGCAGGCGGACCGCACTGCAGCCACTACAGCACAGTCACTACGGCGAGGCGGTTCACCTAGGGTGGGGAGCATGCGCGGTGACGGGGACGGTTGGGTGATCGGTGAGAACGGTTCTCGGCACTGGGGCAAGCACGGTGCCGCCGGTCTGCTGCTCCGTGCGCCCTCCGATGCGGGCGAACCGATGGTGTTGCTGCAGCACCGCGCGTTGTGGAGTCACCAGGGCGGAACGTGGGCCCTGCCGGGCGGGGCTCGCGATTCGCACGAGAGCACCGAGCACGCGGCGGTCCGCGAGGCGCACGAGGAAGCCGGTATCTCGGCCGAACAGTTGAGCGTGCGCAGCGAGCGTGTCACCGCCGCAGTCCCGAGCGGTTGGTCGTACACCACGGTCATCGCCGACACCGATCACCCGCTGGCCACCGTCCCGAACGGCGAGAGCACGGAACTGCGGTGGGTGCCGGAGTCCATCGTCGGCGAGCTGCCACTGCACCCGGGTTTCGCGTCGAGCTGGCCGTCGCTGCGTACCGAGCCGCTGCGCGTGCTGCTCGACACCGCCAACGTCCTCGGCTCCCGGCCCGACGGCTGGTGGAAGGACCGCGCCGGCTCGACCGGCGCACTGTTGACGTCGCTGGCCGCGACACTGCCGCGCACGGTGGAACTACCCAGCGGCCAGTACGGCTGGCTCACCCGCATCGAGGCCGTGCTCGAGGGGCAAGCGCGCGACGCCGTTGTCGACGATCCGCGCATCCCGGTGATCCTCGCGGACGGCAGTGGCGACGACACCCTCACAGATCAGGCCCACCGATCGACAGACCTGACCGCGTTGGTCACCGCCGACCGCGGACTCCAGAATCGACTGCCCGGCGCGGTGCACGTGCTCTCGCCGTCCGCCGTGCTCGCCTGGCTGTGACATCTGTTTCGTGACATCAGCCCAGTGACATCAGCCCAGTGACGTCAGTTTTGTAGCGCCTGTACCAGCGCGCGCGCAGCTGCCTGCGGATCACGTGCCTCGGTGATCGCCCGAACGACCACGATGCGCTCGGCTCCCGCCGCTCGAACCTGATCCACATTGGTCGCGTCGACGCCGCCGATGGCGAACCACGGCCGCTCCGGCAACGCATCCGCGGTAGCCCGCAGAGTTTCCAGGCCGGCGGCCGAGCGGTTGGGCTTGGTGGGCGTCGGCCACACCGGACCGACGGCGAAGTAGTCGACGCCGTCCTCGATGGCGGCGAGCGAGGACTGCGCGCGGTTCTGCGTCGAGCGTCCGATCACCACGTCCGGGCCCAGAATCTGGCGCGCGTAGTGCACCGGCAGGTCGCCCTGGCCCAGATGCAGGACGTCGGCACCGGACGCCAGCGCCAGATCCGCGCGGTCGTTGACGGCCAGCAAGGCACCGTGACGTTTGGTGGCCGCGAGCAGAATCGCCAGCGCAGCGAGCTCGTCCTTGGCCTCGAGCGGCCCGAACTGGCGCTCACCGGCGGAGTTCTTGTCGCGCAGCTGGATGATGTCGACGCCACCGGACAACGCGGCCTCGGCGAACTGCGCGAGATCGCCCTTGTCGCGTCGGGCATCGGTACACAGGTAGAGGCGAGCGGACGCAAGACGCTCGCGAGGAGTCTGGTTGCGGACGGTCTGAGTTGGGTGCACGAAACGAACTGTATTCTCATGGCAGCCGCGACCGACGACGGAGTGGCCGACATATCGCGGGAGTCCCGGGGATCGTGGGGCTGAGAGTGGGTTCGCCGCCCTTACCGTCAATACCTGAACCCGATCATGCGGGCGCAGGGAGTGAGGACGTGAATCGCGTGCATATCGTCGTTATCGGCGGAGGCGTCATCGGGCTGTCGACGGCGCTACGACTGGCGGAGGACGGCCATCGGGTGGTGGTGCACGATCCTGCGCTGGGTCGAGGCGCGTCGTGGGTCGCCGGGGGCATGCTGGCCCCGCTGTCCGAGGGGTGGCCCGGTGAACACGAACTCCTACGGCTCGGTGCCGCGTCGCTCGAGCGGTGGCCGGACTTCGCCGGACGCCTCCCCGGCCCGGGGGTGTTCTCGGCCACCGGATCGATGACCGTCGCCCTCGACTCCGCCGACGCCACCGACCTGCGCACGATCGCCGAATGGGTGGGCGAGCAGGGACACGAGCTCGAGATTCTCGGCCGCGCGCAGGTGCGTGAACTCGAACCTGCATTGGCGCAGAACATTCGGCTCGGGTTGTTGGCACCGACCGAGCTGTCCGTCGACAATCGGGCCCTGGTTACCGCGCTCCAACAGGGATGTCTCGACGCCGGAGTGGAGTTCGTGGCAACCTCGGTCGACGCAATTCCCGACGCCGATCAGGTGGTCCTGGCCGCCGGTTCGCGCTGCGCCGCACTGTGGCCGACGCTGCCGGTCAGGCCGGTGAAAGGCGAGATCCTGCGGCTGCGTCGCCGACCCAGCGCCGCACCGCCACCGCACCGCACCATCCGCGGAACCGTGCACGGCCGACCCGTGTACCTGGTGCCACGCGGTGACGGATTGGTCGTCGGCGCAACACAATACGAATCCGGTGAGGACACCCAGGTCACCGTGGCGGGGGTACGAGACCTGATCGCCGACGCCGAACGGCTCATGCCGAGCATCGGCGAGTACGAACTGTACGAAACCGCTGCAGGATTACGACCGATGAGCCCCGACGGACTGCCGTTGATCGGCAGACTCGCCGACGACGTGATCGTCGCTACCGGGCACGGCCGCAACGGCATTCTGCTCGCGCCGATCACCGCCGACGCCGTCGCCGCTCTGGTATCGGGCGATACGCTGCCCGAGGCCAAAGCCGCCACACCCGAACGCTTCTCACAGATCGAAAGGACACCATGACCCAGGTTGCCATCGGGATCACCGTCAACGGCGAGGATCACCTGCTCACCGAGGACATGACCATGCGTCGGCTGCTCGAATTCCTGGGCCTGCCCGAGAAGGGCATTGCCGTCGCCGTCGACGGTGCCGTGCTGCCCAAGAGTCGATGGGACACCACCGACGTCCAAAAGGGTTGGACCATCGACGTTCTCACGGCGGTTCAGGGTGGCTAGCGCACTCACCATCGCCGATCGCACCTTCACGTCCCGGCTCATCACCGGCACCGGGGGAGCGGCCAACCTCGCCGTCCTCGAGGAAGCCCTCGTCGCGTCGGGAACCGAACTGACCACCGTCGCGATGCGCCGCGTCGACGCCGCGGGTGGAACGGGAGTGCTCGATCTGCTGCGGCGGTTGAACATCGCCCCGCTGCCGAACACCGCGGGTTGTCGAGGATCGGCCGAGGCCGTGCTCACCGCGCAGCTGGGCCGCGAGGCGCTCGGGACCGACTGGGTGAAACTCGAAGTGATCGCCGACGAGCGAACCCTGCTGCCCGACGCCATCGAATTGGTCAAGGCTGCAGAGCAACTCGTCGACGACGGCTTCCAGGTGCTGCCGTACACCACCGACGACCCGGTGCTGGCCAAGCGTCTCGAAGACATCGGCTGCGTTGCCGTCATGCCGCTCGGCTCACCCATCGGCACCGGCCTCGGCATCGCCAACCCACACAACATCGAGATGATCGTCGAGGCCGCAGGGGTGCCCGTGATCCTCGACGCGGGCATCGGCACCGCCAGCGACGCAACCCTCGCGATGGAACTCGGCTGCGACGCAGTGCTGCTCGCCACCGCGGTGACCCGCGCGAAGGACCCGGCGCTGATGGCGTCGGCGATGAGACATGCGGTGGCGGCGGGTTACCAGGCCCGACATGCGGGACGCATCCCGAAACGATTCTGGGCGCAGGCCAGCTCACCGATGTAGCGGCTGCGTCGGCGGCGCAGCACTTTCTGTGGTGCTGCGTATTTCGCAAACGCGAGCGCGTTTGCGAAACGCTCGCAGAATAGTGGCGAAAACAAGGGCGAATCCCCGCGCATCTGGCAAACGCGCGCGCATTTGCGGCCGCGCTAAGGCGACCGCGTGACCCAGCCAGGCCTCGGCTGTCTCAGGGTCTGTGTCATCCAAAAGGATGATGCAAGTCGCGACTGTGGGGCGATGTGGAGATGCCGTCGATCGGGGACAGTTGTCCCATGATCGAAGTGACAGGACTGACCAAGCAGTACGGAGCGGTGACGGCGGTCGACAACCTCACCTTCACCATCAAACCCGGCATCGTGACCGGCTTTCTCGGACCGAACGGTGCGGGCAAGTCGACCACGATGCGGATGATTCTCGGGCTCGACCGCCCCACCTCGGGGACGGCGACCATCGAGGGCAAGAGCTACAGCCACCTGAAGCAGCCACTGCGTACCGTCGGCGCTCTGCTCGACGCCAAGTGGGTGCACCCCAACCGGTCTGCGCGTGCGCATCTGGAATGGATGGCCGCGTCCAACGGCATCCCCAAGTCCCGCGTCGACGAGGTGCTGCGGCTGGTGGGCTTGTCCGAGGTCGCGAAGAAGAATGCGGGCGGATTCTCGCTCGGCATGTCGCAGCGGCTCGGTCTCGCCGGCGCTCTTCTCGGCGATCCCAAGGTGTTGTTGTTCGACGAGCCGGTCAACGGACTCGATCCCGAGGGCATCGTCTGGATCCGAAAGTTCATGCAGCGCTTGGCAGCCGAGGGCCGCACGGTCCTGGTGTCGAGCCACCTGCTCTCGGAGATGGCGCAGACGGCCGAACACCTCATCGTCATCGGACGCGGCAAGTTGATCTCCGATTCCTCGGTGCAGGAATTCATCGACCACGCCTCCGAGGCGTCGGTGCGCGTGCGCAGCCCACAGCTCGACGGCCTGCGTCAGGTGCTGACCACCGCCGGCCTCACGGTGCGTGAGCCGGACAAGTCCGACGAACTGCAGCCCTCGCTCGTCGTGCTGAACTCCACCACCGACGCGATCGGCGACCTCGCCGGCCGGGCCGGAATCACATTGCACGAGTTGGCCTCTCAGCGCGGCTCGCTCGAGGAAGCATTCATGAAACTCACCGGAGACACAGTGCAATATCACGGCTCGGGAGCCGAAGACCAGAACACTCAGCAAGCAATGGGCGGTGCACTCTGATGGGCGTCTTGGCAGCAGAAAGAATCAAGTTCACCTCGACCAAGTCGCCGTGGTGGTGCAGCGCGATCGTGGTTGTCTTCGGCCTCGGGTTCGGAGCCATCCTGGGTTGGGCCGCAAAGACCGCAGTCGGCCCGGATGCGCCGGAAGGTCTGCCACCGACCACCGCATACGACGTCGTCGGCAGCGGGGTCGGCGGACTCGGCATCATGGTGCTGATGATCCTCGGTGCACTCACCGTCACCAGCGAATACCGCTTCGGCCTGATCCGAACCACGTTCCAGGCGATCACCAACCGGGCCTCGGTGCTCGGTGCGAAGGCACTGATCGTCGGCGTGTACGGGGCAGTGCTGTCGTTGGTTCTCGCCTTCGGCGCGTTGTTCCTGGCCAAATCCATCGCCGGTGAGGAAGCCGGCGCATTGCTGAGCTTCGACGTCGACGGCACCTGGCGCGTCGTCTACGGCACCGCAGTTCTGGCGTTCGTGCAGATCGTTCTGGCCGTTGCCGTGGGTGCGCTGATTCGCCAGTCCGCCGGTGCCATCGCCGTGTTGTTGTTGTGGCCGTTGCTCATCGAGAACCTCGTCGGGATCATCCCGAAGGTCGGCGAGAAGATTCAGCCGTTCCTGCCGTTCAAGAACGCCGACCATTTCCTCGGCGGATCCGCGGGAACGGACTTCCACTGGGGACCCGTCGGCAGCCTGATCTACTTCGTCGTCTTCACCGCGGTGATCTTCGGAGTGGCAGTGTTCGTCGTCAATCGCCGGGACGCCTGACTCCTGCCTGGGTAGGGTGTCCGCTATGCGGATTTCCTTGCTTGCAGGTAGCGCCGTCACTGTCCTGATTCTGGCCGGTTGCTCGTCCTCCTCCGGTACGGGGGACGAGCAACCGGCCAGAGTTTTCGCGACACCCGACGGGGCCGGACTGTCGGAAGCGGTCACCGAGGATGCCCTCGTCGGGCACCTGCAGGAATTAGAGGACATCGCCGCCGCGCACGACGGTAACCGCGCGGCCGGGACTGCCGGATACGACGCGAGTGTCGATTACGTTGTCTCCCAACTGGAATCGGCCGGATTCGACGTCACCACTCCCGAATTCGATTTCGACACCTTCGAGGCGCAGACGCAAACCCTCTCGCTCGCGGGCACCGAGATTCCGGTGTTCGCGCTCAGCTACTCGCCCACCACGTCCGCCGAGGGGATCACCGCACGCGTCGTCGGCGCTCCCGCCGGGGCAGACGGGTGCGAGACAACCGATTACGCCGGTCTCGACCTGACGGGAGCGGTGGCAGTCGTGCCGCGAGGGGTGTGCCCGTTCGGTGCGAAGCAGACCGTCGCCGCCGAATTGGGTGCGGCAGCAGCGATCATCGTCAACAACGAACCCGGACCACTGGATTCGGGAACGCTCGGTGATTCCGAGACCGCGAAGATTCCGACCGGCGGTGTCAGCCAGGAGGACGGGGCAGCGGTCCTCGCGGCCCCCGAGGTCACGTTGACGCTCGTCACGACGACCGAGTCGACCACGAGCCGCAACATCATCGCGCAGACCACCACCGGCTCGACCGAGAACGTGGTGGTCGCGGGCGCCCACCTCGACAGCGTCCCCGAGGGCCCGGGCATCAACGACAACGGCACCGGCACCTCCGCCGTGCTCGAGACTGCTCTGCAGATGGGCAGTGCACCCGAGGTGACCAACGCGGTCCGGTTCGCATTCTGGGGTGCCGAGGAGAACGGGCTCGTCGGTTCGACCAAGTACGTCGAGGGCCTGTCCGACGAGGACAAGCGAAACATCGCGCTGTACTTGAACTTCGACATGATCGGCTCGCACAACCCCGGCTACCTCGCCTACGACGGCGACGACTCCGACCAGGTCGGTGAGCCCGCGGGACCGGCCGGATCCGACGCCATCGAGCGCACGTTCGTCGAGCATTTGGCGGCCGACGGTATCGCCGTCGACGGTACGGATTTCGACGGTCGATCCGACTACGGGCCGTTCATCGAGGTCGGCATCCCCGCAGGCGGCGTCTTCAGCGGCGCGGACGAGAACAAGACCGCCGAGCAGGCCGCGAAGTGGGGTGGCACGGCCGATCAGACATTCGACGAGAATTACCACACCGATCAGGACACCCTGGCGAACGTCGACCGCGCGGCGCTGGCGAAGAACGGTGCAGCCGTGGCATACGGCATCGGTGTCTACGCGCAGTCGGTGGAAGGCCCCAACGGAGTACCGGTCGGGGCTGCGCGCGAGGCCGCACGCGCCGAAGGGTAAGGGAAGTATGTGTAACCGTGAGTTACGCTCGATGCTGTGAACGCAGTCGTATCCTCGGTGGTGGAGTGGGTCCGCACCACCAACCGAGCGCCCACCGTCGTCGGGGCGGTTCGGCGTGTGCGTCGCGCATTACCCGGTGACCCCACGTTCGGTGATCCGCTGTCGATCGACGGTCCGGGACGCGCACTGGCCGTCGCGCGCGTGGCGGATAGGTTCCTGGCAGCGAACGGACTCGACGACGAACCGGGTGCCTCCCGCGAACTCGGCCTCGGTGCCCTCCAGGTGTGGCAGGCCATCCTCGAGCGAGCCGGCCGGGGCCGCGGCGACGAGGACGTCACGATCGTCTTCACCGATCTCGTCGGATTCTCGTCGTGGTCACTGCGCGCCGGCGATACCGCCACATTGACGTTGCTCCGCAAAGTCTCCAAAGCCGTCGAACCCGAGGTCGTGTTCCGCGGTGGCCACGTCGTGAAAAGACTGGGCGACGGCATCATGGCCGTGTTCGCCGATGCGGGCAAAGCCGTCGACGCCGTGTTCGCGGCGCGCGAGGCCCTCACCAGTGTGAACGTCGACGGCTACACCCCGACGATGCGCGTCGGGATCCACACCGGAAGCCCGCGTCAGGTCGGTTCCGACTGGCTCGGTGTCGACGTCACCGTCGCAGCGCGGGTCATGCAGACCGGCGGAAACGGCAACATCATGATCTCGGCCGCCGCACTCGACGCCGTGTCACCGGAGGTGCTCGACGCGTTGCACGTGGTCGCCAAGCCTTATCGGCGCAGCTTCTTCGCTCCGAAGATCAAGGGCGCACCCGACGACCTACGCATCCTCCGACTCGTGCAGTCGCCACAGCGGTGACACCGGGCCGTGGCCCGCACCGAGGTCGTAGGACGCGGCCAGGCAACGGGTGACCCATCCCTTGCCGAACGCTACCGCGTCGGGCATCGAGTATCCGTGGGCCAGCGCCGACGCGATCGAGGCCGCGAGGGTGTCGCCGCCGCCGTGATCGTTGCCGGTGTCGATGCGTTCGCTGGTGAATTCGAGGAAGGTGTCGCCGTCGAACAGTAGATCGGTGCTGTGGGTCGAGGTGCGGAGGTGACCGCCCTTGACCAGGGCCCATTGCGCGCCCAATCCGTGCAGCGCCTCGGCGGCGCGACGCGCGCCGGCGTCGTCGACGACATCGATGCCGGTGATCAACCGAACCTCGTCGAGGTTGGGAGTCACCAGCGAGGCGATGGGAAACAGCGTGTGCCGGATGGCGTCGAGCGCCTCGGCGTGCAGTAGGGGGTCACCGTGCATGGACGCGCACACCGGGTCGACGACGAGCGGAACCGGTTGGTCGCGGCCGATACCCACCTCGGTGCACACGGCCGTGACCGCCTCGATGATCGCGGTGGACGCCAGCATCCCGGTCTTCGCTGCGCCGACGCCGATGTCCGATACCACCGAGCGAACCTGAGCCGCGACGATCTCCGGCGGGATCTCGTGGAAGCCCGTCACGCCGACGGTGTTCTGGACCGTCACCGCCGCGACGGCAACACATGCGTGCACGCCCAACATGGCCATCGTGCGACTGTCCGCCTGAATTCCGGCACCGCCGCCGGAGTCGGTTCCGGCGATCGTCAGCGCGCGGACGGGAGTCTCGCCGTTGGGCGTGAGCGGTAGGAACTTCACGAGAGACGACAGTACCGGCGGGCCGCGATCGGCAGGGTCTCGGCAGGCGAGACGCCGGAGGTGAATGTTGGTGAAAACATGGTGACACTTTGAATGTTGTTGTATCACAACGCCGCACGGGGACACTTATGAGCTGTACCAGCATCCGGTTCGGGATCGATGGACAAACCTACGCATCCGAAGGTTTGTTGGTAGAAAAGGTGACAGACCCACCTCGCGCATGTTTAATAGTGGTGCACGTCACATACCGTCTCGGTTCCGAAGTTCCTCCACCACTCCACACCCAGCAAAGGAGGCGTCCATGCTTGCGAGTTCTCCCAGTGCTGATGTCTCGATCAACAAAGACCAGAATCGCTTCGAGCTTCGACTGAACGGCGACCTCGTCGGCATCGTCGGATTCTTCGAAGTCGAAGGAAACGGAGCCCGTGCGACACGCACGCATGTCGTCTCCTTCATGCACACCGTCGTCACCGAGGACTTCGGTCATCAAGGCTTGGCCGGCATTCTGGTTCGCCGCGCCCTCGACAGCGCGCGGTCCTACGGCTGGAAGGTCAAGCCGGTCTGCACCTACGTCCAGCGCTTCGCGGCAGCCAACCCCGAGTACAACGACATGCTCGTCGCTCTCTGAGTACTCGCACTGCCCGGCCGGTCACACCAGGGCTGGTTACGTAAAGGACTCGACTCGGCGTCGATCGGTGCACTTTCCCCGCGACACTCGAGCAACTCTGGTCTCATAAGTGATATGAGTCACATCATTCACCGCCGCTCCGACGCGGCGATTCCGGTCGAGCGCCCCTCGGTCCGCATCGAGGACAACGCCGATCACAACAGATTCGATCTGTTCGTCGACGACGATCTCGTCGGCATCCTCGGCTATCGGTTCGGCGACGGCGACGACGCAGCCGGCGACGAATCGGTCGTCGCGCTGATGCACACGGTCGTCAAAGAGGAATACGGCGACCGCGGCTGGGCAGGGGTGCTCGTTCGCGCATCGCTGAACACCGCGCGCGACCGCGACTGGCGCATCGTGCCGATCTGCACCTACGTCCGTCGCTACCTGGCGCAGCACCCGGAGTTCTTGGACCTGGTCGTCGAATAGCAGAGACGACCGCGGCTCAGTCGATCTCCACGATCACCGGCGCATGATCGCTGGCTCCCTTGCCCTTGCGCTCCTCGCGATCGATCGATGCGCCGGTCACGCGAGCCGTCAGGGCAGGTGAGGTCAACGCCATGTCGATGCGCAGACCTTGTTTCTTCGGAAATCGCAGCTGGGTGTAGTCCCAGTACGTGAACGTCCTGGGCTCAGGAGTGAACTGCCGCGTCACCTCGGTGAAACCGGCCTCGGAGAATGCCGCGAACGCATCACGCTCCGGCTGCGAGGTGTGAGTCTTGCCCTCGAACAGGGCGGGATCCCACACGTCGTCGTCGGTGGGAGCGATGTTCCAGTCGCCGACGAGCGCGATCTGCGCCTGCGGGTCCGCCGCCACCCACGCCTGCGCGTCGGCCTTCAGTGCCGCGAGCCACTCGAGCTTGTAGGTGTAGTGCGGATCGGCAAGCTCGCGGCCGTTCGGCACGTACAGGCTCCAGATACGCACCCCGTTGCAGGTCGCTCCGATGGCGCGGGCTTCGTCTGCGGCCTCGACCTCGGGATCCTTGCTGAACCCGGGCTGGTCCTCGAAGCCGACCTGCACGTCGTCCAAGCCGACGCGCGACGCGATCGCCACGCCGTTCCACTGGCTGAGCCCGACGTGGGCAACCTCGTAGCCGATCTCGGTGAATCGCTCGTACGGAAACTGTGCGTCCTTGCACTTGGTTTCCTGCATCGCCAGCACGTCGACGTCGGATCGCTGCAACCAATCGACGATTCGATCCTGCCGAGAGCGGACGGAGTTCACATTCCAGGTAGCAAAGCGCACGGGAAGGAACCCTATAGAACGCGTCCGACAGGCTCGCGGCCGATCGCGTCGTCCGGGCGCGCGTAGCGATAGCGGTGATGCTCGCCGAATCCCAGATCGCGGTAGAGCGCCTGGGCATCGGTGTTGTCGACGGCTACCTGAAGGTATGCGTGCGTGGCGCCGCTCTCGCGTCCCCACCGCACCAGCTCGCCGCACATCAGCGTGCCGAGACCGTTGCGGCGATGCTCGGGGGACACCCAGAGCGAGGTCAAGCCCACCCACGACCGACCGTCCGGGGCCGCGGTGACGGCCGCTCGGCCCACTGCGATCGATCCGACTCCTGCGTTCCCGATCGCGCCGAAACCGAGGGTTCCGTTGCGCACCGCCGAGACCACCTCGGCAGCGCCCGTCGTCGCCTGTCGGCCTTGGTAGCGCAGAGAACTCAACCAGTCGGCGGTCGGCTCGGGAGTGACGGTGACAGGCGAGTCGCCCTCGCGTAGAACAAGATTCGAGATATCCGCCGCCATGACGACGGTCTCGTTGAACGTCGACCAACCGGCCGGTGCGGTCGCGAGACGGTCGGGGAGGGCGAGGATCGGCGTCAGTCCTCGTGCGTCGTATCGGGCGGAGATCGCGGCCACCGTCTCGGAATCTGCTGCTGCGCCGGGCTCGACAGGCACCGCCGAATTGGCGCGCCCGGTGAAGCCGTGCCCGAAACGCAGCTGCCAGCCGGTGATCCACTCCCGTTCGACCCCCGGCCACCCGTCGGCCGCGGCCACCTCGAGAGCCCGAATCTCCGAGGTGCGAACAGGTTTGGGGCCCAACGGCTTCAAGGCCACTATGCGATCGGCCGCCACCTGCACCAGAGCGCCGTCCTTGGCGCGGACCGACACCGCGACCGCGTCGGCCGACACCAATTCCCCGATGACGTCCGTCATCGGGTGGGTGTGGCCGGGTGGCAGTCGGTACCGCAGCATCACCCGCGTCCCCGGCGGAACGGTCACGGCAGCGATCAGTCCTCGTCCTCGTCGTCGTGGCCGAAGGGGTCGTCGACGGTGCCCGGCACCCAGCTGAGGCCGGGGACGCCCCACCCGGAGCGCTTGATCGCCTTCTTCGCCGCTCGCGCGTGGCGACCGATGAGCACATCGGTGTAGAGGAAGCCGTCGAGGTGACCCACCTCGTGCTGCAACATCCGGGCGAAGAACCCGCGGCCCTCGATGTCCACCGGATCGCCGTTGGCGTCGGTACCGGTCACTCGCGCCCAGTCGGCCCGACCGGTGGGGTACTGCTCACCGGGGACCGAGAGGCACCCCTCGTCGTCATCGTCGGGGTCGGGCATCGTCTCGGGAATTTCGGACGTCTCGAGCACCGGGTTGACGACCTCTCCGCGGCGGCGGAAAACCTTGCCGTCCGCGCCCAGGTCGGGGCAGTCGTAGATGAACAGACGCTTACCGACGCCCACCTGGTTCGCCGCCAGTCCGACGCCGTTGGCAGCCGCCAACGTCTCGTACATGTCGGCGATCAGCTCGGCGAGCTCGGCCGGCGACTCGGTGACGGGATCGGTCGCAGTGTGGAGCACCGGATCGCCGACGATCCGGATGGGAAGAATTGCCATGGTCGACAAGGATAGTGGGTGACGCCCGGCCCACCCACCGGCCCGTCGGGAGCGGAGCCGGTGGACGAGTGTCGCACCGACGGTTCGGTCGTCGACGAACACGCCACGCGCGAGTACCTCGCGGGAGCCGGGTCCGGGCGGTCGAACGTGGTTGAATGATCCCCGAAGTACAACTGTGTAATTCGCTCGAAGTTCGGTCGGTACTCGTACGGGTGCCGGCAGCACTGGGGGAAGCAGATTTCCTCGGGGTCGGTTGTCGCACGGGCCCAGGGGAGTCGAGAAGTCGAGGAGTGGGATGGACGGCGCAGCAGCGCGTGACTCGAACCAGTCTCAGCAACCGGGATCGGACGGCTCTCACGATCCGAACGAAGTCGGTGCGGACGGCTTGAGCCGACGAGAGCACGACATCCTGTCCTTCGAGCGCCAGTGGTGGAAGTACGCCGGGGCCAAGGAAGAGGCGATCAAGGAACTCTTCTCCATGTCGGCAACCCGCTACTACCAGATCCTCAACGCGTTGGTGGATCGTCCCGAAGCCCTTGCCGCAGACCCGATGCTGGTCAAGCGACTGCGCCGTTTGCGTGCGAGCAGGCAGAAGGCCCGCGCCGCACGTCGGCTCGGTTTCGACGTCTGATCCCCCGCGCCGGGTTTCGACTCTGCCGAGAGATGTTGCTCCCTGGGGAAGGTGCAAGCTCCGTTGAAAAGGTCTCGATCGACGGTCGGCTAGGGTCGAGTACGTGAGCAGCCCCAACCCGGAACAGACCGGGCCACCCCTCCGTGCCCTGGCCATGGTGCTGATCTCGCTCGCGATCCTGTTCGCAGCGGTCGGTGCACTGTCTCTGACCGGCTCCGATTCCGAGGATGCCGCCGCAGAGGCGCCCGCTGCCGCGACGACGACGGCTGCCGCTCCGGTGGCGCAAGCTCCCGGTACCCAAGCTCCCGCCGCGCAGGCTCCTGCCGCGTCGTCGACCACGTCCTCCGCAGCAACCACTTCCCGCGCCGCCGCCGATGTCGAGGTGCGCGTGCTCAACAACTCCAACGTCTCCGGGCTCGCCGCCGGCACTGCGAGCACACTCACCGCCGAGGGCTGGACGGTCGCCGAGACCGGCAACTTCAGCGAAGCCCAGTTCGCCCAGACCGCGGTGTACTACGGCACCGACACCGGTGAGCAGCAGGCAGCGCAGACGATCGCCACCCAACTCGGCATTCCGGCCGAGCCCAAACCAAGTTCACTCGAATCCACCGCGGGTGTCGTCGTCATCGTGACGCAGTAACTCGCCGGCATGACAACCTGTCCGGTTCGGCCGAATCGGTCGGCACGTTATGATTTTGCAAGCCCTTCACCCTGCCCGAAAGAGGAGCACTCTTCGATGGACCTGTTCAAGCGACGCACTGCTGCGACCCGCTCTTTGCGTTACGTGGCCCCGGTCCTCGCGATCGCCGCTCTCGGGCTCTCTGCCTGCAGCAACGGCGAGGTCGCGTCCGACACACCCGGCACGGTGCCGCCGGTGTGGACCGGTGAAGCAGACCCGTCCGCGGCCGCAGTCGCCGGTGACGGTCGGGCAGAGAGTGGCTCGGAAGGCAGCTCCGAGAACATGATCGAGGGCGTGCTCCGCAACGCGTCCGGTGCCGAGGTGGGCACCGTGTCGTTCGCGTCGGAGGGCGAGAAGCTCACCGTCACGGCCGAGGTCGAGAACATGACGCCGGGCTTCCACGGCTTCCACGTCCACACCGTCGGGGCCTGCGAGCCGAACTCGGTGGCACCTACCGGCGGTGAGCCGGGCAACTTCCTCTCTGCGGGTGGTCACCTGCAGGTCGACGGACGCACCGAACACCCCTCCAGCGGCGACCTGTCGTCGATCCAGGTGGGCGAGGACGGCACGGGCCGCCTGGTCACCACCACCGATGCGATCACGCTGGACGACCTGCGCGCCGGTGGTGCCGGAACGTCGGTCATCGTGCACGAGGGTGCCGACAACTTCGCCAACATCCCGCCGCGGTACACGTTGCCCGACGGTGCTGCGGTACCCGACATGGCGACCCTGATGACCGGTGATGCCGGTGCTCGGGCGGCGTGCGCGGTACTGAAGTAGTTTGAACGCTCCCCGGATCGACTTCGCGAGTTCTCCGCGACCCACGCTCGGCGTGGAGTGGGAAATCGCGCTCGTCGACAAGAGCACGCGGGATCTGGTCAACTCCGCCGAGGCAGTCATGGACGGCGTTCGTGACCTCGCCGGCGACACCCCTCGGGTGACGAAGGAACTGCTGCGCAACACCGTCGAACTCGTCACTGGAGTGTGCGAGAACGTCGGGGAGGCCATGGAGGATCTCAGTGGATCGCTCTCGCTCGTTCGTCGGGCGGCCGATCCGTTGGGGATCGATCTGTTCTCGGCCGGGACGCACCCGTTCGCCGAATGGTCGACGCAGCAGCTGACCAGCTCCCCGAGCTACGACGAACTCATCGCGCGTACCCAGTGGTGGGGTCGGCAGATGCTCATCTGGGGCGTGCACGTCCACGTCGGCGTGTCCTCTCCCGACAAGGTCTTTCCCATCCTCAACTCGTTGCTGTTGCAGTACCCACACCTGTTGGCACTGTCGGCGTCGTCGCCGATCTGGGCGGGCAACGACACCGGATACGCAAGTAACCGAGCACTGATGTTTCAGCAGTTGCCGACGGCCGGTCTGCCGTTTCAGTTCGACGACTGGTCGCAGTTCGAGGGCTTCGTTCGTGATCAGCTCAAGACCGGCGTCATCGAGCAGCTCGGGGGCATGCACTGGGACATCCGCCCGGCTCCGAAGTGGGGAACCATCGAGGTTCGGGTGTGCGACGGCGCATCGACCAAGCGTGAACTCGCGGCCCTCGTCGCGTTGACGCACTGCCTGATCGTGCATCTCGACGAACGACTCGAAGCGGGCGAGACCCTGCCGACGATCCCGCCGTGGCACGTCCAGGAGAACAAGTGGCGAGCTGCCCGGTACGGACTCGACGCCGAGATCATTCTCGACGCCGACAGCAACGAGCGGCTGGTCACCGATGATCTGCACGACCTACTGGAGAAGTTGACTCCGACGGCGGTCCGGTTGAATTGCGTCGACGAGCTTGCCGCGGTGGCCGACATTCCCCGCCTCGGCGCCTCGTATCAACGCCAGCGTGCCGTGGCCGCGAAATCCGGCGGCGATCTACGTGCCGTCGTGGAGTCGTTGGTCACCGATCTCCAATCGTGACCCTCTGTATTTAATTTTGTGTTCACTCAGCGTTTACGATCAACGGCGTGCTGCAGGGGGACGTCGAGAGCGTCGAGGTCGATGCGACACGTGAGGACTCTGTTCGTCCTCTGATCGTCGGTGCCGTCCTCGTCGCTGCGTTCCTGGTGACTTTGCAGGTCGTCGCGTGGAAATGGAACTTCCCCGGCCCGCTGCCGAGCATGTGGAACGACATGTTCGGAACACCGAAGTCGATGTCGCTGCCGTGGGCGGCGCTCGTCCTGGCCACGGTAGGTCTGAACAACTCCACCCGCCTGCGCGTACTGGCCGTCGCTGCTGCACTCGACGCCGTTGTACTGGGCGGCCGGTATCTGTTCGATGTGCCACCGACCGTCGGGAACGGGCCGTCTCTGGTGCTGGTCGCACTCGCGTTCCATGTCGTCCGGCGGCATGACGCTCGGGCGATGCGCGGCGTCGCCCTCGGCGCACTGTTGTTGCTCGCGACCAAGGCCGGCGATGCCTGGTTGCACATCACGACCTTGGTCCGGCCCTACGTTCTCGACGAATACGCATACGCCGCCGATCATGCGCTGGGAAATCCGTCCTGGGTGCTCGGCAGCATCCTGGACCGACTCGGCCCGGTCGCCGAGGGGACGCTGCACTGGATCTACATTCAGCTCCCCGTCGCGGCGATCATCGTTGCGCTGTACCAACTGCGTGGGGTAGCCGCGGGGTCAGCGTGGCCGAGACACTTCTTGTTCCGTACGTTCCTGCTCATCGGACTCGTCGGACCGGTGTTCTACCTGCTGTTCCCGGTGGTGGGACCGATGTTCGCGTTCGAGTCGTGGCCGACGCAGTCGGTTTCGCTCTCGGGCACCCTCGGCGAGATCCCGTTCGACTCGCAGACGCCGCGCAACTGCATGCCGAGCCTGCACACCGCGTGGGCTCTAAGTATCTTCATCCATTCCCGACGCGGCCCCTGGTGGCTGCGCACCGGCGGCACACTGTGGCTGTTGGGAACACTGGCTGCGACGCTCGGATTCGGTTACCACTACGGCGTCGACCTGGTGGCGGGCGCGGTCCTGTGCCTCACCATCGAATCTTTGCTGCGCGACCCTGAACGGGGATGGGACCGCGACCGGATCACGGTGGTGACCTACGGTTGCGTCGCGATGGCCGCACTACTGCTGAGCTACCGCTACCTCGCCGAGGAATTCGCCGCGACCCCACTGGTGTTCGGTCCACTCGTGCTCGGAATCCTGATCGGTATGGCGTTCGGATTCCATACCGCGTTCTTCGCAGATCGCTCGCGCTTCACTGATCGGGTTCGTTCGGTTCCATCTCGTTGACGATGAGCAGGCCGTCGCGCCCGCGCTGTTCCCGGTAGGCGACGCGTCCCACGGTGTGCGCAATCACCGGAGCAGTGACGAGAGTGAAGATGCCGACCAGCACCAGCATCCAGATGTCGACATTGCCGCGCAGGCTGATGATCGCGCCGACCAGCACCATGATCAACCCGACCACCTGCGGCTTGGTGGCCGCGTGCATGCGCGAGAGGGTATCGGGGAAGCGAACGATGCCCACGGCGGCCGTGAAGGCCAGCAGAGCCCCCAACAGGATGAAGGTCGAGGCAATGACCTGGGCAATCGTGCTCATTCGTCCCTCACTCTGAACCGTGCGATGCTGACCGACCCGACGAAGCTGACCAGGGACAGCGCAACGATGGCAGGCACCAGTGTGGTGTCGCGGCTGTAGACCGCCCACACGCCGAGCCCACACATCGACACGGCAAGGATGGTGTCCATCGCGACCAAGCGGTCCAACGTGCTCGGGCCGTCGAGCAACCGGAATGCGGTGAGGATCGCGGCGGCGATCAGCAGCGCGCCTGCGATCGCCAGTACTACGGTCACGACCAGTCCCCCTTCCTCTTGTCGTCGGTCATCTTGTCGTCGCGCGGGGTATCGAGATCGCCCGATTCGGGATCGTCGCCCAGAACCCCGTGGTACTGCTCGTACTCCTGGTAGTGCAGGGGGCTCGGCTTCCAGTCGGAGTCGCGCTCGAATCCCGCGATGAACAGTTTCTCGAGGTTCCGAACGTACGTGTAGAACCCGTCGACTGCCTTCTGCGTGCCCATGTCCAGCACATGCACGTACAGCAGGCGTCGGGTGCGATCGATCTCGAGGACCATCGTTCCCGGAACGAGATTCATCGCGTCGACGAAGAGGGTGAGCACCAGATCGGACTTGATGGCGATGCGGCAGCGCAGCACACCGGTGACCGGCGGTGCCTTCGGGCGGATCGCCAACCACGCCACACTGACACTGGATTCGGCTGCGTAATAGAGAAATACGACTGCGAGCTTGACGAGCGAGAACACGTGGATGCGTCCCTCGACCGGCACCCGCGGCAACGGCAACAGCACCATGATGAGCAGGCCGACCGCGAGTCCGCCGAGGATGTTGGCCGCAGAGACGTTGCCCCACAACAGAACCCAGATAGCCGTCAACCATCCCAGTGTCCAGATTCGCAGCAGGAAGGAACGGTTCATCTTCATCGGGTGCCCTCCTCGTCTGCGCGTGCCTGTTCGTAGGCCTGATCGCCGACGAACTCGGCTCCCCGCACCGCGTCGATGTACACCGAGCGATCCCGCAGATCCGCCGCCGCCCGATCGCTGATGTCGATGATGCGCCCGGCGAACACCGTCATCGCCAAACCGACGACGACGAGGCCGATCGTCGGGATCAACATGAAGGCGGGCATCCGGCCCACATCCTCGCGGTCACCGAACTGGATGTCCGAGGAATCGTCGAGCAGAGCAGAGGGGCTGTTGTCCGCGAGGTCGCCTTCCGGTGCGTCGGCGCGGGCTCGCCAGAACGCCTTGGTCCAGACGCGAGCAACCACGTAGAGCGTCAGCAGGCTGGTGACGGTGCCGCCGGCCACGAGCAACCAGGCCAGTACGCTGCCCTGGTCGCTGCCGGCCTGCAGCAGGGCGACCTTGCCGATGAACCCCGAGAACGGTGGAATACCACCGAGATTGAGGGCCGGCACCAGGAAGACGATGGCCAGCACCGGGCTGGCCGCGGCCAATCCGCCGAGCCGTCGCAGTGACGACGAACCGGCCTGACGTTCGATCAGGCCGACGACGAGGAACAGGGTCGTCTGCACCAGAATGTGGTGGGCCACATAGTAGATCGAGCCGGACAGTCCCGATTGAGTCGACAGCGCGACGCCGAAGATCATGTAACCGATGTGGCTGACAAGAGTGAACGAGAGCAGTCGTTTGATGTCGCTCTGTGCGATGGAGCCGAGGATGCCGACGAGCATCGTCAGCAGGCCGCAGACCATCAGCACATTGTCGAGCGAGCCGTCCGGGAACAGCAGCGTGTGCGCGCGAATGATCGCGTAGACACCGACTTTCGTCAGCAAGCCGGCGAACACCGCGGTGACCGGAGCCGGGGCCGTGGGGTACGAGTCGGGCAGCCACGTGGACAGCGGGAACACCGCGGCCTTGATGCCGAACGCAACGAGCAGCACCGCGAAGATGGCCGTACGAGTGCCGGACGGGATGTCGTCCATCCGCACTGCGATGTGGGCCAAGTTCAGTGTTCCGGTGGCACCGTAGACCAGTGCGATGCCTATCAGGAAGATCAGCGAGGAGACCATCGAGACCATCACGTAGGACACGCCGGCGCGGACCCGGTCGGCACTTGCACCGAGCGTCAGCAACACGAACGAGGCGGCGAGCAGTACCTCGAAGCCGACGAACAGATTGAACAGGTCCCCGGCGAGAAACGCGTTGCAGACGCCTGCGGTCAAGGCCAGATAGGTGGGCAGGAAGATCGAGACCGGCTGATTCTCACTGCCGTCGCGGATACCCTGGCCGATCGAGTACACCATGACCGCGAGCAACACGATCGACGAGACGACGAGCATCATCGCCGACAGCCGGTCCACCACCAGCGAAATGCCCAGTGGTGAATCCCAGCCGCCGACCTGCAGCGCGCTGGTCCCATCGCGATCGGCGAGGTAGAGCATCATCGACGAAATCGCGACCACCGCGGTCAGCGCGGCGAGAGTGATGAAACGCTGCGCGCGGGGGCGACGTCCCAGCACCAGCGTCAATGCCGCGGCGAGCATCGGGATGAGCACGGGCAGCGGCGTCAGGGCATCGATCACGCCCGGGGAGATCGTCACTTGTCGTCTCCCTTCGTGTCGTCGGTGCTGGGGTGCTCCGGTCGGCTGTCGTCTTTCTCGGCCGTGTCGAGTCCGTCGAGACCGCGGAGCTGGGGGTTGTCGTCGTCGTTGTCGAAGTCGCCGTCGTGCAGATCCTCGTAGCACTCCAGGTCTTCGAGGTTCCTGATCTGCTCGAGCGGAATCGGATTGCCCTTCGAGTCGAAAGCGTCGCCGCCGAAGCTCGGCTCACCGGTGACCGGGTCGTCGGAACGGTCGCGGTCCGGTGCTTCGGCCATCGAACGGCGCTGGGAGACCTTGGTGTCCTCGGGGTCGTTCTCGAGGTCGTCCTTGGTGTTGAGCGTGAACGATCGATACGCCAGCGCGAGCACGAAGGCGGCGATACCCATGGTGATGACGATCGCCGTCAGGATCATGGCCTGAGCCAGCGGATCGGCCATGTTCTGGTGCAGCGAGTTGTCTCGACCGACGATAGGCGGGGTACCTGCCGGGCCACCGACGGTGAGCAGCAACAGATTGACTCCGTTGCCGAACAGCAGCAGACCGAGCAGCATCTTGGTGATGCTGCGTTCGAGCAGCAGGTACACACCCGATGCGACGAGAACGCCGACGATGACGAGCATTCCGACATCTGCGGTCATCGGGCACTCACTCGGCCTTGGCTCTGCATTTCCACCTGTGCGTCGAGACGCGCGCCGAGACTGCGGAGCACGTCGAGTACCAACCCGACCACGATGAGATAGACACCGAGGTCGAAGAACAATGCGGTGACCAGCTTGATGTCACCGAGAATCGGCAGTGTCACTTCCAACGTCGCCGACGACAGTGCCGGAGCGCCGAGGAACATCGACGCCACCGCCGTGCCGGCCGCGAAGATCAACCCGAGACCCAGGATCTTGCCTGCGTCGATCGGGACCGCTTCGCCGAGCTCGTACCGGCCACCGGCGAGATACCGCAGCACCAGCGCGAGGCCCGCCGTCAGACCACCGGCGAAACCGCCGCCGGGGGCATTGTGTCCGGAGAAGAAGAAGTAGATCGACAGCACCATGATCGTCGGGAAGATCAACCGCGTCGTGACTTCGAGAATCAACGAACGATGCCGCGGATCGATCAGATCGCCGCCGAGCAGCCACGTCGTCTCCGCCGCGTCGTTCGTGTCCGACGACGATGCGGGGGCGTCGGACACCCGCGGAGCGCTGCCGAACCGCCGGTTGCGGAACACAAGGCTGGCCACGCCCGTCGCGGCGACGAGGAGTACGCAGATTTCGCCCAGTGTGTCCCAGGCGCGGATGTCGACGAGGATCACGTTGACGATGTTCTTGCCGTCGCCGAGCTCGTACGCGGCCTCGGGGAACTGCAGTGAGACCGGCGCGGCACTGCGGGCGTTCATCGCGAACGCGCCGAGCACGCTGACGGTCGCTCCGACGGCGACGGCGAGTGCGGCGCGGGGGCCACGCGAACCTGCCGAGCCCCGGTCGTCGACCTCGGCGGGCAGTTTGCGCAGTACCAGGACGAACACCACGAGGGTCAGCGTCTCGACGAGGAACTGAGTCAGGGCGAGGTCGGGAGCGCCATGGATGGCGAAGATGACGCCGCAGCCGTACCCGGTGAGTCCGACCAAAATGACACTGGCCAGACGGTTGCGCATCACTGTCGCGCCGAGGCCACCCGCGATCATGATCACTCCGATGACCAGCTGCAGCGGGGTGTTCCACAGCGTGTAATCCAGGCCGGGTTCTTGGCCGACGATCAACACGATGATCGGCAGCAGCACCAGCGTCAGCAGGATCGTGCCCTGAGTGAGGGGGAGCGAACCACGCTGCGTGGTGCCGGTCAAGCGAATGGACAGGGTGTCCATGGACTTGAGCACGTTGTCGTAGATGCGGTCTGCGTTACCGAGCGGCGGATGCTCGAATTTGAGTCGGTTGACCACCCGGTGTGCGATGAACAGCCCGACGCCGCCGGTGACGACGACGACGGTCAGCGCCAGCGGCAGGTTGAACCCGTGCCACAACGCCAGGTGGTAAGGCTCCTGCCCGTACGACGGCAGGGTTCGGGCGTAGGGGCTCACGATGTGGTCGACGACCGAGGACGTGAATCCGGCGATCAGACCCAGAACGGCGAGGAACGCGGGCGCGGCGAGGAACAATGCGGAGGGTGCATGCATGGCCCTGACGGACGGGCTCGGACGCTTGAGCTGTTTGCGGGCGAACGCGCCCCAGACGAACCGAATGCTGTAGGTGACCGTCAGAATCGAGCCGATCACCAGGCCCGCGACGACGACAGCCGCGACCGTGGGGTCGAGCGTCGGCGTGCTGATCACGGCCGACAGGGCTGTTTCCTTGCCGACGAAGCCGATCATCGGTGGTAGTCCGGCCATGCTCGCCGCCGCGAGCGCTGCAATGGCGGCGAGCCACGGGGCCTTCTTGCCCAGGTGGGCGAGCTTACGAATGTCTCGGGTGCCGGTGGTGTGGTCGATGATGCCGACCACCATGAACAGCGTGGCCTTGAACATCGCGTGCGCGATCACCATCGTCAGACCGGCCAACATGGCCTTCTCGGATCCGATGCCGACCAGGACCATCAGGAAGCCCAGCTGGCTGACCGTGCCGAACGCCAGAATCAGTTTCAGGTCGAATGCACGCAGTGCTCGCCACCCGGCCAGAATCATCGATAGCAATCCGAGGCTGATGACCGTGGCGCGCCACGGACCGGAGTCCGCGAAACCCGGAGCGAGGCGCGCGACCAGGTAGATACCGGCCTTGACCATCGCGGCGGCGTGCAGGTAACCACTGACCGGCGTCGGCGCGGCCATGGCACCGGGCAGCCAGAAGTGCATCGGCACGATGGCCGATTTGCTCAGTGCGCCGATGAGGATCAACACGATCGCCACTCCGGGCAGCCAGCCGCCCGGGGCGTTCGCGACGACGTCGGACAGGTTGTACGACCCAGCGGCCTGGCCGAGGACGATGATGCCCACCAGCATCGCCAGACCACCTGCGGTGGTGACGAGCAGAGCCTGCGTCGCGGCGCGCCGACTCGACGCGCGTTCTGCGTAGTGACCGACGAGCAGGAACGACAACACCGTCGTGATTTCCCAGAAGATGTAGAGCACGAGCATGTTGTCGCTGGTGATCAGACCGAACATGGCTCCGGAGAACGCGACCATCTCGGCGGCGAACAGGCCCAGCCTGGGCTCGTCGTCCTCGAAGTAGCGCGCGCAGTACAGCAGGATCAGCGAACCGATGCCCAGAACGAGCAACGACATGATGGCGGCGAGCGAATCGAAGCGCATGTCGATGTCCATCGACAGGCCGGGAACCCATTCGATGTGCAGCTTCTGGTCGGTGTTCCAGTTGCCGAACACCCAGATCAGGCTGAGCAGTGGCACCAGGGCCAAAGGGAAGAATGCAGTACGTCCCCACCACCGGACGAGAAGCGGCGCGAGCAGCGCGGCGGCGGCATGCGCAAGAAGAATAGCGAGCAAAAATCACTCCGTCGTCTCGGTCGCCTCGGCTTTCGGGCCGGGGCGGTGGTCGTAGGGCGGCGATGAGTAGGGTCGTGAAATTGTGTGTGAAATCGACCTGGGTCTCCGAAGACTCGGTCTGTGAGAAATAGCGGACCGACCACCGAACGGTGGCGGGCACGTTTGTCGGTTTCCATCCTACTTTGCGTGGTCGACGGCGTGCCATGCGGTACAAACCGGACGTTTCCGATAGAGAGAGTCGATCGTCGATGAGTGAACCGAGACCCATTCGCACCGCCGGTCTTGCCTACGTTCGCCACCGCCGCATGCTTCAGACGCGGTCGACGGGCAAATCTGCCTTCTACATGGCCGGCGGCAAGATCGATCCCGGCGAGTCGCCCGAGCAGGCGCTGCACCGCGAGATCAGGGAAGAACTCGACGCCGCGGTCATCGACGTTCGGCTGCTCGGAGTGTTCGAGTGCCAGGCCTGGGGCCATCCGATGGGCACCCCGCTCGAGATCACGTGTTTTCTCGCCGATCTTGCCGACGAGCCGACGCCGACCAGCGAGATCGCCGAGATTCGGTACTTCACTCGCGACGAGTACGCCGCCATGCCCGATGTCGCCCCGGGGTCGTTGATGGTGTTCGACCGAATGAAGGCCCTCGATTTGATCGACTGAAGCGCGTATGTTGGATGTGGGAGAACGTACGTTCTCCACAACCGCCGCGAAGGAGTCTCCATGACCGACCTGTCCCAGAAGGCCACCACCCTGCTCGAGCTGCACCAGCCGGGCAACCCGGTCGTCCTGCCGACCGTATGGGACGCCTGGTCCGCCAACCTCGCCGTGTCCGCCGGCTTCACTGCACTGACCGTCGGCAGCCACCCCGTCTCCGACTCCATCGGCAAGCCCGACAACGAGGGCATCACCTTCGACGAACTGCTCACCCGCATCTCCCAGATCTCCGCCGCCGTGGACGCACCGCTCTCGGTCGACATCGAATCCGGCTACGGAGAAGACCCCAAGCGCCTGATCGACGGACTGATCTCCGCCGGAGCCGTCGGCCTCAACATCGAGGACACCGTCCACAGCGAGGGCGGCCGACTCCGCGAAGCACAGGAACACGCCGACTTCGTCGGAGCCCTCCGCGCGGCATCAGACGCCACCGACGTCCACGTCGTCATCAACGCCCGCACCGACCTGTTCGTCAAGCAGATCGGTGACGAGAACGATCGCGTCGACCGCGCCATCGCACGCCTGAAACTGGCCGCCGCTGCCGGTGCCGACTCGCTCTACCCCGTCGGCTTCCACAACGACGACGACTACAAGCGTCTCGCCGAAGAACTCCCGCTGCCCATCAACGCCATCGCCAACCCCGCCGAGGGCGACCTCTCGCACTTCGCTTCCCTCGGCGTCGGTCGCATCAGCTTCGGCCCGATCTTCCAGATGGTGCTCGCCAAGCGCGCCGAAGAAGTTCTGGCCCGCTGGAAGTGAGAGCGGCTGCGCCGCATGTGAGTGAAACTTCGTAGCCTGCTACGAGTTTCCGCTCACGACCCGTAAGCCCGCAGATGCGCCACCTGCTCGGGATCGAGTGACGGCTTGACCGTCGCCCGAGCGGTGGCGACATCCTCGGCGGTGACGTCCGCTGCGTCCATCGACCGACGCATCGCCGTCAGTGCGGCCTCGCGCAGCAGGGCCGCGCAGTCCGCGGCGGAGTAGCCGTCCAGATCGCGTGCGAGGGATTCGAGATCGACATCCTCGGCGAGCGGGATCGACTTGCCCGACGCCTTCAGGATGTCCACTCGCGCATCGGCATCCGGCGGCGGGACGAAGACCAGGCGCTCGAGCCTGCCGGGCCGCAGTAGAGCCGGGTCGATCAGATCGGGCCGGTTCGTTGCGCCGAGAACGACGACGTCGCGCAGTGGTTCGACGCCGTCGAGCTCGGTCAGCAGTGCCGCGACCACTCGGTCGCCGACACCGGAATCCGAACTCTGCCCGCGACGCGGTACGAGGGCGTCGACCTCGTCGAGAAAGATGAGCGAGGGGGCGGAGTCTCGGGCGCGCTGAAACAGTTCGCGCACAGCCTTTTCCGAGGACCCGACCCATTTGTCCATCAGTTCCGCGCCCTTGACCGAGTGCACGCTGAGCTGGCCCGAACTGGCCAGGGCGCGCACCAGAAACGTCTTGCCGCATCCGGGTGGGCCGTACAGCAGAACCCCTCGCGGTGGCTCGATGCCCAAGCGCGCGAACGAATCCGGATGACGCAGCGGCCACAGTACGGCCTCGGTCAGGGCCTGCTTCGTCTCGACCATGTCTCCCACGTCCTCGAGGGAGAGGCTGCCGATCGCCAATTCCTCGGCACCCGAGCGCGACAACGGCCGAATCACCTGCAACGCGCCGATCAGGTCGTCGTGCATCAGTGAGGCGGCCGTGGCATCGTTCGACGCTCGCGCAGCCGCTCGTAGCGCCGCTTCGCGCACCAGGGCAGCGAGATCGGCGACAACGAAACCTGGTGTCCGTGAGGCTATTTCGACAAGGTCGACATCACCCTGAGGGACCTTCTTCAGTAGATGCTCCAGTAACGCTCTGCGACCGGCGGCATCGGGGAGAGTGAGGGTCAGTTCGCGATCGCACAGATCCTGCCCACGCACTCTGGCGTCGGTGGCCTCGGGATGTGCAGTCGTGACGATCAGTGCGAAGCCGGGAGTGTCGACGGCACGGCGCAGCACATCGAGGACGAACGTCGACGCAGGCTCCGGATCGGACGGCAGCAACGCGTCGACATCGGTGATCAGCAGCACCCCCGCGCCGGTCAGTTCGTCCACCGCAGCAGTGACGCGTTCGACGCGAGCCGACGCCTCCAATGCGCCGATCGACGGCCCGTCCAGCACGACGCATCGCCGTTCGCCGATGACGGCGCGTGCCAACGTCGTCTTGCCCACTCCGCCGGGGCCGGTGATCAGCACACCCAGATGCGGAGATGCGCCGAGGGTGGCGAGCAGTTCCGACTCGTCGAGCGCCAGTCGTAGCCACTCGGTGAGTTTGGCCTGTGCAGTGCTCATACCCACCAGGTCGGCTGCGCTGACGCGTGGCGGGGCCGCAGCTCCGGGCGTCGGAACCGATGTGGCCGAGGCCGATTCGGGTGATCCCGAGGCGACCGTGCCGCGTCCCCAGCTCACCGCAGAATTGGGTTGCACGCTCACGGGACCGCCGGAGGGTTCGACGGCCGAGACCGTCAACAGTTCGGTCGTCCACGCCACCCCGAACGTTCGCGACAGTGCCTGCGTGGCCGTCGACGTCGATGTGCCGGGCCCCAGATCGCGGGGGAGGAGCGACACGGTGTCGCCCACGGTGAGGACCTTGCCGAGGAGCGCTTGGCGCAGGGTGGCGTCGGAAATGGAACCGGTGGCCAGGGCGGACCCGGTGACCGTGACGGTTCTCGCCCCGTAGACCGTCACGGGAGCGACTGACACAGAGGCATTTTCGCGTAGTCCGGCGTTGGAGAGCGTGACGTCGTCGAGCAGCGCGGTACCCTGCGGGATTCCGCTGGGAGCCTCGGCAACCACCGCAGCCGTACGCCGAGAACCGATGAGCGAGACGGCATCCCATTCCCGCAGACCGAGCGCCGCCAAGACCTCGGGATGGAGTCGGACGACGCCTCGCCTGGCGTCGGCAGCCGAGGTGTTCAATCGGGTGGTGAGAACGAGCTCGGGGGTTCGGGATTCGGTCACACGTCCAACCTAATGGGGTCGTCAGCTGCGCGGTCGGCGAAGTCCCAGACGCGCCTGCGACCGGCGCGCGTTGCCGGGCGACCGTCGAATGGCGCGGCGTTCCGCGCGACGCTCGGCCGGCTTCGCATCCCACGTGTACGGGCGTGCAGCCGTCCAGCGCTGCGAGCGCACCGCGAACGGAATGTGCACGAGGTAGGCGAACACCAATCCCATCAGCAGGACCAGCGGGAACGTGATGAGCGCGGCAGCGAGCAGCGCGACCAACACCAGCAAACCGGCGGCCAAGCGCGGTGGCACCGAGACCGTCTTGAGCGCGAGAGTGGGGATGGTGCTGACGATCAGACCAGCGGTGAGGATCGACCAGCCGGCGACGACGTAGAACGAGGCCCACCAGCCGTCGCCGAATTCCTCGAATGCAGCGATCGGGGCGAGCGCGATGAGTGCACCTGCGGGTGCGGGCACCCCGGTGAAGAACTCGCGGGCGTACGCCGGGGTGTCGTCCTCGTCGAGCAGGGTGTTGAACCGGGCGAGTCGGAGCACGATGCTCACGGCGTACACCAGTGCGACGATCCAACCGCCACTACTGCCCTCGAGCAGAGTCACGTAGAGCACCAGGGCGGGCGCGACGCCGAACGAGATTGCATCGGACAGAGAATCCAGCTCGGCACCGATCTTGCTGGTGGCGTCGAGCAGTCGAGCGATGCGGCCGTCCAGTGCATCGAGGATCGCCGCGGCACCGATCATCGCGAGTGCGGTTCCGAGTTGACCGTCGAGAGCGAACTTGACCGCCGACAGCCCGGAGCACAACGCGAGAATGGTGACGACCGACGGAAGCAGACGGATAGCAGCAGGCGGCTTGGCGCGTCTGGTGATCATGTCGTTTCTACTGGGGGAGCTCGGCGAGTACCGTCTCGGCACCGACCGCTCGTTGGCCGCGTTCGACGAGGAGCGTCGTCCCGGCCGGGAAGTAGGTGTCGACGCGGGAGCCGAATCGGATCAGGCCGTACGTGTCGCCGATGGAGAGCACGTCTCCGACCTTCGCGTTGTTGACGATGCGTCGAGCGATGAGACCGGCGATCTGCACCACGCCGACGTGGTGACCGGAATCGGTCTCGATGTGCATGCTGTTGCGCTCGTTGACCTCACTGGCCTCGGCCAGGTCTGCGGACTTGAACTGACCGCGGCGATGTACGACCTCGACCACGCGTCCGCCGACGGGAACGCGCTGCACGTGCACGTCCAGAACGGACAGGAAGATGCTCACTCGTGGCACGGGCTGTGCACCGAGATCGAGCTCGGCGGGCGGGACGGCAGTGTCGACGAGGGTGACCAGGCCGTCGGCGGGAGCGACGACGACGCCGGGACGGTTCGGCGGCACCCGCGACGGGTGGCGGAAGAAGGTGGCGCAGGCTCCTGCGGCGACGAGCCCGGCATTGCGGACCCACTTCGACCGACGGCCGAGCACTGCGACGGCCAGGGGACCACCGACGAAGGGCAGTCCGGCGGGGTGTAGCGGTGGAACCGTTTCGCGAACCAGGTCGACGATGTGAGCCACTCCCGTGCGGGGTGGTTGATCAATCGGGGCGGGACGGCGTGCCACGGTCTCCTCTTACTGTCGGGCGAGCTCGGATGCGGGCAGGGATTGGACGCCGGGGACTGATCGGACGGCGAACAAAACGACTGCCGGGGCCCTCACAGAGTACGTGAGCGGCCCCGGCAGTCGGGAAGTGCGAGTGAAATCAGACGCGGCTGCGACCGGTCACGAGCTTGACCAGGAACAGCAGGATGCATGCACCGAGGATGCAGGTGATGAAGCTGAAGATCAGGCCGCCACCTTCGACGTCGACGCCGAAGACCTTGAGCAGGTATCCACCGATGAGGCCGCCGATGATGCCGACGACGATGTTCAGGATGATGCCCATCTGAGCATCGGTCTTCATGATCTTGCTGCCGATCCAGCCGGCGAGACCGCCGATGATGATCCAGCCGATGATTCCGAGACCCAACATGTGTTGCCCCCACTTTCCGTGTGTATCGATTGCTTGTCGAAACCATGGATGCCCAGGGGTAACAAACCTGAAACCTTCCTGAGAAAAGTTATTTTCGGCTCGACTTTTCGCTTTCGGTCTTGATGCGTCGGAGCGTGCTGTTCATGCCTTCGACCAGCTCGACATCGAACTCGTCGATCCCGCCGAGGATCCGCTTGACCAGCAACGACGACACGGCCGAGGTGCCGCTGGGGGCTTCCCGCTTCTCGACGACGGTGGTTCCGGTTGCGGTCGGAGTGAGCGTGTACGACCAGATCGTCTTGTTCTCGACGATGCGGAACGCCAGTGCCTTGTTCGGCTCGAAGGTGACGACCTTGGCGCTGGTCGGCCACACGAGCAGGCCCTTGCGGTTGATGTTGAGCGTTCGGGTGCCCTTGCCGACGGGTCCGCCGAAGACCTTCATCTTCTTGCACTGCGGACTCCACTCGCCCATGCGCTGTAGGTCCGAGACGACCGACCACACGGCCTGCGGACTGGCATCGATGTCGATCGTGGCTTCGAGGGTCTTGCTCAACGTGGGCCTCCGGGTTGTAGGAATAGCTGCAACTGATCGTCACACCAATCGTGTGCATCCTATGTGGCCGTGACCACACTCGGCCACCATGTGAGTGAAACCTCGTAGCCCACTACGAACTTCCACTCACATGCGAGCGAAGCGAGCTCCACTCCCGCTCACATGCGAGCGCGGCGAGCCAGTACGAATGCATACAGGCCGTACAACGCGATTCCCACGCCGGCGAGGATCAACAGAACCTGCCCGTAGGGCTGGGCTCCCAGGGTCTTGACGGCACCATCGATTCCGGTGGCCTTCGACGGGTCCGACTGCAGTACCGCGACGACGACGAGGATTCCCGCGCCCACGAGCGCCGTGCCCTTGGCTGCGTATCCGGCGATACCGAGTTTCACGACCGCTCCGCTCTGGCTGCCTTCGAGGTCGTCGAGGAAATTCTTCGAGACGCCCTTGTAGACGTGGTACCCGCCGACGCCGATGACGACCAGGGCGATGACGATCAGTACGAGCTTGCCGCCACCGGATTCCATCAATCGCGCCGAGTAGCCGGCGTTCTGTTGCCCACTGGACTTACCGGATCCGGTCGCGAAACCGTAGGTAGAGAAGGCGAAGGCGATGTAGACGACGGCCAGCGCCGCCGCCTTGAGTCGATCCATCGCGCTGCCCTCGTCGGAATCGGACTTCTTGCCGACGATGGCCTCGACGATGCGCCACAGGGCCAGTGCCACGAACGCGACGACGGCAACCCACAGTGCGATCTTGCCGCCGGGCTTCTCGGCCAGTTCTGCGAGTGCTCCGGACTGGTCGGCGTTACCGCCCTGACCGAACGCCAATCGGATGGCGATGTACCCGATCAGGATGTGCAGCACTCCGCTGACGAAGTGGCCGGCCCGGGCCGCCTTCTCGAATGCACCGTTGTCCTGAACCGAAATGGCCAGTGATTTTCCTGTTCCCGAATGTCCCGACGTGGATTTTCCCGACGTGTTCACGAACGTTCCCCGATCAGTTGATGTGGGCCGATGTTTACCCCACGTAGAGCGGGGAGAAACGGTCTTTCGGCGCGAAACGCCGTACGAGATCCCAGCCCGGCGTTAACGCCGGGCGGACACTGATCGATGTAGCAAGCGGAGTGTCGGGACCAACGAAGAAATTGTTCGGAGTGATCCACCGTGAAATTACAGTCGATAATGCGTCGTACAAGCAGTGATCTGCCCCTGTTGAAGACCGCCAGGATGAGCGGCAGTCCGCGTACCTGGCCTGCCGAGAAGCTCGAGCGGCTGCTCACCCCGCAGGAGATCGATCTGATCAGGCGCGGCCGAATCTGACCCTGCTGTTCCCAGGCTCGACGCCGTCACTCACCTCCCATAGGGGGTCCGGTGGTGGCATGCTCATGAGGTTGACGAGCACCAGTCCTGGAGGGTCATGAAACCGGTCATTCTCAGCGTCGACGACGATCCCGGAGTATCGCGTTCGGTCGCCCGCGACCTGCGCCGCCGGTATGGCGAGCAGTACCGCATCGTGCGCGCGGAATCCGGTGCCGGGGCGCTCGATGCACTGAAGGAATTGACGTTGCGCGGCACTCCGGTCGCGATTCTGTTGGCCGACTACCGCATGCCGAACATGAGCGGCATGGAATTTCTCGAACAGGCCATGGATCTGTTCCCGACGGCGCGGCGAATCCTGCTCACCGCCTATGCCGACACCGACGCTGCGATCGACGCCATCAACGTCATCGATCTCGACTACTACCTGCTCAAGCCGTGGGATCCACCCGAGGAAAAGCTCTACCCCGTCCTCGACGCTCAGCTCGAAGCCTGGTGTGCGTACGACCACCGGGCCGTGGAGGACACCAAGATCGTCGGTCACCGCTGGTCTGCGCGGTCCTCGGAGATCAGGGAGTTCCTCGCCCGCAATCAACTGCCGTACCGCTGGTACATGTCCGACGAATCCGAGGGTGCGCGGCTGTTGGCCGCGGCCGGAGTGGCAGACGACCGGCTGCCGGTGGTCATCACCACCGAAGGTGACGCGCTGATCGAGCCGTCCGATGCCGAGCTCGGCAACCGCCTTGGGCTGACGGTCTCGCCGTCGGAAGAGTTCTACGACCTCGTCGTCATCGGCGGCGGCCCGGCCGGACTCGGCGCTGCGCTCTACGGCGCGTCCGAGGGCCTGCGCACCACGTTGATCGAGCGCACCGCGACGGGCGGGCAGGCCGGGCAGAGTTCACGCATCGAGAACTACCTCGGTTTTCCCGACGGCGTCTCGGGTGCACAACTCGCGGAGCGGGCTCGGCGGCAGGCGCTGAAGTTCGGTGCCGAGGTGGTCACCACGCAGGACGTCGTGGCCTTGGAGACCAACGGCGCTGCGCGGACCGTGCGGTTCGCCGACGGCCGCAGCATCAGCGCCCAGACGATCATCCTGTCCACCGGCGTCGCCTACCGCCGGTTGGAGGCCCCCGGAATCGACGACTTCACCGGTCGCGGAGTGTTCTACGGATCGGCGATGACCGAGGCAGCTCGCTGCGCCGAGCAGGACGTCTTCATCGTCGGCGGCGCGAACTCCGCAGGCCAGGCGGCGGTCTATCTCTCGCGGGGCGCGAGGTCGGTGACGATCCTGATCCGTGCGGCGTCCCTCGAGGCATCGATGTCGTACTACCTCATCAAGCAGATCGAGGAGAACCCGAAGATCAGCGTTCGGCCGTGCACCGAGGTCGTCGGCGTCTCCGGTGACGGGCACCTCGAGCAGATCACGCTGCACAACAGGGCAACCGACGAGACGACGACGGTGGACGCGCAGTACCTGTTCCTGTTCATCGGCGCGGCACCGCGGACCGATTGGCTCGACGGCGTGCTCGTGCGTGACGATCACGGATTCGTGGTGACGGGCCCCGATCTGGTGGTCGACGGCCGCGGTCCTGCCGGGTGGACACCCGCGCGGTTGCCGCACCACCTCGAGACGAGCGTGCCGGGAGTGTTCGCGGCCGGTGACGTCCGGTCGGACTCGGCCAAGCGGGTTGCCTCGGCAGTGGGAGAAGGAGCGATGGCCGTGATGTTGGTGCACAGATACCTGGCAAATCCGTGAACGCGCCCCTGTGCGATCCGGAGGAGTTGCGGACGCTGTTCTTGTTCGAGCAGCTCACCGACGCACAGCTCGCCGAGCTGTGTCGAGACGGCCGTATCGAAACGATCGAGCCGGGGCCGGTGTACGCGGAGGGCGACCCAGCGACGTGCTTCTACGTGTTGATCGAGGGCTCGGTGGTGCTCTCGAAGCTCTCGGGCGGGGAAGACCTGGTGGTCAATCGCACCTCGCAGCGCGGGGTGTATGCCGGTGCGTGGCAGGCGTATCTGGGCGATCGAGTACCGCAGACCTACCAGGGTTCGATGCGGGTGACCGCGCAGTCCCGGTTCTTCGTCCTCGATGCCGACTGCTTCGCCTCGATCGTGCGCGAGTGGTTCCCGATGGCCCTCCATCTGCTCGAGGGATTGTTCTTCGGAAACCAGAACACCAAGCAGGTCGTCGAGCAGCGAGAACGCTTGTTGGCGTTGGGTTCTCTGTCGGCCGGGTTGACGCACGAGCTGAACAATCCGGCCGCGGCCGCGGTGCGGGCGACGTCCGCGTTGCGAAATCGGGTGGCGCACATGCGGCAGAAATTGGCAATGATTGCCGGCGGGACTCTCGATCGCTCGAGCTTGTCGCATCTGGTCGGACTGCAGAACGAGGCCGTGGAGTTGGTGGCCAAGGCGCCCAAGTTGACGGCCATGGAGGCGTCGGACCGGGAGGACGAGCTCGGAGAGTGGTTCGACGACAACGGAATCGACGGGGGATGGGATCTGGCCCCCACTTTCGTCTCGGCGGGTCTCGACGTGCCGTGGCTGGATCGGGTGTCGGCGACGGTGGGGGATCCGGCCATGCTCGAAGGGGCGATCAGGTGGCTCAACTACACGGTGGAAACCGAGTTGTTGATGAACGAGATCTCGGATTCGACCACTCGGATCTCCACTCTGGTCGGCGCGGCCAAGCAGTACTCGCAGATGGATCGAGCGCCCTACCAGACCGTCGACGTACGGGAACTGCTCGACAGCACGCTGATCATGTTGGGGCGCAAGATCGGTGACGATATCCGCGTGGTGAAGGAATACGACCCGTCGGTACCTCCCATTCCCGCGTATGCCGCCGAGCTCAATCAGGTATGGACCAATCTGATCGACAATGCGGTGCAGGCCATGGAGGGCCGCGGCACGCTCACCGTCCGCACACTTCTCGACGACGATCAGGTGCAGATCGAGGTGTGCGATACCGGACCCGGTGTGCCGGAGGATATTCGGTCGCGAATATTCGAGCCGTTCTTCACCACCAAGGCCGTCGGTGAGGGCACGGGGCTCGGTCTGGACATCTCGTGGCGGATCGTGGTGAAGAAACATCAGGGCGATCTGCGAGTGGTGTCCCAGCCGGGGGACACCCGATTCATCGTGCGACTGCCCGTTCATCCAGCAATCGAGGAGGCATTATGACAATCGACGGTATCGATCCGACAGTCCCGCCGTCCGGCCCGGGCTGCGTGGAGTGCACGCAGACGCAGGGGTGGTGGGTGCATCTGCGGCGATGTGCGCAGTGCGGGCACATCGGGTGCTGTGATTCGTCTCCGTCGCAGCACGCCAGCAAGCACGCCGAATCCACTCGGCACCAGTTCGTGCGCAGCTACGAGCCCGGTGAGGACTGGTTCTACAACTACGAGGACGAGCAGATGTACGACGGGCCCGAACTTGCTCCGCCGCAACATCATCCGCTCGATCAGACGGTTCCGGGCCCCCGTGAACGGGTGCCCTCGAATTGGCAGAGTCTGATCAACTGAGTGGGCTGGGCCGACTGAACAGTCGATTTCGCCCGGATGAACACCGCAAATCCAGCGCGCACTGTGGGTAATCTCGCAGCATGACCTTGATTGCGGAGGACCTGCTGCTGTTGTTGCTCGACGAAGAATCGGGCAAGCCATCGGCCGATTCCGCCAAGTTGCCCCGTGTTCTCGCGGGTGCGCTGGTCGTCGAGCTCGCCCTGGGCGGGTCGCTCCGCATCACCGGTCCCGGTGAGCAGACCAAGAAGGACCACGTCGTCGTCGCGGGAGATCCGCCCGCAGACCCGTTGCTGCGCCGGGTGTTCGATCTGGTGGCAACGGCGTCGCGGCCGATGAAGCCGCAGAAGGTGATCGAGAAGTCGCAGAAGAATCTGGCGAAGGAACTGGCTGCGCGTCTGGTCGCGCAGGGCTTCGTCACCGAGAAGCAGGACAAGGTCTGGGGGCTGTTCCCGACGACGACGTGGCCGGCTCGCGACACCTCGCGGGAGAAGGTGCTGCGGGATGCACTGCGGAGCGCTCTCGTCGACGGCACAACGCCGACGCCGCATTCGGCTGCTCTGATCTCACTGATCTCGGCAGTCGATCTGACGCACAAGGTCATCGTCGATGCCGACAAGAAGGTGCTGAAGACGAGGGCCAAGCAGATCGCCGAGGGTGAGTGGGCGGGTGCAGCTGTCCGCAAAGCGGTCTCGGACGTCAATGCCGCGGTGACGGCAGCGATCATGGTGCCCGTTATCGTTTCGACCACGAGCAGCTGAGGGCGAAAATGAGAAGTATTGCGATTCTGTTGTTCGACGACGTCGAGGTGCTCGATGCCTGCGGGCCGTTCGAGGTGTTCTCGGTGGCCAATCGGGTGGCCCAACGTGCCGGTAGCGCGGTGCCTTTCGACGTGACGCTCGTCGGGCTCGACGACGCAGCGGTACGCGCGCGAGGTGGGATGAGGATCGGCGTCGACACCACGATCGACGATCCACGGACCTACGACCTCGTCCTGGTTCCCGGCGGTGTCGTCGACGCGGTCGAAGCGGACGGCCGAGTGCTTCAGTGGCTGCAGCGACTTCGACCCACCGCAGAAGTTGTCGCATCGGTGTGCACCGGTGCTTTCGTTCTCGCCGCGGCGGGCCTGCTCGATTCGCGTCCGGTCACCACGCACTGGGAGGACCTCGACCTGTTGCGCACCCGCTGGCCCGCGCTGGCCGTGCATGAGGGAGTTCGATACATCGACCACGGTGATCTGGCGACGTCGGCCGGTATCAGTGCAGGCCTGGACCTTGCGCTGCATCTGGTCGCGCGGTGGACGAGCGCCGATCAGGCTCTCGCCACCGCGGGCCAGATGGACTACGACTGGTCAGGCGCTGAGCACCCGTAGGACCAGGGCAACGACGGCGAACACGGCCAGGCCTGCCGCCGGACCGAATTCCTTGTCCTTGATGCGCAGGTGCGCGACGACTGCTCCGACGAAGTACGCGATGACGCCGATGGCTGCCGCGACCCCGATCGGCCATGCGAACAGGCCGACGAGCAGGCCGATGGCACCGAGGATCTCCGCGTAGGCCAACCACGGAATCTTGTCTGCGGGCACGCCCACCTGTTCGAGCATCGGGACGACGGAGGGGTTGCGCGTCAGCTTTCCGACGGCGGAGAACGTGAGTGCCACGGCCAGCAGCACCGACACGACGACTGTTGCGATGAACATTAGCCCTGCTTTCATTTCTGAGGCCACTAGTGAATCAGAAGTGGCAAGGCAGACAGTAGCACTTCGGTACGGTGGGGTCATGGCCGCGAACGAACCCACTCACGAACCTCGTGCCTGCGACGGAGCCCTGACCAAAGCGTTCGGCTTCCTCGGCAAGCGATGGAACGGAATTCTGCTGGCCACCCTGATGAACGGGTCGATGGGATTCGCGGACCTACGCCGGGCCGTCGGTGGTATCAGCGATTCGGTCCTGTCCGAGCGGCTCGGTGAGCTCGGCAAGGCCGGCCTGGTCCAGCGAACAGTGGACAACGGACCGCCGCTCTCGGTGCAGTACAGCCTGACGCCGTCCGGTGCGGCGCTGCTGCCGTCCCTGCAAGCACTGACCGACTGGGCTTCGAAAAACCTCTGACCCCCGCGAACAATGTCGCGAGGGCCAGAGATCGGTGGTTGAGAAGGTGCTCAGTCCGCGTTCTTGCTGACGTTCTGGCCTTCGGCCGAATCTGCGAACTCCTGGGTGTCGAACACTTCGCCGCCCAGGGGATCGACCGGTGCGTTGTCACCGGAGTACTCGACCGCACCCGTCTCGGGGTGAATCTCGAGTTGTTCGGTGGGCACCTCGTGCACCGCCAGCACGACGCTGCCGTCCGTGCGCGGCGGCGTCACCCCTTCTCGAGACGGTGCCAGGCCGGAGAATGTCGACGAAATTCCGGCACTCACTCGCTTGCGTACCGCCGGTGACACCGGTGCTGCCTGAGGCTCGTCCTGCCCCACATCGGGTGTCGCGGTGACGCGCAAGTACCGCGGGGTGGTGGCGACGTCGTAGCGGAAGGCCTTGAGCATCGATATGCATGCGAGCACAAGGATGATCGAGAACGGTACTGCCGTGGCTATCGACATCGTCTGCAGGGCCGTCAACGATCCTGTCCCGCCGATCAGGAGCAGCACCGTTGCTGCCACGCCTTCGAGAATCGACCAGTACACGCGGGTGATCTTCGGGGGCTCGAGGTCACCGCCGGTGGAGAGGATGTCGATGACCAACGAGCCGGAATCGGAGGAGGTCACGAAGAAGAACACGATGACGAAGATCGCCAGCACGCTACTGATCGTAGCCAACGGCAACGTGTCGAGCAGCTGAAACAGACTCGTGTTGGTGTCGACGGCACCGTCGACCAGCAGGTCACCGTTGTCCCGCTGACGCAGAATGCCGGCATCACCGAAGATCGTGAACCACAGCGAACCGATGATGGTCGGTGCCAGCAGCACTCCGAACACGAATTCGCGGATGGTACGGCCGCGTGAGATGCGGGCGATGAACATGCCGACGAACGGTGCCCAGCTCATCCACCAGCCCCAGTAGAAGATGGTCCAGGCACCGGCCCAGCCATCGTCGGAGAAGGGCGACGTGCGCAGCATCAACTCGGGCAACGCCTGGACGTAGCCGCCGAGGTTCTGCACCCAGGACTGCATGAGGAACAGGCTCGGTCCAGCGATCAGAACGAAGACGGCCAGCGCCGCGGCCATTCCCATGTTGATGTTCGAGAGCCATTTGAGCCCTCGTGAGACGCCGGATACGACAGAGAACGTGGCGAGGCCGGTGACGCCGGCGATGATGAGGACCGTCACCCAGTTGTTGGTGTCGACCCAACCCAGGTACTCGAGACCGGCCGAAATCTGCTGCACACCGAATCCGAGCGAGGTGGCCACACCGAACAACGTGCCGATGATGGCGACGGAGTCGATCGCATGGCCGATGCCGCCCTCGATGCGCTTGCGTCCCAGCAGCGGCTCGAGCAACCAGCGCACGGACAGTGGGCGTCCTTTGCGGTACGTCATGTAGGCCAGCCCGAGTCCGACCACGACGTAGATCGCCCAGGCGTGCAGACCCCAGTGGAACAGGGTCAGCTCCATCGCCTGACGGGCGGCCGGGTCGGTGCTGCCGGGAATGCCCCCGGCTTCGGGTGGCGTGACGTAGTGCGAGAGAGGTTCGGCGACGCCGTAGAACACCAGGCCGATACCCATGCCGGCGCTGAAGAGCATCGCGAACCAGGACAGGACGCCGAACTCCGGCTTCTCGTCGTCGCGGCCCAGGCGAATGTTGCCGACCCTACTGAGGCCGCAGTACAGCGCGAACACCACAAAACCGGTGGTGGCCAGGATGTACCACCAGCCGACGCCACTGGTGATGGCGTTGTTGAGCTTGTCGAACGCGTCGGCGGCAGTGCCGGCATAGATCACCGAGAAGGTGATCATCACAAAAATGACGATAGATGCGGGGACGAAAACCGGCTTGAGCAGGCCGCCCCACGCTTCCTTTACTGCTTTCACTTACTTGACTTCCTTACAACTCGAGTCGAGGTGATCGGCTGACCACTATCGGTATGCCGTTCTTTTTCCCTTGTTTTGGTCAAGTACCGGTAATCACCATAAACGACGTCGGCGCGGGCGGCGAAACGTGACCGAGCCGGTGAGCTGGGGAGACAGGCCCGCGTCGAAAGTCTGCCGAGTCGCCGCGAGCACCCGAACGGACTACAGTTCTGTCGATGTTGCGGTCTCGCCCGGTCGTCCCCTTGTGGAGTCGATGTGCCGCGAGTAGCACTGCTGCACAGGAGATTCCGTGAATCCCGGCCAGCTGCAGCCGGGTGCGGAGTTCGCCGGCTTCCGGGTGCAGCGTCGCCTCGGGGTCGGCGGCATGAGTGAGGTGTACCTCGTACTCGGCCGCGGACACGATCGGCTCGAAGCTCTGAAGATCCTCGACCGCGACGCCTCGCGCTCGCCGCGACTGCGCACCAAATTTCGGACCGAGGCCACGGTGGCCGAGCTGCTGGTGCATCCGAACATCGTGTCGGTGCACGAACACGGTGAGTTCGAGGGCCAGTTGTGGATGTCGATGCACTACGTCGACGGGTACAGCGCGGCGCGGTTGGTCGCTCGCGGTCAGATCGCTCTCGACGTCTCCCGTGTGGCGCGCATCGTCGCCGAGGTGGCCAAGGGCCTCGACTATGCCCACTCGAACGGCGTCCTGCACCGCGACGTCAAGCCGTCGAACATCCTCATCTCCACCGAGCGGGTGGACGGGTACGAGCAGGTGTTGTTGTCCGACTGGGGAATTGCGCGTCTGGTCGACGACTCGACGCCGCTGGTCGTCGGCGGAACGGTGCTGGCGTCCATCCACTACGCGGCACCGGAACTGCTTCGCGGGGGAGTGCTGAGCGCGCAGACCGACGTCTACGCATTGGGGGCGACGCTGGTCGAATTGCTGACCGGGCGAACGCCGTACCCGTTGGCCACGCCGCTCGCGATCACCGCCGCACATCTGTCGGCCGAACCTCCTGCGGTGACGCGGCGCCGCCGATCACTGCCGCGGGGTCTCGACGCGGTGGTCGCACGCGCGTTGGCCAAGGACCCGGCAGATCGATTCCAGACCTGCGTGGAGCTTGCCGATGCCGTGGCTGCTGCTGTTTCTGCCGGAGTGCCGGAGCCGCCGGCGCGACGCTCACCGTTCACCCGCTCGCGATGGCTCAGGTTTTCGTGACTCCATGAGCAGGGCCCCGCATCGGGTCGATGCGGGGCCCTGGCTCGAGAGGGGGTTGGGAAGGGTCACTCCTCCGGTTCGGTCGGACGGTTGGCCACCACCGGGTACTGGCCGGTGTAGCCCATTCGTTCTTCGGCCACCGAGAGCACCTTGGTGCGCACCAGGAACCAGCCGCCGATCAGTGCGGGGATGATGACGACGAGGGTCGCGATGGTCCACGAGCCGATCGGGGCATCGAAGGCCATCAGGACCAGCACGCCGAACAGGAAGACCAGCGTCGCGTAGCTCGTGTACGGCGCACCGAACAGACGGAACTTGGGCCGCTTCAGGATGCCCTTCTTGGACCAGCGGTACAGCTGGATCTGGCACAGCACGATGGTTGCCCAGCTGGCGATGATGCCCAGTGCGGACATGTTCAGCACGATCTCGAACGCTTCGCCCGGGGCGATGGCGTTGAGGGCGACACCGAACAGTGTGATGAAGCAGGTCAGCAGAATGCCGCCGAACGGTACTCCGCCCTTGGTCATCTTCTTGGTGAATTCCGGTGCGCTGCCGTTCATCGCCATCGACCGCAGAATTCGGCCGGTCGAGTAGAGACCGGCGTTGAGGCTGGACAGCGCCGCGGTGAGCACCACGATGTTCATGATGGTGCCCGCGCCGCCGAGGCCGATGCTCGAGAAGAACGTCACGAACGGCGAGGTACCGGCCTGATATGCGGTGTACGGCAACAGTAGTGCGAGCAGTACCAGCGAGCCGACGTAGAACAGTGCGATACGGGCGATGACCGAGTTGATCGCCCGCGGCATGATCTTCTCCGGGTTCTCGGTCTCGCCGGCCGCGGTCCCCACCAGTTCCACTGCGGCATAAGCGAACACGACACCCGAGATGACGATGACCAGGGGCCACGCGCCGGACGGGAACAGGCCGCCGTTGTCGGTGATCAAGCTGATTCCGGGCATCTCGGAACCGACGGGGATGCGGCCGGCCAAGAAGACGATGCCGACGATCAAGAAGGTCACCAGCGCGATGACCTTGATCATGGCCGCCCAGAACTCCATTTCACCGAACCACTTGACCGACACCAGGTTCAGGCTCATCACCAGAACCAGTGCGACCAGCGCGATGGCCCACTGCGGAATCACCTCGAAACTTCCCCAGTAATGCATGTAGGTCGCGATGGCCGTGACGTCGACGATGGCCGTCATCGCCCAGTTGAGGAAGTACATCCACCCGGCGACGAATGCGGCCTTCTCGCCGAAGAACTCGCGAGCGTACGAGACGAAGCTGCCCGACGACGGGCGGTGCAACACCAATTCGCCGAGGGCGCGGAGAATGAAGAAGACGAAAATTCCACAGAGGGCGTAGGCGAGGAACAGGCCAGGCCCGGCACTGGCGAGGCGTCCGCCTGCGCCGAGGAACAGGCCGGTGCCGATTGCGCCACCGATCGCGATCATCTGCAACTGTCTAGGTTTGAGGCCCTTGTGGTAGCCCTCTTCCTCGTGGTCCATCGCCGAGTTGTCGTACGACGTGTCGACCGTATCGGACATATTCGATCCTCACTGTCGCTTTTGCGGGGGTTTGTCCGAATTTTTCGGGTGTCGAAACCGTTGTCGCTCAACGGTATTAGCGTCACGGGTCCGATGCACAGTATTCGGATGTTAACAATGCGTACAGGTGTGAACAGTGTGTGACGGATACCGGCTCGGCCGAGCATCTGCTCGGCACCTGCGTCCCGCGGTGGCGTCGAGCATGGGGGGTGCGGCGGTTCGCCGGCGGCGGACGACCTTGCACTCACCATGGGCGAGTGCTAGAAATGCAGTTGGCACTCTCGACACGTGAGTGCCAGGTCGGGACACGGTGAGGCCGGGGAATCAACGACACCCCTGGTCGTCCGTCGCGGGCACCGAGCTCGGCCAGCAATGTGTCACCCCCAATCCGGAGGATCACTTCGCAATGGCCAAGATCATCGCGTTCGACGAAGAGGCACGCCGTGGCCTCGAGCGAGGCCTCAATGCCCTCGCCGACGCAGTAAAGGTGACGTTGGGCCCCAAGGGTCGCAACGTCGTACTCGAGAAGAAGTGGGGAGCTCCCACGATCACCAACGATGGTGTTTCCATCGCCAAGGAGATCGAGCTCGAAGATCCCTACGAGAAGATCGGTGCCGAGCTCGTCAAGGAGGTCGCCAAGAAGACCGACGACGTCGCAGGCGACGGCACCACCACCGCTACCGTTCTCGCTCAGGCACTCGTCCGTGAAGGCCTGCGCAACGTCGCAGCCGGCGCGAACCCGCTCGGCCTCAAGCGCGGCATCGAGAAGGCTGTTGCAGCCGTCACCGAGTCGCTGCTCGCGTCCGCCAAGGAGATCGACACCAAGGAGCAGATCGCTGCTACCGCTGGCATCTCCGCAGGCGACCCGTCCATCGGCGAGCTCATCGCCGAGGCAATGGACAAGGTCGGCAAGGAAGGCGTCATCACGGTCGAGGAGTCCAACACCTTCGGCCTGCAGCTCGAGCTCACCGAGGGCATGCGCTTCGACAAGGGCTACATCTCGGCGTACTTCGCCACCGATGCAGAGCGTCAGGAAGCCGTCCTCGAAGACGCGTACATCCTGCTCGTCAGCTCCAAGATCAGCACCGTCAAGGACCTGCTGCCGCTGCTGGAGAAGGTCATCCAGTCCGGCAAGCCGCTCGTCATCATCGCCGAGGACGTCGAGGGCGAAGCTCTCTCCACCCTCGTGGTGAACAAGATCCGTGGCACCTTCAAGTCCGTCGCCGTCAAGGCTCCCGGATTCGGTGACCGTCGCAAGGCGCAGCTCGCCGACATCGCCATCCTCACGGGCGGCGAGGTCATCAGCGAAGAGGTCGGCCTCTCCCTGGAGACCGCCGGACTCGAGCTGCTCGGTCAGGCACGCAAGGTCGTCATCACCAAGGACGAGACCACCATCGTCGAGGGCTCGGGAGATTCCGACGCCATCGCCGGTCGCGTCAACCAGATCCGCGCCGAGATCGAGAACTCCGATTCCGACTACGACCGCGAGAAGCTGCAGGAGCGCCTGGCCAAGCTGGCCGGTGGCGTTGCAGTCATCAAGGCCGGAGCGGCAACCGAGGTCGAGCTCAAGGAGCGCAAGCACCGCATCGAAGATGCCGTGCGTAACGCCAAGGCAGCCGTCGAAGAAGGCATCGTCGCCGGTGGCGGCGTGGCACTGCTCCAGGCAGCGCCCGCACTCGACAACCTCAAGCTCGACGGTGACGAGGCAACCGGCGTGAACATCGTTCGCGTCGCACTGTCCGCCCCGCTCAAGCAGATCGCATTCAACGCCGGCCTCGAGCCCGGCGTCGTTGCGGACAAGGTCTCCAACCTGCCCGCAGGTCACGGCCTCAACGCCGCGACCAACGAGTACGAGGACCTGCTCGCTGCAGGCATCAACGACCCGGTCAAGGTCACCCGCTCGGCACTGCAGAACGCAGCGTCCATCGCGGCTCTGTTCCTCACCACCGAGGCCGTCGTCGCCGACAAGCCCGAAAAGGCCGGAGCGCCCGCTGGCGATCCGACCGGTGGCATGGGCGGCATGGACTTCTGAGTCCAGCCCCTCGCTGAAAAAGCCCGACTCCCTTTCGGGCGGGTTCTAACGATCCCCGCAACACCCTCGATTTGAGGGAGTTGCGGGGATCGTGGCATGTGCTGGGTTGAAGGTGCGGTTTTTCGAGGCGTTGGAC
>NZ_NOYJ01000009.1:0-72855 GCF_002258365.1 Rhodococcus sp. 06-221-2
GTTGCGGCCTTCGTCCCACGGCACGTAGTCGTGGGGATGCCATTCGCGCGCCATCGAAATGTGACGGTTCACGTTGTCCTCGGCAGTGGGCACCAGCTCCTGCAGAAGCTCGAGCTGTGTCAGATCCCTGGCCATTCGACATGCCTCCTCGCATTGACGTCAGCTCACGAGCCTAGGTCTATACGGGCGACGATCACGAAGCCTCGCCGAAACTCTGTTACAGGTAGCAACCGCTCTTCGAGACCGGTCGTGCTCTGTCACAGCATCACGAATGAGCCGCTTCCATCCCGGGGAGGCTCGGCGAACGGAATACCCATCCGCGAAGAGCGAGGAATCGAGCGGCACCGACCAGACCGCTGACGGCGATCACAGCCAGAACTTGCACGTACGTGGCGGCGGCGGGAACAAGGAGGTGGACTGCGGCCAGCGCGGCGGTACTCAGACCCAGCCCGATCAGGGCGAGTCCTCCCGCTTCCCACTGGGTCTGGAACCAGCCGACGCGGTCGGCGGCGTGGAAGGTGTGGCGACGGTGCAACTCATTGGCGAGAACGGTGCTCGCCGACGCTCCCGCCAGATTGGCGGGGAAAGACCCGAACGACGCGAGAGCGACGAACAGCAGTGCATAGACGCCGTTGCTCGATACCCCGACGATCACGAAACGAGCGAACTGGGCCGGCACAGTCTCACCGAACAGGCGCGCCCTGCAGTCGGGCTCCGTAGGCGCTGACAGTGCTGTGCTCACGAGGTCTCCAGTTGTAGAACCGGAAGCGTCGACCGACGCTTCGAATCGATACAACTCCGCGTCTGCGCGAATCGGTGCCAGAGGTGACCGAGGTCTCAGACCTTCGAGGAACTTTCTTCCCGTTCACGCTTCTTGCGACCGAGGTCGATGTTCAGCTTGTCGGGCTTGATCGACGCGACGAACAACACCGCGACGAGCACGACCACCACGACGATGGTGATGACTACCACCGCGATGCCGAAAATTGCCAAAATACCGTTCATGTCCTGCCTCCCGTGTCAGGCAATACGGTACTTGTCGTAGACGGGCCGGTCCACGCCCGCCCCTACAGCCCGTTTCCCGGCAGTCAGCTGACCAACCGTTCGACCGCGCGCATCGGCAGAGACAGCCAGGTCGGTCGATTGCGCGCTTCGTACAGAACCTCGTAGACCGCTTTGTCCAATTCGTACGCGCGCAGCAGATCGGCTTCGTCGCGTGGATCGTGGCCGGCCACCGACGCGTACCCGTCGAAGAAGGCCGTGATGCTCCGCGCAGCCCACTGCTCGGCGCGTTCCCGTAGAGCCGGGTCCTCCGGCAGGTCGACGAGGAGGTGGTTGGCGGCATAGTCGAACGACCGCAGCATTCCCGCGACGTCGCGCAAAGCACTGTCCATTTGTCTGCGCTCGTCCAGCGTCTTGGCCGGCTCTCCCTCGAAATCGATGAGCAGCCACCGTTCGGGGGTCCCCAATACCTGCCCCAGATGCAGATCGCCGTGAATGCGTTGGACGGTGGTACTGGTCGACGTCTCTGCCCGTGAGATCAGGGCCGTCGCGGCGGGGATGTACTGGGCGATCTCCGGAACCACTCGCGCTACTCCGGAGATGCGCTCGAGGATCTCTTCGACGGCCGTCGATTCCACGGAACGTTCGGCGGTACCCAAAACCGAAGCGAGGTCGTGGTGTACCTGCGCGACGGCAGCGCCGAGTCGATACGCGTGGGGAGCGAAATCGGCGGACAAATCCTCGATCGGTGTGGCGGGGGAATCGAACACCTCGCGCACGCTGGCCAGCGCAGTGGTCCATCCCTCGGCAGAATTCGCGGCGAAGTCCTGGATCATCCCCAGTGTGGTCGTCTCACCGCCGACCTGCGCTTCGAGCCACCCTCGCAGCGGTGCCACGTTGACGCTGCCGGCCTCGGCCAGCGCACGGTGCAACTCGACGTCCGGACTGATTCCGGGCGGTACCTGACGAAACAGCTTGAGCAGCAGCAGATCACCGAGGATCACCGACGTGTTGGACTGCTCTGCACCCAGAACCCGACCGCGCATGCCCTGCGGCACGCTCGAACCGTCGACGACCTTGAATTCGATACTGCCCGTGGGGTTCTCATCGGAGAACGCGTCACCGTACAGGGCGATGATCTCCGGATCACGTAACCCGTCGAACACTGCCACCTCACCGGGTACCGGCAACAACCACGGGCGTAGTTCCTCGGGCACCTCGGTGCGGAAACCGAGGGGCACCTGATAGGTCTGGGTCACCGACGTGCCGTCTTGGACGAGGTCCACCTCGACGAGCAGGTGCTCGGCGGCGAAATGCGGCTCGTCGTGCAGTACGTCGCGAGCGACGATCCGTACGGCACCCACCGTCGAACCCTTTGCGCCGAACCATCGTTGACCTGGCAACCACGACACCAGTGCGTCCTCGAGCAGGTGTCGAACAGCGTGTGCCGCGCTCGAGCTGGAACCGACCATGAGTATCTCTCGCCGCCTTCGGGGAGTTGCAGAGCGTGTGACCGTGCCGTGTCCGAACCTACCCACTCGGGGCCGCCGTCACACCCCGGCGGCAAAGACACCCGAACGTTATGCAGGTCGTACGCCGGTGCATCGACATGCTCGTACAGTGGGGACATGTCCGCTCCACTGACCGCCCACATCGACGTGCATCGTGCCGGTGATCGACTGAAAACCCGTGTGTCCTGGCTCGACTCGAAGCACTCGTTCTCTTTCGGTCAGCACTACGACCCCGAGAACACCCACCACGGCCTGTTGTTGGTGAACAACGACGACATCGTCACTGCCGGGCAGGGATTCGCAACGCATCCGCACCGCGACACGGAGATCATCACGTGGGTGGTGCAGGGCTCTCTGGTGCATCAGGATTCGATCGGGCACTCCGGCATCATCTATCCCGGACTGGCGCAACGGATGAGTGCGGGCAAAGGCATCATGCACTCGGAGAAGAACGACTCCTGGAGTATCGACGGCAATCGGCACACCGAACCCGTCCGCTTCGTACAGATGTGGGTGATGCCAGACAGTCCCGGCACCGCACCGGGCTACGAGCAACTCGAGATCGACGACGAACTGCTGCGGGGCGGACTCGTCACCGTCGCGTCGGGAATGAACCGACACCGTGGTCAGGCGGCCATCGGCATCGGCCAGAAGTCGGCCGCGTTGCACGCTGCGCGACTGACACCGGATTCGACCGTGACCGTTCCCGACGCACCGTTCGTGCATGTGTTCGTGGTCCGCGGCACCGTCTCGATGGAGGGTGTCGGAGAACTGTACGAGGGTGACGCGGTACGCATGAGTTCCACTGGCGGACAGCGAATTACGGCCTCGGAACCAGCCGAGATCCTGATCTGGGAGATGCACTCGCGACTGGGCGGCTGACAGGAACGCTCGATGACAAGTTGATCACGGGGGCACGTGGCGTCTGCGCGCACGACTGAGATCTGCATACACTCCGAGCGTTCACGATCGCCGATCACGGAGGTATCAGACGTGTCGAATGACTATCCCCCGCCCGGAAACTATCCTTCACCCGGCGAGTACCCCCAGCAGGGCGGATATCAGCAGGGTGGATACGAGCAACAGCCGGTAGCGCCGAAGAACACCATCGGCACAGTGGCTCTGGTTCTCGCGATTCTCGGCGTGTTGTTCTCCTGGACGATCGTCGGCGGCATTGTTCTCGGCCTGATCGCGATCGTCCTCGGCTTCATCGGTCGGTCGAGGTACAAGAAGCGCGTCGCCACCAACGGCACCGTGTCTCTCATCGCGATCATCCTCGGTTTCGTGGCGGCGGCTTTGTCGATCGTTCTCGTCGTCGTCGGCGTCGGCCTGTTCAACGCAGTCGGTGGACAGGACTTCACCGACTGCATGACCAACGCAGGCAGCGATACTGCAGCGCAACAGCAATGCGCCGACGAATTCAAGCAGAACGTCGAGAACCAGTACGACGACTCGACACCGAACTGAGTCGCGGCCGACTCATTCAGCCGCGGACGTCCCGTCGACGCAGCGCGATGCTTCCGGCACCGCCTGCGGCGGCGGCGACAGCGACGAGCCACAGCAAGGGCACCACCGAGAACTCCCCACCTGGCAGCTTGGGCAGGTGGGTGAACGGCGAGATGTCTTGCAACCATTGGGGCAGCCCAACTACCGCCCCGATCTGCCCTAGGGCAACGAAGCCGCCGAGGACGGCCCACACGACGGTTGCGAATCGAGGGACAGCGCCGAACAATGCCACGCCGATGGCCGTCACCACCCACACGGCCGGGAGCTGAGCCAGAGCGCCGACCACGGCGGACGGCAGTTCGCGCGACATGTCGCCGGTTGCCGACCCGTACGTCAGCCCGATGGTGAGGCCGACGACCAGCAGTAGCCACACCGGGCCGAGGACGGCGAAGAGTAGATACCCCGCCGCCCACCGACGGCGCGAGATACCGGTGGCCAGCACGATCTCGGCCAGACCCGACTCTTCCTCGCTGAGCAGACGTAGCACGGCCGACGCGGAATAGGCCGCCACCATGATGCCGACCATGCTCAGCACGACGGCGATGAACGACTGTTCGATCGTGGTGCCGCCGAACTTGCCCAGTGCGTCGCTGATGGCGGCGCTGCTGCCGAGTTGATCGCCGATGCCGTCCGTGGACGATCCGATCGCGATACCGAACAGGGCGAGGCCGACGGTCCAGACGACGGTGGTTCCGCGCGAGAGTCGCCACGCGAGGGCGACGGGACCGGACAGCGACGGAACGGCAGCCACCCGGCCGCGGCGTTCGGCCCGCAGACCACTGCCGAGATCGCGTCGATTCGCTGCCACGAACGCTGCGGCGACGAACGCCGTAGCGGTCGCGAGCGACAACAACAGCGGCCACCACCGTTCGTCGGCGAACGGTCGCACCTGTGCCGACCACCCGATCGGCGAGAACCACGACAGGGTTCCCGAACCGATGTCGCCGATCGCTCTGAGAACGAACGCTGCGGCCAACACGCCGAGGGCATATCCGCGAGCCGCGCGAGCCCCGGACGCCACCTGTGCTGCCAGCCCCGCGCAGCCGACGAACACCGCACCGACGACGACGATCGAGCCACCGAACGCGACGCTCCCGGCCACCGGCAGACCGAATGCCCACAGCGAGACGAACGACAGCATTCCCGTCGCCATCACACCGCCGCCCGCCAGGAGCACGGCCGCTGTCAACCCTGCAAATCTGCCCACTGCAGTCGACCCGACCAGCTCGACACGACCCGCGTCCTCCTCACCGCGGGTATGCCGAACGACGGTGAGGATCGCCGCCAACGGAACGAGGGTCAGCATCAGTCCAGCGCGCCACGACACCAGGGCACCGAGGTCGCTACCGAAGATCGGCCCTACGAGAGCCGCTTGCGCCGGCACTGCCTCGGTGCCGAGATAGAACGTTCGACGGTCTGCCGCCGTCGGATACAGCCCCTCGAAGCTGACCGCGTACAGCAGCGGGAGCGCTCCGAGCAGAACGACCCAGATCGGCAACACGAGTCGGTCGCGGCGTAGATACAACCGCAGCAACGCCGCTGTGCCGCTCAGACTGTTCATGCGTAGTACCTCAGGAACAGCTCTTCGAGAGTCGGCGCGGAGCTGATCATGCTCTGCACGCCTGCGTCGGCCAGGACGTGCATCACCGCAGCGAGCGCCTCGTTCTCCACCGTGCAGGTAATCGTGGACCCGTCCACGGTCACCCCACTGACCCCGGAGAGCCTGTCGAGATCGCCGGGTGCTCGATCCACAGTCATGGTCATCGTCGTGCGGGTGAGGTGCCGCATCGACGCCAGGGTCCCGGTGTCCACCGTGCGCCCGTCCCGGACGATGGTGACCGAACTGCACAACGCATCCACCTCGGACAGGATGTGCGAGGACAGCAGCACCGTGACTCCGCGTCGCGCAGCATCTTTCACGCATTCGGCGAACTGCTGCTCCATCAGGGGATCGAGACCGGAAGTGGGCTCGTCGAGGAGCAGCAGCTCCACGTTCGATGCCAGGGCCGAGATCAGAGCGACCTTCTGGCGATTGCCCTTCGAATAGGTGCGACTCCGCTTTCCTGGGTCGAGGGAGAACCGTTCGATCAGCTCGGCCCGGCGGCCGGAATCGATACCGCCGCGCATCCTGGCGAGCAGATCGATCACCTCCCCGCCGGTCAACGACGGCCACAGCGTCACATCTCCGGGAACGTAGGCCAGCCGTCGATGCAGTGCGACGCCGTCGGCCCACGGATCACCGCCGAGCAACCGGACCGTCCCCGACGTCGCGCGCACGAGACCGAGCAGCACGCGGATCGTGGTGGATTTACCCGACCCGTTGGGGCCGAGAAAGCCGTGCACATCACCGGTCTCGACGTGCAGGTTCAGGCCGTCGAGGGCCCGGACCGAACCGAACGTCTTCACCAGATCGTCGACTGCGATGGCGTCGGTCATTGCTCGGCCTCCAGATAGGTGTCCAAGATTCGGGAATCGGTGAACAATCCATCGGTGTACAGCTCGAGTGCCGGCAACATGACCTCGTCACCGAGCGCGCTGAGAGCCGCACGGAAATCGACGTCCGGGCCGGCCATCTGCACGTACAACAGCAGACCGCCCACGTTCTGGCGCGTCAGGAACCGGGCGCGCGCCGCGGGGTCGCGGCTGGGTGTGAATCGGCCGTCGCGCACTCCGTCGTCGAGGTACCGGACCGCGTCGTCGACCATGTGCTCGAACAACTCTCGGGCCAGCGCTCCGCCCGAGGAGAAGCTCCGCACGATGTAGGCGACGAGCGGTGCGTACTCGTCGATGCGAGCAAGCTGTTCCATCACCCCGGTAGGACCGGCCGAGGCGGCCTTCGATTCGCGGATCGTGCGCAGGACGTACTCGTCGCACGCTGCCCGAAGTCCGTCCTTGGACCCGAAGTGGTGGTTGAGCAGCCCGGGTGAGACGCCGGCGGCGCCGGCGATGGACCGCACACCGGCGGTGAAACCCTGCACGCCGAAGACGTCGATCGCGGTGTCGCGGATACGCGCGCGAGTGGTCAGATCCTCCGATGCTGAACGCATGTACAGCACATTAAACACCCGTTCAATCGAGCGCAAGAGTGTAAAGATGGATACATGACTTCAGTAGTGAACTCGGGCATCGATCTCAGCTACCAGGACGAGAACACACGCGCGCAGGACGACCTCTTCGTGCACGTCAACGGCAAATGGCTGGAGGACTACAGCATTCCCGCCGACCGCGCCGTCGACGGTGCGTTCCGGACGTTGTACGACCGCGCCGAGGTCGATGTACAGACCATCATCGAAGAATCGGCGGCCGCGAATCCGCCCGCCGGTAGCGACGCACAGAAGATCGGCGACCTGTTCTCGAGCTTCATGGACGCCGACCGGGCCGAACAGCTCGGCACCACCCCGATCGCCGACGAGCTCGCCGCCGTTGCCGATGCGACCGACTTGGTCACGCTCGCAGGCGTTCTCGGCTCTCTGCAACGCACCGGAGTCGGCGGCGGTATCGCTCACTACGTCGACACCGACGCCAAGCGATCCGACCGCTACCTGGTGCACTTCAGCCAGTCCGGAATCGGCTTGCCCGACGAGTCGTACTACCGCCAGGACGAATACGCCGACATCCGCACGAGCTACATCGCGCACATCGCGAAGATGTTCGCGCTCAGCGGCGTCGAGTACGACGCGCAGACGGTGTTCGATCTCGAGCGAAAGATCGCCGCGGGCCACTGGGACGTCGTCGCCCGGCGCGACGCCGAGAAGAGCTACAACCTCGTCCAGTTCGACACTCTGGTGCAGAACGAGCCCGGATTCAATTGGACTGCATGGATTTCCGGCCTCGGTGGCACCACCGAACAGTTCGCCGAGATCGTCGTGCGCCAGCCACCGTTCGTCAACACGTTCGTGTCCCTATGGACGTCGGAGGACATCGAGACGTGGAAGGCGTGGCTCGCGTGGCGCGTCGTCCATGCCCGGGCCCCGTTCCTGACCAGCGCACTCGTCGACGAGAACTTCGCGTTCTACGGAACGACGCTGACCGGAACCGAGGAGAACCGCGAGCGCTGGAAGCGCGGCGTCTCGCTCGTACAGGACGTCCTCGGCGAGGCCGTCGGCAAGCTCTACGTCGAACGCCACTTCCCGGCGGACTCGAAGGCACGCATGCAGGTGCTCGTCGACAACCTCACCGAGGCCTACCGCCGCAACATCTCCGAGCTGGAATGGATGAGCCCGGAGACGCGCCGCAAGGCCTTGGACAAGCTGGACAAGTTCACTCCCAAGATCGGCTACCCCGACCGCTGGCGCGACTACTCGAGCGTCGACATCACCGCCGACGATCTGCTCGGCAACTACCGCCGCGGTTACGAGGCCGACTATCAGCGTGATCTCGACAAGCTCGGCGGTCCGGTCGATCGCGACGAATGGTTCATGACGCCGCAGACCGTCAACGCGTACTACAACCCCGGGATGAACGAAATCGTCTTTCCCGCAGCAATTCTGCAGCCGCCGTTCTTCGACGCCGAGGCCGACGACGCAGCCAACTACGGCGGAATCGGAGCCGTCATCGGGCACGAGATCGGGCACGGATTCGACGACCAGGGTGCCAAGTACGACGGCGACGGCAACATGGTGGATTGGTGGACCGACAGCGACCGCACCGAATTCGGCAAGCGCACCACTGCCCTGATCGAGCAGTACAACGAATTCGAGCCGAAGGCACTGCCCGGCCACAAGGTCAACGGCGAATTCACCATCGGTGAGAACATCGGCGATCTGGGTGGCCTGTCCATCGCCGTCGCCGCCTACGAGATCTCGCTCGAGGGCAAGGACGCACCGGTGCTCGACGGCCTGACCGGGTTGCAGCGCGTGTTCTTCGGCTGGTCGCAGGTATGGCGCACCAAGGCACGAGACGCCGAAGCGATCCGTCGTCTCGCCGTCGATCCGCACTCGCCGCCGGAGTTCCGGTGCAACGGAGTCGTGCGCAATCTGGACAGTTTTCACGAAGCGTTCGACGTTCAGCCCGGTGATGCGCTGTACTTGGACCCGGGGAAGCGCGTCAAGATCTGGTAGCACGTGAGTGGAACTTCGTAGTCTGCTACGAGAAACCACTCACATAGGGCGGGACAAAGGGGAGGACAGCGGATGAGGGAATTCGTACGGTGGATCGCGGCGCACGGGGTCATCAGGTTCGGGGCCAAGCGTGCTGCGGCCGCCGGTGACCGGCAGGCCATGCTGGTCGCCGATCCGGCGACGCGGGCAAATCCGACGCCGGTGTACGAGGAACTGCGGGCGACGGCACCGCTGGTGAAGACTCGGATCTCCAACATCACCGTGCATCACCGGGTGGCGTTCGCGCTGCTGCGGTCCGACGATTTTCGGGTCACCCAGCTGGGCGGCACGTTGCCGGCACCGCTGAAGTGGGTGGAACGCCACACCCGCTCCGGTGCCCTGCATCCGATCCTCCCGCCGTCCCTGCTGTCGGTCGAGCCGCCCGATCACACCCGCTACCGCAAGCTGGTGTCCTCGGTCTTCACCGCCCGGGCGGTCGCGCAGATGCGAGATCAGGTGCAGGAAACCGCGGACGCGCTACTCGACGAATTGTCCGACGGCAGCCCTGTCGTCGACATCGTCGACAGGTACTGCGCTCGCCTTCCCGTCGCAGTCATCGGCCGCATCCTCGGCGTTCCGGAGAAGGACAATCAGCGCGTCCTCGAATTCGGCGAAATGGCGGCACCCAGCCTCGACATCGGTATCTCGTGGAGCCAGTTCAAGCAGGTGGAGCGTGGCCTCATCGGTTTCGACGCGTGGCTCTCGCAGCACATCGCCGAACTTCGCCTCAACCCCGGCGACGACCTGATGAGCCAACTGATCGCCGCCGAGGACGAGGGCATCGGCCTGAACGACGAAGAGCTCAGGGCTACAGCAGGATTGGTATTGGCGGCCGGGTTCGAGACAACCGTCAATCTGCTCGGCAGCGGCATCCAACTCCTGCTCGATCATCCGGATCAACTGGCTGTGCTGCAACAGGATCCATCGCACTGGCCCACCGCGATCGACGAGATGTTGCGGATGGAATCTCCCGTTCAGCTGACAGCTCGGGCGGCCAAGCACGACGTCGTCGTCGAGGGTGTGCCGATCACGAAGGACTCACTGGTCGTCCTCGTGCTGGCCGGTGCCAACCGCGATCCGCTGGTGTTCGAGGACCCCGACCGGTTCGACGTCACCCGCGACAACGCGGGTAAGCACCTGTCGTTCTCCGGCGGACGCCACTACTGCCTGGGCGCAGCGCTGGCGAAGGCAGAGTCGGAGGTGGGTCTGAAGACGTTGTTCGACAGGTTCCCCCACCTGCGTTCGGCAGGCGAGGGAACCCGTCGCGACACGCGCGTATTGCATGGGTGGGCAACACTTCCGGTGGATCTGGGTGAACCCGTCAGGACAACCGCAGGCCGGTAGCGGAGTCGAAGAAGAACAGTTCGTCGAGCACCGGCTTCAACCGGACGGTCTCGGCGAGGGCGACCGACAGCTTGCGATCCACCCTCACCGAAATACGTCCCGAGGGCGTCGTCCACTGACCGTCGGCGTTGGGCGCCGAGGCGTACACGAACGACTCCGCACCCAATTCCTCGATCAATTCGACGGTGAGCCGGAGTCCACCCGCATGTTCGCCGACGAGCTCCCACGATTCCGGCCGAACCCCGACGACGACGCGGTTGCCCGCCGACGACGGAACAGGGATCCGAACGTCTCCGAGGACCGCAGCGCCCTCGTGCACGGGAGCGTCGACGAGGTTCATGCCGGGAGACCCGATGAACCCGGCGACGAAGGTGTTGACGGGGTTGTCGTACAGCTCCCGCGGTGCGGCGATCTGCTGTAACTTGCCGTCCCGCAACACCGCAACCCGGTCACCCATTGTCATCGCCTCGACCTGATCATGGGTGACGTACACGGTCGTGGTACCCAATCGCTTCTGCAGTCCGGCGATCTGGGCCCTCGTCGACACTCGCAATTTGGCGTCGAGGTTGGATAGCGGCTCGTCCATGCAGAACACCTTGGGTTGACGAACGATTGCTCGCCCCATGGCCACTCGCTGCCGCTGCCCACCGGAGAGCTTGCCGGGCTTGCGACCCAGCAGTGGCTCGAGTTCGAGCATCCTCGCGGCATCCAGAACGCGAGCCGCTGTGTCGACCTTGCTCATTCCCGCGTTTCGCAGTGCGAAGCCCATGTTGTCGCCGACGGTCATGTTGGGGTACAGCGCGTAGTTCTGGAACACCATCGCGACGTCCCTTGCCCGTGGGGCGAGCGAGGTGACGTCCACTCCGCCGATGTCGATGTGGCCGCTCTCGACGGATTCGAGGCCGGCCAACATCCGCAGACTCGTCGACTTTCCACATCCGGACGGTCCCACCAGCACGATGAACTCGCCGTCCGCTATGTCGAGTTCGAGCGTGTCGACTGCGAGAGAGTCCGCGCCCGGGTACCTGTGCGAGACACCCGCATAGTGAACGGTCGCCATTACTTCGGCAGCTTCGGGGTGATCTGGCGGTCGATGATCTGCTGCAATTGGTCCGAGATGGACGCGAATGTCGTTGCGACATCTGCATTCTGCAGAGCGATCTGCTCGAGACCGCTACCGATGATCTTGTCGCCGCCAGGCACGAACACGCGGGCAGCGTCCTGGGATCGGGTACGCGCCAACTGGTCGACGGCTGTCTTCGCGTTCGGGTTGGCCTCGAGGAACGCGATTTCCGACGGGTCCTGCTGCGCCGACTTGCGGACCGGCATGTACCCGGTGTTCTGCGAGAAGTACGCAGTGTTGGCACCGTTGGTCACGAAATCGATGAATTTGAGGGCGTTCACCTTTCGCTCGTCGGAGATCTTGGCCGGGATGGCCAGACCCGCGCCGCCGGTGGGGCATCCGGGCGCACCGTCGGTTGCCGGCAGGAAGGCCGTACCGAACTCGAACGCGGCACCCTTGGTGATGGTGGACAGGTCTCCGGTGGAGGCGATCGTGGATGCGAGGATGCCCGCGGCGAAGTCGTTGGCGATGTCGTTGGAGACCGCCGCGTACTTCTTGGTGTGGATCATGTCCTGCAGGAACTTGCCTGCCGCAATGGTATTGGGGTCGTCGAACTTCAGCTGGAACTGATCGGAGTACGATCCGCCGAACGTCCAGATCGGTCCCTCGAACGTCCACCCGAGATAGTCGACGGCGTTGCCCCAGCCGTGGGCGAGCTTGCCGTTTCCGACGACGGCCTGGATGCGCGGGCCCCACTCGTCGAATTCCTGCCACGTGGCCGGTCCGCGATCGGGCAGGCCGGCTGCCGACCAGACGGCCTTGTTGTAGTAGAACAGCGGAGTGGAGCGAGCGTACGGCAGAGCCCAGTGGCTCCCGTTCCAGTTGTAATCGGCAAGAAGCGAATCCACGTAATCGGACTGGTCGACCCCGGCCGCAGAGAAGTGCTTGTCGAGGGGCTCGATCGCCCCGGTCAGTGCGTAATTGAACCACCAGACATCCGAGAGTACGACGACGTCGGGCACATCGTTGCCCGAGAGCGCCGCGTTGAACTTCTGCGACACCTCCTCGTAGTTCTTGCCGCCGTCGATGAGATTGACCGTCAGACCGGGGTTCTGCGCCTGGAACCGCGAAATCAGCTCCTTCTCGAACTCCTGGGACTTGCCCGGGTGGTTCGACCAGAAGTTGATGGTGTTCGCATCGCCTTCGACACCGCCGCCGCCGGACGAGCCCGATCCGGGACCGCTGCACGCCGCGAGGGCTGCGGCGGCCGCAGCCGCACCGGTGAGCGTGAGGAAGCCACGCCGATTGATGATGTGTGCCATGGTGTTCGACTCCTGATAGTGAGGTGGATCAGCCCTTGACCGCACCGGAGGTGAGGCCCTTGATCATGTGGCGCTGCAGGACGAGGAAGACGAGAAGAATCGGCAGAATGGTGAGCACTGTCGCGGCCATGACCGCTCCCCAGTTGGTGTAGCCCTCACTGTTCTGCAGCAACGTCAGGCCGACCGGGAGCGGAGCAACCGACGAGTCGTCGGACATCAGGAACGGCCAGAGGTATTCGTTCCATTCGGTGACGATGGTGATGATCGCGAACGCCACCATCGTCGGACCCGACAGCGGCAGGATGACGCGGAACATCAACCGCACCGGGCCCGCGCCGTCCATGCGCGCGGCCTCGATGATCTCCGGTGGCAGCGACAGGAAGTGGTTACGCATCAGGAAGGTACCGAATGCAACGCCTGCCAGCGGAATGATGATGCCCTGAAACGAATTTCGCCAACCGAGCTCGGAGATGAGCGAGTAGTTGGAGATGACGGTGATCTGGTTGGGCACCATCAGCGCGGCAATGATGACGAGGAAGACGATGTTCTTGCCCGGAAAGCGCAGGAACACCAGGCCGTACGCACTGAGCACACCGAGGACGAACTTGATCGACGCGACCGCCGTGGTGATGACGATCGAGTTGCGCAGGTACGTGAAGAACGGCACCTCCGTCGTCGCCTCGTTGTAGTTCTGCGGATGAAAACTGCTGGGCCACCACGTGACCGGCTGAACATAGATGTCCGGGCGGTCCTTGAACGAGGTGACCAGAATCCAGAACAGCGGCAGGCCGATCATCAGCAGGACGGCAACCATCGCCGCGTAGCCGAGGACATTCGCGCTGCGACGCGTGCGCTGCGGGTCCCGACCGAGCGAAGGCTTTTCCGGGACTGCAGCATCGGGCTTGCTCACCAAGGTCATCGCTGATCGTCCCGATCCATGATTCGTACCTGTACGAGAGTGACGATCAACAGCACGAGGAACAGGATGGTCGCGACGGTCGCCCCGTAGCCGGCCCGGAAGTTGCGGAACGTTTCCTCGTAGACCTGGTAGACCATCGTGGTGGTTCCGGTGCCCAGTGGGCCACCGCGCGTCATGACATTGATGATGTCGAAGACCTGAAGGGAGTTGAGCAACACCGTGATCGAGAGGAAGAACGTCGTCGGACGCAGCTGCGGCAGAAGCACTTTGCGGAACGTGGTCCAGCGGCCGGCCTGGTCGATCTCGGCCGCTTCCATCAATTCCTTGCGCACACCCTGCAGCGCCGCGAGATAGATGACGAAGGTGTAGCCCAGGTTCTTCCACAAGTAGGTGACGGTGATCATGACCATCGCCCATTTCGGATCCTGATAGAAATCCGGGACCGCACCGAGGCCGAATCTGCGCATCAGGTCCTGGACGAGTCCGAAGTTGGGATCGAAGACGAACTGGAATGCGATACCGATCGCGGCACCGGAGATCACGTACGGCGCGAACACTGCGGAGCGAACGAAGTTGCGGCCCCGCAGTTTACGATCGAGCAGCAGCGCAAGTATCAGACCGAGCACCAGCGAGCCGACGACGGCGGCCACGGTGAACACGACGGTGTTGCCGACGATCTGCCACGTATCGTCGCGGGCGGCCCATTCGCGGTAGTTCTCGAATCCGACGAACGTGGACGTGGGCGAGGACAGGTTCCAGTCGAAGAACGAGAACTGGAAGTTCTCCACCAACGGGCGGTACGTGAAGACCGCCAACAGAACCAGGTTGGGTCCCACGAGAATCAGGAACAGTGCGTAATCGGTCCACGGCCGCGAGAAGAAGCTCTTCTTGCCTGCCGTGGGCAGCACTCGTTCGGTTGTTGCACTCACCGCGAGGACTGTGCTCAGTCGCGGCTAACGAATGGTGAACGCGGCCCCAACTGGTGCCGTCACACAGACCAAATGCTGCGCAGTGGTGTGGTTATGTGCCGCGGAGGGCACATAACCACACCACTGCCACAGGCACTAGCGGTTCCAGTCTCCGAGGCCGTCGGATCCGCTGAGGGTGCCGCCGTCGGTGTTGACGACGATGACGGGGTCACCCTTCTGGGCGTTCTCGAAGAACCACTTGCCGTCTTCGGTGCTGACGTTGAGGCAGCCGTGCGAGGAGTTGGAGTAGCCCTGCTGCGACTCGGACCACGGTGCCGCGTGGACGAAGATGCCGCTGTAGGAGATGCGCGTGGCGTACTCGACGTACGTGCGGTAGCCCTCTTCGGAATCCACCGGCACCCCGTAGGTGGAGGAGTCCATGTACATGTCGCGGAAGCGCTCGCCGACGATGTAGGTGCCGTTCGGGGTTTCGTGGCCGACCTTGCCCATGGAGGTGGGCATCGTGCGAACGACCTCGCCGTTGCGGGTGACGGTGATCTGCTTGGTGTTGTCGTCGGCCGTGGTGATGATCGAGTCGCCGGTGGAGAACTCGGCTTTCGCTCCGCCTGCTTCGACCGTCACCTGGGTGTGCGCCGGGTAGAACTCGTTGGGCAGCCACCGCACCTGCGTGTCGTTGATCCAGTAGAAGTGGCCGTCCACGGACGGGTTCGTGGTAACGCGGATGGCGCGCAGTGCGGCGTCGCGATCTCCGATGGCCTCGTCGAAGCGGATCGCGATGGGTTGCGCCACTCCGACGACCTCGCCGCCGGACGGGCTGATGCTGGGGTCGGCGAAGTTCGCCGGGGCCAGCGGTGCCACCCGTTGCTGTGGGGCGGGTGCGGGTGCCGCCGGGTCCGAGGATCCGGGCAGGCCGGGGATCGACACGTCGGGGCCACCCGGCCACAGCGGAGCCGCCTGGGCAGATCCGAATGCTGCAGAGGCGGCGAGCGCCGTACCTGCGAAAATTGCCCCGATGCGGGCGAACCTGCGAGTGCGAACCTGAGTTGCCATGTGACCCGACCATCCTTCGTACTGCGTCGTGATGCCCAGTAGCAGTGCTGCCGCGGGGCAACGCCCATTAACACATACCACCCGGACTTTTGCTAATCGGATATTGCCGAAAACGACGACGGAATCCACGACGACGAGTAGCTTCCCGCCACCCGAGCCCCTTCTTCGAGCCGTAGGTGTCGATCGTCTGCGAACGGGTATGTCGCATGCAACGTACTCCGTCCAGCCACCGGCGGTTCCGCAACGGGCTCGAGGTCCGGTGTCCGAAAGGGTGGCTCGTGACTGTCGATACCAGCACTCCAGTCCGTCGCATCGTCGTCGTCGTGCCCGCACACGACGAACAGGATCTGCTCGACGCCTGCTTGGATGCTCTGACGAACGCCGCACGTCGCGTCGCCGACGTCGCCCCGGTGACGGTATCCACGACGGTCGTTCTCGACGCGTGCACCGACGGTTCGGCGCGTGTCGCGGCGCGTCACCCGTCCGTCTCGGTCGTGACGGTGGCCCATCGCAACGTGGGAGCCGCGCGGGCGGCCGGATTCGCAGCGGACCTGAACGGCGGTCTGGGCCGCGCCGACACGTGGTACGCCACCACCGACGCCGACTCGACGGTGGGCGAGCAGTGGCTGGTGGGGCATCTGCGGCACGCCGCCGAGGGTGCCAGGGCTGTCGTCGGGACGGTGTCGGTGCGGTTCGAGGACCGCATCGTCGACGACGAAGCACTGCGCTCCTCCTACGACGCTCAGTACGTGAACGAGGCGGGCCATCCCCACGTGCACGGTGCCAATCTGGGTGTTCGGGCGACGGACTACTGGGCGGTCGGCGGGTTCGCGCCGCTCGCCACCGGCGAGGATCACGACCTGGTCCGTCGTCTGGAGCTCGGCGGCACCGTGTGCCGCAGGGTGTGTGACATTCCGGTCGATACTTCGGGCCGCCTGCGCGGCAGAGCACCCGACGGTATGGCCGGCTTCCTTCGTTCTCTGGAGCCTTCTGCATGACCGACACCGGATTCGTCGACACCCCCGATCGCACCACCGATCTCGAGTCGGCGTTACGCGCGCAGTTTCTCGCGTTCGAGGCGGACGGGCGGTTGGATCTGGCTCTCCCCGGCTCGGGAAACACAGACCACCGGTGGCAGTCGCTGGCTGCGCTGGGTCGGCACGACACCGTCCTGGGCCGCTGGGCCGAGGCACACACCGATGCGATCGCGATTCTGCACGAGCTCGACGGCCCGACGCCCGAGCGTGGCCAGATCTGGGGCGTGTGGGCTGCGGAACCCCCGGCTCCGATTCTGGAAGCGGTACGCGGCGATTCGGGGTGGCTCCTGTCCGGGACCAAGCCGTGGTGTTCGGGGGCGTCCGTCTGCACCCACGCACTCGTGACCGCTCGCGTCGACGGCGAGCCGCGATTGTTCGCAGTGGACCTGACTCATCCGGGTGCTGCCCCGGTGCCGAACACGTGGCATGCCGTCGGAATGCGCGAGAGCGACTCGGGCTCGGTGGCATTCGATCGTGTCCCCGCTGTCGTGGTCGGTGGACCGACGGACTACCTGACCCGGCCGGGCTTCTGGCATGGGGCGATCGGAGTGTCGGCCGTCTGGTTCGGTAGCGCCTGCGCGGTGGCCGACACCCTTCATTCGACCGTGCGCTCGCGTCCCGACCCACATCGCGCCGCTCACCTCGGTGCCATCGCATCGGCTCTCGGAGCCGCGTCGAGTGCCCTGACCACCGCGGCAGCCGAGGTCGATGCAGATCCGTTCGACCGCTCCGGCCGCGCTCGGATCCGTGCTCGCATCGTGCGCGCCGTCGTCGAGGATGCCGCCACGCAGTGCATCGACCGCGTCGGGCGAGCGCTCGGTGCCGGCCCGCTGTGCGCAGACGCAGAGCATGCTCGACGCGTCGCCGACCTCACCGTCTATCTGCGACAGAGCCACGCCGAACGCGACCTCGAAGCCCTCGGACACGACATCGCACAGGAAGACAACCCTTGGTAGAGAACGCATTCGACGCCGACGTCGACCTCGGTACCGCCGAATCGGACTGGCTGTCCGCAGATTGGTCGATTCCCGGTCTGCACTGGAGCGATGTCGTCACCATGGTCGTCGTGGCACCCCATCCCGACGACGAAGTACTGGGCGTCGGTGGGTTGCTGTCGATGGCCGCAGCCGCAGGTGTCGACGTACGGGTCGTCGCGGTCACCGACGGCGACGGTTCGCATCCGGGATCTCCGACGGTGTCGGCCGAGGACCTGCGCGCCCTGCGGCCCGTCGAGTCCGAGCGTGCCCTCGCCGAACTGGGCATCGTTCAGCCGCCGACGCGGCTGCAGTTCACCGACGGCGAGGTCGAAAAGCACGAGGACGCTCTGGCCCGCGCGCTGGTACCGCTGCTCGACGCCACTCCGGGTACCTGGTGCCTGACGCCGTGGCGCGGGGACGGCCACCCCGATCACGAAGCCACGGCGCGTGCCTGCCTCACCGCAGCCGCCGTCGTGGGGATACCGGTGGTGGAATATCCGATCTGGATGTGGCACTGGGCAACTCCCGAACACCGGGCGGTGCCGTGGTCACGCAGTCGCCGCATCGACCTGCCCGCGCACGCCGTCGAGGCGAAACGGGCGTCGATCGAGCGTTTCGAATCTCAGATTCGACCGCTGTCCGATCACCCGGCAGATCGCGCAGTGTTGCCACCGCACATCCTGACGCGGTTCCGACGTCCGTTCGAAGTCGTCTTCGCATGAGTAGGCTGTCCGCATGAGCTTGAGTCCGGAATACTTCCGCGATGTGTATGCCGCGCACGAGGATCCGTTCATGCTCGACAGCAAGTGGTACGAGCGTCGCAAGTATGCCCTCACCCTCGCATCGCTGCCCAAGCCGCACTATCGACGCGGCCTCGAACCCGGTTGCTCCATCGGTGTGCTCACCGAACAGCTCGCTGCCCGCTGCGAGCATCTGGTGTCGACAGACGTGGTGCAGAGCGCACTCGATACGGCTCGCGCGCGCGTAGGCGAGAGTGCTGCAGTCGATTTCGCACTGTGGTCCCTCTCCGACGACGTATCTGCGTTGCCGAATCCCCACGAGAAGTTCGATCTGATCGTCGTCAGCGAGGTGGGCTATTACCTCGACGACGACGACCTGGCGGCCGCCATGAGCCGCATCGTCGGGCGGCTGGAGGCCGGAGGCACACTGGTGGCCGCGCATTGGCGTCACGACGTGGACGACTATCCCATCTCGGGCGACCGGGTTCACGAGATCATCGCTGCCACAACCGGACTGGCCGCACTGAGCCGCTATCTGGACGAGGACGTGCGGATCGAGGTGTTCATCGCCACCGATGTTCCCGCCGTATCGGTCGCCAGCACCGACGGACTCGACGTGCGATGAGGCCCGAGGCCCCGGTCGCTATTGGGTGGACTTCGCCGCGTCGTCGACCAACTGCACGGCGAGATCGGCCAGCTTGACGTTGGTGTCCTGAGAGAGCTTGGCCAGCAACGCGAATGCCGCCTGCGAATTGAGATTGTAGCGTTCCATCAGCATGCCCTTGGCCTGCCCGATCAGATCCCGGCTGGTCAGCGCGGCCCTGATCTGCTGTTCTTCCCGGGCGCTGGAGAACGCGATGGCCGCGTGCGCAGCGAACAACGAACCGATGGATTCGGCCTCGGCCGAGAACGCGCCGGTTCGCGTCGAATGCAGGTTGAGTGCGCCGAAGTTGAACCCTTCGACGTAGAGCTGAAAGCAGATCATGCTCTTGACCCCGAGCGCAGACGCTGCATCGGTGAACTGTGGCCAGCGGGTCTCGCTGTCCATGTCGTCGATACGGATGGTCGTCTGTTCGATCGCCGACTCGAGGCAGGGCCCCTCGCCCAGCTGCTCCTGAATCTTGTCGCAGTGCCCGGCAACTTCTCCTGAAAGGGCTGCGCTATGCACGAACTTGCCCTGCATGACCGTCGTGATGGATGCGTACTCGGCATTGGGGACCTGAGCGACCGCGGCCTCGGTGATCATGGCCAGGACGCGATCGGGATCGGAATGCTGACGCCGCAGCTTCTCGGCCACCTCGGCCAGCCGGCGACTCAGCTGGAAGTCGGTAACCCGCGGGATGGCACCCGACGCGTTCAGTGTCTGCTCGCTGATGGTGGTCACCCCGTCCTACTGCTGCACTCTGCCCGCGACTGCACTCTGCCCACTAATGCGCAGGGGGCGTACCCGGTATCGGCGGATGCCGACAACACAGGATACGCCCCTGGGCGCTGAGCTCAACGACCGTGAGCGAGGCTCACAGAGCGCTGGGTGCCACCAGAGAGTGCACGAAGCCGATCTTCTTCACGACGGTCGCCGGCAGCACGAACGGGTACAGGTCCTGGTGACCCATCGATCGGTTGATCTGGTTGAGTGCCCACGACAACGGCAGCCACCAGTCGATGATCTGATCGAAGCCGACCTCGCCGGGCAGCGGGCTCTCGAGGGTGGATCCGGCCGGTGCCATCCCGAAGGCCGCGGCCGTGTCGAGGGTGTCGCGGATGTGCAGGTAGTGGGCGAAGGTCTCGGCCCAGTCCTCGGCGGGGTGCATGGTGGCGTAGGACGAGACGTAGGTGTCCTCCCAGCCCTCCGGTGCACCTTCGCTGTAGTGGCGATCGAGCGCATCCTGGTAGCTCGAATCCGGATCGCCGAACAGTTCCTCGAACGCCGCGCGGTGTTCACCGTCTCCGACCAGCACCATCTGGTAGTAATGGCCGATCTCGTGACGGAAGTGCCCGACCAGCGTGCGGTAGGGCTCCGACATCTCCACGCGGAGCTGCTCGCGGTGCACGTCGTCGCCCTCGGCGAGGTCCAGGGTGATCAGACCGTTGTTGTGACCGGTCATCACCTGCTGGTTGGCGCTGGAGAGCAGATCGAACATCAGACCCGTGGACGCGTCCTCGTCCCGGCCGACGATCGGCAGACCCAGCTCGGTGAGCTCGAGGATGACGCGACGCTTGTTGGTCTCCGCGTCCGCGTAGGCGGCCATGGCGTCCAGGTCGTCGTCGGCCGGGCGAGTCCGCGTCAGCCGGCAGGACAGGCAGAGGTCGTCGGAATCGGATGCGTCGACCAGCCAGTTGCAGCGTGCGGTGTTGAGATTGGCGCACGTCTTCCAGATGGCACCGTCCACCTCGGCCTCGGAGATGCCGTCTTCCTTGTCCGGGAGCACCAGGAGGGCTCTGCTCGGCAGATGGAAGCCGAGTGCGCTCGAGCAGCTCAGACACAGTGAGTTCTCGAACGACAGCTTCTGTCCGCACTTGCGGCAGATGAAATCACGCATGGATGTTCCTTAGTGGCAGGGGTGAGTCGGGCTCGTATTCCCGATTCTCGGCGGACTAATGCCGTTCGCCGAATATGTCGTGCACATCTCTTCGACAACGCTTCCCGGCAAGAGAACCATCCAGGGTACTGACCTGCGTGGAAGTAAAGCGTCGACCGCCGTGTTGGTACAGACTGCTTCACAACACCTCCGAGGAAGGACCCGGGCTGCAGATGGCAGATCAGATCACGCCGACGGACCGGCCGATGGCACGATTCGTCGAACGGATCTCGCGGGCTCGCGGCGAGAAGAACAGTGAAACCTTGGCCGCGGGCTTCCTGCTGGCGGCCACGTTGATCGCCCTGATCTGGGCGAACTCACCACTCGGTGACACCTATCAGTCGTTCTGGCACACCGAACTGTCGATCACCGTGGGTGAGCACGGCATCTCCCTCGACCTCGCCCACTGGGTCAACGACGCGCTGATGGCGCTGTTCTTCTTCGTCGTCGGCCTCGAGGTCAAACGCGAGTTCGCGATGGGTGAGCTCACCGACAGATCGCGCGCAGCGATTCCCATCGTGGCTGCACTCGCCGGTCTGGCCGCACCCGCGCTGCTGTTCCTCGCCTTCAACCCCTCCGGCCCGGCCGCCCAGGCCTGGGGCGTGGTCATCTCCACCGACACCGCGTTCCTGCTCGGTGCCCTTGCGGTACTCGGCCCGAAGAAGGCCGCGCGGCTGCGGATCTTCTTGTTGACGCTGGCCGTGGCCGACGACGTGGGCGCGCTGGCGATCATCGCGTTCTTCTACACCGACGATCTCGACGTGGTTCCGTTGGTGTTGGCGTTCATCGGGCTCGGACTGATCTTCCTGTTGCGTCGGCTCGAAGTGTGGCGCGGTGTCGGGTACTTCGTCGTCGCACTGTTCACGTGGGTCGCGATGTACGAGTCGGGAGTTCACCCCACGCTCGCCGGCGTGATGATCGCACTGATTCTTCCGGTGTACCCGCCGCGTCGCTCCGAGGTGGAACGAGCATCGGACCTCACCCGCGCCTTCCGTCAATCACCGAATCCCGAATACGCGCGAGCCGCGAGACTCGGCCTGGATCAAGCTGTCTCGGTCAACGAGAGACTCATGCGCCTGTACCAGCCGTACACCGCGTTCATCATCGTGCCGATCTTCGCGCTCGCCAATGCCGGGGTGGTGCTCAGCTCGGACACCCTGAAGGCTGCCTCCACGTCGACTCTCACCTGGGGCATCATCGCCGGCCTTGTGCTCGGCAAGCTCATCGGAATCACCGGGGCCTCGGCCATTTTCGCGAAGTTGCGACCCTCGGCTCTGGCTCCCGGACTGACCATGTCGCACATCGCGGGTGGTGCGGCGATGTCCGGAATCGGGTTCACGATCTCGCTGTTCATCATCGACCTCGCGCTCGACGATCCGCTGCTGGCCGACGAGGCCCGCGTCGGCGTGCTGGCGGCCTCGGTCATCGCTGCCCTGCTCGGCTGGATCCTCTTCCGCATCGACGCGAAGATCCACCCGCCGAAAGCCGAAGCGTCGCTGCGCATTCTGCGTCCGGTCAGCGTGAAACGCGATCACATTCGCGGTCCCGTCGACGCTCCGCTGACGATCGTCGAATACGCCGACTTCGAATGCCCCTTCTGCAGCAAGGCAACCGGCAGCGTCGCCGAGGTACGCAAGCACTTCGGCGACGACCTCCGGTACGTCTACCGACACCTGCCGCTGGACGACTACCACCCCCATGCCCGCTACGCCGCGTACGCCAGCGAAGCCGCCGCAGCGCAGGGCAAGTTCTGGGAGATGGCCGACGTGTTGTTCCGCAACAGCGACGCCCTCGAACCCGACGACATCGACGGGTACGCACGCGAACTCGGCCTCGACATGGACAGATTCGAGGACGACATCCGCACCGGTGACTACGTGGTGCGCGTCGAGGACGACGAACTCGACGCCACGTCCTCCGATGTGGGCGGCACTCCGACGTTCTACCTGGGTCGCGGCGACAAGAACCTCACCCGCCACGTGGGGCCGTACGACGCGGCGACGTTGATCCGGGAACTCGAATCCATGTGAGGGTGGGCCGAGCGGATCTAGCTGTCGGTGCGGTTTCCTTCCGCATCCCAGTGCTCGGCGACTTTCTTCGACGGCTGCACTCGGGGTGGCTCGCCGGGCATCTTGGGGTAGTCGGGCGGGAAGTTCAGCTCACCACCCGGCAGTGTTTCCCACAGGTGCAGAAGCGGTTCCAGCGAATACGCCTTCGTGTCCATGTCGGCCCACGGGTCGCCGTCCTGCACCAGTTCCGGCACGGTGACGAGGTTGAAGTCACGCGGATCGGTGACGTCTGCCAACTGCGACCACGTCATCGGCGTACTCACCGTCGCTCCGGGCCGGGCTCGCAGACTCCACGCGCTGGCTATGGTGCGGTCACGGTTGTTCTGGTTGTAATCGATGAAGATGCGTTCTCCGCGTTCTTCTTTCCACCAGTTGGTGGTCACCCCGTCGTCGCGACGTTCGAGTTCTCGGCCCAGGCCGATGGCCGCATGGCGCACCTGCTCGAACGTGTACTCGGGCTCGATGCGCACGTAGATGTGAATGCCCCGATTGCCACTGGTCTTCGGATAGCCGCGTAAGCCCAACTCCTCCAGCAACTCTCGCGTCACATCGGCGACGCGAAGGGCGTCCGCGAACGTCGTCCCCGGCTGCGGATCGAGATCGAGCCGCAGCTCGTCGGGATGGTCGACGTCCGGTCGTCGCACCGGCCACGGATGGAAGGTCAGCGTGCCCATCTGGGCTGCCCACACCAGAGACGCAGTTTCGGAGGGACACAGTTCCTCGGCAGTGCGCTTGCTCGGGAACGCGATCTTCACGGTCTCGATCCACTCGGGCGCACCCTTGGGCAACCGCTTCTGATAGAAACCGTCGCCCTCCTTGTCCTGCGGGCCGAGCGCCAATCGCATGCCCTCGCGGTAGCCGTCGGGCCACCGCTCCATCGCGGTCGGGCGGTCGCCGATCGCCCGCATCAGCGGTTCGCCCACCGCGGCGAAGTACTCGCACACCTGGAGTTTGGTGATCTCCGGGGTGCGTTCGGTCGTTTCGTAGATCACGCGGTCGGGACTCGACACTCGCACTTCGCGCTCCCCCGCCTGCACGAACGCCGGTGGTGTTTTCGCGGCCATGTCTATCGCCCTCCAGCAATCACATCGGCGACGTCGTAGCGCACCGGCACTTCGAGCTGGTCGTAGGCGCACGAGCGGGGGTCGCGATCCGGGCGCCAGCGCAGGAACCTGGCCACGTGCCGCAGCCGCGCGCCTTCCATCTGGTCGTAGGCCACTTCGATGACCCGCTCGATGCGCACCGGAATCCAATTGCGATCGTTGGACGAATTCCAACGGGTCGCCTCGCCGTCGTAGGTGACGTCGTCACCGAGCCGGAGCGGTTCGAGTTCTTCGAGCAACTCCAGCCGCCGCTTGTCGGTGAACGCCGACGCTCCGCCGATCATGCGCAGATCCTCGCCGTCGTACAGGCCGAGCAGCAGTGATCCGATGCCGTTGCCGGACTTGTGAATTCGATAGCCGATCAACACGCAGTCGGCGGTACGGGCATGCTTGATCTTGATCATCTCGCGCTTGTTGGGCAGGTACGGCCCGTCGAGCTTCTTCGCTACGACGCCGTCGAGGCCTGCTCCCTCGAACCGCTCGAACCAATCCTCGGCCACGGCCGCGTCGTCGGTGGCCGAGGTCACGAAGCAACCCGGCCCGCCCGTGCCCACCGCGTCGAGCAATCGCGCCCGCCGCGTCGAGAACGGCTCATCCGTCAGATCCTCGTCGCCGACGGCCAACAGATCGAAGCCGATGAACTGCGCCGGTGTCTTCTCCGCCAGCATCGTCACTCGGCTCGCCGCGGGATGGATGCGCTCGGACAACGACTCCCAGTCCAGGCGCGTGGAACCGTTCTTCTCGCGCGGCACCACGATCTCTCCGTCGATCACGATCTTCTCGGGTAGTTCGGCCTTGACGGCCTCGACGAGCTCTGGAAAGTACCGAGCCAGGTCCTTGCCGCCGCGCGATCCCAGCACCACCTCGTCGCCGTCGCGGAACACGATGGCGCGAAAACCGTCCCATTTGGGCTCGTACGACCACACCGGCGGCCCGTCCTCGGGCTGAGGAGGCACCACTTTCGCGGCTTTGGCGAGCATCGGCGCAACCGGAACGGCGAGAGGAAGATCCACGCACTTCATCCTGCCTCATGCGGCCGACAACCGAGTCCGATATTTTCTACACACATACGGTCGATGCACCCAGCACGCTTCTTTCGTCGAGAGCAGGACTCACCATGGCGTCACCCACTCGTTCGGTCCGCGCTTTCGTCGCCGCTCTGTCCGCCTGCGCGGCGGTGCTACTGAGCGGATGCGCCTCGGAGGTATCCGGGACCGCCGTCGCCATCTCCGGTGCCAGCATTCCCACCACCACCACGACGCCGCCACGCACCACCACCGGTTCCCCGACCCCCGACATCGACGAGGGCGGCAGCGTCGACATCGACGTCGAGATCGGCCAATGCGTCGAACTCGGTGGGACGGTCGAGAACGCCACCGTCGCCAATGCGACCTGCGGATCCCCACAGTCCAACTACGTCGTGTTCGCCAAGACTCCGACCTCGGCCGAATGCCCGCCCGACGCCGATCAGTACTACTACGAGACGTACTTCGACATCGAGCAAGGGGCCCTGTGCCTCGACATCGACTGGATCGTCGGTGGCTGCATGGACTTGGTGGGCGAGTTCGCGCAACGCGTCGACTGCGCCACCCCGGGTGCCGACACCCGCCGGGTGGTGACCATCCTGCAGGGCACCACGTCGGTCGACGACTGCCCCGACCCCGCGCTGTACGGATTCGAGAAGGACTCCCGCAACTTCGTCGTCTGCGTCGAGAAGTTGTGACCGAGCAGCCTGCGGAGCGGCCCGATGTAGCCATTTCCCTGTCGAGTGCGCGGGGCCGATGGATCGTCGCTGCCACCGTGCTCGGGTCGTCTCTGGCGATGCTCGACGCCACCGTGGTCAACATCGCGCTCCCGGCGATCGGTCGGGATCTGGGATCGGGTGTCACCGGACTGCAGTGGACGCTCAGCGGTTACACGTTGGCGCTGGCGTCGCTGATCCTGCTCGGCGGCTCGCTCGGTGACCGGCTCGGACGCAGGCGGGTGTTCGTCTGGGGCACCGTCTGGTTCACGGCGGCATCGGTCCTGTGCGGTCTTGCCCCCAGCATCGAGGTGTTGATCGCCGCGCGGCTGCTCCAAGGCATCGGCGCGGCATTGCTGACCCCGGGTTCGCTCGCGCTGATCTCGGCGTCCATCAGATCCGACGATCGCGGAGCCGCGATCGGGCTGTGGTCGGGGTTGGGCGGAGTGGCGTCGGCGATCGGTCCACTGCTCGGCGGCTGGCTCGTCGACGCCGTCGGCTGGCGCGCGGTGTTCTTGATCAATGTTCCGCTGGCCGTGGTGGTCGTGTGGGTGGCGATGAAACATGTTCCGGAGAGCCGTGATCCGCACGCTGCCGGTCGCCTCGACGTCCCCGGCGCGGTGACGGTCGCCGCTGCCCTCGGGCTGCTGACGTACGGCCTGATCGAGTCCCACGTTCTTGCGCTCGCGTTGGGGATCGTCGCGGTCGGAATGTTCGTGGTGATCGAGCGCCGCACCCACGATCCGCTGGTACCGCCGTCACTGTTCGCCTCGCGCGTGTTCCTGGCAGCCAATCTCGTGACCTTCGCCGTGTACGCCGCCCTCGGCGGGGTGTTCTTCCTCCTGGTGTTGCAGCTGCAGTTCGCAGTCGGGTTCTCCCCTGTCGCAGCCGGATTGGCCACCATTCCGATCACCGTGCTGATGCTCGTACTGTCGGCCCGCGCGGGCCGGCTCGCGGGGCGCATCGGCCCGCGCATTCCGATGACGGTCGGGCCGCTGCTGTCGGCGGCGGGGCTGCTGCTGATGCTGCGCATCGGGCCCGGATCCACCTATGTCGCCGATGTTCTCCCCGCCGTCGTCGTGTTCGGCCTCGGCCTGTCCGCTCTGGTGGCCCCGTTGACCGGAGCCGTCCTGAGCGCGGCACCGGACGACCGCGCCGGAATCGCATCGGGCGTCAACAATGCTGTCGCCAGAACCAGTCAACTGCTCGCCGTTGCCGCGCTGCCCGCATTGGCAGGCATTGCCGGGTCCGATTACTCTGCGCCACAGGTGTTCTCGGCCGGATTCCACTCGGCGATGCTGATGTGCGCCGGGCTCTTAATACTCGGTGCCGTCATCGCGGCGGCGCTGATCAAGAGCACTGGCGACACCTCCGACTGCCCACCGCACTGCGATCTGGGTGCCCCACCGGTCGACAGACGCAGCGTCGACTGACTGCTCACCGCACGATCAACACCGAGCATTCGGCATGGTGCACGAGGTTCTGACTGACCGACCCCAGGATCGCACCGCGGAGGGCACCTCTAGCTCGGCACCCGACCACGAGCATCGATGCCGACGCAGACAGCGCTCGCAAGCCTCGCGTCGGGCTCGATTGGGCACTGACCGTCGTGAGCTGCACAGCCGGATACTTCTCGTGCATCTTCTCCACATGTGTTTCCAGCCAACGCTTCTCGTCTTCCTGCACCGCCTGCCAGTCGATGTAGCCGGCGCTCATGCCTATGCCGGCCTGAGCCGCGAACCCCCAGTAGTTGACTGCGATCACGGGTGCGCCCAGGTTGTCGGCCATCTCGAGCGCGGCACCCAGCGCTCGATCGGACTGTTCGCTGCCGTCGATCCCGACCACGATCGGGCGGCCCACGTCGGCCTTGTCGTTTTCGTTGCGGAGCAACAACACCGGACACTGCGCGTGCGTCATGACGCGCAGCGTGTTGCTACCGAGGGTGAGGTCGCGGATCGCGCTCGACTTCCTGGATCCCAGCACCACCATGTCTGCTCCCACGTCGGCCACGTACGACGCTATGGTGCCGTCCACACTGACGGTGTCCACGGATACCCCGGGTGCGGCGGCGTGTACCTCTCCCTCTGCTCGGACGAGGTGTTTGCGGCCCATGGCGCGAAGATCCCTCTCCAGCGCGCCACCGTCGACGAATGCTGCGGAGCCGTACCAATCCCCCACGGGGACTGCATGAACGAGACGTACGGTCGCGTGGACCTTGTCCGCGTAGGTGCCGGCCCATCGGGCTGCAGCCTCGGCCTCGGCCGATCCGTCGATACCCACGACGATGGGAAGTGTGCGGGCGGTGGAATTACTCATGTGATCTTCCTGTCTCGATGTCGACGGCCACGGCACAGTCGCCATGACGTGATGATGTGCAGTGCAGTCGAATTGGCAGTCCGTGTTCGCGTCCGGTCAGTGGCCGAAGAGCGCGGACACATCGTCGAGGTCGATGTCGGTTCGGCAACCGCTCGGCTCCAATTCGACGTAGAAACTCTCGTAGCCGCGCGGGTCTGCACCTCGCTCACCCGTGCTGCGCCGCTCGAACACTCGTGCGTCCGGCCACCGTTCGAGCACGGCTGTTCTGAGGATGTGTCCGTCGGGCGAGACCCCGCTGAGCGGCCCATACTCGGCGATCACCACCGAATGGACGACACCGTCGATCGATGCAGTGGTCACCGGAAACACCATCGGTATCGATTGCGTCGGAATCTCGACGACTAAGGAGTCGGAATCGACCCGCATCGAGCCCGTCACCTGCGGCCTTTCACTGTCGGTCATCCTCGTCGTTCCTGCTCTCGCGGGCTCACGTCCGCCGGAAGTCGGCGTCACATCGACCCCGCCACAGAATCGGAACCCGAAGGCGCATCCGATCTTTGCGCGGCGTGCTGCCCTGCACGAAGGCTCACTGCGGCCATCACGAACATCGCTGCTGCCGCACCTCCGCAGACCGCAGCCCAGCCGGTCACACCGGACGCGAGCAACGTCAGGAAAAGGCCTACCGCGGCGACGGCACACACCAGTAGCACTTCGGCGAGTACATTTTCGGCCTCGGCCAACACGGCCTGCCCGTCGTGTCCTTCGTGTACTTGCTGCTTCATCTCGAACTCCTCGAAGTCGACGAATCGGTAGAACCGACATTGCCGAATTCTCGATGCCGACGGCAGGGTCGAAAGTCCCGATCCTGCCGCCATGAGGCCCGGCCTTCACCCTCGTGAATTCGTCTCGCCCGCAGTCGGTCCACGCATCAGCTCGACCCCCGACACCGATGTCGGGGTCACTTCGACGAGTCGGTGCATCGGTGGGCCGTCCGAATGCGGCCGGGGCAGTAGCTGTTCGAGGACTTCGAGTCGAGCATCCACGACCGCACGGGCGATTCCGTGAATCACGACAGTCGATACGGTCAGGTGAGCGTCGTCCTCGGCGTCCACTTCCAGGACGACCGAGGAATCGAGCGCACTCCACCCCAACCGCGACCGCCCCTCGGCGTAGAAATACACCCGACTACCGCTCCATACGATGGAGACCGGGTCGATGGTGGGCCCGAAGTGGTCGTGGCCGATCAGCCGTGCGACGGTCGCCCGTCGCGCAAGCCGATGAGCCTTGTTGGAGTCCAGAACTCGTCGTCGATCCTCACTTCCGCGCACACGATTCGGTACGGTGCGGTTGGTCATCGGTCTCTGCAGATCATCACCGGGCAGTGGGCGTGGCGGGTGAGGTTGCTACTGGTCGATCCGAACAGTGCTCGGGCAACCACTCCTCGCCCGTGACTGCCGACCACCACGAGGCCGGCTCGCTTGGACAGATCGACGAGTAGATGCGCTGGATTACCCTGCCGCACTACATGTTCGACACTGACATCCGGATATTTCTCGGCCCACCCGGCCAGACATTCGGAGAGCAGCATCTGCTGCTCACGCTCGATCTCGATGCTGTCATGCGGCCCCGGCGGGGAGAGCGCCGCACCGTGGGACCACGAGTTCCAGGCGAGCGCGGCGATCATCGATACACCGAACAACGAGGCCAGATCGAAGGCCTGCTCGACGGCCGCCTCACTCGTTGCACTGCCGTCGATACCGACGAGGACCGGCGCGTCGAAGCCGGCGTCGCCCTCCCGCCACACGATCACCGGGCACAGGGCCGCGTTCGAGGTCTCCTGCGCCGTACTGCCGAACAATGCGGACACGATCGGACCGGAACCCGAATTGCCGACGACGAGCATCCGCGCGGTGGAGGAGAGTTCGACCATCATCGTGCATGCCGTCGCCTCCTCCACCGAGGTGGAGACGGCAAGGTCCGGATGACGGGCCAGCACTGCGGCAGCGACGTCGGTCACCATGTGTTCGGACGCTCGGCGCTGCTCGTCCCACACCTCCTTCGGCACGACCGCTGCGGGCTCGCCCATGTAGATCACAGGCTGCTGTACTGCAGTGGCGATGAGCAGGGGAGAGTCCACCCTTTCTGCCAGTGTCGCCGCCCAGAGCGCAGCGCCGATACTGCCGGCCGAACCATCCACCCCCACCACGATTTTCTGATGTGCTGCGAGAATCACGATCGTCTCCTGTTCGTTGCGCGTGCGGGAGCAGACAGCACCGAGGCCACCGCATGTCGTGGCGTTCGAGGCGCCGGGGCGCCGATCATCGGTGTACCGACTCGAATCAGCACCTGTGCCATGCCGATGTGCGGTGCCAACGACTGGACGAGTCGCCTGCTGCCGGCCTGCTCGGTCATGTGAGTCAACGGGCACGTCGCCAAGCCGTCCGCGGTCGCTGCCAGCAGAAACGTCGACATGGCACGGCCACAGTTCAGCCAATCCAGTCGTTCGTCCGACGGTGTGCCGAGCAGCACCACCGAGGATTCGTCTTCGACCGTCTCCCGCGGAACCACCGTGCCGACGCGGTGCGGTTCGGGGAATGCTCGCCCCACCTGGACCCTCGACGAGTCCGCGCGGGTCGTCAGCGCCTCGGGCGGAATTCCTCCGGAGCGGAACGAATGCCCGGCCCACCATCTGATCTCGGCCTGGTACGTCGCGTCGTACTTCCGGATGCCCGCGCTCAGCGTCGAGGCCCTCGCCAACGTCTGTTTCGACTCTGCCGACAACACGGTCATCTCGGTGCCGTAGTGCTGCCGACCGAGATATCGCGTCAGAACGCGATCGGTCGGCACCGGTCCGAACGCCCGCCGATCCGAGTGCCTACGGTTGATCGCACTCAACATGTCGAACTCACGCGACCGAGGATGCGCGTCGTGCACGAGGCGGATACGCGCAAGATGATCCGGCGTGCCCGGGGCGGGCAACAGGTCGATCTCGGTCTTCCACCGAAACGCCGCGGCAGCCTTCTCGAGATGGTCCAACGCGGCCCCGCAGCTCATCACCATCTGCCGTTCGGTCGGGTCGATCACCCCCAGCACGCGGGAGGTGTCGGTGTACAGATCGAGTCCGTGTTCGGAGTAGGTCCACCTCCACGGCTGGCTGTTGTGCACCGACGGCGCGCGGCACGCGAGCTCCACCAGCATTTCCACCACGGCCGTATCCGGCTGATCGCTCATCGTCTCTCCTCGACCTCCCACCGCGATGCGGTGGATCCGCCCCCACTGTCGCCCCGAGGTCGCGGTGCTCGACAGGGCCGTTCGTCACTCGATGGAGGGCATTCCGGTGCATGCCGAAAGAGCGCAGCGCCACAGGTTTAGTGTTGACGGTGAATGCGACTCGGGGCGGAACCTGAGGACGCGACCGAGGAGCCACCATCGCCGACCGTTCAGGAGTGTCATGACGACCCCGCACAATCCACCCGAAGTCGACGTCAAGCCACGTAGCCGGGACGTCACCGACGGGCTGGAGAAGACTGCCGCCCGCGGCATGCTCCGCGCCGTCGGGATGGGCGACGACGACTGGGTCAAGTCCCAGATCGGCGTCGCGTCGTCGTGGAACGAGATCACTCCCTGCAACCTCTCGCTCGAACGACTGGCGAAGGAAGTCAAGAAGGGCGTCCACGCGGCCGGCGGGTATCCGTTGGAATTCGGCACCATCTCGGTGTCCGACGGCATCTCGATGGGCCACGAGGGCATGCACTTCTCGTTGGTCTCGCGTGAGGTCATCGCCGACAGCGTCGAAACCGTCATCAGCGCCGAACGTCTCGACGGCTCCGTGCTGCTCGCCGGCTGCGACAAGTCGCTGCCCGGAATGTTGATGGCTGCCGCGCGTCTCGACCTCGCCAGCGTCTTCCTCTACGCCGGATCCACCCTGCCCGGATTCGCCACCCTGTCCGACGGCAGCGAGCACCAGGTGACGATCATCGACGCCTTCGAGGCCGTCGGTGCCTGCTCGCGTGGACTGATGTCGCGCGCCGACGTCGACACCATCGAACGCGCCATCTGCCCCGGCGAAGGCGCCTGCGGCGGCATGTACACCGCGAACACCATGGCCAGCGCCGCCGAGGCCATGGGAATGTCGTTGCCCGGCAGCGCTTCTCCGCCGGCACCGGATCGTCGCCGGGACGGCTTCGCACACGCCAGCGGCGAGGCCGTCGTCGAATTGCTGCGACGCGGCATCCGCACCAGCGACATCCTCACCAAGGAAGCCTTCGAGAACGCGATCGCCGTCGTCATGGCTTTCGGTGGATCAACCAACGCCGTGCTGCACCTGTTGGCCATCGCGCACGAAGCTCAGGTCGAACTGACCCTCGCCGACTTCACCCGCGTCGGAGCGAAAGTTCCACACCTCGCCGACGTCAAGCCCTTCGGCAAGCACGTCATGACCGACGTCGACGCCATCGGCGGTGTCCCCGTGGTCATGAAGGCCCTGCTCGACGCGGGCCTCATGCACGGCGACTGCATGACCGTCACCGGAAAGACCGTGGCGGAGAACCTCGCTCACATCGCTCCCCCGGACCCCGACGGCAAAGTGCTGCGCGCACTGGACAAGCCGATCCACCCGACCGGCGGCATCACCATTCTCGAAGGATCACTCGCCCCGGGCGGAGCCGTCGTCAAGTCCGCCGGTTTCGATTCCGACGTATTCGTCGGTACCGCACGAGTTTTCGAGCGTGAACGCGCGGCCATGGATGCTCTCGAAGACGGCACCATCGCGGCAGGCGACGTCGTCGTCATCCGCTACGAGGGACCCAAGGGCGGACCCGGAATGCGCGAAATGCTCGCGATCACCGGAGCCATCAAGGGCGCGGGCCTGGGCAAGGACGTCCTGCTGCTCACCGACGGCCGATTCTCCGGCGGAACCACCGGCCTCTGCGTCGGACACGTGGCACCCGAGGCAGTCGACGGCGGACCCATCGCCTTCGTCCGCGACGGCGACCAGATCCGACTCGACGTCGGCAAGGGCACCCTCGACGTTCTCGTCGACGCAGCCGAAATGCAAGCACGCCAGGAGGGTTGGGCACCGCTTCCTCCGCGCTACACCCGCGGAGTGCTCGCCAAATACTCGAAACTGGTCGGTTCGGCATCGAACGGTGCGGTGCTGATCTAGCCACCCGCCCTAGCCCTAGCCCCCGGCCCTAGCCCCCCCGGTTGGGATCAATGTGGGTTTCAGTCAGTTGGACTGCAACAAAGGCGCATTGATCCCAACCCGGCGGCAGTGCAGTGGTCCATTCACGCGTTCGGGAGGTCTACAACGGCATCGCCCAGATAGGGCTCGAGCGTTCGTTCATCTCGGTGCACGTCGCGTGTTGTCGGCTGGCTCGTTGGTAGAACGTCTGCAACGGTTCGGTCGGCTCCACGTCCGGCGGTGTCGGTGTGACGGGCAGTTCGCCGAGTTCGAGCGCCAACTGATAGATGCTGGGGCGTTCGAGTTCGGCGTCGACCAGTGCCCGCGCGGCAGCGTTGTGCGGCTTCGCTGTTCGCGGTACACGCGGCGTACTCGGTTCGGGCTTGGCTGCCGACGGCCGTTCGAGTAGCTGCTCGAGCTCGGCGACCTCACGGACAGCCGCTGCGCGCGTGGCCGGCGGCGCAACGAAGGGCACGATCGGCTCGAACGCGATCATGTCCGACGACGACGCGAGCGCCTTGTTCTTGGCCGGGATGAGGAACGCCACGATCACGGTTCCGGTTCCGAACACCACGGCCGCAACGACACTGGTGTGCACAACGGCGCTGCCGAAGGCGGAGATGGCATTCGCTTCGAGATTGTCTGCGAAGCCGCTCAGAAATGCATTCTGCTCGCGAATGATGTCGGAGACGATCACCGCACCGGCCAGCGAATCCTGCGATGCTGCAAGCCCTTCTGCGGCCTGACCGGTGTACTGGCCGTTGGGTTGCTTTCCGGGGAAGGTCTGCAGAAACCCCTCGATTCCCTGTCGATACGACGCCGCCAGAACCGAACCCAATACTGCGATGCCGAGAGACCCGCCCAGTTCGAGTGCAGTGTCGTTCAGTCCGCCGCCGACACCGAGCTTGTCGTCCGGGAACTCACCCATGATGGCGTCGGTGCAGGGCGAGACGGACAGCCCGATGGCGAGTCCGAGCAGCGTCAGTACGGGTAGGAAGTCGACATACGTTGCCGTCGAATCGATTCCGACGAGGGATACGACCGACAGCGTGCCCACGATCATCCCTGCGGTGACGGTGACACGCGGCCCCATCTTGGGGGTCAGCCACATCGTGATTCCGGACCCGACGAACACTGCGCCGGCCAGCGGCAGCAGATGCACTCCGGTGGAGACCGGGCCGTACCCGAGAGCGAACTGGAGGTACTGCGCCACGAGGTAGATCGCCCCGAACGTCACCAGGAAGAACACCAGTACCGCAAGGGTGGCACCCCCGAGAACACGCGAGGAGAACATCCGCACGTCCAGCAACGGATTGGGGTGTCGTAGTTCCCAGCCCACGAAACCCAGCACCGACAGCAGTCCGACGAGGCCGAAGTACAGCGGCCCGACGGTCCAGCCGAAGTGCATGCCCTCGATGATGGAGTAGACGATGGTCGAGACGGCCAGAACCGACAGCAACCCGCCGATCCAATCGATCGCACCGGCATCGACGGCTCGCGACGGCGGGACGAGTACGACGGCTCCGGCTATGGCGGCCAGCGCAATCGGGACGTTGATCAGAAATGTCGAACTCCACGTGAAGCTCTCGAGAAGCCACCCGGCCAGCAACGGCCCGGCGGCGATGGCGAGGCCGGACGTGGCCGCCCACACGGTGACGGCTGTGGCCCGCTCACGCTTGGGGAACGTGGCCACCAGCAGAGACAACGTCGCAGGCATGACGATCGCAGCCGCGACACCCATGACGATTCGAGCCAGGATCACGCCGAGCGTGGCATCGGTCAGCGCCCCCGCCACCGACCCCGCCACGAAGATGATCAGTCCGATGATCAGCGCGCCGCGTCGGCTGTACCGGTCGCCGATCACTCCGCACAACAGCATCAACGACGCGTACGGGACGGTGTATCCGTCGATCACCCATTGAAGATCACTGCTGGTCAAGCCCAGATCCATCGTCATCGACGGCGCGGCGACGAGCAGGGACGTGTTTGCCATGACCACGATCAGCAGGCTCAGGCACAACACCACCAAGGCCGACCATCGTCGGGCATAGGGTTTGTGCATTTCTTGGACAGGTGTCATCGCAAGCAGTGTCATGTGTTCCCCCCGTTGGCAAAGTGCGACACACCTTGCACAGTGCTGTGCAGCTTAAGAAATTCGCGCTAGGATCGGCAATCTTTTGTGGCGGCAACCACACTGCGTCGACGCGATCGTGCTAGAAGTGGACGTGTGCCGAAGACGACGGAGTCGAGACCGAGCGCACGGACAGACCGATCGCCCGTGCAGCGAAGTGACGCCCGCTCGAACAGAGCGCGAATTCTCGATGTCGCGCAGGGGGTACTGGCGAACAATCCGGACGCGACCATCAACGACGTCGCATCCGCGGCCGGGGTGGTCCGACGAACGGTGTACTCGCACTTCGCCTCTCGCGAAGCCCTGATCGACGGCATCGCACTCGAAGCCGCAGAACGCATCTCGGTCGCGCTCGAACGTGATCCGGCCGTCGACGAATCCGCCGTCACCGTGTTCGTGCGACAGACGCTGGCACTGGCACGCGTCGGAGATCAGTACCGGCTCCTACTTGCGGTCGCGCGTACCGACCTGGGACACAACGGTCTTCACGACCTGCTGGGACCGATGCGGGAGTCGGCTGCGGCTGTCATTCGACGTGGACAGCGCGAGGGTGTGTTCTCCACCTATCTGCCGGCCGAGGTGCTGATCCTCAACATCGAAGCCATCGCGCTGTCGATCCTCGAGGCCACCAATGCCGGGCTGCTCACCGACCCCACAGGTGCGGCCACCACGTCGAGTCTGGTCCTGCTCGGAATCGCACCGGACGAAGCCGAACGCATCGTGATCGGTGTCCGCGCCGCGAACGCGCCAGCCGAAGCCCACCCCTGAAACGACGAATGCCCCGCCTGCGCAATGTGATTGCGCCGACGGGACATCGGTCTACGAGTGCGGGTCAGGGAGCGGGGACGAATCCTGCGCCGAGTCCGTTGCCCTGATCGACGTTGCGAAGGATCGCGTCGAAGTTGGTGCCGACCTCGGGGCCGAAGCACGCGACGCCCAGGTAAGCGTTGACCATTCCGACGAGGGTGTTGCCGACGACGACCGGGCTACCCGAGTCACCCTCGACGACGCACAGCTGCGCCCAGGTCTCCTGCGACTGCAGAACGTCTCCGTACGCGAGACCGCAGGTGTTGCCGGTCGTGCGGCCTTCCTTGCAGACGATGTTCGGGAACGCCGTCGGCGGGCCGACCTGAGAGATGGTCACGTTGCCCACGCGGCTGATCGGGGCAACCTTGTCACGCTGAAATTCGATGAGGGCGTAGTCGTACTCCGGGTTGGAGAATGCGATGCGGCCCACCTCACCGAGGGAGGTATCGTACTCCGGGACGATGGAGGCACCCGCTTGGCCACAGTGACCGGCGGTGAAGCCCACGAGATTTCCGTTGCGGTCGTTGCCGATCGTCGTCAGCGTGCACTCCGCCTGGCCTCCGACGATGATTCCGGACCCACCGCCGAGAGCTGCAGGAGCGGCCGCGGATGCGGTCCCCACGCCGACGCTGGCTACGATTGCAGCCGCCCCCACGACGACGAGCATGAATTTCTTGAACATGTACTCCCTCTCAGCGGTGTCGGCAGAACCCTAGCAACAGAACGTGTCGTAACACGAGCTAGTCGCTCATACGTCCTGCTCGAGGGCCGCAAGAGTCGTCCGAGCTTCGTCGAGTTGACGACTCAGTTCGGCCACGCGGCGTGCCGCCTCTTCACGTGCATGGGAGATCACAGCCTCGACGGCATCGCGTGCAGTGACATCGCCCAATTCACGAACGGCCCGACCGACCGCTTCCGGACTCACCGGCTGCGCCTTGGTCGGCCTCTTCGCGCCCTGCGTGACGGTGACCGACCAATCGTTGTCGGCACCGGAATGAATGGTCACGCTCACTCCGCCCGGCGCCTTCTTCGGACGACGTGGGGCCGAGCCGGTCGACGCAGACCCCGCACCGGCGGGCTTGGCGGCAACGTCGGTCGCCGGTACCGACTTCGGAGCAGCGCTCGATGTCGACGCCGTGACCGATGTAGAAGCCGTGGCCGATGTAGAAGAAGGGCTCGTTTTCGAGACAGCGACCGGCTCGGAGGCAGCGACCGGCTTCGATACCGGCGCAGTCGATGCCGTCTTCTTCGCGGGGATGCGCTTGGCAGGCGCGGGTGGGGTCGCCGGGTTGCGGGTGATGCGCAGTTCCTCGGCCTCGTAGGGCAGTTCGTCGTTGACGCCCTTCGGGCTGATGGTGACGGTGTTGCCGTCGATGGACACCACCTTGGCCGACGTACCGTCGGGCAGGCCGAGGCTCGGATTCGGCTCGCGGAGATACACGGTGGCGCGACGCCCCTCGGCGAGCGCTGCTGCGAGCGTCGTCAGGTTCTCGGGAGTCAGCGAATCGTTCACGGCGCGCCCACGGGGTGGCATCGACTACCGGCCTTTCTCGAAAGTGTTTGCGAATACTGTCGCACAGATTCACGTGCGCAGGCAGCACGGTATCGAGTATCGGTCGCGAGGATGACGTCGATCCCAAGTATGTGTGACCCCGAGTAACCGTAACCAGAAGTAACAGTTACTACGATTAACACTAAAGAGGCTTGGCCAGAGAAGGCCGATGGCACGACTCTAACGGACAGGCCGTCCGAGCGCCCGTCGAGTGCCGTCGACCACCTCGCCGAACCGCCCTCGCGCCGGGATTCTCCCGCGTAGCCTGACGGCGTACCTTCTTGCGCAGGTACGGAACAGGAGCTTCGATGTACCACCTCGACGCGGACCAGCAATCGCTCAGCGACGGTCCGCACGTGTACTTGCTCGATGCCAGAAGCACTCTCGAGGTTCAGGCCCTGAATCAGTGGATCGACGCCACCACCCCGGACGGAGAACGTCGGCCCCCATCGGTCGTTCTGTCCGGTGAGGCCAGGACATCACTGTCGGACACCGTCCGCGGGTACGCCGACGATCCGCTGCTCATTCCGCTGCGGGTCACGTTGACCGATCGCAGCACCGGCATTCTGCACCGCATCTTCGCCCCTAGAGGCCGCTCGAAGCCGACACGGGTGTGGCAGCGGTGGGTGGCCAACGACGATCCCGATCACTCCGCAGTGCTGGTCGGTGAACCCGCAACCCTGAGCGATCTCCAGGATCGGTTCGAGCGCGGCGGCGGCACGTCGTTGTCGTCGTTCATCCTGCGGCAGGCCAGTCTCGCACTGGACAAGGCCGAACGCGGAGTCATCGGCTCGGAGTACAAGATTCCGCGCTTCGTCGTCGAGGACATGACGGAGCAGAAGAAGTTCAGGGACGGCATCACCGAGCTCGCAGACCACGTCGGCCAGGATCGCGACACCGTCGACAAGAGGGTTCAGGACATCCTCGGCGAGATGGTGGCGACCGAAACCAGGCGCGCCGTCGAGATGTGGGGAACCCTCGGCGCGTACTTCTCGCGGGCGTACAAGGTCGACGTCGATCGCGATCAGCTGCAGAAGGTTCGCGAACTCAACAAGAACTATCCGTTGGTGTTCCTGCCCAATCACCGTTCCTACCTCGACCCACTCGTGCTGCGTCCCGCGCTTCTCGCCGAGGGACTGCCGCTCAATCACGTCATGGGCGGCATCAATGTCGGCTTCTGGCCGTTGGGCCCGATAGCCAAACGCAGTGGCGTGGTGCTCATTCAGCGCAAGTTCTCGGACGCGATCTACAAATGGACGCTGCGTCAGTACATGAGTTTTCTGCTCAGCAAGCGGTTCAACCTCGAGTGGTACATCGAGGGCGGACGCAGCCGCACCGGAAAGCTCCGACCGCCGCGGTTCGGTCTGCTGACCTACCTCGTCGACGCCCTCGAGTCGAGCGACGCGGAGGACGTCTATTTGATCCCGACGTCCATCACCTACGACCGACTGCACGAGGTCGGCGCGATGGCCGAAGAATCGCACGGGGCGAAGAAGCAAGCCGAGGGCATTCGCATGGCCATCGGGTACATCCGCGCTCAGGGCACGTTGCGCGGCAACGTCTATCTGAACTTCGGAGAGCCGATGTCGGTGGCGGCGATCGTCGCCGAGAACACCGACAAGCGCGTCGCGGTGCAGAAGATCGCGCTCGGTGTCTCCCATGCGATCAACGATGCGACGCCGGTGACCCCGGCAGCACTGGTCACGATGGCGCTGTTGGGTATCGAGGATCGCGCACTCAACGTCAACGAGATGTGGGCCATCATCTCGCCGTTGGCCGGCTACATCAAACGCAGAAACCTACCCACTGCGGGCGGGGTGGACATCGCCGACGTCGACGTCGTCCGCTCGGCCGTCATCGCACAGGTCAACGCCAACGTCGTCAAGCGTTTCGACGACGGCCCCGAACCGCTGTTCTACCTGGCGCAGGACAAGCATCTGGTGGCAGCGTTCTTCCGCAACAACGCCATTCACTTCTTCGTGATGCGCGCCATCGGCGAGCTGGTGGTGCTACCGACCGAGGGTGACTCGACGCCGCTGACTCAGGAATCGTTGTGGACGTCGGCCCTGCAATTGCGAGATCTACTCAAGTTCGAGTTCTTCTTCGGCGACAAGAAGGACTTCGGGGAGCGTCTCGAATCCGAGGTCGATCTCATCGACCCGGACTGGCGCACCAGCATCAGCGACCCCGATTATGCTGCGCGACAGCTCGAATCGCAGGATCTGCACCTGGCGCACCGCGTACTGCAGCCGATCTTCGAGGCCTATCAGGTAGTGGCCGACCAGCTGATGCTGCTGCCGCAGAGCGGAGAATTCGACAAACCGAAGTTCATCTCGGAATGCCTCGGCGCTGCCCAGGCCAGGCGGCTCCGCCAGCAGCTCGATCACAGTGAGTCCATCTCGGGCGAACTGTTCGACACTGCACTGCAACTGGCCGAAAACCGCGACCTGATCGATTCCAGCTCGGACGGCATTGCCCGCCGCCGCAGGGACTTCGCGCTGGAGATCGACGAATGGGCCCGCAAGGTACGTACCATCCGGGACATGGCGCACCGAATGCTCCGTGAGGTGGAACCGATCTCTGCCCCCGAGGAGAACAATCCATGACCGAGTTCGACGATCGACTGATAGCGATCGCCGCCGCCCCACCCGGCCGAGACACCATCGCCTTCTTCGATCTCGACGGCACTCTCATCAACGGATTCTCAGCTCGCGCAGTGTTTCTCGAACGCCTCAAGACCCTCGACGTCACGGTCAAGGAACTGTGGGAGATCTCCAGTGCCGTCGTCGAGATGCGGATGCGTAACTCTCCCGTCGACAATCTGATGGGCAAGGCCGTCCGCGGCCTCGAAGGCCGTCGCGAAGAGGACCTGATGGAACAGGCATACACCCTGTTCCGCAACGAGATCGCGCCGATGATCTACCCGCAGGCCCGGGCCCTCGTCGAGGCTCACCGGCACGCAGGGCATCGCCTCGTGATGGCCACCTCGGCCACGCCGTACCAGGCACTGCCGGTGCAACAGGACATGATGTTCGAGGAGTTGCTGTGCACGACTCCGGTGGTCACCGACGGAATTCTCACCGGCGAGCTCGTCGGCGATTCGCTCTGGGGACCCCGCAAAGCACAGGCGGCGATCGACTACGCCGAACGTGAAGGCATCGCTCTGGCAGGCTGTTTCGCATACTCGAACGGCGGTGAGGACGTGCCACTGCTCGAGGCCGTGGGCCGTCCCATCGCCCTCAACCCCGATCCTGATCTCGCGCGCTATGCCGCCAAGAAGAACTGGCCGGCCCTGACGCTGGACAGCCCGAAGCGCGGCACGGATATCACGTCGGCCGTACGCAGCACGGCGGCGCTCGGATCGGTGCTCGCGAGTGCGTCGATCGGGCTCGGTCTGGGGTTGCTCACCCGCAGTCGCCGTACCGGTGCCAATATCACCAGCACCATCGCCCCGGACATCGCGCTGACCCTCGCCGGAGTCAAGCTCGACGTCACCGGAACCGAAAATGCCTGGTCGGCCAGGCCAGCCGTCTTCATGTTCAACCATCAGAGCACCGCCGACTCGATCATCGTCACTTCCATCCTGCGACGCGACATCACCGCCGTCGCCAAGCGGGAACTCGAACGCGATCCGCGCTTCGCATTGCTGGGCAGAATTTTCGACGTCGCCTATGTCGATCGCGGCGATCCTGCGCAAGCGCGAGAGGCCATGCGGCCCGCGATCGAGAAGCTGCACAGCGGCATCTCGGTCGCCATCGCCCCCGAGGGCACTCGCATGCCGACGTCCCGTCTCGGCCGATTCAAGAAAGGCGGCTTTCACCTGGCGATGCAGGCCGGCGTGCCGATCGTTCCGATCGTCATTCACAACGCCGGTGACGTGATGTGGAAGAAGGACTTCACCGTTCACTCCGGTACGGTCAAGGTCACCGTCGGCGAGCCCATACCCACCACGGATTGGGATCCCGACAAGATCGACGAGTACGTGGACGCCGTCCGTTCCTATTTCGACAGAACGTTGGGATATGCCTGAGAATCAGATCAACTCGGTAGTACAGACGGAGATCGAGCGGAATCTACTGGGCGGCGAGCCCAAGTACAACCGCGCCGACATCGTCGAGAAGTCCGGGATTCCGCTCGAGCGGGTCATCGCCCTGTGGATCGGCATGGGCTTCCCCGTCCACACCGATACCGACGCACTCGTCTACACCGACGCCGATCTCGAAGCTCTGAAGCTGATCACCGCACTGACCGCGCAGAAGGTGATCAAGCCCGAGATGGAGGTTGCGATCGCACGCACCCTCGGGCAGTCGATGTCCCGGCTCGCGGAATGGCAAGTGGGCGTTGTGAACTCTCACATACTCGAACGCATCATCGACAGCCAAGAAGACACGAACGACATCGACGCGATTCGACGGAACGCCCGTGCCATCGCCGCCGAAACCGTCCCCACCCTCGAAGCGCTCCAGGGATACACCTGGCGACGCCACCTGGCAGCAGCGGCCGGTCGATCCATCGCCGCTCCCGACGACGCCGCCGACAGCCCCACGATGGCCGTCGGGTTCGCCGACATGGTCGGCTACACGAGCCTGACGCGTCGACTCGACATCGGCGAGTTGACGACGCTTCTCGAGGAGTTCGAGTCACTGGCCACCAATATCATTGCGCGAGGGCGCGGTTCGGTGATCAAGAACGTCGGCGACGAGGTGATGTTCAGCGCGCAGACCCCCGAGGATGCCGCCCACATCGCCCTCGACCTCCAGGACGCCTTCGACGAGCAGGAGGACATGCCGGATCTGCGGGTCGGGCTGGCGTGGGGCCCGGTACTGGCACGGTACGGCGACCTGTACGGGTCGGTGGTCAATATCGCTGCGCGCCTGACCAGTTCGGCCAATCCCGGAACGATCCTGGTCGATACCGTCATGACGGATGAACTGCGTCACGACTCGGAGTTCTACCTCAAATCGGTCCGTTCACTACGGGTCAAAGGGTTCCACAAGCTCAAGCCTCACCGGCTCAAACGCAACAAGCGAACCGGTCAGCGTAGCGAGGAGTAGAACTCCAGGTGTCGACGCGCAGCCTCGTCCCAGGTGAGGCTGTGCGCCAGCGCCAGCCCCGGTGACGGATCGTGCGGCTCGTGCAACGCACGGTCCAATTCGCTGGTCATGGTCTCCACCGACGATGCGTAGGTGACGCTGTCTCCGAACACCTCTCGCAGTACCGGCAGATCACGCGCCACCACCGGAGTCGATGCGGCGAGCGCCTCCATCGCGGCCAGGCCGAAGCCTTCCTTGGTGGAGAAGAACGGCAGCGCCGCAGCCTGCGCCACGAGATGCGGCAGCTCGTCGTCGTCGACGGTTCCGAGTATCACCGGCTCGATGCCCAGTGCTACTGCTCGACGGTCGAATTCGGACCGATAGTCACGGTAGTCGAACAGGGTCTCGCCGCCGGCGAACACCAGTTGCACGGTGCGATCGGACAGCCCGGCGAAGGCGTCGAGTAGATCGAGACTGCCCTTGCGTGGCTCGATGCCGCCGACGGCGAGCACGTACCTGCCGAACTTCCCGCTCCAGTGCGATCGGCCCGATTCGGCTGCTGCCGAGAACCTTCCGGCATCGACTCCATTGGGAATGACGACCGGATCGAACCCCCAGCCGCGTCGGACGTCGTCGGCCACCGCAGTGGACACACAGATTCGCGCGTACGGCGCGGTGATCGCTCGTTCGTGACATGCCGCGAGCTCGGGAGTGGTGAACTCGTCGAGATGGTGGATGGTCCTGATGCACCGGCCGACGGCGTTGGCCGAGATGCAGTCCTGAGCATGGACGATGTCGTACTCGTCGGGCGTGAAAGCCTGCCGCAGAACGCCTATCGATCGCAGAATCCGCTCGCCGACGGTCTCGTTCTCGCGGTGGGAAAACGGGACCATCCGAACGGTGACAGCCGGGTCGACCTTGCGGAAGAACTCACTGTCACCCCCGCGGCCCAGCGACCACACCGACACATCCTGGCCGGCGCGTGCCAGCGCTTCGGCCAGAGCCAACGTATGCACCACGCCTCCGCGCGGTTTGGACGAATAGGTCAACAGCGCGATCTTCATCGATCCGGCTTCTCCTGCAACAAGTTCGGATAGGCGTCGACGCGTCGCTCGGCCAGGTGATGCAGACCTCTCCGGGCCCGATCCACCTCGGCATCGACGTCGATCTCGTGCACGGCCAAACCGCCTTTGGACCACGTCTTGGCCAACACGTCTCCGCCGGGCCCGACAATCTTCGCCTGGCCGAGGAACCGCAGGGATCCCATCACCCCGGTCTGGTTGGACGAGACGAGCACCACCTGGTTCTCGGCGGCGCGCGCAGCGTCGTACAGATCGAACAGTCGCGACTGCCGATCGTTGGGCAGCGACGACGCTCGATCGGTGACGCTGGCCGGCCACGCCGACAGCGCCGCAATGATTCTCGCGCCGTCCAATGCGAGCGTGCGGGCCGACTCCGGGAACGTCTTGTCGTAGTCGATCAGCATGCCCATCCGTCCGACCGGAGTATCGAAGGCCTCGAACCGATCTCCGGCGGCGTAGGCCAAGGATTCCCCGAGCGGCTGATGCACCTTGCGGTGACTGCCGAGGATCCCGTCGCCCGTCAGGCAGGCAGCAGCGTTGTACCGCAGCCCCTTCGACAGTTCGGTGTACCCGATGCACACCGTCATCGCACCCGCCGCTGCGATGATCGCGGCCAACTCCGGTCCGTCCGGATCGAGAGTGGGCGGCAACTCGGACGGGTCCGGGTTGCTCAGGCTGTTGATGTAACCCCCGAGGGATGCGTCGGGCAGCACCAAGAGATCGATGCCCTCGCGGGCCGCACTGGAGATGATCGTCGTGATCTTCAGTACGGCCCGATCGACGTCTCTACCGAAATGTGCTGCCAATGCACCGATCTTGATGGGAGCCACGTCGAAATCAGACCATCTGGCTCTGCGGCTGTGCTGGGTTTCGGGACTGCGTCGAGTTTCGGGACTGCGCAGCACTGATTTCGAGGCCGATTTGATCGGCCAGGAATGCGGCGTCGCGGGCCACCGAGGCGAAGCGTCCCGAACCCCAGGTGTGCTGCCAGGGCAGGCCCAGGAAGTACAGGCCGGGAACCGATGTGACGCCGCGGTTGTGCGTCGGGTGGCCCTCGCCGTCGAACGCCCCGACCTTCAGCCATCGGTAGTCGGTGCGGAAGCCGACCGACCAGACAACCGCGGTGATGTCGGTGGTGGCGAGATCGAGTTCGGTCGTCTCGGACTCCGGACGCCACACCGGCACGTAGCGGTCCTCGGTGGGGGCAGTGATGCCCTCGCGCTCGATGTATGCGTCGATGTTGTCCTTGATGCTCTCGGCCACCCGATCGGCAGCGTCGATCGACGCTTCGAGGGTCGGGGCGAACTGCAGGACGCCGTCCTCCACGCCCAGCAGACGGCCGTACAGCTGCATGCCCTCGGTCGCGAACGCGCGCAGGTCGATGTCTCGACCACCGTCACGGCCGGTGACGTAGTGGTTCGTGTTCTCGCGTTTGCCGACGCCACCGGGTTGATCTTCGATGGAGACATCGTAGACGCCCATGTCGTGCAGCCAGGCGACACAGTCTCGCCCCCGATAGAAGCGTGCGACGCGAGGTGCGGTGCCGGCGACCAGATGAACCCGGCGGCCGTCGAGGTGCAGATCCTCGGCGATCTGCGCTCCGGATTGGCCGGTGCCGACGACCAGTACGTCGCCGTTCGGGAACTGGTGCGAGCCGCGGTATTCGGACGAGTGGATCTGGACGATGTCGCGGGGCAGCTTCTCGGCGAAGCGGGGAATGGTCGGGATGTGGTAGCCGCCGACGGCAACGACGATCTGATCGGCGTGCATGGGGCCGGCGGAGGTCTGTAGGTCGAAGCCGCCTGCCGCGGATTGCAAGGCCTGATTCACCGAAACATACTCTCGGACCGGTGCATCGAAGCTCTCGGCGTAGCGTCGAACGAAGGCGTAGACCTCGTCACGCTGCATGAACCCGTCGGGATCGTCACCGTCGTAGGAGTATCCGGGGAGCGCACACTGCCAGTTGGGGGTGACGAGGGTGAAGTTGTCCCAGCGCGAGTCTTTCCATTCGTGCGCGATGGTGTCGCGTTCGAGGACGACGTGGTCGATGCCTCGCTGCGTCAGATGCCAACTGATGGACAGTCCGGCCTGCCCGCCGCCGATGACGATCACCGAGTAGTTTTCTGTTGCACTGTGGTTCTCTGTCATAGCAATTCAGCTCCCGACATGCTCAGTACGCGAACGGCACCGGCCCGATACGACGCGCTGACACCGTGAATCTCTTCCATCTGCTGCGCGGCCGACGTGCACCGCATCCCGAGTTTGGCGAGAACTCGATCGCTCGCCACGGTCAGCGCCTCGGACGTTCGCTGAACGAACTCGGCCACCGGGTATTCCTGCCCGGGGCTCAGATAGTCGTGCATCACCAAAGAGGGCGAGTAGCAGGACTGTTCGCGTCCGTCGGGCCACCGCACCACGAACGACATCTCAGGCATGAACGGTCTCCTTGGTGATGGTGCGATAGACCGAGGGCCGTCGGTCGCGCAGGTTGTACATGCCACCGCCACGTGCCGCGCCGATAAGCGCCTCGACATCGACGGTGGCTGTGGCCAAACCCGGCTCGACGCCTGTGCCCGCGAGGATCTCACCGCCGGGCCCGACGATCTTGGCGCTGCAGACGAACCTCAGAGACCCGAACGTGCCGGCCTGATTCGCTGCGACCCAGATGATCTGATTCTCCAGTGCACGAGCGCGGTCATAGATGTCGAAGCGTTGCTTCCACCGATCTTCTTCCATGTTCGGGGTCGTCGCGGTACGTGCCGTCGGCCACGCGGAGATGGACGCGACGATCTCGGCTCCGTCGAGCGCGAGTTCGCGAGCCGCCTCGGGGAATCCCTTGTCGTAGCAGATCTGCATGCCCATCCGGCCGACCGGAGTGTCGAAGGCGGAGTAGCTCTCTCCCGCTGCGTAACAGAGGTTTTCGCCGAGTGGCTGGTGCACCTTGCGATACGACCCGAGGATGCCGCTGCCGTCGACCGTCACTGCAGCGTTGTAGCGGGTATCGCCGTCTTTCTCGCAGAATCCGAACGTGACGACGGTATCGCCTGCCATGTCGACGACCCGTTTGATCTCGGGACCGTCCAGTTCCAGAGCCGGCGGTAGTGCCTTCAGTCGACGCTGTCTCGCTTCTTCGGTCTCGTCGCCGCCACCGAGGCTCGGGAGGTATCCACCCAGGCACGCTTCCGGCAGCACCAAGAGTTGGCTACCGCGATTACGCGATTCCTCGAGCAGGGCGGCGATGGTGGCGTAACCCTGTTCCATGTCGCGGCCGAACTCGGCTGCGGCCACGGAGATCGTGATGTCGTTCATGCTTCTCCCAATCCGGTCACTGTCGAAGTGACCGCGCGCGTGGTGATTCCGTCGGGCCATCGCAAGGCGACGCCCGGAGTATCGGTGAGCTCTCCGCATTCTGCGGACAGTGCAGGTCCGGACGGTGCAGTCGGTGCACCGGGACGGTCCGCGGTGATCATCGCGAACCCGGGAAAACACGTGATCCATTCGCCCATCGACGCCGAGTCGGGCTTCGGAATCGAGGAGATGTCCAATACCGCACCGGTTCCGCTTGCCTCGGCTAGCATCCCGGTGGTCCCGGCCAGTCCCGCCATCGAGACGTCCTTGGCGGCCTTGGGCGCGGTACGGGCGACGAACGATGCCATGGTCGTCAGTTCGGCGGAGTTGCGCCGTGACGTCGAATCCCATTGCTGGCCCTGATACCCACGACGCCAGCCACCCTCGACGTCCGCCGTCAGTGTCAACCGATCGCCGACGCTTCCCCCGCCGGCCCGTACCGGGTTCGTCGTGCGCCCCAGAGCGGTGACCGACAGCGACGACGGCACCCCGGCCTGAGTGTGGCCACCGAGTACCGGAACCTGCCAGGCCGCAGACGCATTGGCGAGGCCGCGGATGATGCGGGTCAGTCGAGATTGCGTCGGTGCTCCGACGGAGTCGAGCATGCCGACTGCGTAGGCACCCATCGCCGACAGGTCGTTGAGGTTGACCAGGGCCGCGCACCAGCCGGCCCACTCCGGGTCGCGGTCGACCATCGAGGGGATGATCGCATCGCAGGCGGCGATCATGTCGCTCCCGGGAACCGGGACACCGTCGTCACCTCGAAATCCTTTGGCACCGAGCCCGAGTGGCTGCGCCTTCAGTGGCGCGAGGACGACGGCGAGCATCGCCTTGGTCGACGACACCAGCCGTTCGATCCTGTCGATCGGCCAATACATCGCCACGTGTGGAGTATTCGCCACCTCGACGTCTCCACGCCTGATCCAGCCGAGACGGGTGAACAGTGTCTCGTTGCGCTTCTGCACCGTCGCGTCGAAGCGCAGCACGCCGCGACTTTCGGCATGAGCACAGGCCGCACCCACCAGCGCTGGGCCCACACCGGAAGTGCGCGCAGAGGTGGTGACCACCAGGCGACTGCCGGCCCACCACCCCAGATCCGTTGCCGTGCAGGGTGCCAGGCGCACCCCACCGAGCACGGTGCCGTCTCGGCCGGTGGCCACGAGAACGACGCAGCGAGGATCGTCGTCGACGTCGTCGTGATCGGTGCCGGCGAACAAGCCCTGTTCGGCGACGAACGTCTCTCTCCGCAGTGCCCGATACGCGTTCAGTTCTGCTGTACCGGTGCACGGCTGAACGATGAACTCCGGTTGCACGACAGTGATTGCAGCACCGGACAATCCGGCGAGATCGTTACCCCCCACGACGCCGTACATATCACCCTCCCGCGTTCTGCAGAACGCTGCACGCACCGCAGGCCGCGCAGCCTGCTTTCTGATCGGACCCGAGCATCGCCGCTGCCTGAAGTTCCTTGGCGACGCGTCGGGTGACGCTTTCGAGGACGTCGGCAGCGGGAGCCGTCGCCCGGTCGACATCCACCGCCAACGTGCCTGCGAGCGGCCGAAACGGAACGACGAAGGGATACACACCCATCTCGATCAGTTCCGCTGCACCCGAGACCAATTCGTCGGGATCCTCGCCGAGACCGACCAGTATGTACGTCGAAACCTGGTTGCGCCCGAAAACCCGGACCGCTTCTTTCCATGCCGCGCGGTACTCGTCCATCGAGACCGATGCCTTGCCCGGCATCCATCGGCGGCGCACGTCGTCGTCGAGCGATTCGACGTGAATACCGATGGACTCGGCTCCGGCGTCGTACAGGTCCTGGATGGTCTGCAGGTCACCCGGAGGTTCGCACTGCACCTGGATCGGCAGTTCCGGGACCACGGCCTTGATGGCACGTACGCACCGGGCCAGATGACGGGCACCGCGATCCTTCGCGGCCGAAGTGCCCGTCGTCATGACCATCTGCGTCACCCCGTCCAGCCGGACAGCGGCCTCCGCCACCTCCGCAAGTTGCGCGGGCGTCTTGACAGCGATGGTGTCGCCCGCGTCCAGAGACGCTTCGATGGAACAGAAGCGGCACCGTTGATCGGCGTCGTAGCGAATGCACGTCTGGACCACGGTCGTGGCCAGAACACTGGTGCCGTGCAGCTTGGCGATCTTCTCGTAGGCGACGCCGTCGGCGGTGGAGAGGTCGTAGAACTTCGGGCGATCGACGGCCTGAACATCGAGGCCGATGTCGTTGCCGTCGAACAGAACTCGCCCTTCTTCGAGTACGTACGGACTGAGCGGGTTGCGCGGGATTGCTGCGCCGAGACCATCGATGCGGACATGTCCATCGTCACTCGGGCCGGCACCGGCAGTTCTGGACACCGGCGTTGCTCCTCGAATCCCGAGCAACGCCAGATCCACACGTGTAGAGATGGACATAACCGTCCCCTAGACCATGTAGGTCGAATTGATGATGGCACCCTTGCGCGCGTAATGGATCAATGCGTCCTGCACGTCCAGGGGGTGGGCCGGGATGACGCCCTCGATGAGGTCTTCTTCACGACCCCCGTGCAGGGCCAGTCCGAAGCGGCAGCAGAACACGGTGCCGCCCTCGGCGATGAACGTCGCGAGGGAGTCGTTGATGTTCTGTTCACCCGGGAAGCCCGAGTCTCCGGTGGTCGGGAAACCGCGTGTGGCAAGGCAATTGATGGCACCGGGTCCGTAGAAGTACATCGCCGACTCGAAACCCTTGCGTAGAGCGCGGGTGGCCTGCAGCACCGCGACGAACGATACCGACGACTCGTGGGCGATGCCGTGCACCAGCGTGAAGTAGCTTTCGCCGTTCTCCGCCTTGTAGTCGGGGAAGATCTTGGTGGACCCGTAGATGTTGCTGCCCTTGGGAAGTGAGGGATGCGGAATCTCCTCGAGGGACTTCTTGATGTTCTCGGCGATGGACTGGTCGAGATCTGACACGTGCGTCTCCTGAGGTTCGCAGAGCGGGCTGGATGCGGTGGACACCGATGTCCACCCGAGAAAACCGTCATGTCCGGCGAGAGGGCAGATCCTCTGCGGCCATGGAACAAGTACAGGCCTCGTCGATTTCCGATTGGTCACGCTCGGAACAACGTCGTGTTTCAAGGGCCTCACAGTGTTGACGTGGTGTTACGCGGTTACTGTGAAGGGAAGTCCATCCACCCACCGCAGCATGACGAGGAACTCGATGATCGGCGCCGTCACCGGCTTGTTGTACGTGTTGTCCCTGGTAGTGGGGATCTGGGTGCTCGTGAAGCTCGCCACGAACAGGCCCGTTCTGTTGAAGAACAAGGCCGACCGCGCGCTGTTCTGGACGATCGCGGCTACCGAAGGCGTCGTTGCACTGCAGGCCGTGATCGGGTTCGTGATGATGTTCGCCTCCGATCGCGACATTCACCGGCTCACGTTCGGGTCGTACCTCGTCGGACTGCTGTTCCTGCTCCCACTCGGAACGTGGTGGTCTCTGGGCGACCGTTCCCGTGGCGGCACCGCAGTGCTCCTCGTAGCCGTCCTCACCCTCGCAGCCATGGTGTTGCGACTGAGCCAGATTTGGGCCGGATATGCCTGACAAACTCCAGCAAGCAACCCGCACCGGATTCGGACGCTTCCTCATCGCCGTCTACGCCGTGTTCGCCGTTGCCGCGACATCTCGATCGATCGTGCAAGTCACCACCCGATTCGACAACGCCCCGGTCGCGTACCTGCTCTCGGCATTCGCAGCCGTGGTCTACATCATCGCGACGGTCGGCCTGGCACGAGCAACCGAGGCATCACGACGAGTGGTGACGGTCTCCTGCATCATCGAACTCGTCGGAGTCCTCGGCATCGGCACCCTCAGCTACATCCAGCCCCAGGACTTCCCGGAGCCGACAGTGTGGTCGCACTTCGGATCCGGTTACGTCTTCATCCCGGTCGTGCTGCCCATCGCAGGACTGTGGTGGTTGCGAAAGACACGCCAGCAGTAGAGGTCTGCTCTACATCTCGTGCATTGCAGTCCGACCCCTACATCGAAGCCACTGCGCGCCGCCCCGTTCGAGTTCAGCGGTCCCGGGCGATCCTCACTCGACTGACGTTGCGGCCATATCACGGGCCACCGACAGGTTCCGTATCCCGAATCCTTTTGCACGGCAATAGTTTTCGATTGCACCATCATTGCGCATCGAACACCCGTTCGATACACTTATCTCCATGACAACGGAGATCTGGCAACTGAGCGAAAGCGAACTCCTCGCCGACGCCGCTGATGTCTCCCACCAGATCCAACTGCTCGAAGCACGGCGCATCGCTCTCGTCGCCGACATCGACACCCGCGTGAGCCGGGAGAAACTCGGCTTCCCCGGACCCGCAGGCTGGCTGACCTCCACCACCCTCCTCACCCCGAGCAAAGCGAACAAGATCGTGGCCCTCGCTCGCGGGTTGAAGAACTTCCCCGACATCGCCGACGCCGTCAACACCGGCGTCATGTCCGTCGACCACGCCGCCCTGATTCTCACCTTCGCCGAAACACCCCCGAAGAACCTCCCGCAAGAGGGTCGCGACATCGCCCGCAAAGCCATGATCACCGCCGCAACCGGGCCTGGGGCACGCACCGACAAGATCCGTGAAGCGATCACCAAACTCGAAGACACCTACGGCAGCGACAAGCCGCCCCCTGAGGACACCGACCGCAACGAACTCTTCGCCTCGAAAACCCTCAACGGACGTCTCGTGGCGAAGATGGATTTCGATGCGATCACCGGAGAAAAGCTGCTCACCGCGCTTTCGCCGTTGACCAAACCTCGGCCCGCAGCCGACGGCACCCCCGACGAACGCAGTCCTGCGAGGCGACGCGCCGACGCCTTCGGACACATCCTCGACCACTACCTCGCCTCGAAGGATCGCCCCACCGAAGGCGGCGAAAGACCCCACATCAACCTGCACATCCGGTTGCAGGACCTCCACAGCCTGAGCGGTCAGAACACCGACGACATCACCGATGACGAAACCACCCGCGCTGCAGCAGAATCCGACAACGCCGATCCAGCCAACCCGGTGGACATCGACGCCGGCAACCCGATCCACACCGACCCAATACACTCCGACCCGACCGAGTCGGACGCGGCGGATGAACTCGAGACCGACAGCGCTGTCGGACCGAGCCAGGATCGCGGTGCGTATCGGGACCTGTTCGGAGACGGCACGTCGGTCGGGTGGCTGCCGTGGATGGGCCCGCTCTCCCGCGAGACGTCCCGCCAACTCGCCTGCGATTGTCTTCTCACCGCCATCGTCATGGACGAGAACGGCAACCCACTCAACCTCGCCCGCACCGCGCGCACCGTCACCGCGAAACAGAAACGAGCATTGACCGCCCGCGATCACGGCTGCGCGTTCCCCGGCTGCGGAAGACCCGCCGCCTGGACCGAAGGTCACCACATCTGGCACTGGACCGACGGCGGACCCACCGACATGAACAACCTCGTCCTCCTGTGCGGATTCCACCACCGACTCATCCACCACTCCGATTGGGAAGTATTCATCGGCACCGATCAACACCCCTGGTTCGTACCCCCGGCATCCGTCGACCCGTACCGACAACCGAGACAATCCCACGCCCGAGCAGGCCCCCACATCGCATAGGCCCCTCGAACGCACACCAGCCCCGCACCGAGAACACGGTGCGGGGCTGGAAGAGATTGTCCGACAGCTACTTCAGGAATCCCGAGATGCCGTCACTTCAATGCAGCAAGGTTCGCCACCGACTGCTTCACATCGGTATCGAGTGCACGGGCGACCACCGAACCCACCGGACCGAACAGCACGCCCCCACCGAATTTCGCGTCGAGCGTCAGCTCCGAACCGCCCTCGGCCTCACGCACGTGGACGGTCAGCGAGATCCTCACTCCACCTTTGCCGCGGCCCGACATCTCGATCAGCTTCGGCTCCTCGTACTCGGTGAACTCCCAGTTGATCGTGTTCTTGAAACCCTTCACCTTCACCAGCGACTCGACCTTCGTGCCCTTGCCGACCTTGTTCGGCGGCGGACTGCACCAACCACCGTGGATGGTCATCCACTCGTCGAACCGCTCGAGGGCGGAAGCCTTGTCCCACGCGCCCTGAGGGTTCTCGGGCATCTGTACCGAGACACTGATCGTTGCCATGCATTCGAGCCTGTCACAACTTGGTCGCAGGTTCAGACGGCGAGCACTAACCTGAGACGATGGCCACGCTCGAGATCGAAGGCCGAAAGGTCTCCGTCACCAACCTCGACAAGGTGCTGTTCCCAGAAACCAGCACCACCAAAAGCGACATCATCGAGTACTACGCTGCCATCGCCCCGGCGATGCTGCCGCACGTCGCAGGACGCGCCGTGACCCGCAAGCGGTGGCCGAACGGCGTCGAACAATCCTCGTTCTTCGAGAAGAATCTCGCCGCATCCGCACCCGACTGGCTCGACCGCCGATCCATGCAGCACTCCGACCGAGTCGTCACCTACCCGTTGTTCTCCACCGCAGCGGATCTGGTGTGGCTCGGGCAGCAGGCGGCCATCGAAGCGCACGTGCCGCAATGGCGTTTCGACGGCACCGAACCCGGCCCTGCCACCCGCATGGTCTTCGACCTCGACCCCGGCGACGACGTCGACCTCGCCCGATGCGCTGAGGTGGCCTGCGAAATACGTGACCTCATTGCAGACATCGGCATGACCGCGCACCCGGTCACCAGCGGCAGCAAGGGAATTCACCTGTACGTACCGCTGGACAAACCGCTGTCGACGTCCGGCGCATCCACCGTCGCCAAACGCGTCGCCACCCTGCTCGAAGAACGGTCACCGGATCGGGTGACCGCCACGATGGCGAAAGCGAAACGCACGGGTCGAGTGTTCGTCGACTGGAGTCAGAACAACGGAAAGAAGACAACCGTTGCGCCGTACTCACTTCGGGGCCGTTCCCTACCCACCGTCGCGGCCCCCCGAACCTGGAAGGAGCTCGAATCACCAGGGCTGCAACAACTTCGATTCGAGGAGGTTCTGGAACGATTCCACGACACCGGCGACCTACTCGCCGATCTCGACCCGAAACCGGCAGCGGACGAACACGACACCTCCGGCACGGACAAGCTCGGCAAGTACCGCAGCATGCGTAGCGCGGACCGAACTCCGGAGCCCATCCCGAAAACCGCCGAGCCCCAGGGTAACGACGATACGTTCGTGATTCAGGAACATCATGCCCGACGCCTGCACTACGACTTCAGACTCGAACACGACGGAGTCCTGGTGTCGTGGGCCGTGCCCAAGAACATCCCGGTCGAGACCGGGCAGAACCGTCTGGCCGTCCACACAGAGGACCACCCGCTGGAATATGCGACGTTCGCCGGACGAATCCCCAAGGGCGAGTACGGCGGTGGTGACGTCTCGATCTGGGACAGCGGAACCTACGAGCTCGAGAAGTGGAGGGACGACGAAGTCATCGTCGTTCTGCACGGAGCCAAAGCACGCGGCAGGTTCGCCCTCATCCGCACCAAGGGCAACCAGTGGCTCATGCACCTGATGAAGGACCAACCCGGAGAGCACTCGACAAAAAAGGACAGCCCGCCGACGGACAAGCCGGTGCTGAAGAACATCTCACCGATGCTTGCAACCGCGGGCGACATACTCGATCTACCCGAGGACGAGTGGTCGTTCGAGGGTAAATGGGACGGCTTCCGCATCGTCGCGGAATTTACTCACGGTTCGATGTCCCTGCGCACCCGAAGCGGAAACGACTACACCGAGAAGTTCGGAGCCATCCGGTCTCTCGCGGAGGACCTGGCCGATCACGACGCCGTCATCGACGGTGAAGTGGTCGTCTTCGACAGCAACGGCATCAGCAGCTTCGAGAAGCTACAGAACGCCGCCCGCGACGACATCCGGTTCATCGCCTTCGACCTGCTCCATCTCGACGGCACTTCCCTCGTGCGCAAGAAGTACTCCGACCGGAGACGATTGTTGGAACTGCTCACCACCGGCCTCGACTCGGTTCTGGTGCCGCCGTTGCTGACGGGTTCGGCTGCCGACGCCATCGCCGAGAGCCGGGAACGGGGGTGGGAGGGAGTCGTCGCCAAGCGCACCGATTCGATCTACCAGCCGGGCAAGCGCGCCCACACCTGGATCAAGTACAAGAACTGGCGCACGCAAGAAGTCGTGATCGGCGGTTGGCGACGCGGCCAAGGACGTCGTTCCGGCGGATTCGGATCACTGTTGATGGGGATCCCCGACGGCGACGGCCTTCGCTACGTCGGTCGCGTCGGCACCGGTTTCGACGATCGCGCGCTCGATTCACTGGCCGCAGCGCTGGCTCCGCTGGAAACGTCGGAGAGTCCTTTCTCCACGACGCTTCCGACGGCCGACAGGCGCGGTGCCGTTTGGGTGGAACCGGTTCTCGTCGGAGAAGTGCGGTACTACGAGGCGACAGAATCCGGCCATCTTCGCCACCCGAGCTGGCGCGGATTGCGACCGGACAAGTCGCCGACGGACGTCGTTCCCGAGTAGCCCACGCCGGTATTTCAGCGGCGAATTTTGTCGAATCCCAGAAACCGGCAGAAAAACCGTTCTTCGGTTGCCATAGAATCACCGGGTGCGTACCGTTGCGCTCATCGTCGCCCGGGGAGCGTAACGAGTCACAGATCAATAGCTATATCGAGTTGCGGGCCAGCTCTACGGGGGCTTGCCGAATCGTCGAGACGCGCGCCGTTTCGATTCAGGCATGGAGGGGTTTACCAGATGCGGGTTCTCAAATTGGCAGGCGCTGTCAGCATAACGGCGGTTGCCGTTCTCTGTTCGACGCTTGTCGGCCCAGGTCAGGCCGCTGCGGCGCCCTTGTTTCCGACGCCGATATCGGACGGTTTCTATGCTCCGCCCGCCGACCTCGCCGCTATGGCACCGGGGGACGTGATCTCCAGCCGGCCGATGCCGCCACCTCCCGGCTTCTTCGACGTCGACGTGTGGCAGCTGAAGTTCCGTTCCACGAATTCGGCGGGTAATCCTATCGCGGCGATCAACACCGTGCTGGTCCCCCGCAACAAAGCCCCCAACGGGCCGGTGCTGTCTTACCAACACATCATCAACGCACTCGGTCTCGAATGTGCACCGTCACAAGCGCTCTGGTCCAACGATCCCAATCTGGCGATCCGCGAGGCACCCGCACTGAACGCCGTTCTGCAGCGTGGCTGGACGGTTGTCATCGCCGATCACCTCGGCCCCAACAGTGCCTACGGTGCAGCCAAGCTCGGCGGACAGATCGTTCTCGACAGCATCCGCGCCACCCAGCGTTTCGATCCGCTGCAGCTGCGGCAGAGCCCGGTTGCCTTGGCCGGATACTCCGGCGGCGGCATGGCGACGGCGTGGGCAGCAGCGTTGCAGAACGACTACGCGCCCGAGCTGAACATCGTCGGCAGCGCCGCGGGCGGTGCTCCGATGAACCTCGAGCGCATGGCTCGCGATCTCGGTTTCGCACCCCACCCGGTGTTCGGTCTCGCCTTCGCCGCTGCGCTCGGCCTCGAGCGCGAGTACCCCACTCGCATTCCGATCAGCTCCCAGTTGAACCCGTTGGGCAAGCAGATCGAAAGCGAGATCCAGAACGGATGCACCAACGACATCATCGCCGCCGGAGCCGGTAAGAGCGCGATGGAGGTCGCGGGCACGTTGGACCTGATGAACAGCCCGGAGATGATCGCGGCCGTCAACGAGAACAGCGTCGAGATGTACCCCGGTGTGCCGAAAGCTCCGTACTTCGAGTGGCACAGTCCCACCGATGCGCTCATCCCGGTCAGCTCGATCGACAACACGATCGCCCGGTACTGCCGGGCCGGGGTCAACGTCACCGAGGTCCAGGTACCCAGCAACGATCACCTGACCGCTGCCGTACTCGGCCTGCCGCAGGCTCTGGAATGGATCGATCAGCGGTTCGCCGGAGTACCTGCCGTTTCCAACTGCTGACCGTATTGTCCGACCCGGTGCGTGCTGGATGAGCACGTGGGTCGGTTAGGCTAACCTCGCAAATACACGCGCGAGGAGTCCCCATGAAGAAGACCGTCCACGTAGTCGCCGCCGGTGCCGCAGTCATGGCACTGGCGGTCGGCTGTTCGTCCAGCGACGAATCCACTGCCTCAGGTAACTCCGAGAACAGTGCAAACTTTCCCGTCACCATCGAGCACCACTTCGGTGAGACGGTCATCGACGCCGCACCCTCCCGCGTCGTGACCATCGGATTCAACGAGCAGGACTTCGCGCTGGCGCTCGGAGTCAAGCCCGTCGCCACCCGTGGAAATCTCAGTTACGACTACCGCCAACGCCCGTGGGCCCAAGAAGCATTGGGCGGCACCGAGATCCCCGAGGTCGGCAGCACCGACCTGAACCTCGAACAGATTGCTGCGCAGTCACCCGACCTGATCCTCGGACCGTACTCGTTCATCGATCAAGGCCAATACGACCAACTTTCGGCGATGGCCCCGACGATCGCAGACATCGGTGGATACGACGACGTCCCCGCGGCCACGTGGCAGCAGGAATTCGCCGTGGTCGGCGAGGCACTGGGCAAGAAGCAGGAATCCGACGAGCGAACCGCCGAGCTCGAGAAGAAGTTCGAGACCACCCAGACCGACAACCCTCAGTTCGCCGGCAAGGCACTGACACTCGCGTTCGTCATGGACGACGGCAGCTACTTCGTCCTCGGCAAGGACGACATCCGAGCACTGTTCTTCACCGACCTCGGCTTCGAGATCCCCGACGCCAGCGAAACGGTCAGCCCCGAAAACCTCAGCCGACTCGACACCGACGTCCTCGTCATCGCCGGACAGAGCCGCGAACAACTGCAGGCAAACCCGCTGATCGCCGCACTCGACGTCGTGAAGCAGGACCGCACCGTCTACATCGGCTCGTTCAGCACCGACCTACCGTCGGCTCTCGGCTACTCGAGCCCACTGTCCCTGGACTACGCAATCGACGGATTCACCCCGATGCTGGCCGCCGCAACCGACAACGACCCGGCCACCGTGGTCCCAGATCCGATGTCATAGGTCACTCCGCAGGCTGCGCTCCCGGCCTTCCTAGGTCACTCCGCAGGCTGCGCTCCCGGCCTTCCTAGGTCACTCCGCAGGCTGCGCTCCCGGCTTTCCTAGCTCACTCCGCTGGCACGGTATGCGCGAACTGTGTTCGATGCAGCTCCTCGTAGCGGCCGCCCGCTGCGAGGAGCTCGTCGTGTGTTCCGCGCTCGATGACCTGTCCGTTCTCGATCACCAGGATGGCGTCCGCTGCTCGGATGGTCGAGAGCCGGTGCGCGATCACCACCGACGTCTTGCCCTCGAGCGCCTCGGCCAGCGCTGCCTGCACGGCGGCCTCGGACGTCGAATCCAGTGAGGCCGTGGCCTCGTCGAGAATCACCACCCGCGGCTGCGCGATCAGCAGCCGGGCGATCGTCAGGCGTTGACGCTCCCCGCCGGACAGGCGGTAGCCGCGCTCGCCGACGATTGTCTCGAGCCCGTCGGGCAGGGAACGCACGAGATCGGCGAGCCTGGCCCGCGACAGCGCATCCCACAGTTCGTCCTCGGTGGCGTCGGGCCGTGGCAGCAGCAGATTCGAGCGAATGCTCTCGTGGAACAGATGACCGTCCTGAGTCACCATTCCCACTGTGTTGCGGACGGATTCGGCGGTCAGGTCCCGCACGTCGACGTCGCCGAGCCGCACTGCGCCGCTGTCGACGTCGTACAACCGAGCGATCAGTTGCGCGATCGTGGACTTGCCCGCACCCGAGGTACCCACCAGGGCGACCATCTGACCGGGTTCGGCCCGGAACGACACACCGTGCAGAACCTCTTCGCCGCCACGGGAATCCAGAGTTGCGACCTCCTCCAGGGACGCGAGCGACACCTTGTCGGCCGACGGGTACGCGAACCTGACGTCGTCGAGTTCGACGGCCACCGGCCCCGGGGGCAGCACCGTCGCGTCGGGCTTGTCGGCGATCAGAGGAACGAGATCGAGCACCTCGAACACGCGCTCGAAACTGACCAGCGCGCTCATGACCTCGACACGGGCACTCGCCAGTGCGGTCAGCGGCGCATAGAGCCTGGTCAGCAGAAGGGATAGTGCGACAACCGAACCCGGGTCCAGTCGACCACTGAGTGCGTAGAAGCCGCCGAGTCCGTAGACCACGGCGAGGGCCAGAGCAGACACCAGGGTGAGCGCCGTGACGAACACGGTCTGCACCATCGCGCTCCGAACCCCGATGTCGCGGACTCGGGCGGCTCGAACCGCGAACTCGACGGATTCCTGGTCGGGATGACCGAACAGCTTGACCAGTGTCGCTCCCGGGGCCGAGAAGCGCTCGGTCATCTGGGTGCTCATCGCCGAATTATGAGCTGCCGCTTCGCGTTGCAGACGTGCGAGGCGTCGACCCATGCGGCGTGCAGGCAGGACGAACACCGGCAACAGGATCAGCGCGAGCAGAGTGATCTGCCACGAGATTCCGATCATCACCACCAGCGTCAGAGCCAGCGTCACCACGTTGCTGACGACTCCGGACAACGTGGTGCTGAATGCGCGTTGGGCACCGATGACGTCGTTGTTGAGGCGACTGACCAGAGCGCCGGTTCGGGTGCGAGTGAAGAAGGCGATCGGCATCCGCTGCACATGGTCGAACACTGCGGTGCGCAGATCCAGAATCAGACTCTCACCGATGTTGGACGAGAGCCACCGGTTGATCAGACCGAAGCCTGCGTCCACGATGGCGATCACCGCGATGGCCAGAGCCAACAGCACCACCACACGTAGCTCTCGCCCGTCGACGATCGCGTTGACCACCCGCCCGGCCAACACCGGAGTTGCCACCGCAAGTACCGCCAGCGCGACGCTGAGCACCAGGAAGCCGCCGAGGGCGCGTCGATGCGGTGCTGCGAACGACAGGATCCGACGCGCAGTCTCCTTGGAGAACGAAGACTGCGCGCCGGAGCTGTTCATCGTGCGATACATCTGGTTCCACGCGGTCATCTCCATGCTCATGACACCAACGTAGAACCTCGACCAAACTCGAGGTCAAGCAGAGCCCGAGAACGGTCGCCGTCACCTCACGCGGCCGCGGCAGCTTCCGCCGGTTCCAGCGCGAGCGCCAGGATGTCGGCCACGTCGGTCATCGGCCGAACGTCCAACGCCTCCAGGACCTCCGCAGGGACGTCGTCCAGATCGGGTTCGTTGCGTGCCGGAATGAACACCGTCTTCAGCCCGGCGCGCTGAGCCGCCAGCAGCTTCTGCTTGACTCCACCGATCGGCAGCACACGTCCGTTGAGCGTCACCTCTCCGGTCATTCCCACGTCCGACCGCACCGGACGTCCGGTGGCCATCGACACCAGGGCCGTCACCATCGTCACGCCCGCCGAAGGACCGTCCTTGGGCACTGCCCCGGCCGGAACGTGCACATGGATACTGCGATCCAGTGACTCGGCAGTGACGCCGAATCGAGCTGCGTGCGCTCGCACGTAGGACAGCGCGATCTGCGCCGACTCCTTCATCACGTCGCCGAGCTGGCCGGTGAGCGTGAGGCCCGCATCGCCCTCGGTGGAGGCCGCCTCGATGAACAGCACGTCGCCGCCGAGCCCGGTCACTGCCAGACCCGTTGCGACACCGGGCACTTCGGTTCGCTCGTGCGCCTCGGGGGTGAAGCGCGGACGACCGAGGTAGGTCACCAGATCCGGCTCGTCGATCTCGAGCACGTCCGTGGTGCCTGCTAGTTTCGTCGCCACCTTACGTAGGGCCTTGGCCAGCAAGCGTTCGAGTTGCCGCACCCCGGGCTCACGGGTGTAGTCGGCAGCGATCTTGCGCAGTGCGGCGTCGGTGACGGTCACCTCGTCGGATGTGACTGCCGCCCTCTCCATCTGACGCGGAAGCAGGTAGTTCCGAGCGATGACGACCTTGTCGTCCTCGGTGTATCCATCAATGGTCACCAGCTCCATGCGATCGAGCAGTGGGCCGGGAATCTGATCGATCACGTTGGCGGTGGCAAGGAACACGACGTCGGACAGGTCGAGATCCAGATCGAGGTAATGGTCGCGGAACGTGTGGTTCTGCGCCGGGTCCAGCACCTCGAGCAGTGCGGCGCTGGGATCACCGCGGTAGTCCGAACCGACCTTGTCGATCTCGTCCAGCAGCACAACGGGATTCATCGATCCCGCCTCGCCGATCGCCCGCACGATGCGGCCCGGCAGTGCGCCGACGTAGGTGCGACGGTGGCCGCGGATCTCGGCCTCGTCGCGAACCCCACCGAGGGCGACCCGGACGAAGGTACGACCGAGAGCACGGGCTACCGATTCGCCCAACGAGGTCTTACCGACGCCGGGAGGTCCGGCGAGCACCATGACGGCACCGGAGCCGCGTCCGCCGACGGACTGCATACCCCGCTCGGAGCGCCGTGCGCGAACGGCCAGATATTCGACGATGCGGTCCTTCACGTCGTCGAGGCCGTGGTGGTCGGCATCGAGAATGGCTCGCGCCGAATCGATGTCGGTGTTGTCGGTCGTGGTGTTGTTCCACGGCAGGTCCAGCACGGTGTCGAGCCACGTGCGGATCCACCCCGACTCGGGGCTCTGATCACTGGCCCGCTCCAACTTGCCCACTTCACGGAGCGCCTGTTCGCGCACCTTCTCGGGCAGGTCCGCAGCCTCGACGCGGCCGCGGTAATCATCCGCACCGTCGGGTTCGTCCTCGCCCAGTTCTTTTCGGATAGCGGCGAGCTGCTGGCGCAGGAGGAACTCCTTCTGCGTCTTCTCCATGCCCTCTCGGACGTCGCCGGAGATCTTGTCGTTCACCTCGACCTCGGCCAAGTGAGCCTTGGTCCACTCGATGAGCGAGTTCAATCGCGCTGCCACATCGGGGTTTTCGAGCAGGTCACGCTTCTGTAGGTCGGTCAGGTACGACGCGTAGCCCGCGGTATCGGCAATCGCACCGGGGTCGGTGAGCTTGTTGACCGAATCGATCACCTGCCACGCGTCGCGGCGCTGCAGCATCGCGACGACGAGTTGCTTGTATTCGGCTGCACGCGCTTTGAGGTCGTCGTTCGGGGTCGTATCGGCGACGGGTTCGGCCTCGACCCACAGGGCCGCCCCGGGGCCACTGACCCCGTGGCCGATGTGCGCACGACGAGTTGCCTTGATGACGGCGGCCGGGCGACCGTCAGCCAACCGTCCCATCTGCACGATGGTGGCGAGGACGCCGTAAGCGGCGTACCGATCTTCGAGTCGGGGAGCGACGAGCAGCGTGCCGTCGTTGCTCGCCGTCGCTGCGTCGACGGCGGCGCGTGCGGCCTCGTCGAGTTCGACGGGCACCACCATCCCGGGCAGGACGATCGGGTCGGTCAGGAACAGTACTGGGACACGAACGGTTTCGGTCACTTCTCCTCCAAAGGATTGAGCTATAGGGGCTCAACTTCGAAAGGAGTAGTGATGTTCCCCGAGCGGTCGATGTTCTCCGTGGGCAGAACACCGACCGTCCACGGCGTTTTACTTCAGGGCGCTGACCAGCTTCTCCGCGAGAGGACGCGTCGATGCGGGGTTCTGGCCCGTGTAGAGGTTGCGGTCGACGACCACATGCGGCGACCAGGCGTCGGCGTTCTCGAACTTGGCACCGTTCTCACGCAGCCGGGTCTCGAGGAGCCATGGGGCCTTGTCGGCGAGCCCGGCCTGGGTCTCTTCCTCGTCGGTGAAGCCGGTGAGCTCGTACCCGTCGAAAGCCCAGGAGCCGTCGGTACGGACGGCAGGCAGGAGGGCCGCCGGTGCGTGGCACACCGCCGAGACCACCTTGTTCGCGTCGAGGAAGTCGACCACGAGGGCACCGAAGCTGGTCGAGACGGCGAGATCCTCCATGGGCCCGTGGCCGCCGGGGACGAACACGACGTCGAAGTCGGAGGCCTTCTGGTCTTCCAGCTTCGCGGGCGAGGACAGGATCGACTCGATCGAGGCCAGGTAGCTCTTCTGGTCCGCCACCTTCTGCTCGTCGCCGCCGTTCGCGTCGACGGCCAGGCTGCCCTCGTCGACGACCGGAGCCTTGCCACCCGGCGTCGCCACCGTGATGTCCCACCCGGCCTCGACGAATGTGCGATGGGACTCGACGAGCTCCTCGGCCCAGTACCCGGTGGGGTGCTTGCTTCCGTCGTTCAGGGTCCAATGGTCGGCAGCGGTTACCGCGAACAGCAAAGTAGTCATGGTCGAACAGCCTCTTTTCTCTATCGGGATCCGTTCGGGAATGCCACGAAACGCCCCAGTCGAAACGCACAATCGAAACGCGCCTCCGAAACCGGCCGTGTATGGCACTCGTCTCGTCACGTACGCGAAGCGATCACGACCACCGCGTCGAACTCGTCCGATGTGCTCACCCGCGCGTGGAATCCGCAGTCGCGCACTGCCCGCAGAGTCGAATCAGCCAGTGCTGCACTGCTTTCGATCAGCAAGTGACCGCCGGGGGCCAACCATGCAGGTGCCCCCTCGGCCACGAGACGGTGGAACCGGGCACCGTCTTCGCCGCCGTCGAGCGCGATGCGTGGCTCGTGCAATCGCGCTTCCCGCGGCATCAGTTCGATGTGGGCCGTCGGGACGTACGGCGCGTTGACCACTATCGCATCGAAGGAGCCGAGCAACTCCGGTGGTAAGGCGTCGTACAGATCGCCGCGGTGCACCGTGCCCCCGACGGCAGCCAGGTTGCGCGTGGCGCATTCCACGGCCGCCTCGTCGAGATCGGCGGCATGTAATTCGGTGACGCCACCGACCGACAGCCCGACCGCACCGGATCCGCAACACATGTCCAGCAGTCGCGACGGCCTCAGTGCTGCAGCGCAATTCACCAGGAATTCGGTTCTACGACGGGGCACGAAGACCCCCGGTTCGACGGCGACGCGTCGACCACAGAACCACACCCAGCCGACGATGTGCTCGAGCGGTTCCCCGGCGACGCGGCGACCGAGCATGGCGGCGAGATCGTCGCTGTCCGATGCAGATTCGATCAGAATGTCGGCTTCTTCTTCGGCGAACACGCAGCCGGCCCCGCGCAGACCGGACACGACCTCGTCGTACTCGGGTCTCACCATGGATGGAGCCTCCTCCAAGTGCCTGCGCCCAACTGCCCCGCGCTGAAATACTGTAGCCCGGCATGTGTCACAGGGAGTCGAATGAACTGGGAACCCGAGGTCCGACAGATGTGTCTGGCGTTGCCCGAGACCTACGAGGAGCAGGCGTGGGTCGGTACCCGATGGCGGGTACGCGGGCGCACCTTCGCCCACGTCCTCGACATTATGGACGGCACTCCTCCGGCATTCGCAACAGCGGCGGGGACCGACGGCCCGGCTCACGTCCTCGTATTGCGTTCCCGAGGAACAGAACTCGACGCATTGTCGAAGCGGGATGGCTTCTTCGCTCCCGGCTGGGGACCCGAGATCATCGGCATGCTGCTCGACGAGTCGGTGGATCGAACGGAACTCGGCGAGTTGATCACGGAGAGCTACTGCACCCGGGCCCCGAAGAAGCTCGTCGCACTCCTCCGACGTCCGGAGTGACGATTCTCGTTTGACGCTGCGGCCGCCCGAAGGACAGAGTGAGCACATGAGCCCACCCGAAAATCTGCTCGCCGATTGCGGCAGCTGCTTCGGACTCTGTTGCGTTGCTCTGCCCTTCGCCAAGTCGTCGGATTTCGCTGTCGACAAAGCCGCCGGGGAACCGTGCCGCAAACTCCAGAAGGACTCGCGCTGCGGCATCCACTCGTCGCTTCGGGAGAAGGGCTTTCCCGGATGCACGGTGTACGACTGTTTCGGTGCGGGGCAGAAAGTGTCGCAATCGACGTTCGCAGGACGGGACTGGCGAGAAACGCCGTCGAACTCGTCGGAGATGTTCGCGGTGTTCCCGATCATGCGGGATTTGCACGAGTTGCTCTGGTACCTGGCAGATGCACGTGGCCGGATATCGACCGCATCCCTGCACAGCCGGCTTACCCGCGAATACGACGAGCTGGACGCTCTGACGTCGGGGACTTCGGAGAGCCTGCTGTCGGTCGACGTCTCAGTACTGCGCTCGCGGATCAACGAGGTGCTGCTCGATGCAAGCGATCTGGTGCGCGCAGAGGTGTCGGGCAAGAAGAAGAACTACCGAGGACGCGACATGATCGGGGCCAAGCTGGCCGGTGCGGACCTTCGCGGTGCGAGCTTGCGGGGTACGTACCTGATCGGGGCGAATCTGCGCGGTGTCGACTTGCGCTGGGCTGACCTGATCGGGGCCGATTTTCGCGGTGCCGATCTCCGCGGTGCGGATCTGCGCAAGACGATCTTCGCCACTCAGTTTCAGATCAACGCGGCACTCGGTGACCGATCGACACAGTTACCCGAGTCGTTGACCCGTCCCGGACATTGGACGTGACCGTTCAGCTCAGTGACCTGCCGGTGCGCTCGAGCGCTTCCTGAACGATCCTCACTGCCTTCGGTCCGACTCCGTGCAGTGACGCGAGCTCAGCAGCGGGCACCCCGGCCAGGTCGTCGAGACAGGTATATCCCGCAGCTCGCAATGCCCGCATCGCGGGGTTTCCGATCCCCGTCGGAAAAACGGGTTCTGTTGTACTCACCGGCGCATTCTAAAACAGACCGGTAGCCTGTTGCCGTGCCCGAAACCAAGCAGAAACGCGTTGTCATCACCGGAGCGAATACCGGTATCGGCTACTACACAGCTTTGGAGCTGGCCAAGCGCGGCGATCACGTGACGCTTGCCTGCCGCAACCAGGACAAGGCCGACGCCGCAGCGGCGAAGATCCGCGCAGAGGCCCCGAACGGAACTGTCGACACGGCCACCCTCGACCTGGCCGATCTCGGTTCGGTCCGCAATTACGCCGAGTCGGCTCCCGAATCGATCGACATTCTGATCAACAATGCGGGCGTCATGATGCCGGCGAAGCGAACCGAAACGAAGGATGGTTTCGAGCTCCAGATCGGCACCAACCACCTCGGTCATTTCGCGCTGACCGGATTGCTGTTCCCCAAGCTCGCCGCCGACGCGAAGATCACGACCGTCGCCTCGGTCGCGCACCGTCAGCGCCCCAAGCTCGACTTCGACGACCTCCAGCTCGAGCGTGGCTACAACGCGCAACGCGGATACGCGAACTCCAAGCTCGCGAACATCCTGTTCGCGCTGGAACTGCAGCGTCGGATCGACAAGGCCGGATCCAAGGTCACCAGCAATGCTGCACACCCCGGCATCTCGTCGACCGAGCTCTACTCGAGCCCGGATGGTCTGGGCAGCAACAAGATCCTGGCGACCCTGGCACCCATCGGACTCAAGTTCATCTCTCAGTCTGCCCGCGCCGGAGCGCTTCCCACGCTCTATGCGGTCGACGTCGCAGGCGGCGGCACCTACAGCGGTCCCACATCACTGTTCGAGTCCCGCGGCAAGCCGGGCCCGGCGAGCATGACCAAGATGGCCCAGGATCCCGCACTCGCAGCCCAGCTGTGGGACGCCAGCGAGAAACTCACCGGAGTCGGCTACCCGTTCTGAGACGCAATCCCGGCGAGATAGACCGATATCGGAAGCCGTAGTCCCGCAGCACCTTTCGCGGTGCCACGGCCGAATATCGCGTCGACCATCAGTCCTTCGCACAGCGAGACCAAGCCGTCTCCGTGGGCTGGATCGTCGAACAGTTCTCTGGCCCGTTCGAGTGAGAAGAACGAACGGGCCAAGTCGGCCCTGATGTCGGCCGGGACCGCAGGATCGAGCATCAGCGCGTAGCGAGCCCGGAGCTCGACCATGCGATGGGTGATCGCAGCGTCGAGATAGCGAGCGATCACCGTCGCAACATCGGTTTCTGTTCCGAGAATCTCCAGAAACGATGCCCGCGAGAGCTCGATCAGGCGGGTAGCCACGGCGTCGAGCAGATCTGCCTTGGTGCGGAAGTAGTACGACGTGGACCCTGCCGGAAAGTCCAGCGCCGAATCGATCGACCGGTGCGTCAACACGCGCAAGCCGTCTCGGGCGATGACACCCAGTGCGGCGTCGGCGATGGCGGTGCGGCGGTCCACAGCAGTGACCCTACACACGCACTCTACAAATGTAGAGTCGCGGGGCGTACGGTTCGTGACATGAGGCCGACCGCATCGCGACACGTCTTCGACGCTGCCTTCACGCTCGACGACGCCCAGGCCGCAGCGGCAGACACGCTGTCGACCCCCGGCGACAGAGGTGTCTACCTGTGGGGACCGGTCGGGCGCGGCAAGACCTGGCTGCTGGACAGCTACTTCGCCGCGGCCGACACCACTGCGAAGAAACGCGTGCACTTCCACAGCTTCTTCCGCGATCTCCACGCGGCGTACTTTCGCCACGGGTTTTCCATCGACGCAGCCATCGACGATGTCCTGTCGACAGGATCGGCTCCGGCGGCACTGCTGTGCTTCGACGAATTTCACGTCCACGACATCGGAGACGCCCGCCTCATCACGCGCATGCTCGACGCACTCTTTGCCCGTGGCGTCGTCCTGGTCGTCACCTCGAACTACGCGCCCGACGAATTGCTGCCGAATCCGCTGTTCCACCCGGCGTTCGTCCCGACCATCGAGAAGCTGAAACGGTGCCTCGACGTAGTCCGTGTCGGCGGCCCCGTCGATTACCGCGCCGCCGGCGCCAGTGGATCGCGCTTCGCCTCGGGGACATGGACCGTGGAGCCCGTCTCGGGTGGTCGGACGTTTGCCGAGCTGTGCTGTGCTGCCCGCTCGACGGGCGATTACCTCGAGATGGTCCAGAAAGCACCGCAGCTGACGATCACCGACATTCCGGCTCTCGCGAGCGTGGACGACTTCGCGGCTCAGCGCTTCGCGAATCTCGTAGATGTCCTGTACGACCGCGATGTGCGTACCGAATTCCACAGCGCGGTGCCGCTGACCGAATTCGCCGTCGGATGCACCGGACTCGACACCGACAGATTGATCAGTCGACTGAGCGAACTGGGCTCTCGGTCACGCGAGTGCGCGGCGGACAGAGTCAGGATCCCCGGCTCGCAGTAGCTCTTCACCGCGAGCTAGGAGAACGACCTCGTTACCGTCGAGCGCGAGCCCACGGCACGCCAGGCCGGCTCCTTCCCACAGCAGAACGAGCTCGAGAATCAGCCGCGCGAGAGTGGCGTCGGGATTGCGGCCGATGCTCCACGACCAGTTACTGACTCGGATTCCGGCGTCTCGGGCGAGTGCCTCACCCAGCCGAGATCCGGTCACCCACGGATACATGTCGTCCAGGACCGGCGTGAAGGCGGAGGTGAGCAGTGCCGCAGCAAGATCGCGACGGTCTCGCCCCAGCAGCGCTCGAAGTTCGGCGGACAGTTCGGTCTTGGATGCCGGCATCTCCGAATCCTAGACGCGCGCTCGATTCGAACTGCGGCACGTCGGTGCATCCAACGAACTCGAATACGGGCCTACGGTCGCGCAGCACGCAGTTTGGTCATCACAACTTCGTGCTCCTGGGGAGCAAGGGGGTAAGGGACTCTGTCACCGGTGTCGTTGAAACCCATGCGACGGAGCCACTGCAAAACAAAGGGAGACACCCACTACTGACGGCGGTCGGGGGCGACAGCAGTAGCGGGTGTCTCATTGACCATTCGGGGCCCGTCGCCGGGTGGATGGGTAGCGGATGGGAAATTCTTTCGAAGTTTTATCACCGACCGAGGCATAGCCTGTGACCATGCCTTTCACAGCAGCGAACCACTACGACTTCAGCGGTGACGACCTCACCGGAACCGTCGACGCCCATCGCTCCGCCGGAGTGTGGGCGGCGCAGCTCGTCCTCAGTGGAGAGACGCTGGAATCCACCGACGTCACCCGATCCGATCTGGGATTCGAGGTGCGGAGCGTCGTCGAAACCCTCTCGGACGGTAACCGGACCCACCTGCTCGTCGTTCTGCCCCGCGTCAACATCGATACGGACGACGGCCAGGACGTCACGTTCACCTCGTACGCAGTGCTGTACACCGTGCACGGCGGAACCACCGAGCAGCACGGCCCGACCGAGTCGTACGACGTGCGGTTGCTCACCGGAACCGCGTCGCTCGTGCAGTGACCGCCGCGGAAATAACCCGGACCGCACCCCGGTTGTACGGCATAGTCAATGCAAACGCATGAACTTGTCGTTCGGGTAGGAGCACGCCATGCAGTTCGGAATCTTCACCGTCGGAGATGTCACCACCGACCCCACCACCGGGACGACGCCCTCCGAGCACGAGCGCATTCGATCGATGGTCACCATCGCCAAGCATGCCGAGGACGTTGGTCTGGATGTTTTCGCGACCGGCGAGCATCACAATCCGCCGTTCGTACCCTCGTCACCGACGACCATGCTCGGCTACATCGCGGCCACCACCGAGAAGTTGATCCTGTCGACGTCGACGACGCTGATCACGACGAACGACCCGGTGAAGATCGCCGAGGACTACGCGATGCTCCAGCATCTGTCCGAGGGACGCGTCGACCTCATCATGGGTCGCGGCAACACCGGCCCGGTCTACCCGTGGTTCGGACAGGACATCCGTCAGGGCATCCCATTGGCTCTGGAGAACTACCAGCTGCTGCGACGCCTGTGGACCGAGGACGTCGTCACGTGGAAGGGAAACTTCCGGACGCCACTCGACCGGTTCACGTCCACTCCCCGTCCGCTCGACGACATCGCGCCGTTCGTCTGGCACGGGTCGATCCGTAGCCCGGAGATCGCAGAAATCGCCGCCTACCACGGTGACGGCTTCTTCGCGAACAACATCTTCTGGCCGAAAGAGCACTACATCCAGCTCATCGATCTCTACCGGGAACGCTACGAGCACTACGGCCACGGCCGCGCCGACCAGGCCATCGTCGGTCTCGGCGGTCAGGTGTTCATGCGCAAGAACAGCCAGGACGCGGTGAACGAATTCCGGCCGTACTTCGACAACGCACCCGTCTACGGCCACGGCCCCACGATGGAGGAGTTCACCGAGCAGACTCCGCTGACCGTCGGATCTCCGCAGCAGGTCATCGAGAAGACGCTCGCATTCGCAGACTACTTCGGCGATTACCAGCGTCAGCTGTTCCTGATGGACCACGCCGGCCTGCCGCTGAAGACAGTGCTCGAGCAACTCGACATCCTCGGCGAGGACGTCGTACCGGTACTGCGCAAGGAATTCGCTGCCCGACGCCCGGCCGGCGTTCCGGAGAATCCTCCGACCCACGCCTCGATGCTGGCAGAGAAGGCCGCGGCCGCTGCGAAGGAACCAGCAGTTGCCGTCTGACACGGAGGTGGCGGTGAATGCCTGGGAGTCGCTCTTTCGCTCCCAGGTTTCCCTGATGCGCCGGTTCGCCGCCGACGACATCTGGGATCCGATCGGTATGCGCGAGTACGACGTGCTGTTCACCCTGAGCACCAGCCCGGACCGCAGACTCCGACTGCGTCGACTCAACGACGAGATTCTGCTCAGCCAACCGTCGCTGAGCCGGATGTGCGACCGACTCGAAGCAATGGGTTACGTTGTCCGAGAGCATGATCCGTCGGACAAACGCGGGACCGTGATCTGCCTGACGGACGCGGGATCAGACCTGCAGGCCTCGATCGGACGCAAACACGCCGCCCGCATCAGGCGCTACGTCGGCGATGCATTGAACACCGACGAGCTCAGGACACTCGACAGTCTGTGCACCAAGCTCAGACTCGCCCAGACCGACATTCGGGAGCACTGATGATCCAGGTCCTCACCCCACGCGAGGTTCCACTCGGCGGCCCTCGTGCCATGAAGGTGCGCCGCACCCTGCCGCACAAGGACCGATCCCTCATCGGCGCATGGTGTTTCGCAGACCACTACGGGCCCGAGCATTCGCGCATGGACGTCGCGCCGCACCCGCACACCGGCCTGCAGACGGTCAGCTGGCTGTTCTCCGGTGAAATCGAGCATCGCGACAGCGTCGGATCTCATGCGATGGTGCGGCCCGGGGAGCTCAACCTGATGACGGCCGGGCAGGGCATCAGCCACTCCGAGGTGTCGACACCCGACACCGACATCCTGCACGGGATGCAGCTGTGGGTGGCACTGCCCGCCGTATCTCGTTTCGTTGCACCGACTTTCGAGCACTACGTTCCCGATTCGATCTCCCGGCCCGGCCTGACCGCTCGGGTGTTTCTCGGATCGCTTCTGGGCGAGACCTCGCCGGTGTCGACGTACACGCCACTGCTCGGAGCAGAGATCGTGCTCGACGCCGGGGCGCGGGTCAGCGTCGAGATCGACGAGTCCTACGAACACGGAGTTGTCGTCGACCAAGGATCGGTGACGCTGAACGAGACCGATCTGGGCGCTGCCGAACTCGGCTACCTCGAACCCGGGCACCGGTCGATGCAGCTCCACAATCCCGCCCGCGAATCGGTTCGATTCCTCCTGTTGGGCGGTCCGCCGTTCGGTGAACAGATAGTCATGTGGTGGAACTTCGTCGGCCGCAGCCACGAGGACGTGGTGGAGTATCGGGCCGCGTACGAGGCCGAGAACGGTCAGTTCGGCACCGTGGAGGGCTACCCCGGGCCCAGGTTGCACGCACCGGAACTACCCAACGCGCGGATGAGACCCCGCGGCTGATCCGGAACGTGCGCGCGGCTCGGCCGTCAGAACAGGGTGGCGATCTCCGGTTCGGACGGGCGCGGCGCAGCGGGAACGGATGCCTTCTGTGCAACGGGTCCGCTGCGGGCCTCGGTCGGTGCAGGCACCGCGTTCGCTCCGGCGGCCGCGATGGCACGGGCGGCTTCGCCCGCCAGCGCGTCGGCTGCTTCGTTGAAGTGATTGCCGACGTGGCCGCGAACCCACCGGAATCGCACCGGCCCTTCGCGTTCGGTGATGGCTCGCTCGATGCTCTGCACCAGATCGAGGTTGCGCACGGGAGTGCCGCCCGCGGTCTTCCACCCCTTGCGCTTCCAGCCTGCCAGCCACTCCGACGCGCACTTGATGGCGTACTGAGAGTCCGATTCGATCAGCAACGGCTCCGGGCCGGGGTGGGCCAGCACTGCCTCGAGCAAGGCGCGGAGCTCGGCTACCTGGTTGGTGCCCGAGGGCTCGCCGCCGGAGTTGCTCGGACCCGTGTGATTGACCCACGCCCACCCGATTGCTCCGCCGGGGTTACGCAGACAAGAGCCGTCCGTACTCACGATGATCACGGACAGGACCCTACTTCGGGCCACCGACAAACCCCGGCTGACTCGCCCCGGCAGCCGGGAGAGACTTCTCCCAAGCTGGGCATGGCTGACACTGTGCTGCGAAACATCGAACCTCAATTCCCGCGGGCGATCCATTCTTCGAGGTGCGGGGACTCGTCCCCGATACTCGTTCCGTCTCCGTGCCCGGTGTTGACTCGGGTCTCGGCGGGCAACGCGAACAATCGATCC
>NZ_NOYJ01000030.1:0-620993 GCF_002258365.1 Rhodococcus sp. 06-221-2
GTCCAACGCCTCGAAAAACCGCACCTTCAACCCAGCACATGCCACGATCCCCGCAACTCCCTCAAATCGAGGGTGTTGCGGGGATCGTTAGAACCCGCCAATCCGGTGAGCGGCCCTTCGTCATGCATGAGCCGGCCCCGACTCAGTGAGCTGCGGCATCCCAACTGCGGCCGGTACCGACCGACACCTCGAGGGGCACCGACAATTCGATGGCCGATGACATCTTGTTGCGCACCAACGCCTCGACTTCCTCGCGCTCGGAGTCGACGACCTCGAGTACCAGTTCGTCGTGCACCTGCAACAGCATGCGCGATTTCAAGGTCGACTCCGCCAGAGACTTGTGCACGTCGATCATCGCTACCTTGATGATGTCTGCGGCAGTGCCCTGGATCGGAGCGTTGAGTGCCGCACGCTCGGCGACCTCGCGACGCTGACGATTGTCGCTGTTGAGATCTGGCAGGTAACGACGACGGCCGTACAGCGTCGAGGTGTAGCCCACCTTTCGGGCTTCCTCGACCGCATTGCGCAGGTAGTCGCGCACGCCGCCGAAGCGAGCAAAGTACGCCTCCATCTGCTGCTTGGCTTCGTCGGTGGAGATCTTCAACTGCGCGGCGAGGCCGAACGCGCTGAGTCCGTAGGCGAGGCCGTACGACATGGCCTTGACTCGACGGCGTAGTTCCGGGGTGACCTCGTCGATCGGTACGCCGAACGCGCGCGAACCGACGAAGCTGTGCAGGTCCTCACCGGTGTTGAACGCTTCGATCAGCCCCTCGTCACCGGATACGTGCGCCATGATGCGCATCTCGATCTGGCTGTAATCGGCGGTGAGCAGAGTGTCGTAGCCGGCACCGACCACAAAGCCGTCGCGGATGTGGCGACCCGCCTCGTTCCGCACCGGGATGTTCTGCAGGTTCGGTTCCGTCGACGACAGTCGTCCGGTGGCCGCGACGGTCTGATTGAACGTGGTGTGAATGCGGCCGTCGTCGGCGACGGACTTGAGCAGGCCGTCCACCGTCACCTTCATTCGTGTGGCATCACGGTGGTCGAGCAGGAATTTGAGGAACGGATGCTCGGTCTTCTCGAACAGCCCCTGAAGTGCGTCGGCGTCGGTGGTGTACCCGGTCTTGGTTTTCTTGGTCTTGGGCATGTCGAGTTCCTCGAACAGCACCACCTGCAGCTGTTTGGGCGATCCGAGATTTATCTGCTTGTCGATCACGCCGTACGCAGAATTCGCGGCCTCGTCGACCTGCGCAGCAAAACCCGATTGCAGCGAGCGCAGGTGATCGCCGTCCACTGCGATGCCCGTGGCTTCGATATCGGCAAGCACTGTCAGCAGCGGCAGTTCCATCTCCGAGAGCAGAGTGGTCGACTCGATTGCTGCGAGTTCCGCGTCGAGAGCGTCGGCGAGATCGATGACCGCCCGCGCCTTGAGAATTTCGCCCTCGGCGAATGCCGCGTCAGCGGTGTCCTCGGCGTCGAGAAGTGACATCTGCCCCTCGCCCGCGTCTTCGACGCGTAGTTCGCGCTTGAGGTAGCGCAGCGACAAGTCGTCGAGGTTGAAAGACCGCTGACCGGGCCGGACGAGATACGCCGCGAGCGCGGTATCGGTCGTCAACCCACCGAGCGTCCATCCCCGACCACGAACCGCGTGCAGTGCCCACTTCGCCTCGTGTAGAGCTTTGGGTCGATCCGCATCGGCGAACCACGCGGCCAATGCGCGTTCGTCGGATTCGTCGAGAGCCGTCGTGGTGACGAAGGCGCCCTCGCCGTCTGCTGCCGCGATGGCCACCGATGTCGCATCGCTGTCGTACGGCCTGCGCGGTCCGAGGATGGATACCCCGCTACGCCGACCGTCGGACGCGTGCTCGTCCAGCCACGCCGCCAACTCCCCTGGCGCGACGATGCCGCCCCGAACGTCGAACCCTTCTTCTGCCTCGGGCTCGACCGAGGCGAGTGTCTCGAACAGTCGATCCCGCAGGATGCGAAACTCCAGATCGTCGAACAGGGCGTGGATCTTCTCGCGATCCCACGGGGCCAGCTCGAGTTGATCGGGCGTGAAGGGCAACGGCACGTCGCGCACCATCTCGGTGAGCTCGCGGTTGAGCACCACACTCGACAGGTTGGCCCGCAATGCGTCGCCCACCTTGCCCTTCACCTTGTCGACATTGTCGACGAGGGCGGTGAGCGACCCGTATTCGATGATCCACTTGGTCGCCGTCTTCTCCCCGACGCCGGGAATGCCGGGAAGGTTGTCGCTCGGATCTCCGCGCAGAGCTGCGAAGTCCGGGTACTGCGACGGCGTCAGACCGTATTTGGTGGCGACCTCGTCCGGGGTGAATCGCGTCAGGTCCGAGACACCCTTGCGGGGATAGAGCACCGTGACGTTGTCGGTGACCAGCTGCAGTGCGTCACGATCGCCGGTGACCACGAGGACGCGATAGCCCAGCGCCTCGGCTTGCGTGACCAGAGTGGCGATGATGTCGTCGGCTTCGAACCCTGCCTCGGCCATCACGGGAATGCCCATGGCACCGAGCACATCCTTGGTGATGTCCACCTGGCCCGCGAACTCGTCCGGCGTCTTGCTGCGGTTCGCCTTGTATTCGGGGAAGCGCTCGGCCCGGAACGTTTGCCGTGACACGTCGAAGGCGGCGGCGATGTGCGTCGGCTTCTCGTCCCGCAACAGGTTGATCAGCATCGAGGTGAACCCGTACACGGCATTGGTGGACTGACCGCTCGTGGTCTTGAAATTTTCCGCCGGCAACGCGAAGAAGGCACGGAAGGCCATCGAGTGACCGTCGATGAGGAGCAGCGTCGGACGCTCTTCGGCTGACTTCGCATCGGTCCGGGCTGCGGGTGCTGCACTTTTGTCGGTTACTGGGCTCACGGTTGACCAGTCTAGGTAGCGGGTCCGACATCACGTAGCCGGATGCGGGCACCGCGCCGCAATCGCCGCGGCACCGATCTCCCGCAGCGCGAAACACAACCGATACTTTCCGGAAATCTCAGTTGCCGATTTTGCGTCGTTTCAACGGATAGAGTCCGACAATTGCAGTAAATCCCCATCCCGTGACTCAACGACAACCGTCCGGAGGACGTGCGTGGCTCCAAATGTTCGATGGACCAGAAAGGTGCAACCACCGAGGTTGCGCGCAAGATCTGCAGTTCGCGTATTCCAGCGAACACTCCTACTCGCCATCCTGAGTTCCATTGCGGCGCTGCTGTTCAGTGCGCCTGCGTTGGCGCAGGAACCTACCCCCACTCCCCCGGCGGCGCCGGGAACCAGTGCCGAACAGGCACCGCCCGCAGACGCCGTCAGCGTCGCGGGATCGCTCAACAACGGTGGAGAACGCCTCGAAGGGGTCGATGTTGCGGCGCTCGACGCGTCGGGCAGCGAAGTGGCCCGCACCACCAGCGAGACCGGCGGACGCTGGGCTCTCGAATTGTCGCCTGGCACATACACATTCCAGGTGGTCCAGGAAACGCTCCCCGACGGGGTGAGCGTGCAGGGCGAGGTCGAGCGCGACGTGCAGGCCGGTCGCTCGAACACCGTCATCTTCTCCTTCGGTGAGGCCAGGACCGCGACCAGCACCCCGTTCTACGAGAAGTTCGTGCGCACCACGGTCGACGGCTTCCGCTTCGGTCTGGTCATCGCGCTCGCGGCGGTCGGTCTGAGCTTGATCTTCGGAACGACGGGCTTGACCAACTTCGCACACGGCGAACTCGTGACGCTCGGAGCCGTCGCGGCGTGGTTCTTCAATGTGAGCCTCGGGATACAACTGATCCCAGCCACCGTGCTGGCGATCATCGTCGGAGTCGCGATCGGCTGGCTCAACAACGCCCTGATCTGGCGGCCGTTGCGTAAACGTCGAACCGGCCTGATCGCTCAGCTGGTGGTCACGATCGGACTCGCCATTGCGCTGCGCTACCTCATCCTGATCTTCTTCTCCGACCGCTCGGAGCCATTCGACGACTACCAGGCTCAGACCGAGAACGACTGGGGCCCACTGTCGATCACCAACGTCAACCTCGCCTGCATCGTCATCAGCGTCGTCGTCCTCATCGGCGTCGCACTGATGCTGCAGCGCACCAAGATCGGTAAAGCCATGCGTGCGGTGGCCGACAACCGTGATCTGGCTGCCTCGTCGGGTATCAACGTCGAGCGCGTCGTGACGTTCGTCTGGTGCCTCGGTGGCGGCCTGGCTGCCCTCGGCGGCGTGCTGTTCGGGCTCTCCGAACTCGGCGGCCGCGTGCAATGGGAGATGGGCTTCAAACTCCTACTGCTCATGTTCGCCGGAATCACGCTCGGAGGACTCGGCACGGCCTACGGCGCATTCCTCGGTTGCGTCATCGTGGGTCTGCTCGTGCAGTGGTCGACGTTGGTCATCAATCCCGACCTCAAATACATCGGAGGGTTGCTCGTCTTGATTCTCATCCTCGTCGTCCGTCCTCAGGGCATCCTCGGCTCGCGACAAAGGATCGGGTGACCTGCACATGGATATCATCGGCGCACTTCAGATCTCTCTTGCTCAGCTGGTCGGCCCGTCGGCCATCTTCTACGCACTGCTCGCCATCGGCCTGAACCTGCACTTCGGCTACGCCGGCCTGCTCAACTTCGGCCAGATCGGCTTCGCCCTACTCGGCGGCTACGGCGTCGGCATCACCACGATCACCTATGAGCAGCCACTGTGGCTCGGCATTCTGGTCGGTCTCGCTGCGGCCGGCCTGCTGGCTCTGGTGCTCGGCATTCCGACCCTGCGATTGCGAGCGGATTATCTCGCCATCGTGACGATTGCCGCATCGGAAATCCTGCGACTGGTATTCCGCTCCACGGCAACCGATTCGGTGACCAAGTCCACCAACGGCATCACCGGATTCGCAGCTCCGTTCACCAACCTCAGCCCGTTCGAGGGTGGAAAGACGTACAGCTTCATCGGCGTTCGATTCCTGGGTAACGACCTGTGGGCCATGCTCGTCGGCTGGACGTTGGTACTGCTGCTGTGCGGGGTCGTCTACCTGCTGACACACAGCCCGTGGGGTCGCGTTCTCAAGGCGGTTCGTGAAGACGAGGACGCTGCCCGGTCGCTGGGTAAGAACGTGTTCGTCTACAAGATGCAGGCACTCGTTCTCGGCGGCGTGATCGGCGGTATGGGCGGGGTGTTCAACGCACTGCAGACGCAGTCGATCAACCCCGACTTCTATTCGACCGCGCAGACGTTCTTCGCGTTCGGCGCTCTCATTCTCGGCGGTGCCGCAACGGTGTTCGGCCCCGTGATCGGCGCAATGCTGTTCTGGTTCCTGCTGTCCATTCCCGACGCGATTCTGCGGCAACTGATCTCGGGCGACGATCCGGTGCTCAACCTCACCGGTGCCCAGGTCGGTGCCACCCGATTCGTACTCCTGGGAATTCTGATCGCCGTGCTGATGGTGTTCAGACCCCAGGGCATTCTCGGCAACAAGCGAGAGGTTCAACTCAATGCCTGACCCGAGCACCGGTGCCGCCGCAGATGCGACACCGAGCAAGAAAGCCAGCACACTCGAAGCACGTGCGGCCAAAGCACTGTCGAGCGATCAGCGTGCCAGTCTGTTCGCCGGCGTCGCCAACGAGCCCGGGGCAGCCAAGCCCGACGCGACATTGGTGGTCGACGGGGTCTCGCGTACCTTCGGCGGCCTCAAGGCCGTCGACGTGGCGCACCTCGAGATCCAGCGCGGATGCATCACCGGTCTGATCGGACCGAACGGCGCGGGTAAGACCACACTGTTCAACCTGCTCACCGGATTCGACCGACCCGACACCGGCACGTGGTCGATGGACGGTCAGGAACTCGGCCGGATGCACCCACATCAGGTGGCACGCAAAGGCGTCGTGCGCACCTTCCAGTTGACGAAGGCACTGTCGAAACTGACTGTGCTGGACAACGTTCGACTGGGGGCGACGGGCCAACGCGGCGAGCGCATGATCAACACGTTCATGCCGTGGACGTGGAAAGCACAGGAGCGTCAGATCACCGAACGCGCCTATGAACTGCTGGGGCGCTTCAAACTCGACGCCAAGGCCGACGATCTGGCCGGCTCGTTGTCGGGTGGCCAGCGCAAACTCCTGGAGATGGCGCGAGCGTTGATGACCGATCCGTCGGTCGTCATGCTCGACGAGCCGATGGCCGGAGTCAATCCCGCTCTCACGCAATCGCTTCTGGGCCACATCAAATCGCTGCGCGACGACGGCATGACAGTGGTGTTCGTCGAACACGACATGGATGTCATCCGCGACATCAGCGACTGGGTGGTGGTAATGGCTCAGGGCAGCATCATCGCCGAGTCCACCCCGGAAGAGCTCTCCAACAACGGTGCCGTCGTCGATGCCTATCTCGGTAGCCATCACGATCAAGCACTCGAATTCGACGCCGACGGCAATCCCGTCGGAGCCACCGCCGAACTGGCCGAGGCATTGAAGCAAGCCGAGGTGGAGGAACTGCAAGCAGGAGGCGATCTTTCGGAACCGGAGTTCGTCAGCCCCGCAGCCACCGACACTGCTGCGGGCGGCTCGCACCGAGCCAAGGAGGACAACTGATGAGCGAACAAACTCTGACGCCGGCCGAGTTCGCGGCCACGCCGGGCGAGCATGCGCGTCTGGCCGAAGGAGCGTTGCTGCGCGCCGACGGTCTGGTTGCCGGGTACATCCCCGGTGTGAACATCCTCAGTGAGTGCAACTTCTTTCTGAACGACGGTGAGATCGTCGGCATCATCGGACCCAACGGTGCCGGTAAGTCGACTCTGCTCAAGACGTTGTTCGGCCTCGTGGCGGTCCGCGAGGGCAGCGTGAAGCTGCGCGGTGACAACATCACCTCCGCCGAGGCGCACGTTCTGGTGACCAAGGGCGTCGGATACGTGCCCCAGACGCAGAACGTGTTCCCATCGCTCACGATCGAGGAAAACCTCGAGATGGGAATCTATCTGCGGCCCAAGAAGTTCGGTGAGCGGTTCGACTTCGTCAGCGAGTTGTTCCCACTGCTCGGCGAACGCAAGAAGGTCAAGGCAGGTGCACTGTCCGGCGGTGAGCGCCAGATGGTGGCGATGGGGCGGGCCCTGATGATGGAACCGTCGGTGCTGCTGCTCGACGAACCGTCGGCAGGCTTGTCGCCGATGTTCCAGGACGAGGTCTTCATCCGCTGCAAGAAGATCAACGCGGCGGGCGTCTCGATCATCATGGTCGAGCAGAATGCCCGCCGCTGCCTGCAGATCTGCGACCGCGGCTATGTTCTCGATCAAGGTCGCAACGCCTACACCGATACCGGGCCGGCGTTGATGAACGATCCCAAGGTGATCGAGCTCTACCTCGGCACTCTCGCGGGAAGCAAAGAAAAGAAGGCCTGACCTTCTCGGCAGGAAGCCCCGACTCGACATAGTTCGAGTCGGGGCTTTCTCGTACCTGCGCCATAGGTACCCAACGTGGTGTATTCGAACGACTCCGGGCCCGAGTCCTGATGTCAGGACTCGGGCCCGGAGGCTGTGCAGCAGCTACAGATCACTCACCGACGACGATGTATCCGTCCGTCGTCAGCTTGTTGTCCGGTCCGAAGACCAGGTTGCCGTAGGAACCGGTGGCGGGCTCGCCTGCGTCACTGAAGTTCAGCGCGCCGGTGACTCCGTCGTAGTCGATATCGGTGCCGGCCTTGACGAGTGGGAGGCACTCGGCGAAGGTCGTGCACTTCGTGCCGTCCTTGGTGATGCTGTTGATGTTGGCAGCGATGTCGGTGCCTGCCGTCGACTTCGCCTGCTCGGCTGCCAGCGCCGAGATGACGACCGCGTCGTAGGACTCACCGGCGTAGTTGAAGTCGACCAATGCCGGATCCACGCCCTTGAGTCGGTCCTGGAACGCGGTGCCGACGTCGGTCAGCGGGGTGGTGCCGCGCATCTTGTCGAGCAGGCCGGCAGCGACCGACTCACCGAGTGCGTTGCCCATGTTGCCGTCGACGCCGTAGACCAACGTGCCGTCGGACGGTCCGATGCCGATCTCGTGCATACGGGTGATGATCTTCGCGGACTCCTCGAAGCCGATGATGGCGACGGCATCCGGGTTGAAGTTCTTCACGCCGTCGACCTCGGCGTTGAACGACTGTGCGTTCGGGTCGTAGATCGTGGTCTGGATCTGGTCTGCCGCGATGCCGGCCTCTTCGAGGTTGTCGGCGGTGTTCTTGGCCAGGCCCGTTCCGTAGGGGTCGTTGAGAGCCAGGATGGCCACGCGCTGCGCGCCGTCCTCGGCGATCAGCTGCGAGAGTGCCTGTGCCTGCAGCACATCGGTGGGCGCGGTACGGAAGTACTGGCCCTTGTCCGGGTAGCAGACGAACTGGTCGGAGGTGTTGGCAGGCGAGAACTGCACGACACCCGCGCTGGCGATCTTGTCGATGACCTTGAGCGACACCGAGGACGACGCCGCACCGACGATGACGTTCGAGCCGCCGGCGAGCAGACGGTCGACCGTGGTGTTGGCGGTGTCGGTGGTGGTGTCGCCCGAGTCACCGGGGATGAGCGTGACGGGCTGGTCGAGGACGCCGCCCGCACCGTTGACATCGTTGACGGCCAGCTGGACACCGGCGACCTCGGGTGGTCCGAGGAAGGCCAGGGTGCCGGTCTCGGGAAGGAGGGTTCCTACCACCAGCGGCGACGTGTCGGGAGTGGATCCGGCGGTGGCCTGCTCAGGAGTGCAGTCGGTGGAGACGGTCGTTTCCGCGGCCGACGTGCCGCCGCTGGCACTGGTGGAGTCGGTCGAGCCCGAGTCGTCGCTCGACGAACAGCCGAACAGTGCGAGCGAGGTGACGCTCAGCACTGCAGCCGTGCGGACATAGGTCCGAATTGCCATCTAGGTTCTCCTTGAAATTGCTCGTCGTTGAAGCTCACCTGAGTTACATGTGGCTCACGTGTGAACCAGACGCTAATGCTCGAAACCGGTTCGCAAGGCCTAGAACGACGCTCGTGACCTGACTGTGACCTAAGAGGTCGAAGTTTTACGTGGCCGTAGCTTTCCGCGGGCCGATCAGCTCTCTGCCACAGGGTTGTTCGCCGGAGTACCGAGTGTTTCGATCACGACCTCGGCTACCGCCTTCATCGTCGTGCGTCGGTCCATCGCGGCACGCTGAATCCACTTGAACGCCTGCGGTTCCGTCAGCGATTGCGACTCCATCAGGACGCCCTTGGCCTTCTCGATCAACTTGCGGGTCTCGAGTCGATCCTGAAGATCGGCGATCTCCGATTCGAGCGCAGAGATCTCGCCGAACCGGCTCGCGGCCAACTCGACTGCAGGCATCAGATCGGCCTTGGTGAACGGTTTGACCAGATAAGCCATCGCACCCGCATCGCGCGCCTTCTCCACGAGCTCTCGCTGACTGAACGCTGTGAGAATCACCACCGGCGCGATCCGCTTCTCCGCGATCTCGGAGGCGGCGTCGATGCCGTCACGACGCGGCATCTTCACGTCCATGATCACCAGATCCGGTCGAAGTTCGACAGCCAGTTCCACAGCCTGCTGACCGTCCGCGGCCTCACCGACCACGTCGTACCCCTCTTCGCGGAGCATCTCCACCAGGTCGAGACGAATCAGGGATTCGTCTTCCGCGACCACCACCCGCAGCGCAGGCTTGCCAGTACCGTGCGTATCAGGAGCATTCATCTGTACCGGTCTCCTTCGACAGTCGTCGCCCCTCAGGGGCATCGAGCAACTGAAGGGTACCGGTGCACGGGGCCGAAAGCGCATCTTCTACACTCGTCAATCGTTGCTTGAAAGACGCCAGCCCTCGTATCCCAATTGGCAGAGGAAACGGATTCAAAACCCGTCCAGTGTGAGTTCGAGTCTCACCGAGGGCACCACAGCACGATCGACCGGCCGCGACAGCTGTCTGGTCCACTCCCGATCACGCCTACAGTGGGGTGATGTACATACCCAGCAGTCTTCGTTGCCATGACACCAGCGCGGGCAAATTGTGCGCGCAGAAGGTCGACCACCGTTTCGGAGATTCCGCGGACCAGTCCGCTCAGTGGGTCTACTACACCTGCAGCGCCGACTCCGCCCACGAAACCGGTTACGTCGACCGCCTGGTCACCGCCTGAATCATGTTCGTAGAGCGCGCCTTTGTCCACGCCGACGATGTGGGATCGGAGTGGCCCTTCACCGTTCCCGCTGTCGCCGACCTCGCGCGAGAGGGACTCGAGTTTCTCGCACCGGTCACAATTCTGGTGGGCGACAACGGTTCCGGTAAGTCGACTCTCGTAGAGGCAATCGCAGAGCGTTTCGGCATCGACGCCCGCGGGGGTCGGGCAGCGCAGAAGTCTCGTCGACTGGACGAGGTGACGAGCGTCCTCGGCGAGGTGCTCGAACTCGAGACCACGCCACGAGGCGCGCGTATGCTGCGGGGTCCGCGCGAGCAGAAGCGGGGATTCTTCCTGCGCGCCGAGACTGCATTCGAGATGGCCGAGAACCTCGGCGGCATGCCGGGCTTCTGGGACGAGAACACCGCCGAAATGAGCCACGGTGAGGGCTTTCTCACCATGTTCGGTGCGATGTTGGCCGAACCGGGCTTTTATGTGCTGGACGAACCGGAGTCGGCCCTGTCGTTCACCGCGTGCCTGAACCTGGTCGCGCTGATGTCCCACTTGGGCGAGGAGGGGGCGCAGCTCGTCTGTGCCACGCATTCACCGATCCTGGCTTCGACACCCGGTGCGGACATCGTCGAAGTGGGTGAACACGGTCTGCGCCGAAGCACCTGGGACGAACTCGAATTGGTCCAGCACTGGCGGCGATATCTCGACGATCCGAACGTGTATCTCCGTCATCTACTCGACTGAACCGGCACCAACGCCACGTCCCGACGACGACGCACACTCCCCGGAGAGACTCCCATCGCCCGTTTGAACGCTTTGCCGAATGCTGCCTCCGACAAATAGCCACTGCGCCTGGCCAATTCGGCCAGCACCACGTCCTCGGACCGCAATGTGTCGTACGCGACCTGCATCCGCCACGTCGCCAGGTAACTCATCACCGAATCGCCGACCAATGCGGTGAATCGAGCCGAGAACGCCGAACGTGACATGTGTGCACTCGACGCCAGTGCCGCAACGGTCCACCGCTCGTCGGGATTTCGATGAATGCGAGCCAGCGCGCCTCCGATCCGCTCGTCCTGCAACGCTCCCAGCCAACCGGACTGCGCGCTCGGAGTGTCCACAATCCATGACCGCAACGCCTGAATCACCAGAACGTCGGAAAGCCTGGTGATCACTGCCTCTCCCCCGGGCTCGAGCGATCGTGCCTCGTCGGCCACCATGGCGAGGATGTTCTGCATACGTGCGCGCCGTGGTTCGCTGTCTGCGTCGATCACGATCACCGCCGGTAGCAGCCGAAGAAGCTGCTGCGCCGCAGGATGATCCATCCGGACGGCCCCGCAGACCAACACGGTGTCGGGTCCGCTCGCATCGCACTGGTCGATCACCGCGTACCGGTCGCTGACGTAATCGTGTGGCACCTCGTACACGCTGGTCGCGTCGCCGACAGACTCGATGTCGGCCGCCAATACGTGCCCACGCCCGTGGGGAACCAACGCGAAGTCGCCGGGAACGAGCTCACGCGTCGACTCCCCGGGGACCGACAGCACACACGACCCGTCGACCACGGTGTGGAACCACACAGCGTCGTCCATCGCGGGCAGGGCCAGCCCCCACGAGCCACTCATCTCGGAACGCACGTAGAAGGACCCGGTCATTCGGAGGAAATGCAAAGCCTCACCGAGCGGATCGGGTGACTTCCAGGGGTCGGCTCCACGCACCGGACAATTGTCCCCCATGGCCGGGACGATCGGACATGAATTCGAGCCCTGCGCGCATTGTCCATCCACCCGTGACGCGGAAAGGTCGGAAGCGCACGACGAATCCCCGGGAAGGAAAACCGATGATCGACAAGATCTCCTCGATCGCCACCCTGGTCGCAGCAGTCGGATGCGGCCTCGTCGCGGGCGTCATGCTCGCGTTCTCGGTCAGTGTTCTTCCTGGCCTGGCGTCGTTACCGGTGCCCGACGCGATCGCCGCGATGCAGAGATCGAACGCCGCGATCCTCAACCCACTGTTTCTGACGCTGTTCGTCGGTACGGCGTTGACCTGTTCTCTCGCAACCGTTCTCGCGATCACCACGGAGGGTGGGCGATCGACCTGGGTCGGCGCGGGAGCAGGGCTCTACGTGGTGGGCTGCTTCGTGGTCACGGTGGCGTTCAACGTCCCACTCAACGATGCATTGGCAGCGGTGGATCCGGCGAGTCCGTCGGGAGCCGACATGTGGCAGTCGTTCACGTCGAACTGGACACGGTGGAACACCGTCCGGATCATCTCGTCGACGGCGGCGTGCGCCGTGCTGATCCTCGGTCAGGGCAGATCCGCGCTGGGCTGATCGGACTCACCGTCCTGGTGACGCCTGCGAATCTCGTCCTCGAAGCGGGCGATGAGATGATCGGTATCGGCAGTGGACACATCTCGCGCGCCTTCGTCCATCGCGGCGTCGCGTCCTCTGCGCAAGGCGGCGAGTTCGGCTTCGAGTTCGTTGTTGTCGAGTACGCGTGGATCCAACATCTCTCCATTGTGGTCCCACCCGAGTACCTGCGCGCGCTGTTTGCTGTAATCGCGACATGAACGTCGTGCACAGCTTCGAACCGATAGTCGACGAGCACGCTCACACGCTGATACTCGGTTCGATGCCCGGTGTCGCATCGCTTGCTGCTCAGCAGTATTACGCTCATCCCCGAAATGCGTTCTGGCCGATCATGGGCGCGCTGTTCGGTGCCGGTCCCGAACTTCCGTACGAGGCGCGAACAGAGCGACTGGCGCGCAGCGGGATTGCTGTGTGGGACGTACTGAAGCTGTGCACTAGGACCGGAAGCCTGGACTCGGCCATAGTCGAATCATCCATCGTGGCAAACGATGTCGCGAACCTCATCGCAGGTCATCCCGGCATCGACACCGTGCTGTTCAACGGAGCAAAAGCTGCCGACAGCTATCGCAGATACGTCGCGAACGCGGTGCAGCAGGACGTCGAGTGCATCCGTCTGCCGTCCACCAGTCCAGCGCACGCCTCACTCACCCTCGAAGCCAAGACTCGACTGTGGTCGGCAGCACTCAGGCGCGAACGCGTTTCGGGAAGTGGCGAATGAGGCCCTCCTGCACGACGGTTGCGAGCAACTGACCGTCCATCGAGAAGAATCGGCCGGTGGCGAGTCCCCGCGATCCGGCCGCGACCGGCGATTCGGTCGCATACAGAGCCCACTCGTCGAATCGGAACGGTCGGTGAAACCAGATGGAGTGGTTGACCGTCGCCGCCACGATGCGGTCGAGTCCCCAGGACAGTCCATGGGTGGTGATGATCGAATCGAGCACCGTGGTGTCCGACGCGTAGCCCATGGTCGCGGCGTGAAAGATCGACTCGTCCGGCAGATCGCCGTCCGCTTTCATCCACACCCGATTGTGGTTGAGTTTCTCACCGGTGCCGTGCATGATCCACGCCGGATCGTTCGCGTACCGCATGTCGATCGGTTTGAGTGCATCGACGAACATCTGCAGTCGGTCCTCGAACCCCACGAAGTGGTCGCCGAGAGGCGGCAGAGCATCGGGATACGGAACCTCGGGCACCTCGACGCTGTGCTCGAGGCCCTTACCGAAATCCTGGAAAGCAGCGAGCATGACGAACAGCTCGTTACCGTCCTGCAGCGCAGTGACCTGCCGGTTGGCGAACGCCCGGCCGTCGCGCTGACGACTCACCCGGTATTCGATGGGCTTCTTGACGTCACCACCGCGGATGAAGTGCGCATTGATCGCATGAACGTCCCGGGACGTTCCGGATACGGTCCGGCCGGCGGCGATGAGCGCCTGAGCGACGAGCTGCCCACCGAACGTCCGGCTCCCCACCTGCTCCGGATGCTGTCCGATGAACACATCCTCCTCGGTCTCCTCGAGGGCGAGGAGACCGAGAAGGGTTTCGAGATCGGTTCCGCGTACTGCTGTACTGCTCGGCGCGCTCTCGCTGACGCCGGTTCCCCCCGCTTCGACCACTTACCGGTCCTCTTCTCCGATTCGGTGCACATGGATCAAGTTGGTCGAGCCTACTGTGCCGGGAGGGGCACCGGCGACGATCACGACCTGATCGCCTCGGTTGTAACGACCGAGTTCAAGCAACGCCTTGTCGACCTCTTTGACCATCGCGTCCGTCGAGCCCACATCGGGAACCAGGAACGTCTCGGTGCCCCAGCTCAGGGACAGCTGACTGCGGACCTCGGAGATCGAGGTGAATGCGAGCAACGGCAGTTTGGTGTGGAGGCGAGCCAACCGTCGCACGGTGTCGCCCGACTGGGTGAAGGCCACGAGGGCCTTCGCGTCCAGACGCTCGCCGATATCGCGGGCGGCGTAGGAAATGACACCGCGCTTGGTGCGAGGAACGTGAGTCAGAGGAGGAACGCTGTCGCCTTCGGTTTCCACGGTCTCGACGATCCGAGCCATCGTCCGCACCGTCTCCATGACGTACTTGCCGACCGAGGTCTCGCCGGACAGCATGACCGCGTCGGTACCGTCGAGCACTGCGTTGGCGACGTCGGACGCCTCGGCGCGGGTGGGACGGGAGTTCTCGATCATCGATTCGAGCATCTGGGTCGCAACGATGACGGGCTTGGCGTTGGCGCGGGCGATCTGGATGGCGCGCTTCTGCACCAGGGGTACCTGCTCGAGCGGCAACTCGACACCGAGGTCACCGCGGGCGACCATGATCGCATCGAACGCGAGCACGATGGCTTCGAGGTTGTCGACGGCCTCGGGCTTCTCGAGCTTGGCAATGACCGGAACTCGGCGGCCGACGCGGTCCATGACGGCGTGGACGAGTTCGACATCGGCAGGAGAGCGCACGAACGAGAGCGCGATGAAATCGCATCCGAGCGCGAGGGCGAACTCGAGGTCCGCAATGTCCTTCTCGCTCATGGCAGGAACAGAGACGTCCATGCCGGGCAGGGAGACGCCCTTGTTGTTACTGACCGGACCACCCTCGGTGACCCGACACAGCACGTCGTTGCCTTCGACGCCGGTGACGACGAGGCCGACCTTGCCGTCGTCGACGAGCAGGCGGTCGCCTTCCTTGGCGTCCTGAGCCAGCTCCTTGTACGTGGTCGACACACGATCGTGGGTGCCCTCGCACTCCTCGACGGTGATGCGGATGAGTTCACCGGCGGCCCAGGTGGTGGAGCCCTCGGCGAATCGGCCGAGTCGAATCTTCGGTCCCTGCAGGTCGGCCAGGATGCCCACGGCTTTGCCGGTGGCGTCCGATGCGGCGCGAACTCTCTCGTAGTTGGCCTGGTGATCGGGGTGATCGCCATGGCTGAAGTTCAGTCGTGCGACATCCATTCCACTCTCGACGAGTTCGCGGATGCGCTCTGTGGTTGCGGTTGCGGGTCCAAGGGTGCAGACAATCTTCGTACGTCGGCTCACGGTTGCGAGCGTAGCCGCTGGACGCCTTGTTCTCTATCGCAGAGGAACCCGGCCGAATACTACCGACGGGTAGCCTCGCCGGGCCGCTGCTGAAAGCACCTGTACCGGTACAGAGACGAGTGTCACACCACCGCCAGAGGCAGTGCCGTGGGGTGTACCGGGGACGGCAATTCCGAGTGTCCGGTGAGGTAAGCGTCGACCCCGTTGGCAGCCGAACGCCCCTCGGCGATCGCCCACACGACCAACGACGCACCGCGGTGGGCATCCCCACAGACGAACACACCCGGGGCCGTCGTCTGCCAATCGGGACCACACGACAACGCGCCGCGCTTCGTCAGCGCCAGGCCGTAGTCGTCGAGCAGCGGTCCATGCTCGACACCCTCGAATCCGATGGCGAACAATGCCAGATCACAGGGCAATTCGACCTCTTCACCGATGGGCGTCACGATGCGTCGCCCGTCCGCGTCGCGCTGCACCTCGACCTCGGCGAGCACCATGGCGCGCACATGTCCGCGCTCGTCGCCGAGGAATCGCTGCACCGCGACCTGATGACGCACGACGCCACCCTCCGCATGAGCAGGCGACGTCCGGAGCACCAACGGCCACGACGGCCACGGCGAGAGGCCGTCGTCGCGGGCACCGGGAAGAGCAGGGTTGTAGTCGAGCTGAGTGACCGACGCGGCACCCTGACGGTGAGCCGTGCCCAGACAATCGGCCCCGGTGTCTCCGCCGCCGATGATCACCACATGCTTGCCCGCAGCGGATATCGACGTCGGCCCGTCGCCCTCGCATTCCTTGTTCGACGGCACCAGATGCTCCATCGCCAGGTGAATGCCGTCGAGTTCACGGCCGATCACCTCGGTGTTGTCGCGAGCCCGCAAAGCGCCGACGGCGAGCACGACCGCATCGAAGCTCTCGCGCAGTTGCTCGACCGTGAAGTCGATGCCGACCTCGCACTCCGTGACGAAATGCGTGCCCTCGGCCCGCATCTGCATCAGCCGCTGATCGAGCACCGACTTCTCCAACTTGAATTCGGGGATTCCGTATCGAAGCAATCCACCGAGCCGATCGTCGCGCTCGTACACGGTGACATCGTGCCCGGCCCTGGTGAGCTGTTGCGCCGCAGCCAGTCCCGCCGGACCCGAACCCACGACGGCCACTCGTTTACCGGTGGTGATCGTCGGCGGCTGGGGAACGACGCTGCCCTGTTCCCAGGCCAGGTCTGCGATGGTCTGCTCGACCCGCTTGATCGTCACACTTCCGCCGGTGGCGGCCTCGGAAATGGACAGCACACAAGCGGATTCACACGGGGCCGGACACACTCGGCCGGTGAACTCCGGGAAGTTGTTGGTGGCGTGCAACCGATCACTGGCCGCGTCCCACCGATCGCGGCGCACGAGATCGTTCCATTCCGGGATCAGGTTGCCCAACGGGCATCCGGCAGTTCCGGAGTGGCAGAACGGAATTCCGCAATCCATGCAGCGGCGCGCTTGTTCCGAGACCTCGGCTGCGCGTTCGCTGCTGGGCTGATCCGAGTACACCTCGTTCCAGTCCCTGACCCGTTCGTCGATAGGACGCTTGGCCGCCTCACGCTTGACGACCTTCAGAAATCCCTGTGGATCAGCCACGTGCAGCCTCCATGATCGCAGCGTCGACGTCGCGCCCCTCGGCGCGCGCCATTCGTGTCGCCTCCAGCACCCGCTGGTAGTCGACGGGCATGACTTTGGTGAACAGAGCGGACCGGCGGGGCCAGTCGGCGAGCAGCGATGCCGCGACGGTGGAGCCGGTCCAGCGCTCGTGGTTCTCGACCGTCTCGCGCAGCCACACCAGATCGTCCGGATCGGGAACCTGCAACTCGACCATTGCCGTGTTCACGTCCGCGGGGTCGAGACCCAGAACGAAGGCGATACCGCCCGACATGCCGGCCGCCATGTTGCGTCCGGTCGGCCCGAGCACGACAACCCGTCCGCCCGTCATGTACTCGAAGGCGTGATCTCCCACGCCCTCGTTGACCGCAACGGCTCCGGAGTTGCGCACGGCGAACCGCTCCCCCGCCTTACCGCGCAGGTACACCTCCCCCGACGTGGCTCCGTAGAGAATCGTGTTTCCGGCAATGACGTTGTCCTCGGCAACGAAGGGTGCGTCCTCGGCCGGTCGGACGACGATGCGTCCTCCCGACAGGCCCTTGCCCACGTAGTCGTTCGCGTCGCCGACGAGATCGATCGTGATTCCGGGCGGCAGGAATGCACCGAGCGATTGCCCGGCAGAGCCGGTGAACGACACGCGAATCGTGTCGTCGGGTAGCCCGGCCGCGCCGTAGCGTCGCGTGACCTCGGACCCCAGAAGTGTTCCGACCGTGCGGTTGACGTTGCGCACGGGCAGCTCCAGCGTGACCGGATGCGCGTCCTCCAGTGCGCCCTCAGCCAGCTGGATCAGCGTGCGATCCAGCGCGAAATCGAGGCCGTGGTCCTGATCGCGTAGGCGTCGACGCTGTGTCATGGGCGCGCCGTGTCGATCCACCGGCATCGCGAAGATGGGTGTGAGGTCGAGTCCCTTGCTCTTCCAATGTGCGACGCCGGCCGCGGTCTCGAGCACGTCGGCATGGCCGACGGCCTCGTCGATGCTGCGGAACCCGAGCTGCGCGAGGTACTTTCGCACATCCTCGGCGACGAACCTGAAGAAGTCCTCGAGGAACTCGGGCTTGCCGGTGAATCGCTTGCGCAGTTCGGGGTTCTGAGTCGCGACACCCACTGGGCAGGTGTCGAGATGGCAGACCCGCATCATGATGCATCCCGCGACGATCAGAGGTGCCGTCGAGAACCCGAATTCCTCGGCACCGAGCAGCGCCGCGACGATCACATCACGGCCGGTGCGCATGCCACCGTCGCACTGGACGGTGATGCGATCGCGAAGTCCGTTGAGCACCAACGTCTGTTGGGCGTCGGCCAGCCCGATTTCCCAGGGCGCACCGGCATGCTTGAGAGACGTCAACGGAGCCGCGCCCGTGCCACCGTCGTATCCCGAGATCAGTACGACGTCGGCGTGCGCCTTGCTCACTCCCGTCGCCACCGTGCCCACTCCTACCGAGCTGACGAGTTTGACGTGGACGCGCGCGTTCTCGTTGGCGTTCTTGAGATCGTGGATCAACTGCGCGAGATCCTCGATGGAATAGATGTCGTGGTGCGGAGGCGGGGAGATCAGGCCGACCCCGGGCGTCGAGTGCCGAGTCTTGGCCACCCACGGGTACACCTTGTAACCGGGCAGCTGCCCGCCCTCACCGGGTTTGGCACCCTGCGCCATCTTGATCTGAATGTCGGTGGCGTTGACCAGATAATCGCTGGTCACCCCGAACCGTCCACTCGCGACCTGCTTGACGGCACTGCGCCGGCTCGGATCGTAGAGGCGATCGACGTCCTCTCCGCCCTCACCGGAGTTGGAGCGCCCACCCAGATTGTTCATCGCAACGGCCATGGTCTCGTGCGCCTCGGCAGAGATGGATCCGTAGCTCATCGCGCCGGTGTTGAACCGAGTGACGATGGACTCGACCGGCTCCACCTCGTCGAGCGGAACAGGCGTGCGCACATGGTCTTTGAACTCGAACAGGCCCCGGAGTGCGCCCCCCTCACGGGCGAGCCGGTTCACTTCGTCGCTGTATTTCTGGAACACGTCGTAGCGACCGGTGCGTGTTGCGTGCTGCAACAGGAACACCGTCTCGGGAGTGAACAGGTGGAGTTCGCCCTCACGCCGGAACTGGTACTCGCCGCCGATCTCGAGGCGGCGGTGAACACGGTCGGTAGGATTCTCCGGGTATGCCTTCCGGTGACGGAGTTTGACCTCTTCGGCGAGGACGTCGAGACCGACTCCGCCGAGCTTGCTGACGGTGCCCTTGAAGTACTCGCGCACGACCTCGCGATCGAGACCGACCGCCTCGAAAACCTGTGCGCCGGTGTAGGACCCGACGGTCGAGATTCCCATCTTGGACATGACCTTGAGCACGCCCTTGCCGAGCCCGTACAGGTAGTTGCGCACCGCGACAGTGGGTTCGACCCCGGTGAGCTCACCTTCGCCGACCAGGTCCTCGATCGACTCCATGGCCAGGTACGGGTTGACCGCCGCCGCACCGAATCCGATCAGCAAGGCCAGGTGGTGCACTTCTCGTGCATCGCCGGACTCGACGACGAGAGCGACCTTGGTGCGTTCCTTGGTGCGCACCAAGTGGTGGTGCACAGCAGAGGTGGCCAGCAGGGACGGAATCGGTGCCCGAGTGTGGTCCGAATCGCGATCGGAGATGATCAGCGTGCGGTAGCCGGCAGCGATGGCTTCCGATGCCCGCATGCGCAGTTCTTCGATGGCCTCGGCCAGACCTTCCCCACCACGCTCGACCTCGTACAGTGCGCGCAGCACGATCGCCGACAGACCGGGATGATCACCGTCGTCGTCGATGTGGATGATCTTGTTGAGTTCGTCGTTGTCGAGCACCGGCCACGGCAACACGATCTGCCTGCACGACGCGGCGGTGGGCTCGAGCAGATTCTGCTCCGGTCCCATCACTCGCGACAACGACGTCACGATCTCTTCTCGGATGGAGTCGAGTGGCGGGTTCGTGACCTGCGCGAACAGTTCGATGAAGTAGTCGTACAGCTGACGAGATCGCTGGGACATCACCGCGGACGGGGTGTCGGTCCCCATCGATCCCAGTGGCTCGCCCCCGGAGGCGGCCATCGGGGTGAGCACGACGCGGAGATCTTCCTCGGTGTAGCCGAAGGCGATCTGTCTGCGAATCACGGACTCGTGGTTGTACTGAATGTGGGCGCGCTCGGGCAGGCTCTTGATTTCCAGCAATCCGGCGTGCAGCCATTCCTGGTACGGATGTTCCTGCGCCAGTTGCAGTTTGATCTCCTCGTCGGGAACGAGACGCCCGGCGACGGTGTCGACCAGAAACATCTTGCCCGGCTCGAGGCGACCCTTGGCGACGACCTGAGATTGCGGCACGTCCAGGACACCTGCCTCGCTGGCGAGGATCACCCGACCGTCGGCCGTCTGCCACCACCGACCGGGGCGCAGACCGTTGCGATCGAGAACGGCCCCGACGTAGCTACCGTCGGTGAACGTGACGCAGGCCGGACCGTCCCACGCTTCCATCATCGACGAGTGGAATTGATAGAACGCCCGTACCCGCGGATCCATCGTGCGATGGTTCTCCCACGGCTCCGGCACCATCATCATCACGACGTGGGGAACGCTCCGGCCGCCCAGATGCAGCAGTTCGAGCACCTCGTCGAGCGACACCGAATCGGAGGCGTCGGGATTGCAGATGGGGAAGAGCCGCGCCAGATCACCGGGGATGAGATCGCTGGACAGCATTGCTTCCCGAGCGCGCATCCGGTTCCTGTTGCCCTTCACCGTGTTGATCTCTCCGTTGTGCGCGACGTAGCGGTGCGGGTGCGCCAACGGCCACGACGGGAAGGTATTGGTGGAAAAGCGACTGTGCACGATGGCAATTGCACTCGTACACAACGGGTTACGCAGCTCCGGGAAGAACAGGGGCAGCTGCATGGTGGTGAGCATGCCCTTGTAGACGATGGTGCGTGAGGACAGCGAAGGGAAGAACAGGCCCGAGCCCTCTGCCTCGATCTCCGGGGTGACGCGCTCCGATCGCTTACGCAGCCCGTACACCAATCGGTCGAGTTCGAGACCGGCCGGACGTGAACCGTCGACCTCGGGGGCCGCGACGAAGAGATAGCTCATGTACGGCATGCATCCGAGCGCCGTCAGTCCGACGTCGGCGCGATCCGGATCGACCTCGACCGGAACCCAACCCAGCACCTCGAGACCCTCTTCGGCTGCAATGGATTCGACACGCTGCACGGCCGACCCGCGCTCACGGATGCCCTGCGGCAGAAAGCAGACACCCGCCGCGAAGGTGTTCTCGCCGTCGCCGTTGGCCGACGGTAACTCGAACGACGACAACGAATCGAGAAGTTCGACGGGCAGCTGGATCAGAATGCCCGCGCCGTCACCACTGTTGGGCTCGGCACCGGCAGCACCACGATGTTCCAGATTCTCCAGTGCCAGAACACCGTCGGACACGATCGAGTGCGAACGGCGTCCGGCGATGTCCGCGATCATCGCGACGCCGCAGGAGTCCTTCTCCGCGCTCGGGTCGTACAGTCCTTGCTCGGCAGGCATCCGAGAAAACAACACCACGATCACCTCCACGTAGACCGGTGGGTGCTTCGGATGGCGCAGTGTCGACACGCTGCACTGTGAGCCTCGGCTACCCCGCCGGCTGGTCGCCCGAACCGACATCGAGTGCCGGATCGATCGAATTCGATGCCTATCGGGAATTCACCGGGACAGCTCTGGCCCGCGAAAGAATCCGAGATCGCTCTCGGATGGCGGAATCGTATCAGTTGCCGATCGCAACGATGCAATCGCGAACGGCACTGGGCTCAGTCGCGCAGGGGGCGCCCGTGTTCATCGCGCACGCTGCCCGTGAGCATCATGATCCCGTCGATCAGCGGCCAGATACCGCCGATGCCGCACGTGAGCCACGTGACCGCGATCTGCGCCACCGCAATTCCCGGTTGATTCAAATAGAAGCGTCCTGCCCCGAAAACACCCAGCAGGATGTTCAGCAGCCCGGCAGTGAGCTTCTGCTTGTCCGAGAACGGTTCACCGGTGACGGGATGCCGTCCGTAAGGAGCGCTCGGATCCACCCAACCGGGAGCACCGGCGTACTGGGGGCCTGGGTAGTGGGGTCCTCCGTACTGGGGTCCTCCGTACTGGGGTCCTCCGTACTGGGGACCTCCGTACTGGGGACCGCCCGGAAACGGGGGCGGCGGGTAACCCGCACCGGGCGGTGGACCGTCCGGTGCACCGGAGCTACGGTCGTCACCTCCGGACGCGCCGTACGGATCACTGCCCCAATTCGGCGGACCGTAGCTGGGGTCGGGTGCGCCGTACACCGGACCCGGTGCCGCGTTCTTCTCGAACGAGATGGTGGGCTCCGAACCCGAGCCGTCTCCCGCCGATCCGCCCGGTGTCGATCCGTCCGATGACGATGTACCTGAATCACTCACAACGAACTCCCTCGACGACGCGCTACGGGTAGATCGATCAGTCTCGCAGCTTGAGCCCGCGACTGTCGGGAACATTGCCGACGAGAATCAGCACGGCGTCCACGACATGCCACACGAACAGTCCGAACAACAGAATCAAGCCGAGACCGAACACCACGGTCAGCAGCACGCCGAAGAAGAACAGCAGCAACTGCGCGACGCCGATTCCGGTGCTACCGATGTAGAAACGACCCACGCCGAGCCAGCCGAGGAACAGCTGAAGTAGTCCACCGACGATCTTCGATTTGTCCGACAACGGTTCACCGGTGACCGGATCCCGCCCGTACGGCGCGTCGGGTCCGACACCGAAACCGGGCCCGGCCGAAAAGCCCTGTGCTTGGCCATAGGCCTGCTGGCCATACCCCTGCTGGCCATACCCCTGCTGGCCGTAACCCTGCTGGCCGTACCCTTGCTGGCCGTAGCCCGACTGCTGGCCGTAGCCCGAGTGCTGGCCGTACCCCTGCTGGCCATACCCCTGTTGGCCGTATCCCCCGGTCTGGCCGTACCCCTGTGGTGGACCGTAGGGCGACTGTTGGCCGTATCCCGGCTGACCGTATCCCTGGTACTCGGATCCCGGTGTCGGGTAACCGGCGGACGGCGGAAGGCCACCGATCGAATTGTCGATACTTCCGTCCGGGCTGGGGGCCGGATAGCTAGGAGTACTGGACCAGCCGGGCCCGTTGCCGATACCCGAATAGGTGTCCCAGCCCGGTCCGGTAGAACCGGCGGGACCGTGCGAGGGTGCAGACTCGGATGTCGCGGGCGGCTCGGAGAGCGACGCCTCGGCCGTTGCGTCGTAGTCGAACGGTGTACCGAAAGAGCCGGCCGACTTGTCGGTGCCGCCGCCCGAATCAGCAGGGTCGGGGTGTGCCCTCTTCTCGAAATCAACCACGGGTACTGCCTTCTTCCTCGGCTTTCTTCTCGGACGATGTCTCGCCCGTGCCTTCCTGCGTATCGCCGTCGGCGGACTCGCCACCCGTCTTGTCTTCGCTGTCGCGACCGTCGTCGTCGTTCGACTTCAATGCCGCCGGGTCTTCGCGACCCTTGGTGGCGAGAACGAAATACGCGACCGCGAGCACGAAGATGATCGCCGAGGTGAACGAGTTCACGCGAATGCCGGCGATCTTCGTCGCGAAGTCGTCTCGCATGAGTTCCACCCAGAACCGACCGACGCAGTATCCGGCCACGTAGAGCGCGAACAGTCGACCGTGGCCGATCGTGTACTTCCGGTCGACGAGTACCAGGAGGACGACGATCAGGACGCTCCACAGCAGTTCGTAGAGAAACGTCGGGTGGACGACCTTCTCGACCATTCCGGTGGACACGCCGTTCAGCGGATCGAGCCGGCCGTTCGCATCGAGTCGCTCGTAGATCTCGAGACCCCACGGTTGCGTGGTTTCGCGACCGTAGAGCTCCTGGTTGAAGTAGTTGCCGATGCGGCCGATTGCCTGGGCCAGCAGGATCGGCGGGCCTACCGCGTCACCGAATGCCGGGAGTGGGATGCCGCGTCGACGACACGCGATCCAGGCGCCGACTCCGCCGAGGAACACCGCGCCCCAGATTCCGAGGCCGCCATTCCACACGTAGAGCGCCTCGATCGGCCGACCGCCGGCACCGAAGTACGTCTTCCAGTCGGTGGCCACGTGGTACAGCCGGCCACCGAGAAGCCCGAAAGGTACGGCCCACACGGCGACGTCGAGGACCGTGCCCTTGGTTCCGCCGCGAGCGACCCACCGGCGATCTCCCCACACCACGGCCACCACGATGCCGATGATGATGAACAGGGCGTAGGCACGGAGCGCGAGCGGTCCGACGTGCCACACCCCCTGCGCGGGACTGGGAATGTAGGCCAGGAAGGCGGTCGAAGTCACGACGCTACGTTAGCGGAGCGGACACCCTCGGCGAGTTCGGTCGTCAGGTCACGAACCGCGTCGAGACCGTTGTCGACAGCGGTCACCAAAGCCGAGCCGACGATGACCGCATCGGCATACTTCGCGATCTCGGCAGCCTGTGCGCCCGACCGAACGCCGAGACCGACGCCGATCGGAATGTCGGAATGCTCGCGGATACGCGCCGCCAACGCCGGTGCCATCGAGGACACCGCGTCGCGGGCACCGGTCACGCCCATCGTCGAGGCGGCGTAGACGAAGCCGCTGCTGGCTTCGACGGTGCTGACGAGTCGCTCCTCCGTCGTCGACGGTGCGACGAGGAAGATTCGGTCGAGTCCGTACCGATCCGAGACCTCGATCCATTCCTGAGCCTCGTCGGGGATCAGGTCGGGAGTGATGATTCCGAGTCCACCCGCATCGGCGAGGCTCCGGGCGAAATTCTCGATGCCGTATTTGAGCACCAGATTCCAGTAGGTCATGACGACCGCTTTGCCACCCGCGGCTGCGACCTGCTCGGTGACGGCGAAGACGTCCTTGACCCGGGCTCCGGCTCGCAGCGCCACGTCTGCAGCAGCTTGGATCGTGGGGCCGTCCATCACCGGATCGGAGTACGGGATGCCGACCTCGACGATGTCGCACCCGGCATCGACCATGGTCTTGAAGACCTCGATCGACCGGGGGACGGTCGGAAAGCCGGCGGGCAGGTATCCGACGAGTGCAGCGCGCCCTTCGGCACGGCACTGGGCGAACGTCCCGGAGAGGCGAGAGTCGTTGTTGCTCATGGCTTGATACCTGCTTCGTCGTCCACGTTCGCTTCGCCGTCTCCGTCGATCAGGCCGAACCACTCGGCTGCGGTGTCGACGTCCTTGTCGCCGCGACCGGACAGGTTGACCAGGATGATGGCACCTTCACCCAGTTCCTTGCCGAGGGTGAGTGCGCCGGCGATGGCGTGCGACGATTCGATGGCCGGGATGATGCCCTCGGTGCGGCACAGCAGCTTGAAGGCGTTCATCGCCTCGGTGTCCGTCACGCCGCGGTACTCGGCGCGCCCGATGTCGTGCAGGTACGAATGCTCGGGTCCGACCCCGGGATAGTCCAATCCTGCTGAGATGGAATGGGATTCGACGGTCTGGCCGTCCTCGTTCTGCAGCAGGTACGAGTAGGCACCGTGCAGGGCTCCAGGCGTACCACCGCTGATGGTCGCCGCGTGACGACCGGTCTCGACTCCGTCGCCGGCAGCCTCGAACCCGACGAGACGGACATCGGCGTCGTCGATGAACGCGTGGAAGATTCCGATGGCGTTGGACCCGCCGCCGACGCAGGCCGCGATGGCATCGGGCAGGCGGCCGGTGGACGCGAGGACCTGCTGCCGCGCTTCGAGGCCGATGATGCGCTGGAAATCGCGGACCATCACCGGGAACGGATGCGGCCCCGCGACGGTTCCGAAGCAGTAATAAGTGTTGTCGGCGTGGGTGACCCAGTCTCGCAGTGCCTCGTTGATCGCATCCTTGAGAGTGCGCGAACCGGACTTCACTGCGACGACTTCCGACCCGAGCAAACGCATCCGGGCGACGTTGAGGGCCTGGCGCTCGGTGTCGACCTCACCCATGTAGACGACGCAGTCGAGACCCATCAGGGCACAGGCTGTGGCGGTCGCGACGCCGTGCTGACCGGCACCGGTCTCTGCGATGACACGAGTCTTGCCCATTCGCTTCGCGAGCAGAACTTGCCCGAGCACGTTGTTGATCTTGTGAGAACCGGTGTGATTCAGGTCTTCTCGCTTGAGCAGGATCCGAGCGCCACCGGCGTGCTCGGACAACCGGGTCGCCTCGAACACCGGAGATGGGCGACCGGTGTAATCGCGCTGCAGCCGATCCAGCTCACCGAGGAACTCGTTGTCGCTGCGCACTTTCTCGTACTCGGCGGTGACTTCCTCGATCACACCCATCAACGCCTCGGGCACGAACCTGCCCCCGTACACGCCGAAGTGACCGCCCACATCGGGCTCGTGCGCGCTGCGATCGGTGAGGCCGATGCTGCTCTGCGGCAGATCAGCGCCCTTGAAGCGGACTACCTGAGGGGCGTCCGCGGCGGAAGAAGTTTGGCTGGTGCTCACCGCTCCAGTGTGCCCCAACGGCGGACCGTCGCCGCGTTCGGGTGGGGTGCCGGTTCAGCGTGCGGGTTTCGGGCACGACGGGTGCGTGCCCGCCGTCACCAGGTCCGAGACCGCAGTGCGCGGATCGCCCGCGGTGACCAGACCTTCTCCGACCAACACTGCGTCGGCGCCGGCTCCGGCGTACGCGAGAAGGTCGGCGGTGCCCCGCACTCCCGACTCGGCAACGCGAATGATCTCACTGGGCAGACCGGGCGCGATACGGCCGAAACTGTCGCGATCGATCTCGAGGGTCTTGAGGTTGCGGGCGTTGATACCGATGACGCTGGCACCCGCCTCGAGTGCGCGATCGGCCTCGGCCTCGGTGTGGACCTCGACGAGTGCCGTCATGCCGAGTGACTCCGTGCGATCGAGAAGAGACGTGAGTGCGTCCTGCTCCAGGGCCGCGACGATCAGCAGGATGACGTCCGCGCCGTGGGCTCGGGCCTCGTGGATCTGGTACGGACCGACGATGAAATCCTTGCGCAGCACAGGGATCGAGACTGCGGCTCGCACCGCGTCGAGATCGGCGAGCGATCCCCGGAATCGACGCTCTTCGGTCAACACGCTGATGACGCGGGCGCCACCCTGCTCGTAGGCACGCGCGAGCACCGCAGGATCACCGATGTCGGCCAACGCGCCCTTGGACGGGCTCGCACGCTTGACCTCGGCAATGACGCCGATGCCGTCCTCGCGGAGGGCAGCCGCCGCGTCGAGAGGTGCCGGGGCCAGCTTCGCTGCTGCCTTCACCGCAGCGAAATCGATCACCGATTCGCGCGCGGCGACGTCGGCTCGTACACCGTCGAGAATCGAGTCGAGAACAGTCATGGTGCCCCAGTCCTTTCTGAGCGTCGACATTCGATGTGAGGAATCTCATCGAGGTCGGAACCTAGCGTAGAGGGCCGAATCAATCCGACGAACGCCGGGTACCGGACTCGTCGGTAGGGTCTTCACCGGCATCGAGCGCGTCCCACATCATGCGCTCGGTCAGGTCTTCACCCTCGTCCTGTGCACCCACGGCGGACGTGGTTCCAGCGGCCCGGCGAGCCACTTCGTCGCGCCGCACAGCCGGAGCTGCGTACTTGGACGAGAGTACCTGTGGGCCAAAAGATTTCCGAATCGACAGGGCAGCCGCCGCGAACGCACACAGGGCCCCTGCGAGCGTGATCAGCGCGGGCAGTGTCGATGCCGTCGTCATCGTCACCTCGGCACGAGCCGGGAGCTCGGCGAGCGCAGCCGCCTCCGAGTCCGAAGCCCCCGCGGCGAGTAGCCGAACGGCCGGAATCGCCGCAGCGATCGCAACCACCGCGATGAGCAATGCCAGAACCCGAGATGCCCACCCGCGCACCGCGAACGAGGCCGCCACAGCAGCGACAAGCACCAAGGCGAGAGGAGTCGTCGCGGCGGCCCAGGTACTGCCGACGAGATCGTCGGTCCGGCTCTCGCCGAGACCGTCGGAGGACGTCACGCTCACCCACGTCATTCTGGACGCACCCCACAGGCATGCGGCCGCAACCACGAGCAGCACGACAGGTAGAACGGCCGATCCGCGGCCGCCGGAGCGTTCGGTCATCGGCCACCGACCTCACGCAGCGTTTCGGCTGCTGCGACGGCACTCAGCACGGCCATGGCCTTGTTCCTCGCTTCGTCGTCCTCGTACTCCGCTACCGAGTCGGCCACGACTCCGGCACCGGCCTGCACGTACGCCGTGCCGTCCTTGATGAGCGCGGTGCGAATCGAGATTGCGGTATCGGCGTCCCCGGCGAAGTCGAGATAGCCGACGATGCCGCCGTAGATGCCACGCCGCGTCGGCTCGAGCTCGTCGATCAGTTCCATCGCCCGCACCTTGGGTGCACCCGACAGCGTGCCCGCGGGGAAGCACGCCTTGACTGCGTCCAGAGCCCGCTTTCCCTCGGCGAGACGTCCCGTCACCGTCGACACCAGGTGCATGACGTGGCTGTAGCGCTCGATATGGCGGTAGTCGCCCACGCGCACCGTCCCGGGAGCACACACTCGGCCGAGATCGTTGCGACCGAGATCGACGAGCATCAGATGCTCCGCGTTCTCCTTCTCGTCGGCCAGCAGATCCTTCTCGAGCAGCACGTCGTCCTCCTCGGAGGCACCGCGCCAGCGCGTACCGGCGATCGGGTGCGTGGTCGCGAGACCGTCCTTCACCGTCACGAGAGCTTCGGGGCTGGATCCGACGATCGAGAACGCCGTCTCGTCGTTCTCCCCCGGCACGTGCATCAGATACATGTACGGGCTGGGATTCGAGGCCCGCAGCATGCGATAGACGTCGAGAGGAGACGCCTCGGTGTCCATCTCGAAGCGCTGCGAGAGCACCACCTGAAACGCTTCACCGGCCTCGATCTCCTCGACCAGCCGCTCGACATCGGCACCGAATCCCTCCGATGTCCGCTGCCTGCGGAAACGGGGCGCGGACTTGGAGAAGACCGACACCGTCGACGCAGCAGGCTCGGACAGATCCGCGCACATCCGGTCCAGGCGACTCACCGCGTCGTCGTAGGCCCGGTCGACGTGCTCGTCGGTGCCGTTCCAGTTGACCGCGTTCGCGATCAGGGTGATCGATCCTTCGTGATGGTCCACGGCCGCCAGATCGGTGGCCAGCAACATGACCATCTCGGGGATGCCGAGGTCGTCCTGCGCATGTTCGGGCAGCTTCTCGATGCGCCGCACCGAGTCGTATCCGAGATATCCGACCATTCCGCCGGTCAACGGCGGCAGGCCCGGCACGCGCTCGGAATGGAGTAGCTCCAAGGTTCGAGCCAACACGTCGAGGGGGTCACCGCCGCTCGGGACACCTGCGGGCACGTTGCCGCGCCACGCCGCCTCGCCGTCGACCACCGTCAGCGCCGCAGGCGCACCCGCACCGATGAACGACCATCTCGACCACGACCGCCCGTTCTCCGCGGATTCGAGCAAGAACGTTCCGGGTCGGTCGGCGGCAAGCTTGCGGTACGCCGACAACGGAGTTTCGGAGTCGGCGAGCACCTTTCGCGTCACCGGCACCACTCGATGCTCGGCGGCGAGCTGGCGGAACACCTCCCGGGACGTGGTCGAGTCCGCGGCATCGGTGGGTTGGGCGTCGATGGGTGCGGCGTCCATGGATGCGGTCTCGGTGGGGCTCGTGTGGGGAGTCGTCTCGCCGTGCATGACCCCATCCTCCCAGGTTCGGCGGCGACACCCTCGCGCGCGGTAACCTGCCGACCATGAAACCAGGCGAGCTCGTTCCCGATTTTTCCCTGCCGGACCAGACCGGAAAGCTGCGAACGCTGACCGAATTGCTTACCGACGGTCCGATAGTGCTGTTCTTCTACCCGGCTGCATTCACCCCCGGATGCACCGCCGAAGCCTGCCATTTCCGCGATCTCGCAGGCGAATTCGCCGAGGTGGGTGCCACCCGGGTCGGCATCAGCGCCGACGCGGTCGCCAAGCAGGCCGAGTTCGCCGCCGCCAAATCGTTCGACTATCCGTTGCTCTCCGACGAGGACGGTGCCGTCGCGACCGCATTCGGGGTCAAGCGCGGCCTGCTCGCCAAGCTCTCCCCGGTCAAGCGCGCGACGTTCGTCATCGGTACCGACCGCAAGGTCCTCGAGAGTTTCTCCAGTGAGCTGCGATTCGAGGCCCACGCGGACAAGGCGCTGGAATACCTGCGCGCGCACCGCAGCTAGGCCGATTGTTCGACGCGATGCCTCGGGCCCGGGGATGCTCGAGGCATCATGTGCAGAACACAACTGTCTCGATCGAGAGGTACCCGCGATGGACACGTCGGCGACACCGAATGATGCGGTGGATCCCCGCTGGCTCACCGAGAGCCAGCAAGAGGCGTGGCGCGCGCTCGTCGCCCTGGTCACCCGACTGCCCGCAGCATTGGACGCCCAGCTGCAACGCGATTCGCAGTTGACCCACTTCGATTACTTCGTCCTCGCGGTCGTCAGCGAGAACCCACAGCGACGAATTCAACTGCGCGATCTCGCGGAGTACGCCAACGCGTCGCTTTCACGTCTGTCGCACGTGGTCACCAAGCTCGAGAAGGCGGGATGGGTTCGCCGCGAAAGTATCCCGGGGAGCCGCGGTTCCTATGCGGTGCTGACCGACGCCGGCATGGAGAAGGTCGTGGCATCGGCGCCAGGACACGTCGAAACAGTGCAGGCTCTGATATTCGACGGACTGTCCGACGCGGAGGTGGGTCGACTGTCGACTCTGAGCACGACGCTACTCACTCAGCTGGACAAGGGAATTGCCGCAGGAACCGGTCACGCCTGAGCCGCGGGCCCCAACAGCACGTCGGAGTCGAAGCAGGTGTGGGTGCCGGTGTGGCATGCCGCGCCGATCTGGTCGACGACCAACAGCACTGTGTCCCCGTCACAATCGAGCCGGACCTCGTGCACGTACTGCGTGTGCCCCGAGGTCTCGCCTTTGACCCAGTACTGCTGCCTGGACCTGGAGTAGTAGGTGCCCTTGCGCGTCGCGAGCGTGCGCGACAACGCTTCGTCGTCCATCCAGGCAACCATCAGTACCTGGCCGGTCGAGCGCTCCTGCACCACAGCACTGAACAGTCCGGCTTCGTTTCGCTTGAGCCGGGCGGACAGCGTCGGGTCGAGAGTCATCGAAAACCTCTTCGCTAGCGGACGACGATGCGCTCGGCGCGCATCGATTCTTTGACCTGGCCGATGGTGAGGTCCCCGAAGTGGAACACGCTTGCGGCGAGGACGGCGTCGGCTCCGGCGTGGACGGCGGGCGCGAAATGTTCGACGCGCCCTGCTCCTCCGCTGGCGATGACGGGAACGTGCACGGCGGACCGGACCGCCGCGATCATCGGCAGGTCGAATCCGGCCTTCGTGCCGTCGGCATCCATCGAATTGAGAAGGATCTCACCGACTCCCAGTTCGGCACCGCGTACTGCCCATTCGACGGCGTCGATACCGGTTCCACGCTTGCCGCCGTGGGTGGTGACTTCCCAGCCCGACGGGGTGTCCTGCTGTCCCTGCGGGACGGTGCGTGCATCCACCGACAGGACGATGCACTGGGACCCGAATCGCTCACTGAGCTCGCGCAGCAACTCCGGCCGAGCGATGGCTGCGGTGTTGACGCTGACCTTGTCGGCACCGGCCCGCAGCAGTAGGTCGACGTCGGCGACAGTGCGTACTCCCCCACCGACGGTCAGGGGAATGAACACCTGCTCGGCGGTGCGGCTGACGACGTCGAGCATGGTTCCTCGATCGGATGTGGACGCCGTGACGTCGAGGAACGTCAGTTCGTCGGCTCCCTGTGCGTCGTACGCTGCCGCGAGCTCGACGGGATCACCTGCGTCGCGGAGGTTTTCGAAGTTGACGCCCTTGACGACACGTCCGGCATCGACGTCGAGGCACGGGATCACTCTGACCGCAACGCTCATCGCACCGGTCCTTCCAAATAGTCGCCGGGTGCACCGAGTTCGGTGATCACCTTCAGCAGTTCGCCGTGTACTCCGGGGCCGGCCGCGAGCACCGACTTCGAATCGATGGTCCACGGTCGGCCTGCGAGATCGGTGACGATTCCGCCCGCAGCACGAACCAGCAGGGCCCCGGCAGCGTTGTCCCAGGCGCGGTATCCGAAGACCACCGCGCCGCCCAGTACGCCGCTGGCGGTGTACGCCAGATCGACTCCGGTGGCACCGTGCATGCGCAGCCGCGAGGAGTGCATCGACAACTCTTCGAGAATGCGAAACCGGAAGCGGCCGGGGATGGATCCACGGCTGGCAACGTTGAACGCACCGAACCCGATCATCGACTCGCGCAACGACTTCGGTTGCAGTGCGGGTAGCGGGGCCCCGTTCAGAAGCAACGGGCCGTCCGCCACGGCAGAGAATCGCTGATTCACCAGTGGTAGCCACGTGAGCCCGAGGACCGGCACCCCGTCATCGAGCAACGCCAACAACGTTCCGGCAGAGGGCAATCCGGACGAGTAGTTGAATGTGCCGTCGATCGGGTCGAGTACCCATACGAGACCGGAGTTCAGATCGGGACCGCCGAACTCTTCACCGTGAACGGCGATTCCGGTGGCGTCGTACAGTTCCGCGCCCAGACGACGCTCGAGTTCGAGATCCACCGCGGTGGCGAAGTCGTCGGGGCCCTTCTGCACGGCACTCGGTGCGCCGACGCCCGCGAGGAACCGATCATGGATGCCGTCGAGCAACCCACCGGCGATCTCGAGCAGACGACTCGGTTCCTCGGGAAGGGTCATTCGTCGTTACCGAGACACTGCCGAGAGGGCATCGGGCAGTGTGAAACGCCCGGCGTACAAGGCTTTTCCGACGATGGATCCCTCCACGCCACGGTCGACCAGTCCGGCGATCGCTTCGAGGTCGGCGATCGTCGACACGCCGCCGGACGCGATGACCGGCTTGTCGGTCCTGTCGCACACGTCGGCGAGAAGTTCGAGGTTCGGGCCGGTCAGGGTGCCGTCCTTGGTGACGTCGGTGACGACGTACCGCGAGCAGCCGTCGCGTTCGAGCCGCTCGAGTACCTCCCACAGGCCACCGCCGTCGCTGACCCAACCGCGGCCACGCAGACGAGGCGCGCCGTCCACCATCAGCACGTCGAGGCCGACCGCGACACGATCGCCGAATTCGCCGATCGCGCGAGCGCACCACTCGGGGTCTTCCAGAGCCGCCGTACCCAGGTTGACGCGTGCGCATCCGGTTGCGAGGGCGGCGCGCAGGGAATCGTCGTCGCGAATTCCGCCCGAGAGCTCGACCTTCACATCGAGCTCACCGACCACCGAGGCCAACAGTTCACGGTTGGACCCGCGCCCGAACGCGGCATCGAGATCCACCAGATGGACCCACTCGGCACCGTCGTTCTGCCACGCCAGGGCGGCATCACGGGGCGAACCGTACTTCGTTTCGCTACCGGCTTCCCCTTGAACGAGACGGACAGCTTCGCCGCCTGCGACATCGACAGCAGGCAATAAGACCAGGCTCACGTGCGGTTATGCTACGGGCCGACTCGCGTCGAATTCAAAACGGGTCAGCACTGCCCGGATCCGCAGGCCGCCGGGACGGACCGTCAGCTGTCGGGACCGAGTTCCTTGCGCGTCATGCGCGTGGACACGACCCCCATGGCCGTGATCGCCCCGACAACTCCGGCCAACGCGATGAGCAGAGCAACGCCGGCGGTGGGCTGCCACACAGCAATCGACACGGTCGCGAGGGCAAGTACCGCAACTGCCGCCCCGAGCGCTCGAAACGCCAACCGGCCGAGCGAGAACTCGCGTTCGCTCACACCGATCGAACCCAGTTCTCGAGCAACGCGGCACCGGCGTCGCCGGACTTCTCCGGGTGGAACTGTGTGGCCGAGAGCGCGCCGTTCTCCACGGCAGCGAGGAAGCGGCCACCGTGATCGGCCCACGTGAGCAACGGCGCGGCGATGGTCTCGCTCGGTTCGAGCTCCCACTGCTGCGCGGCGTAGGAATGGACGAAATAGAACCGTGTCTCGCGGTCGATGCCGTCGAACAACACGCTGTTCTCCGGAGCCTCGACGGTGTTCCAACCCATGTGCGGGAGCACGTCCGCCTGCAGGCGTTCGACAGTGCCCGGCCATTCGCCGCACCCGTCCGCCTCGACGCCGAACTCGACACCGCGATCGAAGAGGATCTGCATGCCGACGCAGATTCCCAGTACCGGGCGGCCACCCGCGAGACGACGCCCGATGATGCGCTCACCTCGAACGGCCGTCAGACCCTCCATACAGGCGGCGAATGCACCGACCCCGGGAACCACCAGCGCTTCTGCATTCAGGGCTTCGTCGAAGTCGGAGGTCACCGTCACGTCGGCACCGACGCGGGCCAACGCCCTTTTCGCCGAGTGCAGATTGCCCGAGCCGTAGTCGAGCAACACCACAGAAGTCATGGAACGAGTCTATCGGGGACGTGGACGCGCGATCAGTGCCACCGCCGCGACAACGGCAACGGTGGTTGCACCTGCAGTGAACCCGGCGGTGTAGCCCACACTCGTCGCGACCACACCGAGGGCGAGCGCCCCTGCGCCGGTACCGGCATCGAAGCTGATGTTCCACACGGCGCTGGCGCTGCTGTAGCGAGCGGGCCCCGCCGCATCGAAGGCCATCACCAGACTGTCGTTCTGGCATGCGCCGTAACCGATTCCGAACAACACCGCGGCAACGAAGAACAGTGCGGCAGGCATGGCACCCGCGGCGGCAACGGCGAACAGGCCGACGCCCAGGGCCGCGGAGATGAGCGCAGGCACCACCGACCGGCCGATTCCGATGCGATCGGCAACCGAGCCGGCGGCATATCGACCGACCAACATCGCGGCACTGACCACGGCGAGGGCCACACCGATCATCGCGGCTCGCTCGGATTCGGCGATCGGCAGCAGACTGGTGATGCCGCCGTACGACGCCGACACCGACGCAACGACGAGGCACGGCACCAGGAATCGCCTGGCGTCGAGGCGGACCCGGTCGACCCGAGCCGGTTGCGGTGCAGGCCGGGTCGGCGGCAACAGAGCCACCCCGATCAAGCCCGCAGCGGGAACCAGAGCCCCCAGGACGAACACCGCCGTCGGACTGGCCGCGAAGATCACCAGGCCCAGCGGCAACGTCACCATCTGCGACAACGCGACCGCGATTCCCTGTGCTCCCGTCGCGCGGCCGAGCAAGTGGGTCGGTGCCAACTCGGCGACGATGGCGGCCCCGGCGACCGTCAACATTCCGAAACCCGTACCCCGTAGCGCCGACACGGCGAGTGCCGGTACGGCCTGCACCGACACGATGAACAGCAACGCGGGAACACCCAGAAGCAGGCAACCGGCCGCGAGCACGGGCCGATGGCCGACGCGAACCAGCATCGAGGGAACGAACAGTTGGGTGATGACCGTGGTGGCCATGAAGATCGCGGTGCTGGCTGCCGCCACCGCGTCGGACGAACCCGATTGCGACACCGCCAGCGGAACCACCGGGAGCAGCAGGCCCCAGCCGCCGAACGCGGCCGCACCCATGGCCATCGCGGCCGGGAGGCCACGAATCGAACTCAGACCACTCAACGCACGAGCACCGCTCGACCGATCACAGACTGCCCTTGGTGGAGAGAATTCCGGTGACCCGAGGGTCGTATTCGGTGGCCTGACGCAGCGCCCGAGCGACGGCCTTGAACTCCGCCTCGGTGATGTGGTGCTGGTCGCGGCCGTAGATGACGCGGACATGCAACGCGATCCGAGCGTTGGACGCCAAGGTCTCGAACACATGCTTGTTGATCACGGTGGAGTACGGAACACCCGGGTAGCCGCCGATCACCGAGTGCACCATGTAGTCCGGCTCGCCGGTGTGCACGCAGTAGGGACGGCCGGACACGTCGACCGCCGCATGCACGAGTGTCTCGTCCATCGGAATGAACGAGTCGCCGAAGCGGGTGATGCCGGACTTGTCGCCGAGGGCTTGTCCCAGCGCTTGCCCGAGCACGATCGCAGTGTCCTCGACCGTGTGATGCGCCTCGATCTCGATGTCGCCCTTGGCCCGCACGGTGAGATCGAAGCGGGCATGGGTGCCGAGGGCAGTGAGCATGTGGTCGTAGAACGGCACGCCGGTGGAGATGTCGACGATGCCGGTGCCGTCGAGGTTCAGCTCGACGGAGATGTCGGATTCCTTGGTGGTGCGCTCGATCTTGGCGATGCGGGGAGCGGGTGTGGTCACTGCAGTGCCTCTGCTCTTTCGGTCGATGCGAGTTCCGAGCTGACGGTAAGGAATCGGTCGTTCTCGTGAGCGAGTCCGATGGTGACACGCAGATACCCGGGAATTCCGACGTCCCGGATGAGCACGCCGTCGTCCAGGTACCGCTGCCAGGTGGCGGCCGCATCGGAGAACCGGCCGAAGAGCAGGAAGTTGGCGTCGGACGGCACCACGTCGTACCCCTGTGCGACGAGCGTTTCGGCAACGCGATCGCGTTCGGCCGACAATGCGGCCACGCTCGCCAGGGTGTCGTCGGCGTGCCGCAACGCGGCCCGAGCGGCAGCTTGCGTGACCACCGAGAGGTGATAGGGCAAGCGCACCAACAGCATTGCGTCGATCACGGCCGGGGCCGCAACGAGGTATCCCAGCCGTCCGCCGGCGAACGCGAACGCCTTGCTCATGGTCCGACTGACGACGATCTTGCTGGGGTAGCTCTCGATCAATCCGATTGCGCTTGCCGCCGAGGAGAATTCGGCGTACGCCTCGTCGACCACGACGATTCCCGGTGCGGCGTCGAGGATTCGACGTAGGTCTGCCTCGTCGATGCTGTGCCCGGTCGGATTGTTGGGGCTGGTCACGAACACGACGTCCGGCTTACGCTCCTCGATCGCCTGCACTGCGTAGTCGACGTCGAGAGAGAAATCCGCCCGACGCTGCGCCGGAATCCACTCGGTCTGAGTCCCCGACGAAATGATCGGGTGCATCGAGTACGACGGCACGAAACCCAGCGCGGTACGGTCCGGCCCACCGAAGGCCTGCAGGAGTTGCTGCAGAATCTCGTTGGAGCCGTTGGCCGCCCACACGTTGGCAGTGTCGACCGCAAAGCCGGTCTGCCCGGTGAGATACCGCGCCAGGTCAGCTCGCAAGTCGTCCGCGTCGCGATCCGGATACCGGTGCAACTGCGCCGCGGCGATACGCACCGATTCGGCGACGTCGTCGATCAGTGCCTGCGTCGGCGGGTGTGGATTCTCGTTGGTGTTCAACTGAACCGGCACGGTGAGCTGCGGCGCGCCGTACGGCGACTTGCCGATCAGCGCCTCGCGCAACGGCAGGTCGTCGAGCGAAATCGCTTGCCCCAGAGCATCACTCATGATTCACCACCGGTACGCAACCCCTCGAAACGCAGCCGAACGGCCTCACCGTGAGCCGGGAGATCTTCTGCGTTGGCCAGCGCGATGACGTGCGCAGCAACGTCTTTCAGCGCGGCCTCACTGTAGTCCACCACGTGGATCCCCCGCAGGAACGTTTGCACACTCAGGCCGGACGAATGCCGAGCGCACCCGGCCGTCGGCAGTACGTGATTCGACCCGGCGCAGTAATCACCCAAGCTGACCGGTGACCACGCCCCCACGAATACAGCGCCGGCGCTGCGCACGCGAGCGGCGACGTCGGACGCGTCCTTCGTCTGAATCTCCAGGTGTTCGGCCGCATAGGCGTTGACCACGGCCAGGCCCTGTGTGACGTCGTCGACCAGAACGATTCCGGACTGGCTACCGCTCAGCGCCGTGGTGACGCGTTCCGCGTGCCGGGTGGACGCCATCTGCGCATTGACAGCCTCGTCGACGGCATCGGCGAGTTCGAGGCTGTCGGTCACCAGCACACTGGCGGCCATCACGTCGTGCTCGGCTTGACTGATCAGGTCTGCTGCCACGTGGATCGGGTCTGCGGTGGCGTCGGCGAGAATCGCGATCTCGGTAGGGCCTGCCTCGGAGTCGATTCCGATAAGCGAACGACACAGTCGCTTGGCCGCCGTGACGTAGATGTTGCCCGGGCCGGTAATCAGATCGACCGGTGCCAGTTCTTCGCCGTCGGTGTCGACACCGCCGTACGTGAGCAGAGCGATGCCCTGACCGCCGCCGACGGCCCAGACCTCGTCGACTCCGAGGAGCTGCGCGGCCGCCAGGATCGTCGGGTGGGGTAATCCACCGAAGTTCTTCTGCGGCGGCGACGCCACCACCAGCGAACCGACGCCAGCGATCTGCGCAGGCACCACGTTCATCACGACCGACGACGGGTACACAGCGTTGCCACCGGGCACGTAGAGACCCACGCGATCGACCGGAATCCAGCGCTCGGTCACCGTGCCGCCGGGCACCACCTGGGTGGTGTGGTCGGTGCGGCGTTGATCCGAGTGCACCAGTCGGGTTCGCTCGATCGCGACCTCGAGGGCGGCCCGGACGGCCGGGTCCAGCTCGTCGAGAGCTCGAACCAATTCCTGCTGCGGAACCCGAACGCGGTCCGGTCGGACTCCGTCGAACTTCTCGCTGAACTCGAGGGCCGCGTCGGCCCCACGTTCCTTGACGGCGTCGACGACGGGCCGAACCTGGTGCAGCACCGAATCGACATCCACTCCGCCTCGGGGAAGAGCGCCGCGTAGTTCGGCAGTGGATGGAGTTCGTCCGCGTAGATCGACGCGGGCGAGCTCGATGCGGGCAGGCATAGTGGGCCCCTTCGTGGAGTCGGTTCGGTGCCGGGGTTCGGTCGAATCAGTGTTGTCCGAACCACCAGGATAGTTCCACCGAATTCGGCTCAGCCCCGCACGTCCCACAGATGGTGGATGGGATCGTGAATGTAGTAGGCCGCCAGAGTTTCGACGGTGAAGTGGGAACCGTCGCTGCGTCGCCCTCTGCGATCACGGTCTTCCGGCGGCACAGCCGAGAAGGCGTCGGCCAACGCATGTGCCGCTTCCCCGAGTTCCGACGCCACCGTCGCCGGATTCTGCGCGTTGTAGTTCTCGGCCACGGCCGTGGCGTCCTGGTCCCAGTTGTCGAACTCGGGATCGTCCTCGGTCAGCACCAGCGCCAACCGAGTGCGGAATATGCGGTGTGCATCCCGAACATGTGCGCTGTATTCGAGCGCCGACCATGTCGAATCGTCGGGACGCACTGCCGCGTCCTCGCGACGGAGCACTGCGATCCACCGATCCACGTCAGCGCGGATCAACGCGGGTACGGCGTCGTATTCGACGGAGCTCGAGTCGAACCCGCAGTCGGGGCAGGCACTGTCGAGGACCCACGTCCAGTTCTTGGTATCGGGTTCGATCGGCATGCGGGTCACTGTAGAGCAGGGCCCGTACCGCCACGGGCTGTCCGAGAGGTCAGGCGTAACGAGCAGCCAGATTGTGCAGTGTGCTCGTGATGCCCTGCGCATTCTTCTGCGGCATCTTGAACAACTCGAGCATTTTCGGAACCTTGGCGGTGCCGTAGACGAAGCTCTCGGTGACAGTGGTCAGGCCCGGCTGCTTCTCCTCGAATTCCCAGCGCCAGCTGTGGCCCATCGGGTGCTGCCACTCGATGATCTTGTGTCGATCCGCATCCACGAATTCGGTCACGGTGCTGGTGATCTTGTACGGCACGCCGTACTGCTTCATGCCGACGGAGAATTTCGCGCCGCTGCTCAGCCTCTCGGGTCCACGGACGGTGTCCTTGACTGTGCCGGATCCGTCCAGCTCGCCGTGCCGGGTGGGATCGGCCACGATGTCGAACAGTTCGGCTGCCGGTGCCCGAACCTCGGTCTGTCTCGTGACCTGCTGGGGACCGCTGTCGATGGTTCTGATGTCTGCCATCTGCAGCGTCTACCCCGCAATGACCGTATCGACACCCGGCCACCGCGCAGAATGCGAATTGACGGGCGTAGTTCAATGAACACATGTCCTGGTCAGTGTGGCTCGCCTTCCTCGGCGCGAGCATCGTCATCAGTCTGTCTCCCGGAGCCGGAGCCATCGCGTCGATGTCCACAGGTCTGCGCTACGGCCTGCGCCGCGGCTACTGGAACATCTTCGGGCTGCAGATCGGCCTGCTGGTCCAGATCGGCATCGTCGCAGTCGGACTCGGTGCTGTCCTGGCCAATTCGGCCCTGGCCTTCACCGCGATCAAGTGGTTCGGTGTCGCCTATCTGGTCTACCTCGGCATTCGCCAGTGGCGGTCGGCTCCGTCCGAAGTAGCGGACGCCCCCGCGGTGGCGGATCGAGGCACGACGATGCTCGCGCGAGGATTTCTCGTCAACGCGAGCAACCCGAAAGCCGTCGTGTTCATGGTCGCTGTGCTGCCCCAGTTTCTCGACCCAGCGCGGCCGCTGACCACCCAGTATCTCGCCATCGCGGCGACCATGGTCGTCGTCGACATGCTGGTGATGACCGGTTACACCTCTCTGGCATCGCGAGTCCTCCGCATGATGCGGTCCCACCGTCAGCAGAAGACCATGAACCGCACGTTCGCCGGCCTGTTCTTTGCCGCCGCAACATTTCTGGCCACGGTACGAAGGGTGACCCCATGAGGAAATACCGCGTGATCATGAAGAATGCGCTCGGCGGAGATCCGATTCCGTTGGGGCTGTTCGACACTCTGCTCGAAGCCAACACCTGGATTCAGGACGTGGGTAAGCGGGACGAGCACGAACTCGGCACGTACACAGTCGAAGTGGAGGTCGACGAGTGAGTACACGGTGTCCGTGTTCGAGCGGCGACACGTTCGATGCGTGTTGCGAGCCGTACCTGACGGGCCCCGTCGATGCACCGACGGCGGAGAAGCTGATGCGCTCGCGCTTCACCGCGTTTGCCGTCGGCGACGTCGCCTACCTGCGGACGTCCTGGCATCCCGACACCGCTCCGGCTGAGCTGGAGTTGGACCCCGACCAACGGTGGTATCGGCTCGACGTCCTCGCTGCCGACGCAGGCGGACTTTTCGACGAGACCGGCACCGTGCAGTTCGAGGCACGGTACAAGCATCCCGACGGTGCCGGCACGATGTCGGAGATCAGCCGTTTCGTCCGGGTCGACGGCCGGTGGCGCTACCTCGACGGAGTCGTCGCTCCCTAGAGGTTGCGTAGTTTCGTGGGCCGATTGCCCGCGGTGCGACGCGCTTCCTGCTTCTCCTTGATGCGCTCGGCATCCTTGCGAACCTGGATCTGAGTCCGACGCTCGCGTACCAGCCACTGCGGTGGGCTGGCGATCAGTTCCTCGATCTCCACACTGGTCAACGCTTCGGTGACTCCGCCGCGTGCCAATCCGGCGATGGACACGTCGAGCTTCTTCGCGATCACGTCGCGGGGGAAGGGTCCGTCGGTCTGCAAGTCGGTCAGCCACTGCGGCGGATCGCTGCGCAGGGCGTCCAGGTCGGATCTGCTGATCATCGAGTTCTGGAACTCTTCCGGCGCTGCGGGTAGATAGATGCCGAGCTTGTTCGCCGCGGTCAATGGCTTCATGGTCTGCTGTTTGTTCTCCGGGCTCACCGGACCAGCTTATCCGGCAATCGGCGGTCCCGACGCCACCGTCCCGCGCTTCGTGCACCGTCCCATAGGCTCGACTCCGTGAACATCGATGTGCAGACACTGCGCTGGTATGCGGCAGTGGCGCAACAACTGCATTTCGCCCGCGCTGCTCAGTCGCTCGGAATCTCCCGAATCCGCCTCAGCAAGACCGTGGTGGAACTCGAAGAGTTGCTCGGCGTCGACCTGTTCGTGCCGGGTGCCTCCCCCACCGAACTCACCGCCGACGGACGCGATCTGCTCGAACGCGCGTTGGTCGAGATCGCCGAGGACGATCGGCGTTCGGAGGTTGCACAGGTTGCTGCCGGCGAGCCGCGCAGTTTCACCATCGGATACGCCGAGGGCGTAACACTGACCAAGTGGACGCGAATCTGGGCCGATCGGTTTCCCGATGTCGCCTTGTCCGTCGTGGCCACGACTCCGGACACGCAGGTGTCTCATCTGCGTGATGGAACGGTCGACGTCGGCTTCGTCAGGCCGCCGATCGATCGTGAAGGTCTGAACGCCATCGGGCTGTACCAGGAAGTCCAGGTCGTGGTGGTGCCCAAAGACCATGCGGTCGCAGCATTCGACTCGGTCACAGCTCTCGACCTCGCCGACGAACACTTGCTCGCCGATCCGACCACGGTGCCCGAATGGGCTGCTGTTGCAACAGAACTGAGCACCGGCGATCGTCCCGCACTGCCACCGATGACCAGCACAGCGGAGACTTTCGAGTACGTGGCCGCTGGGCTGGGCGTGGCGATCGTCCCGCACTCGGTTGCGCGATTCAACGCTCGCAAAGATCTCGTGTACCGCCCGGTCACCGACGTCGAGCACACACAGATCGCACTGGCCTGGGTGGCGGAGCGGGAAGACGACCGCATCGAAGAATTCATCGGCATCGTGCGGGGCCGGTCCACGCGAAGTTCACGCGGATCGTCCGACGACGCGCCCGTCAAGAAGAAGAAGGCGCAGCCCTCCAAACCGGCTCGACCGGTCGTCAAGACCAAAACGAACGCACGCCGCAGCGGGAAGAGACGCTAGCCGGGCTTCGCCCTCGAGCGCGTTGTGCGCCCCCGGAGGTACGCACAACACTCACGAGGGGCGCAGCCGCAGCCGATCGATGTCACGTCGATCACGCTTGGTCGGACGGCCCGTTCCGCGGTCGCGTCGGGGAACCGACGCCAGAACCTCTTTCGGTGGCGGCGGCGGACTGCGATCGATCATGCACTCGGCTACCACCGACGCGCCGACGCGTTTGGTGATGGCACGTACGACGACGACGATCTTCTCCACGCCCTCCACGCGCAGCCGGATCTCGTCGTCCGGCCCGACCCGTTGGCCGGGCTTTGCGGGGGTGCCGTTGACGCGGACATGCCCACCGCGACAGGCTGCGGCAGCGGCAGACCGCGTCTTGAACAGTCGCACCGCCCAGATCCAGCTGTCCAGACGGGCACTCTGCAATTCCATCTTCGAACGTCTTTCTCGAATCGTGAGGCTCGGCTACATGTCCAGGCCGAGGTCGAGCACTGTCACCGAGTGTGTCAGACCGCCCACCGCCAGGAAGTCGACCCCCGTACGCGCGTAATCCCGAGCCACGTCGACGGTCAGTCCACCCGAGGATTCCAACTTGGTGTCCGGCGCGAACTTGTCGCGGCGCTGCACCGCCATCTGCGTCTGCCACAGCGCGAAGTTGTCCAGCAGAACGAGTTCGACGTTCTCGGCGAGCACCTCGTCGAGTTGTTCGAGACTGTCGACCTCTACCTCGCAGGCGATGTTCGGCGCAGCGGCCCGCACGGCTCGCAGGGCAGCGACGACGGAGCCGGCCGCCGCGACGTGGTTGTCCTTGATCAGCGCGGCGTCACCGAGACCCATCCGATGGTTGACCCCGCCGCCCGCCCGTACCGCGTACTTCTGTAGCGATCGCAGTCCGGGCAACGTCTTTCGACTGTCTCGAATGCGACACTCGGTCTCTGCGACCTCGGCGACCCAGCCGGCCGTGGCGGTTGCGATACCCGACAGGTGACAGACGATATTGAGCATGGTGCGCTCGGCGGTGAGCAATCCACGGGTGGGAGCTTCGACCGTCAGAACAGCCTGTCCGGGTTCGACATTCGATCCGTCGGCGGTCCTGTGGCGGATCGAGTACGCGCCCGAACCGATCACCTCGTCGAGAACCAGCAGTCCGACATCGAGGCCCGCGAGGGTGCCGAACTGTCGAGACACCACCGACGCCGTGGCCACGGCGTCCTCGGGAACCGTTGCCATGGTGGTGATATCCGGCCCGTACCGGAGATCCTCGTCGAGCGCGGTGCGGATGAGTGCGAGAACCTCGTCGCGGTCGACTCCCGGGTTCACTTCGTCGGCAGTACCGGTCATGTCAGCTTGCTCCCGTCATCACGTCATCGTTCACGATCGTCAGTCGTCCGTCGTCGTCGCGTTCGACATACAGGCTCCGTCGGTACTCGGGCATGCTGTCCGGGAAATCCCGTCGGGTGTGACACCCTCGGCTCTCTCGGCGGTGCGCCGCAGCCAGCACGATCACGTCTGCCGCTGCCGTCAGGGCGGCATCCTCGACCGCTACGCCGTCGACCGGCGGTTCCGACACCACGCCGTGTGCCAGCACGTCCTGTGCCGCCGCAAGACCGGACGCATCGCGGACGACACCGACGTCCGTGGTCATGGTTCGCTGCAGTACCGCGCGATCGATCCGCCGGTACACAGGCAGCGCGGTATCGGACACGGCGACCGTGGTTCCGACCCGCTCCGCGGCGACGAGCGCAGCGCGTTCGCCGACCACCAGACCCTCGAGCAGACTGTTCGACGCCAACCGGTTGGCACCGTGCAGCCCGGTGCGCGCCACCTCACCCGCAGCGAGCAATCCCGAGACGGACGTCCGTCCGAACGTGTCGGTCACGACTCCCCCGCACGAGTAGTGCGCGGCGGGTGCCACGGGGATGAGATCCGTTGCGGGATCGATTCCGGCGTCCAGGCACGATGCCGTCACGGTCGGGAAACGCTCACGCACGTGCTCCACGCGACGGGCGTCCAGCAACACGTGGTCGTCGCCGCTGCGGTACAGCAACTCGGCGATGGCACGCGAGACCACGTCGCGTGGTGCGAGGTCGCCCATGGGGTGAACACCGTCCATGAATGCGCGGCCGGTGGCATCGACCAAGCGGGCACCCTCTCCGCGCACCGCTTCGCTGATCAGCGGGCGACGGCCCGTCGACCCTGCGGCGAACAGCACGGTCGGGTGGAACTGAACGAACTCCAGATCCGCGATCCGTGCGCCCGCATCGAGTGCCAGTGCAATGCCGTCGGCCGTGGCACCGGCCGGGTTGGTACTGCACGAGAACAGTTGTCCCAGGCCGCCTGTCGCGAGCAACACCGTCGGAGTGCGAACGACGCCGACACCGCGAGGCCCGCGCACGAGGAGTCCGGCCACCGCGCCGTCGGTGGTCAGTACACGCAGCGCCGTGGTGTCGAATTCCACCGATGGCACTGCGGAGTCCAGTGTGCGTTGTACCTCCGCTCCGGTGGCATCGCCGCCGGAATGGATGATTCGGCGCACACTGTGGCCACCCTCTCGGGTGCGGGAAACCGAACCGTCGGGCGCACGATCGAAATGTGCGCCGGCGACTTCGAGCGACGCGATCGCCGCGCGGCCGCCGGAGACGATGGAACGCACCGCATCCTCGTCGCACAGGCCCGCGCCTGCTGCGCAGGTATCCGACACGTGCGCATCGATCGAGTCGCCGAGATCGGTGCCGACGACTGCGATTCCGCCCTGCGCATACTTGGTCGCGGTATCGACCGAACTGCCCTTGCTGACCGTCAGCACGCGCAGGCCGCGAGCGGCGGCCGTGCGAGCCGCGGTCAGTCCGGCGATTCCGCCGCCGACGACGACGAGGTCGGCCGCGGTTTCCCAGGCGACCGACGGGTTCACTCGCCGCCGCCGGGTGTGCCGATCTCGATCATGCGTTGCACCGACTTGCTGGCGATGTTCGCCGTTTCGAGGTCGACGTGGACCTCGTCGCGCCCTTCGACGAGGCAGCGCAACAGCGCGGCGGGCGTGATCATCTTCATGTATCCGCACGACGCGCGGTCGTTGACGGCCAAGAAGTCGACATCGGGTGCAGCCCTGCGGAGTTGATGCAGCATCCCGATCTCGGTGGCGACCAGAACCTGCTTGGATTCGGTGGCGCGGGCCGCGTCGAGCATGCCGCCGGTGGAAAGGATCTTGACCTTGTCGGCGGGCACGAATCCTTCGCCGGCGAGGTAGAGAGCCGAGGTGGCGCAACCGCATTCGGGATGCACGTACAGCTCCGCATCGGGGTGGGTCCGAGACTTCTCGGCGAGCTCGTCGCCGTTGATGCCTGCGTGGACGTGGCATTCACCGGCCCAGATGTGCAGATTCTCGCGCCCGGTCACGCGCTTGACATGAGCCCCGAGGAACTGGTCGGGCAGGAAGAGGATGTCGCGGCTCGGATCGATCGATTGCACGACCTCGACCGCGTTGGACGAGGTGCAGCAGATATCGGTGAGCGCCTTGATCTCAGCGGTCGTGTTGACGTAGGAGACGACGACGGCATCCGGGAAGTCTGCTTTCCACTCGCGCAACTGCTCGGCAGTGATCGAGTCGGCGAGCGAGCAACCCGCACGCTGGTCCGGGATCAGGATCGTCTTCTGCGGGCTCAGGATCTTGGCAGTCTCGGCCATGAAGTGCACGCCGCAGAACACGATGGTGTCCTCGGATACCTCGGCGGCCATACGCGAGAGCGCGAGCGAATCACCCACGTGATCGGCAACGTCCTGAATCGCAGGCAGCTGGTAGTTGTGCGCCAGCAGGGTCGCGCCTCGCAGATCGGCGAGCCGTCGCACTTCCGCGGCCCATTCAGCCGACGCGTCGACTCCCCCGTAACCACCGGCTCCATCGACGATGTCGCGGACTCCGGCGAAAGCCGAGTCCAGGAAGTTCACCTGGGTAGCGCTGCTGGTCATGACGGTTCTCCTTCACCGATCATCCGGTCGTCGGTGACCGAATTTCCTCCGAGGGAGTTTTCGACTTATGATCGAAAACATGATTCATCGTAGCACCGTCCACGAAGTACTCATTGCGGTGTTCCAAGTTCGGGTCTTTTCCGACCCCGACACCCCTGAACTGGCGGTCCTGTTGTGGCAGCGTGCACTCGACCCCGAGGCGGGCACCTGGTCACTCCCCGGGGGCACCCTGCGCGACGACGAGAACCTGGCCACGTCCGCGCGGAGACAGCTCGCCGAGAAGGTCGACGTACGCAAGGTGGCACACCTCGAGCAGCTGTCCATCTTCAGCGAGCCCGACAGAGTGCCGGGAGATCGCCGAATCGCGTCGACGTTTCTGGGCCTCGTACCGATCGCGGCCGAGCCGACCCTGCCCGCGGATACGACCTGGTACCCGGTGTCGGAGCTGCCCGCCATGTCGTTCGATCACGGAACGGTCGTCGAGCACGCACGGCATCGACTGGTCGCCAAACTGTCGTACACCAACATCGGATTCGCCCTCGCTCCTGCAGAATTCGCGATTTCGACGCTTCGCGAAATCTACGGCGCAGCCCTCGGCTATCAGGTCGACGCCACCAATCTGCAACGGGTACTGAGCCGCCGCGGCGTCATCGAACCCACCGGACGGCGTGCACCGTCGGGTCGAGCGGGTGGACGGCCTCCAGCATTGTTCCGGTTCGCCGACAACAGCATTCGCGTCACCGACGAGTTCGCGGCATTGCGGCCACCACAGGCATGAACGAGATCCGCCGTCAGTCGGGCACCCGCGAGTCGAACGACGGCGGCGGCGGAGCGACGTCGAATTCGATCTCGTCGAGCTCGGGATCGGAATCGGGGGGCTGCAGATCGTCGTTGGGATTCATCGCCGCGAGCAGCAGTATCACCAACGACGCCGTCAGCGCCTGCACGATCAGTGCCGTTGGCGTGTCGATACTCGGTGCAACCCGGACGATCGATCCGACGGCCGGCTCGTCCGCCCTCGGGAATCGCAGCGCCGCAACGCCGTTGCCCACCAGCACTGCTGCGATCGAGCCGACGAACGACCCGACGAACACGGCCACGAACAGCCGTGGACCCCGCTGGGAAATCCACAGCCACCACCCGATCGGCACGAGAATGCCGAGAGCGAACGAGACGAGGACGAACAGGGCGAGAGCGTCGAATCGATGCAGACTCTCCCCGGTCAGTGTTGCTCCTCTGTCCTGCGCGACGACGAGCAACTGCTGGCTCGGTGCCAGGAATCCCCACAGCAGACCGCCGACGGCGGACAGCGCGATCGTCACACCGCCGACCAGAGCCACAAAGCGAAGCGTTCGACGCCGCTCCGGAGTCTCGACGGCAGACGAGGTCGTCACCTAACGCCTGCCCGTCGCGGCGGAATCGATCAGGCCGTGCCGCGAGCACACCGACGTCCATCCGTCGGGCACGATCTGCACCACCATCCTGCGACCGCACCGGTCGCAGTACCTCGGCGGCTCCAGCCCGAGACCGACGGCAACCGAGAACGACGGTGCCCCCGCATCCGTACCGACCTCGACAGGCCGACCGGTGTGCGGGTCGTACCGGCTCTCGCTCGTCATTCGACCCACCTTAATACGCGCATCAGATCGTCGAGTTCAACGCTTTGATCGGCATCTGCAGTTCCCCGAGAAGATCGAGATCCTCCTCGGCGGGACGACCGAGCGTCGTCAAGTAGTTTCCGACGATGATCGCGTTGATGCCGCCCAGAATTCCCTGCTGAGCTCCGAGATCACCGAGAGTGATCTCGCGGCCGCCCGCGAATCGAAGAATCGTCCGCGGCAGGGCCAGCCGGAAGGCGGCAACGGCTCGCAACGCATCCGATGCAGGCAGCACGTCCAGATCTCCGAACGGCGTTCCGGGACGTGGGTTCAAGAAATTCAGGGGAACCTCGTCGGGTTCGAGAGCGCCGAGATCGGCTGCGAACTCAGCTCGCTGCTCCAGCGTCTCGCCCATACCGAGGATGCCTCCGCAACAGACCTCCATGCCGGCCTCGCGGACCATCCGCAGTGTGTTCCAGCGTTCCTCCCAGGTATGGGTGGTGACCACGTTCGGAAAGTAGGACCGCGAGGTCTCGAGGTTGTGGTTGTAGCGGTGCACACCCATTGCGGCGAGTTGGTCGACCTGATCCTGGTCGAGCATGCCCAGCGAACAAGCGATGTCGATGTCGACCTCGCCGCGAATGGCCTCGATTCCCGCGGCGACCTGCGCGAGCAGTCGAGCGTCCGGACCCCGCACTGCGGCCACGATGCAGAACTCCGTGGCTCCGGTCTTCGCGGTCTGTTTCGCCGCCTCGACCAACGACGGAATATCGAGCCAGGCCGCCCGCACCGGAGAGGCGAACAGGCCCGACTGCGAGCAGAAGTGGCAGTCCTCGGGGCAGCCTCCGGTCTTGAGGCTGACGATCCCCTCGACCTCCACTTCCGGTCCGCACCATCGCATCCGAACCTCGTGCGCCAGTTGCATCGTCTCTTCGAGACGATCCTCTCCGAGCTCGAGTACCTCGAGCACCTGGGATCGATCGAGCGCGATGCCGTTGTCGAGCACCTGCAGGCGCGCCGTACGCAATATGTCCATACCGGTCCCCTCGTCGTCGAACGGTCTCGGAATTGAACACCGTTCAAGTTGAACGGCGTTCACGTTAGGCACCGCACTCGGCTACTGTCAAAGCGAAACACCGCGTCGAACGGCAGGGGTAGGAAGTGCAGCTACGCAGGCAGGACGTCCTGGACGGTGCAATAGCCATTCTCGACGAGTACGGCCTCGCGGATCTGACCATGCGCCGCCTGGCGACCTCACTGCACGTCCAACCCGGAGCGCTGTACTGGCACTTCCCCAACAAGCAGACGCTGCTGGGAGCGATCGCAGATCACATACTGTCCGGTGCCGACGCACCGTCGACGGAAGAACTGTGGGACGCGCAGATCTCGCAGATCGCACATCGACTTCGCGACGCGCTGCTCTCCCGGCGCGACGGAGCCGAACTGGTCGCCTCGACCTACGCCTCGCGGCTCACCACCAACCGCATCCGTGAACGCATCGCCGCGGTCTGCATTCGTGCCGGGTTGCCCAGAGTCGACGCCGAACTGACCGCCGATACGCTGCTGTACTACGTGCTCGGCCATACCGTGGACGAACAGGCTCGGCTCCAGATGGACTCGGCCGGGGCGCTGACCGCCGACGCGTCCCCGATGTTCGAGCGCCCCGATCCCACCAGCAAATTCGACTTCGGTCTCCGACTCTTTCTGGACGGCGTGCGCCACGCCGCGTCCGAACCACGCTCCGTCACGATTCGGTGAACACGACTCGGTCGCGTCCGTTGTCCAGAGTCATCGTGTCGTCTTCTCTGGACCACTTCGGCTTCGAGGACAGAAACTCCGACAGCCACCGATCCTGCTCCATGAGCTCGGCCGGGCACCCCATACGCGTGGCACCCAGGGAATCGACGGTGAGCGTCCCCAGCGAAGTGTCGACGGTGCCGAACAACCTGTTGCATCCGGCTTCGGCCGAGATGCGGTCGTCGGCGAACTCGAGCCGGATCGTCGTACCCGAGACCGGGGTGTAGGAACCGTCGGCATCGACGGAGGTGTAATTCTTGTCTGCCGGGAATTCCCCGTACGAATCGGTGCAGCCCGAGGCCAACACGCTCACGCCACAGGCGAGAGCGAGCAGTGCCCGGCGCGCGTCAGCCACCGAAGATCGGCCCCAGACCGGCCGCACCGGCATTTCCGCGGGAGGCAAACGGGTTGTCGTGCACCATGTACGTCCACGTCGACGTCGGTCGGCGCATACCGGCATTGTCGAGATCGATTCCGTCGGAGGTGATCTCGGCCGACTCGAATGTCGCGTGGGACAGATCCATGGCCTTGGCGGAGACAGTCTTGAAGGCCTCGACCGCAATTCGGTGGTACTCGTCGAGTGGATTCTCGCGACCCAGCGCACGGAGGTGGATGCTCTCGCGCACGTCGGCCAGGTGCGCTAGGTAGTCCGACCACGCGCGGTCGAGGTGGTGAAGAACGATTCGGCGCGCGACCACCACGAGGGTCTCCTCCGACACGTTCTCGCGAAGTTCCTTCGATCGCGTCGGCGACTGCTCCTCGAGCAGAGCCAACGCCTCTCCGGTGTCCAGCAACGCTGCCCTACGACGGTCCAGAATCTCCCGATGCTGCGCCGTCAGTTGGTTGTAGCGCCAGGTACGCGAGTGTATTTCGAGCATCTGTCCTTCGGCGATGCGCTGGGCATGATCGACTCGATCGGCTGCGGCGGCAGAGGTGAACAGGCCGCTGTCGTCGATGCCTTTCGGTGCGTCCTTGTCACCGATGTTGTTCTTGACGACGTCGTCCTCCCAACTGCCGAAGAACACCGAACGGCCCGGGTCGCCCTGCCTGCCCGCACGTCCTCGCAATTGATTGTCGAGCCGCTCGGTGGTGTGGCGGCCGGTGCCGACGACGAACAGCCCACCCAACTCGGCGATGCGGTCGCGGTCGGTCCCCTCCGGTCCCCCGAGCTTGATGTCGGTTCCGCGCCCGGCGATCTGCGTCGAGACGGTGACCGCGCCGTGCACTCCGGCGGCAGCAATGACCGCGGCCTCCTCGGCGTCGTTCTTGGCGTTGAGTACGACGGCGTCCACACCGGATTCCGCGAGGATCGCCGCCAGCGTCTCCGACTCCGCGACATCGTGCGTGCCGACGAGTATCGGTTGCCCGGTCTCGTGAATTTCCTTGACCTGCTGCGCAATTGCGGCATTCTTGTGCTCGACCGTGTCGTACACCCGGTCGACCTCGTCGACCCGCACCGTCGGCACGTTCGGCTCGATGACCGAGACGCCGAGCCCGTAGAACGTACGCAGCTGCTCCCCCGCCGCCATTGCCGTGCCGGTCATTCCACATACGGTGGCATACCGGTTGATCAGCGCCTGCACCGTGATCGTGTCGAGAATTTCACCGGTCTCGGTGGGCTCGAGCCCCTCCTTGATCTCTACGGCCGCCTGTAACCCGTCCGGCCAACGCTGCAAGTCCGCCACTCGGCCACGGGAAGCGTTGATCAGCTGAACACGTCCGTCACGCACGATGTAGTCGACATCGCGTTGCACCAGCACCTGAGCGTGCAGCGCTACATTGACCGCAACGAGGGTCGATCCGACGTGCTGTTCGGAGTAGAGATCGATTCCGCCGAGTTCTTTCTCGAGCCGAAGCGCGCCCTCGTCCGTGAGGAACACATTGCGTCCTTCGGCATCGGTGTCGAAGTCGATCCCCTTGTCCAACAGGCGGACTGCGTCCATCACCGTCGAGGTCGACACGTCACCCGAGACCGAGCCGGCCAACACCAACGGCACCAACGCTTCGTCGACCAACACCGAGTCGGCCTCGTCGATCAGTGCGACATCCGGGATGGGCGACACCAGATCGGCACGATCGTCGACCAAATGGTCACGGAGAACATCGAATCCGACCTCGTTGACCGACGCGTAGGTGATATCGCACGCGTAGGCGTCACGACGTTCCTGCGCCGAGGACGACTCGGCGATGGAACCGACGGTGATACCCAGAGCCTCGAACAGTGGGGCCATCCACCGCGCATCACGTTGTGCGAGAAAGTCGTTGACCGAGATGACGTGAACCCTGCGACCGGACAGAACGTATCCCACCGCAGCCACGGCCCCGGACAACGTCTTTCCTTCGCCGGTCGCCATTTCCACCACGTCACCGGCGAGAAGTCGCTCGGCTCCCAGAAGTTGTACGTCGAACGGTCGCATGCCGAGCGTGCGGTCGCTCGCCTCACGCGTCAACGCCAGGTACCGCGGAACGTCGAGTTTCGATGCGCTCGGGGCCCGCAACGCAGCGGCCTCGGTGACCAATTCGGCGTCCGACAAGCCCGAAGCCCAGCTCGCATGGTCTCCGGCCTGCTCGACGCGCCGACGCGACGCGCTCTGCGCCTTCTGCGCAGAGCGGCCGAGTACACGCCAGAATCGGTCGGAGCCCACAGCCATCTGTCATCCCTACTCGAGAAAGTACGTGATCTTCTTTCCCACAGTACCGAGTGCCGATTGCCCACTACCCCGCGTCGAGCGGCGTTGTCACTGCGATGTCGAGCGGCACAGCCACTGCGATTCTGCGCGAGCGGTAGTAGGACTGGCCCCGGGCGAAGAAGTCTCGGGTCTGCTGCGGGTCGGAGATGGCGGCGCATCCCCCAGCCGTCACGGCCAACGCGGTGATCGCCACTCCGAATATCGAGATCCGAACAGAGCATGGACAAACCGAGGGGTACGTATTAACGTCTTCCACTAATCAACTAGTGAAAGGCTTCTGGTGATCGCCTACCGTATCGATCGTCAGTCCGGCATTCCCACCTATGTCCAACTGATACTGCAGACCAAACAGGCCCTGCGACTGGGAACACTCGCCGTCGGTGACCGACTGCCGACAGCAAAAGAAGTGGTCACGGCGCTGGCCATCAATCCCAACACCGTCCTCAAGGCGTACCGAGAACTCGAACGCGACGGGCTGGTCCAACCACGAACCGGTTCCGGGACGTTCGTCGTCGCCTCGCTCGCAAAACCTGGCATGGCCGAACGATCGGCGCTCGAGACCGAACTCGACCGCTGGATCCGACACTGCACGGCCGCAGGACTGGACAGACCTGACCTCGAAGCCATCGTCACCGCCGCACTCGACAAGCAATTCGACCGAACCGAAAGAGACGAAACATGACCGACGCGGTGCTCACCATGGACGAGGTGGCCAAATCGTTTCGCAGGAAGACCGTCCTCGACGGATGCTCGTTCGCAGTCGAAAGAGGAAGCGTCACAGCGTTGGTCGGCTCCAACGGTGCCGGAAAGTCGACGCTGCTGTCGCTGGCCGTCGGCCTGCTGACACCGGACGGCGGAACCATTCGGGTTCTGGGCGAAAGCGTGACCCAACGCGGAATCTCGCCTGGCCTGTCCTATCTGGCGCAGCACAAGCCCCTCTACCCACACTTCACCGTCGCCGAACTGCTGCGATTCGGCCGAAACACGAACTCGCACTGGGACGATGCGTACGCGAAGGAAATCGTCGACGCCGCCGGAATCGCCACCTCCGCTCGGGTCAAGTCCCTCTCCCCCGGCCACCGCACGCGGATTGCCCTCGCACTGGCACTCGGGCGTCGACCCGAAGTACTGCTGCTCGACGAGCCGCTTGCCGATCTCGATCCGGTCGCTCGCAGGGCGGTGGCACGCACCCTGATGCGCGATGCAGCCGAGAACGGTACGACGATCGTGCTGTCCTCACACGTGCTGTCCGAGCTCGTCGACGTCGCCGACCGGCTGTTGCTGCTACGCGGTGGGCGAATGCGACTCGACGGGGACCTCGACGCCATCACCGCCGACCACTACCTTCTCGCCGGCAGCTCCGACGCCGACCCGTCGGTCGAGGACGGCACCATCGTGTCCGTGGTGTTCGGTTCCGGGGCAACAACATTCGTCGTACAGGGCAAACAACCGACAACGACACCACCGGGGTGGACAGTCGAGAACGCCACCCTCGACGACGTCGTACTCGCCCACCTCGGAACGGAGACCACCTGATGATCTGGGTGACTTGGAGACAATTTCGCGCGACCATCCTGTTCGGGGTGTTGACGCCACTTCTGTTGGCTGCGATCACCATTGCCGTCACGGTGATCGGCGGTGGTGTGATTCCGTCACCGTATCTGCAGAGTTGCCGATCCTTCGATTCGTCCGACTGTGCCGTCGGAAACATGCAGACGATAGCAATACTTTCGGCGATCGTCTTGCCCGTCGTCCTGGGGGCATTCGTCGGGGTGACCGTCTTCTCCCGCGATCTCGAACGTCGCACCCATGTACTCGGTCTGACTCAATCCGTGAGCCGACGACGGTGGTACAGCGTGCGCATTCTCGTCGTGTTCGCACCGATCGTCGGGGCGATGACGGTGCTCGGATGCGTGCTGTTCGCAGCCAAGTACAACACTGCACCCGATACCTTCGCCATGTCCTTCGCGGGGTCGAGCGCATCGCGGTTGGACTTTCCCATCTTCGGAGCCACGGGATTCGTCGCAGGCGCGTACACGGCCGTCGGATTGATGGTCGGTTCGGCATGCGCACTCGCGATGCGGAACACGATCGCTGCGATGATCACGACCGTCATCGTGTCGACTGCATTCCTGGCGCTGCTGCCGACGCAGTTACGCGAGCACTATGCGACTCCACAGGTCGAACGAGTATCGGTGGAACAGAAGGTCGACGACATGTACGGCGGTACTCCGGACTACAGGCCAGGCGACTCGATCAGCTTGTTCCCGCGATGGGAATTCTCTGCGGACTACGTCGACAGCAACGGCAGCCCGGTGTCCGTCGACTTGATGGACTGCAATTGGACCCAGAACTACAGGGATCTGAGCGAATTCGAGACTGTCGCCGAGTACGAGGAGTACTCCGACCGCCAGAGCGTGGAACGTCGCAACATCGAGATCCAGTGCATTCGGGATCAGGGTGCCGAGGCCTACGAGACGCGCTATCACGAGGACAGATCGTTCTGGCGGTTCCAGGCGATCGAGTCGGCGTTGTCGTTGGTGGTTGCCGGGCTTCTCGGCGGCGTGTCACTCCTGCTGCTGCGCAGGCTGCGTCCCTAGGGCAGGTCTGCCGCAGCTACCTCTGCGCTGGAATCCCGAGCGGTTTCCGATTTTCTGATCACAGTGGCCACGAGGGCGGGGAGGCCGAGGACCAGAACCATGATTCCGACTACGAGTGCAGCAGTGGACCACGGCCTGGACACCCCCAGCTGATCGGCCAGGGTGACCGCGCCGACGATGCCGAAGATCCAGGCGAGAAATTCGATTCGGCGAACGCGTCGGGATGTCGGATCCGAGGTTGCCCACCACGCACCGACGGACGAACACGCGAGGGCGCACACGAGCAACCAGTACTCCGCCATCTCGGCCTCCTCGAAGTCGATGGTGTGATCAGGGTAGTTCGCGTGCCGCCCGTCCGTTCACAATTGTGCGACCAGCAGTGGCAGACCCACCGCGGCCGTTGTGCGCCATCGGTGGTCGGCCATGTCGGATACCTCGGTCTCGACCGGGTTGATCTCGACCACGGTTGCGCCCGCACTGCGTGCGACGGCGGGCAGTCCGGCGAACGGGTACACCACGCCCGACGTACCGACCACGAGCACCAGATCTGCAGCGCGCACAGAATTCTCGGCTGCTTCCCACGCCTGTTCGGGCAGCGATTCGCCGAACCACACGGCCCCAGGACGGATGAGTCCGCCGCACCGGGGACAGTCCGGCGGCGGAACACGCTGATCTGCGTCGATCGGAATGTCGTCGTCCAGAATGTCGTTACCCAGAACGTCGGGGTCGTCGAGTTCCGCGCGCACTCCACACTCGCTGCAGTACGGCTCGAAGAGGCTTCCGTGTACGTGTGCGAGCACTGTGGATCCGGCTCGTTCGTGCAGATCGTCGACGTTCTGCGTGGCGATGTCCACCTGCGCTTGCTGCTGCCATTGCGCGACGGCGCGGTGACCGGCGTTGGGTTCGGAACGACGAACCAATGCTGCACGCCACCGGTACCAACCCCACACGAGGTCGCTGTCGGCGAGCCAGCCCTCGGGACTGGCGAGGTCCTTCGGATCGAAGTCCTGCCACAGACCGGTCCGGGCGTCGCGAAACGTTGCAATTCCGGATTCGGCCGACATGCCGGCCCCGGTCAGAACGACGATGCGCGACGCCGATCGTGCGGCGTCCACGATGGGTTGTGGAACGGCGTCGACCGTCTGCTCGTGCGAATGGGTCACACAGCTATTGTGCCAACCGGTGTTCGCTCACGCGCTACCGTGTGGGCATGAGCATCGACACCGATACCCGCACGCGGCGACGCTGGCCCCTGTGGACCGCAGCGGTCACCGCTGTGGTCGTGGTGGTGGCCATCGGTGTTCTGTGGCTCGCCCCGAGTCGCTATCTACCGTGGGACACCGAATCGTTCCCCGAGGTGACCAGCGCCGAGTTGACCGTCGACCAGGCACGTGTGGTGGACCTGCTGCGAGTCGAGCACGAGAAGCAGCGTCCGGGAACCTTCTATGCAGAGGGCGTGGACGAGGCCTGGTGCGCCGACTTCGTCAGCTGGATCATGAAGGAAGCGGGCATGCCGTTGTCGAATCCCAACTCGGGTTCGTGGCGCATTCCCGGCGTCTACACGCTGCAGGAGTATTACCAGCAACAGGGACGGTTCGAGACCGTCGGCAACTACACGCCGTCGGTGGGTGATGTGGTGTTGTACGACAACTCCAGTTGGGTCGGCCAACACACCAACGTCATCGTGGCTGTCGACGGCAGCGAGGCCGTCACCGTGGGCGGGAACGAAGCCGGCAAGATCAGGATTCACACTCTGAATTACGAATCCGACTCGGGTGTAGTCGGATTCGGCCGATTGGCATCCTGAGGGCCGTCATTGCAACGGGGTGCTGGAACGGTCGCCGAGTGATCGCGCCCCTCCGTCTCTCTTCGCTCTGTACAGCAACAGGTCTGCTCGGTCGAAACAGTCGTAGAGGGATTCCCCCGGACGCAATGTCGTGTAACCGGCAGAGAATGTCTGCTCGTCCGGAACGACGGCTGCGAGTTCGGTCAGCACGGTTGCCATCGTCGTCGACCCGGTATCGGGCATCGCGATGGCGAATTCCTCCCCGCCCCACCTGGCGACATACGCTCGTCCTGCAAGCAACTGCATTGCGGCAGTGGAGAACTGGACCAACAGGCGATCGCCGCGGCCGTGTCCGTACTTGTCGTTGAACGACTTGAAGCGATCGAAATCGATCATCGCCATGGCCAGCGACACCTCGACTCCGCGCGGAGTCGTCAACTGAGACAACCGGTCTCGCCAACCGCGCCGATTGAGCAGCCCGGTCAAGGGATCGGTCAGCGCAGCCTCCCGTAGGTCGTCCTCCAACCGCCGCCGGTCGGTGACGTCGTGGACCACCGCCATGGTCCATCGTCGGCCGTCCGGGCCGGGGACCTCACTGGCCGACACCCAACCCCACCGCACTGTGCCGTCGGGATGCAGGTATCGCTTCTCGACGTGTACGGATTCACCACGGGCCTCGGCGTCGTCCATCATCTGTTCCATCGACGCGTGTTGGTCCAGATCGTCGGGGTGGGTGAATTCACGGGAGGATCGGCCCCACAGTAGGTCCCTGGGGCACCCCACGATGGCCGCATACGCCTCGTTCGCGAGTAGCAGCAGTCCGTGTTCGTCGGCAAGTGCCATTCCGACCGTGCTGGCCTCGAACATCTCCCGATACCAGCCATCGGCGTCGACCATGATTGTCCGGTTCACTTCCTCGAACGGTGCGAGCCACATCGATTCACACGACACACCGACGATACGCCGCCGTGGGGGCCCGAACGGTATCCAGCGATCGGTCTTGACCTTGACGCTACGTCAATGTTCACACTGGACGCATGAGAATCGGATCCCTCGCCGATGCCGCCGGAACGACCCCGCGGACGGTGCGCCACTACCACCGACTCGGCTTGCTCTCCGAGCCTCGGCGGCTGTCCAACGGCTACCGCGAGTACACGATCGACGACGTCATTCGGCTGATGCGAATCCGATGGTTGGCCGAGTGCGGAATGCCGCTGGGCGCGATAGCGGCAGTGCTCGACGGAAAAGCGACGGACGAGCCCGACGTGGTCGCGGACCTGCGAGCCTTGCTGGCCGGCATCGAGACCGAGCAGACGGCATTGGCACACAAGCACAGTCGCTTGTCGGCGTTGCTCGACGACGCTGTCGAACGGCGTCCTCTGACCGCGCTCCCACGAGATGTTGCCGCGACGTTCGGGTCCTTGCTCGATGCAGCGGACGAACGGGACCGGCCCGCGCTGATCCGCGAACGCGATCTACTCGAAGTGATGGCAATTTCGGGCCGCGTCCCGGCGGCATTCTTCGAGACGATGTCCGCCGCGCTCGGCGATCACGACCTACGTCGGAGATACCTGGTGTTGCTACGACGCTTCGGTGCCCTCGAGGGCCGAAGCGTCGCCGAATCCGAGGACGACATCGACGCGTTGGCCGACGAGTTGGTGTCCGTACTCGATGTCGAGTCCTTCGCTCAGGCGCCCGAGTCCGCTGCGCTCGGTAGCGACTCGACCGGGCTGCTCGACATCGAGGACATCGTTCCCGACGCGGCCCAACGCGCCGTCGTCCTCCGCACCACAGCTCGTCTGCTCGACGGTGAGCATCCGGCAGGAACATCACAGTGACCCCGGATCGGGGTGCCCGGGTCGGCAGATGGCACGCACTGCTGTTGTGGGCACGCGGCCGCCACGCACCGATCGCGGCCGACTCTGCCGAGTTCACCGCGGTGCGCGGAACGGGTTCGATGCCGTTGATGTTCGATGTTGCCTCTGTCGTCGAGATCGTCGTCGTGCATCTCCTCGTGCCGTGGCTGTGGCTCGATATCGTGCTCGGTGCGCTCTCGGTCGTATCGATCGTTCTGCTGGCGTCGGCCACAGCCGTCGGCCGGGTGCACCCCCATGTCCTCACACCCGAAGCACTCGTCCTGCGCACCTCCGGCGAGGTCGTCACCACGGTGGAGAGATCGACGATCGTTTCGGCCCGACTCCATCGCCGGTTCGGCGTGGTGGCTCCCACTGTCCGCGACGACCGAGCCGTGTTACCGAACCAGGACGGCACGAACGTCGACATCACGTTGTCGACCCGCACCACAGTCGTCGTACCCGCACCCCTACGTCGGTGGCGGGTCGAGGGCACCGCGACGTCCATCGGCGTGTACGTGGACGATCCCGTGGCCCTGGTCGCCGCGTTGTCCTCGGTTCCGGCCGACGGTGGGATGTGAACCCGAACTGCTGCGGGACCGGTGAGACCACGCTGTGAGAAACCGGCGACGAGCTGGGACCGGCACCGCAGTACGGACTCCGAGGAGTGCGTCACCGCGCGTACACGTATTGTTTGCTCAGAACGTCTTCTTGTTTGCGACGAACCTCGGCGTCTGCCGAGCAGCTTCCGAGACGAACACCACCGACCGTGACCGCCCGACCAGTGGTCGATCGACAGCCGGAGCCATTCCCCTTTCATGCAGGTACACCCGAGCGGCACCGATCACGAATCGGCAACCGATTCCGCGGCCCCGAGTTCGGTGTCGGCTCCCGTCGTGCCGCGACCGCCACAGCGCCAGGATCTGAACGGCCTGCGTGGTGTCGCCATCGCTCTGGTGGTCGTGTTCCACATCTGGATGGGTCGGGTGTCGGGCGGAGTCGATGTCTTCCTCACGCTGTCCGGCTTCTTCTTCACTGCGTCGTTGCTTCGATCGGCCGAGGCCGGTGCGAGCCTGAACCCGATCACCCGCATCGTTCGCGTGCTCCGCAGACTCGGACCGCCGCTCGCGCTCACCCTGTTGGCGGTAGCGGCCGCGTCGGTGTTCCTGCTACCGAGGACCCGCTGGGCCGACGTGGGCGACCAACTCGTCTCCGGTGTCTTCTTCTTCGTGAACTGGCAGTTGGCGACGACGGCCAACGACTACCTGGCGGCCGACCCCTCGGTGAGCCCGGTCCAGCACCTGTGGTCCGTCGCGGTGCAATTCCAGTTCTATCTGCTCGCGATTGCCGTCGTGTTCGGTCTGGCGTGGATTCTGCGCACGATGCGACCGGAGGGACCGCGAAGTCTGCGACCACAGACCTTCGCCGTGATCTTCGCCGTCATCGCGGTGTTGTCGTTCGTGTATGCAGCGGACGGTGCTCGACGCCATCAGGCGTGGAACTACTACGACACGGGCGCGCGACTCTGGGAGATCATGCTCGGTGCGGCGGTCGCGGCCACGTTCGCGGCATTCGCCGGCAGAAACACCGGGGCCGATGCCCGCGTGAGTCGGCTGGGATCGACCGCCCGGGGCGCGCTCGCCGCCGGTGCGATGTTCGTCATCGTTGTCTGTGGATTCGTGGTGGACGGCGTGACCGCGTTCCCCGGTCCCCTGGCGCTGATTCCGGTACTGGCCACTGTGGCGCTGATCATCGGAGGCTCGAACACCGTGGTCGCCGCGACGTTGTCCAACCGGTTCTTCGCCTGGGTCGGCTCGATCGCGTTTCCGTTGTACCTGTGGCACTGGCCGCTGTTGATCTTCTACCTGTCGGCCACCGGCAGGACCCACGCGGACATACCCGGCGGACTCGGCATCGTCGGTGCATCGGTCGCACTCGCGTGGCTCACCGTCCGCTTCGTGGAGCGTCCCACGCAGGCCACCACATTCACTCCCGGCCGCATCGCAGTCACGGCCGTCGCCCTCGTTGCTGCCGTGGCGGTGACAGCCGGTTCGGTCGGCTGGAACGCCTACATCGAACGATCGATCTCGGCCGTGCAGGCCGACGAATCGGTCGACGAAGCCACGCACCCGGGGGCGCTGGAATTGACCGACGGCATTCGCGTCGAACCGGCCGAGATGACGCCTCCCCTGTACTCCGCTCCCGAGGATCTTCCCGTCACCACCCTCGAGGGCTGCATCGCGGATTTCGAGACTCGCGACGCGCTGTCCTGTACCTACGGCGACGTCGATGCGGCCCGAACGATCGTGCTGGCGGGGAGCTCACACGCCGAGCACTGGGTGACCGCTCTCGACACTTTGGGGCGGCGGCACGGCTTCAAGGTGGTCACGTTCGTGAAGATGGGGTGCCCGCTCAGCCTGGACACGATGCCGATGCTCGGGCAGAACGAGTACCCGGATTGTCTGGATTGGACCCGGACCGTGCTCGACGACGTCGCATCGATGCAACCGGAATACGTGTTCACCACGGCCACCCGGCCCCGCGACGACTTCCCCGGCGACTTCACCCCGCCCTGGTACGTCTCGGTCTGGCAGCAGTTGATCGCCGACGGTGTCGGCGTCCTCGGTATCAGGGACACCCCGTGGCTCGCGTATCGAGCCATCGACTGCCTGGCCGACGGCGGCTCGGCCACCTCGTGCGGCATCCCGCGAGACGAGGCGCTCGACTCGGTCAACCCCGCTCTGGCGTCCTCGTTCCAGCTGAGCGGATTCTCCGCCCTCGACCTCTCGGACGCGGTGTGCGACGACACCGTCTGTCGCGTCGAGCAGGGGAACGTACTGATCTATCGCGACGAGCATCATCTGACCGCCACCTACGTGCGAACCCTGACCACCGAGCTCGGCCGGCAGCTCGGATCTGCGACCGGCTGGTGGGCCGGACCGTGAGCGGAACGGCTCGCGCTCGGTAAGCCTGGTCCCACCGGTCACAGTAGGGTTGATCCATGCTGCACGACGCCTCCGACGACACGCCCGCCATCGCCGTATGGCCGGGATCCCCTTATCCACTGGGAGCGACCTACGACGGAGCAGGAACCAACTTCGCCTTGTTCTCCGAGGTCGCCGAGGCCGTGGACCTGTGCCTGATCGCCGAGGACGGTACCGAAACTCGTATTCGTTTCGAGGAGTCCGACGGCTACGTGTGGCACGCGTACCTGCCCACGGTCGTGCCGGGACAACGCTACGGCTACCGCGTCCACGGGCCGTGGGATCCGGCTGCCGGACATCGTTGTGATCCCAGCAAGTTGCTGGTCGATCCTTACGGAAAAGCATTCGAGGGGTCGTTCGACGGAGACCGATCGCTCTTCTCCTACAACATCGACATCCCGGCCGCCGAACCCGAGCCCGTGGAGTCCACGGACTCCGCAGCCGCGGATCCACTCGACGCCGACGGCCGGTTCGAGGACGCGGCGGATCTTGCCGATCCGGACGGCGAAATCGTCGACGAGGCCCCGATCGCCCACGACGACGAGCCGAACAACGATTTCCCCCAGCACGATTCGCTGGGGCACACGATGACCACCGTGGTCATCAACCCCTTCTTCGACTGGCAGGCCGACCGCGCGCCGAAGAGGCCGTATCACGAGACGGTGATCTACGAGGCCCACGTCAAGGGCATGACGATCACCCATCCGGACATCCCCGAGGCCGAGCGCGGCACCTATGCCGGTCTGGCACATCCGGTGATCATCGAGCATCTGCAGCACCTGGGCGTCACCGCGATCGAGCTGATGCCGGTGCACCAGTTCATGCAGGACCAGGTACTTCTGGACAAGGGACTGCGAAACTACTGGGGCTACAACACCTTCGGATTCCTCGCGCCTCATGCGGAGTATTCCTCGCATCAGTCGCCCGGTGCCGCGGTGACCGAATTCAAGGCGATGGTCCGTTCGTTCCACGCCGCCGGCATCGAGGTGATCCTCGACGTGGTCTACAACCACACCGCCGAGGGAAACCACATGGGCCCCACCATCAGCTTCCGCGGCATCGACAACGCGGCCTACTACCGACTGGTCGACGGCGATCTCGAGCACTACATGGACTACACCGGGACGGGCAACAGTCTCAATGCTCGACACCCGCACACGCTGCAGCTCATCATGGACTCGCTGCGCTACTGGGTCACCGAGATGCACGTCGACGGATTCAGATTCGACCTCGCATCCACCCTGGCCCGTGAACTGCACGACGTGGATCGGTTGAGCGCGTTCTTCGATCTGGTGCAACAGGACCCGGTCGTGAGCCAGGTGAAGCTGATCGCCGAGCCGTGGGATGTCGGCGAGGGCGGATACCAGGTGGGCAACTTCCCCGGTCTGTGGACCGAGTGGAACGGCAAGTACCGCGACACCGTTCGCGACTACTGGCGCGGTGAGCCCGCGACGCTGGGCGAGTTCGCGTCGCGTCTGACCGGATCGTCGGATCTCTACGAGGCGACGGGCCGTCGCCCCGGTGCCAGCATCAACTTCGTCATCGCACACGACGGCTTCACCCTCAACGACCTGGTCTCGTACAACGACAAGCACAACGAGGCCAACGGCGAGGACAACAACGACGGCGAGAGCCACAACCGGTCGTGGAACTGCGGCGTCGAAGGTCCGACCGACGATCCCGAGATCCTCGATCTGCGTGCCCGCCAGATTCGCAACATCATGGCCACGCTGCTGCTCAGCCAAGGCACGCCGATGATCGCGCACGGCGACGAACTCGGCCGAACTCAGCAGGGCAACAACAACGTCTACTGCCAGGATTCGGAACTGGCGTGGATGGATTGGTCCCTGGCCGAGACCAACGCCGACCTGATCGAGTTCACCCGCAACGCAATTGCGCTGCGCAACGAGCACCCGGTGTTTCGCCGTCGCCGATTCTTCGAGGGCAGGCCCATCCGATCGGGCGAACAGGCACGTGACATCGCCTGGCTCACCCCCGCAGGCGAGGAGATGACTCCCGAGGACTGGGACAGCGGTTTCGGCAAATCGCTCACCGTGTTCCTCAACGGTGAGGGCATTCCCGAGCCGAATCAGCGCGGGGAGCGGGTGGTCGACGACTCGTTCCTGTTGTGCTTCAACGCACATCACGAGACGATCGAATTCGTCACTCCGGACGGAAACTACGCCAAGGAATGGACGGTCGCCCTCGATACGGCAGCGCGCACGGGAGCGGGTGAGAAATCGATCGAAGCGGGTACACCGGTGGAGGTCACCGCTCGATCCCTACTCGTTCTACGAAAGACTGCCTGACTCATGCCGCTGCCCACCAGCACATACCGGTTACAACTGCGGGGCGATGCCTTCACCCTGGCCGACGCCTCGGACGTGGTCGACTACCTGCACGACCTCGGAGTGAGCCATCTCTATCTCTCGCCGATACTGACCGCAACCGACGGTTCGACGCACGGGTACGACGTCACCGACACCTCGACCGTCTCCGCCGCCCTCGGCGGGCGAGATGCATTGACCCGCTTGCACTCTCGGGCTGCCGAGGTGGGCATGGGGATCATCGTCGACATCGTCCCCAACCACGTCGGGGTGGAGGATCCACGACAGAACGCGTGGTGGTGGGACGTTCTGCGGCGCGGTCGTGACTCGGAGTTCGCCACCTACTTCGACATCGACTTCGCAGCCGACAACGGAGTGGACGGCAAGATCGCCATCCCCGTGCTCGGCAGCGCGAGCGATGTCGCCGAGCTCACCGTCGACCGCTCCGAGGACGAGCCTCTACTGGCGTTCTACGAGCACCGCTTCCCCATCGCCGACGGTACCGACGGCGACGACGCCCAGGCCGTGCACGACCGTCAGGCCTACCGCCTCGTCAGTTGGTCCGCCGGGCTGATCGGCTACCGGCGCTTCTTCTCGGTGAACGGCCTGGCCGGTGTCCGGCAGGAAGACCTCGACGTCTTCACCGACTCGCATCGCCAGGTGGCGAGCTGGATCGAGGACGGGCTGATCGACGGTTTGCGCGTCGATCACCCCGACGGCTTGGCCGATCCTGCCGGATATCTGACCGAACTGCGCGGGCTGCTCGGTCCCGACCGCTGGCTGGTGATCGAGAAGATCTTGGCCGACGGCGAACCGTTGGACGAGTCGCTGCCCGTCGACGGCACGACAGGGTACGACGCGTTGGCGGCCGTGGGCGGGATATTCGTCGACCCGGAAGGGGCGCCGGCACTGACCGCGCTGTCCCAGGTGCGCTCCGGCATCGCCTACGACGACGAGACGTTGCACGAGACAGAGCTCGATCTCAAGACCGCTGTCGCGCGCGGCGACCTGTCCCCCGAGGTGCGACGCCTCGCCCGCGCCGTGGTTCGTGAATCGGGTACCTCCATCGAGCTCGAATCGGTGATCGACGCCATCGTCGCCGTTGTTGCCGCAGTTCCGGTGTACCGCACCGACTACGCGCCGCTGGCCGGTGTGCTTCCGGGTGTCGTCGCCGCCATCGGTGAAGAGCAGCCGGAACTGGCCGGCGGTCTCGACGCTCTGACAACCGCCCTGATCGCCGGTACCGAATCCCCCGTGCGTTTCGATCAGGTGTGCGGTGCCGTCACGGCCAAGGGCGTCGAGGACTGCCTGTTCTACCGCGCCAACCGGTTGATCTCGCTGCAGGAGGTCGGCGGCGATCCCGCTCGGTTCGGTTGCAGCCCAGCGTACTTCCATCTGAAGAACGCCGACCGCGCGAAGCGCTGGCCCGCCGCGATGACGACACTGTCCACACACGACACCAAACGCGGTGAGGACGTGCGGGCGCGTATCGGCGTGCTCTCGCAGACGCCGGAGCTGTGGGCCCGGTCGATCGCCGATTGGGAGGAGCTGGCCCCGAGCCCCGACGGCACCATGGGGATGTTCTTGTGGCAGAACGTCTTCGGTGTCTGGCCGGTCGACGGGGTGATCACCTCGACCCTGCGGGAACGGCTACACGCCTACGCCGAGAAGGCCATTCGCGAGGCCGCTCTCCGTACCACGTGGACCGATCCGGACGAGGAGTTCGAGACTGCCGTTCACAACTGGCTCGACGCAATTCTCGACGGTCCGGTGGCGCGTTCGATGACGATGCTCGTCGAAAAGCTTTCGCCCCATGGACACTCCGATGCACTCGGGCAGAAGTTGCTCACACTCGTCGGTCCCGGAATCCCGGATGTGTATCAGGGCACCGAGTTGTGGGAGGACTCGCTCGTCGACCCCGACAACCGCAGACCCGTCGACTACTCGGTACGCCGGTCCGTTCTGGCCGGACTGAACGGATCCGCGCCGTCGGTCGATACCGGTGCTGCGAAATTGGCCGTGGTTCGTTCCGCGCTGACGGTACGACGCGAACGGCCTGCGAGCTTCGTCGGCGGTAGTTACACGCCGATCGTCGCGGACGGGGCCGCGGCCGAGCATGTCGTCGGATTTGCCCGAGGTCCGTTGCCCGGCAACTCCGATGTGGTTGCGCTGGCCACGAGGCTGTCCCTCGGTGTGGCCGAGACAGGGTGGGGCGAGACGACCGTGACGCTGCCCAACGGTCGGTGGCGCGACCGCATCACCGACGTCGAACACAGCGGGACCGTTGCGGTCGCCGAGCTGTTCGCCTCCCTGCCGGTTGCACTTCTGGTGCGCAACAACGAAGGAGAGTCAGCACGATGACATCCTCGACCACTACATCCCCGGCCACGACATCTTCGGCCACCACCCGTGAATTCGCAGTATGGGCACCGACCCCGGAACGAGTACGGCTGCAACTGGACGACGCGGTCCACGACATGGAGCAATCCTCGGACGGCTGGTGGCGAGCAGAGGTGGCCGCCGCCGCGGACAGTCGCTACGGATTCCTCCTCGACGACGCCGAGAAGGCGCTGCCGGATCCACGCTCGCCTCGGCAACCCGACGGTGTGCACGAATTGTCCCAGGTGTTCGAGGTCGATCCGTCGTTGTGGACCGATTCCGCATGGACCGGTCGTCAACTCCCCGGATCGTCGATCTACGAACTCCACATCGGCACCTTCACTCGCGAGGGAACGTTCGACGCGGCGATCGACAAGCTCGATCACCTCGTCGACCTCGGCGTATCTTTCGTCGAGATCATGCCGGTCAACGGATTCAACGGCGTGCACAACTGGGGCTACGACGGCGTCCTCTGGTACACCGTGCACGAGGCCTACGGTGGCCCGGAAGGGTTGCAGCGCTTGGTCGATGCATGCCACGGCCGCGGGATCGGTGTCGTTCTCGACGTCGTCTACAACCATCTCGGCCCGTCCGGCAACTACCTGGAACGCTTCGGTCCCTACATGACCGAAGGGGCCAACAGCTGGGGCCAGGCGATCAACTATGCCGATGCAGACTCGGGCGAGGTGCGGCGCTACGCCCTGGACAACGCGTTGCGCTGGTTCTCCGAGTTCCACATCGACGCGTTGCGTCTCGACGCGGTGCACGCCATCGTCGACCACACCGCTGTGCATCTCCTCGAGCAGCTCTCGATCGAAACGCGCACCCTGTCAGCGCATCTCGGCCGTCCACTCACTCTGATCGCCGAGAGCGACCTGAACGATCCGTCGCTGATCACGGCGCGGTCGGGTGGCGGCTACGGACTCGACGCACAGTGGGACGACGACATTCACCACGCGATCCATGCTGCGGTCTCCGGCGAACGGCAGGGCTACTACGGCGACTTCGGGTCGTTGCAGGGCCTGGCGAACACGGTGCGGCAGGGCTTCTTTCATGCCGGAACGTACTCCAGCTTCCGCGGCCGAATCCACGGGCGACCATTGGACACCCGCCGCATTCCCGCCAGCTCTCTGGTGGCCTACACGACCACCCATGATCAAGTCGGTAACCGTGCGATCGGAGATCGCCCCGGCTTCTACCTCTCCCCCGGACAGCTCGCGATCAAGGCAGCTCTGGTACTCACCTCGCCCTACACTCCGATGCTGTTCATGGGCGAGGAATGGGGAGCGTCGACTCCGTTCCAGTTCTTCACCTCGCACCCCGAACCCGAGCTCGGCAAGGCCACGGCGGAAGGACGCAAAGCCGAGTTCGCCGAACACGGGTGGGACAAGAGCGACATCCCCGACCCACAGGATCCCGAGACGTTCACACGATCGAAATTGAATTGGTCGGAACTGGGCGACGGCGACCATGCCCGACTGTTGGCCGTCTATCGAGACCTACTGGCCCTGCGCCGCGAGCGGACCGAACTGACCGACCCGTGGCTCGACCACGTCAAGGTCGAGTACGACGAGGACGCCCAGTGGATCGCGATTCGCCGCGGCCGCGTCAGCGTGGTGTGCAATCTGTCCGAGTCCGCGGTGACGGTGCCGGTCGGCGGCTCCACACTGCTCGAGTGGGAGCCGACGACCTCGAACGACACCGGGTCTGCCACCACGGTTCCCGGTCACTCCTTCGCGGTACTCGAATCCTGACGAACCCGTAGGTTCACCAGCACGAACACGGCGGTGACCGCAAGGACCACCGCGGTGGCGACGGCCGCAACGTGCATGCCCGAGACGAACGCGGTGTGCGCGGAGTCCAGGAGGACCGTCGCCACCGAGTCCGGTAGTTCACGGGCCACCGCGTCGGCGCCGCCGAGCGTTTCGGCTGCTCTGGCACCGAGCTCGGGTGTGAGCTGCGAGGTATCGATGCCGCGTCGGAAGATGGCCATGACGACCGTGCCGAGGATCGCCACTCCCAGCGCGATGCCCAACTCGTACGCGGTTTCCGACACCGCGGACGCAGCCCCGGCTCGTTCGGGTTCGACGGCGCTGACCACCAGGTCGGACGTCAGAGTGAGCGCGAAGCCGACGCCGGCACCCACCAGGACGAATCCGGCGATGAACAACGCCGGGCTGGTGTCGGTACCGAGACCGACCAGGATGCCCGCGCCCGCAGCGGCAGCGATCATGCCTGCGCCGAGGACCGTGCCTGCGGTGAAGTACCGAACCAGAACCGCCGCGAGCAATGAGGTCACGATGCTGGCGGCCGTGCCCGGCAGCAACAGCAGTCCGGCTTCGAGCGGGCTGTTGCCCAGGACGAGCTGCAGGTACTGCGAACCGAAGAACAGCACGCCGGCGAGTGCGAACACGGACAGGAAGTTCGTCGCCACACCCGTCGAGAAGGCACGGTTGGCGAACAGCCGGATGTCGATCATCGGGGCGTCCAGAATTCGCTGCCGCCGCACGAACACCACACCGGCGATCATGCCGACGACGGCGGAGACCACGTAGGCCGGGTGAAGGCCGTGCGCTGCGATCTCCTTGACCGCGAACACGATCGGAACGATAGCGAGCATCGACAACGCCGAGCTGGGGAGGTCGAAACGGCCCGGGTTCGGATCCTTGGACTCGGGAATCACCAACGGCCCCAGCGCGATCAGCGCGATCATGACGGGAATGTTGATGAGAAACACCGAGCCCCACCAGAAATGCTCGAGCAACCACCCGCCCACGAGCGGACCGGCGGCCGCGCCGCCGCCCGCCATGGCGCCCCAGACGCCGATAGCCGTCACCCGTTGGCGCGGATCGAGGAAGATCGTGCGAATCAAGCCGAGAGTGGCGGGCATCAAGGTCGCGCCGGAGATACCCTGCAGAACTCGCGCCGCGATGAGCATCTCCGGGCTGGTCGAGACAGCCGCAACGAGAGAGGCGATTCCGAAGCCCGCGGCTCCGATCAGCAGTAGGCGACGCCGACCGATCCGGTCACCGAGCGTGCCCATCGTGATGAGCAAGCCGGCCAGTACGAACGAGTACACGTCGATGATCCACAGCAGCTGATTGCTCGACGGTGCCAGATCGGCGCTGATGAACGGCAGGGCGAGATCGAGCACGGTTCCATCGACCGCGATGAGAAGTACGGCAAACGCGAGCACCACCAACCCGAGCCAGTCGCGCGCGGTGGCCCTGGAGGCCGATCCGCCGTTGATCTCGTGCACCGCACCGGTCCGCACGTCGCTCACCATGACTCCATTTCGCCCGCCCGGTCCGCGACCGGGCACATTCTCGACACCAACCGTCCAGCCGGTACAGCTCTGAAGACTACCTCGAACCGTCCAGCCGGTAAAGTGAGTTCCATGTCATCTGACACACGCGACCGAATTCTGGATTCGCTCGAGACGTTGCTCCTCGAACACGGCATGACCAAAGTGACCCTGGACAGCGTCGCTGCCGCCGCCGGGGTATCGAAGGGCGGCTTGCTGTACCACTTCAAGACCAAGGACGCGCTGGTCGCTGCCATGGTCCGACGACTCGCCGTTCAGGCCGATCAGCAGAGAGCCGACGCCGGCGCAGGTGGCACCTCCGTAGCGGAGTGGTATCTGCAACCACCCGATTGCATCTCGGAGAAGGAAATCGCGCTCTACCGCTCCACGCTGGCGGCACTGCGCAGCGTCGACGGCAACTCCGGTGAGGTGCAAGACGCCGTCACGGACATGATGCAGCAGTGGGACGAGGGCTTACGTACCGAGATCGACGATCCGGTGCAGGCCGAGATCATCCGACTCGTCGGCGACGGGATATACCTCGGAGCCGTCCTCGACCTGCCCGCCGTCGACCCCGAACTGCACAAGCGGGTGGTCGACCGCCTGCTGGGTCGGTGACTCAGGTCAAGTAGCGGTAGACGGGCGAACCCGGCTCCAGCTGCTCCACCTGAAGGTGCGAGGACCGCATACGTTCGAGGAGGGCCGAAAGGCCGTGCGCCGCACCGAGTTGGATGCCGACGAGCGCGGCACCGGTCTCCCGGTTGTTTCGCTTGACGTACTCGAACAGGGTGATGTCGTCCTCGGGCCCGAGTACCTCGTCGAGAAACCGACGCAGTGCGCCGGGCTCCTGCGGAAAGTCCACGAGGAAGTAGTGCTTGAGGCCGAGGTGGACGAGCGATCGTTCGAGAATCTCGCCGTACCGTGAGACGTCGTTGTTTCCCCCGGACACCAGGCACACGACGGTACTTCCCGGTGCGATGTCGAGGTGCTCGAGCGCGGCGACCGCCAATGCGCCCGCGGGCTCGGCGATGACCCCTTCGTTCTGGTACAGCTCGAGCATTGCGGTACAGACCGCGCCCTCGTCGATCTGGGTGATCAGGAACGCACCGGGGCCGGAGCTTTCGAACACCGGAGCGGTGATCAGGGGCAACGATGCATGGGACACCACCGTCGCGCCCAACGACTGCAGCGCCGAGTACGGAACATCGCCGATACGCCGGACCGCCGCCCCGTCGACGAACGGATCGATATCCGACAGCGTCACCGGCCCACCGTCAATCAACGCAGCGGTCATCGACGCAGCACCGGATGGTTCGACGCCGACCAACGATGTCTGCGGAGCGCGCTCACGCAGATAACTGGAGATACCCGCGATGCAGCCGCCCCCGCCGACGGGCATCACCACCACATCGGGTGCGCCGCCGAGCTGATCGACGATTTCCTTGGCGATCGTCCCTTGGCCCGCCACCGTTCGTGGATCGTCGAACGGCGGGACCATGGTGGCACCGGTACGGGCCACGTCCGCGGCAGCCGCGGCAGCCGCGGCGTCGAACGTGTCGCCGATGACGATGAGCTCCACGAAGTCGCCTCCGTGCACCCTGATTCGGTCACGCTTCTGCTTGGGGGTGTTGGCCGGCACGTAGATCCGACCTCGCACCTGCATGGACCGACAGGCGAATGCCACCCCCTGCGCGTGGTTACCGGCACTCGCCGTGACCACGCCGACGCTGCGCTCGGCCTCGGTCAGCTGATCCATCAGGTTGTAGGCACCGCGGATCTTGTACGAGCGGACGATCTGCAGGTCTTCCCGTTTGAGGTAGACCGTCGCTCCGGTCTCTGCCGACAGGCGCTCGCACAACTGCAGGGGTGTCGCGGCGACCACCGAGGAAATTCGCATCGCAGCTGCATCGATGTCGGCCGCGGTGACGGCTACCGACGAGGGGTGCTGGGAGGCGAGCTCAGGTGATGAAGACACCAGCACATGCTGCCACCAGCGTGGAACGGTCACCCACTCGGGACCGTTCCACGGGCAGGCCGATCGCGCTCAGGCGCGAGCGAGGACGAACACCGGGATCTCCCGGTCTGTCTTCTTCTGGTAATCCGCGTAATCGGGGTAGACCGCGACCGAACGCTCCCACCACACGGCTTTCTCGTCGCCGGTTACCTCCCGAGCGACGTAATCATGCTTTTCGGGTCCGTCCTGCAGCTCCACCAGCGGCTCGGCTTTGACGTTGAAGTACCAGACGGGATGCTTCGGCGCACCGCCGAGGGAGGCCACGATGGCGTACTCCCCATCGTGTTCCACCCGCATCAACGGCGACTTGCGCAGCTTCCCGCTCTTGTTTCCCTTGGTGGTCAGCAGCACGACCGGCATCCCGTTCATCGTCGTGCCTTCGGTTCCGCCGGAGTTCTCGTACAGCTCGGCCTGCTTGCGGGCCCAGTCGGATGAACTCGGTTCGTATTCTCCTGTCAATGGCATGGTTTCAGTCAACACCCACGGCCGCCGGGACGCCACCGAATCTCGGTCGTCGCAGGTCGGAACCGTGAGTTCGGTGGACCGAATCTTTGCGTGGGTATAGTCTGAACTTCACCCGCCGGACACCCGAATCATCGAACCGGACGGGCGTACCCGAGGAGGACGCGATGACCTACACGAGCAACCAGGTGAGCCGTCGAACTGTCCCCGTCCTGCGCACGGTCGATGTCGCCGGCGTCGATTGGCCTCTGTACAAGCTCGAGTCATTGGCGATCGGGCTCGTCGTATTCGTCGCCACCCTCGCGCTGGTCGGATCACTGCAGGCAGCCGTCCTCGGCGGCGCGGCAGTCGCAGTCGCCGCGTGGTGGACTCTCCGATTGACCGAGGTCCACCCCGCCCGGACCGGCTCACCCCGTCAGGCAGCCGGGCCCCAGTAGCGCCTTCAGGTCTCCCATCAGCGCCGACGTCGGCGTCACCCGCAGACTGTCGTCGAGCTTCATCGTGGTGATCTTGTCGCCACTGACCAAACGTAGATGGACGTCCGAGGTCCCCGGGTGGCTGATCAACACCCGCTTGAGTGCGCCGACCTTGTCGGCCGTGCACAGTCGCGTCGGCAAACTCACCGCGAGCGGCTTGTCGATACCGATCGCCGAAAGATCCGGCACCGCAAGATCGTTCGCAATCAACGACACCCGGTCGTCACGCACCGACACGCGCCCCTTGACGAGCACCACCGAGTCCTCGGTGACGTCGGCACCGAACACCGAGTAGGCCTGTGGGAAGAACAGCACCTCGATGCCGCCGGCAAGGTCCTCGAGCTGAGCCGACGCCCACGTCAGACCGTTCTTGTTGATCCGCCGGTTCACCGAGGCCAGAATTCCGCCGACGGTGACCTGAGTGCCGTCCTTGATGTCCCCTTCGAGGATCGTCGGGATGTTGCAGTCGGACTTCGCGGCCAACATGTGCTCGACACCGAGCAGCGGGTGGCCGGACACGTAGAGACCGAGCATCTCGCGCTCGAGGGCCAGACGGTGCTTGGACTCCCACTCCTCGTCCGGCACGCGGACGTTGAACACCGAGGAAATGGACTCGTCGGCGTCCTCACCGCCGAACAGATCGAACTGTCCGATCGCCTCGGCCTTCTTGGTGCCCATCACCGCATCGATCGCGTCGGCATGGATCAACATCAGACCCTTGCGCGGATGATCGAGAGAGTCGAAAGCGCCTGCCTTGATGAGAGATTCGGTGACCTTCTTGCTGCACGCGATCGCGTCGATCTTGCCCAGGTAGTCCGAGAAATCCGTGTATTTGGACTTCTCCGACCGCGCTCTGATGATCGATGCGACCACGTTCGTGCCGACGTTGCGCACCGCGCCGAGACCGAACCGGATGTCCTTGCCCACCGATGCGAAGTTGAGCTCGGATTCGTTGACGTCCGGTGGCAGCACCGTGATGCCGAGCTTGCGGCAGTCGGCCAGGTAGATCGCGGCCTTGTCCTTGTCGTCACCGACACTGGTGAGCAGGCCGGCCATGTATTCGGCCGGGTAGTTGGCCTTGAGGTACGCCGTCCAGTACGAGACCAGGCCGTAGCCGGCCGAGTGCGATTTGTTGAACGCGTAGCCGGCGAACGGGAGCACGGTGTCCCACAGCGCCTTGATGGCGGCCTCGGAGAAGCCGTTGTCCAACATGCCCTGCCGGAATCCGGCGTAGGCCTTCTCGAGCTCGGAGAGCTTCTTCTTTCCCATGGCACGACGCAGCAGGTCGGCCTGACCCAGGGTGTACCCGGCGACCTTCTGCGCGAGCTGCATGATCTGCTCCTGGTAGACCACCAGGCCGTACGTCTCGCCGAGAATCACCTTGAGCGGCTCTTCGAGCTCGGGGTGAATCGGCTTGACCTCCTGCCGCCCGTTCTTGCGGTCGGCGTAGTCGTTGTGCGAGTTCATGCCCATCGGACCCGGGCGGTACAGCGCGAGCACGGCGACGATGTCCTCGAAACCGGTGGGCTGCATGCGGCGCAGCAGGTCTCGCATCGCGCTGCCGTCGAGCTGGAAAACACCGAGAGTGTCTCCGCGAGAAAGCAATTCGAAGGTCGCCGGATCGTCGAGCGGCAACGCGTCGAGATCGATGTCGATGCCGCGATTGGCCTTGATGTTGTCGATCGCGTCGCCGATGACCGTGAGGTTTCGCAGACCGAGGAAGTCCATCTTCAGCAGGCCGATGGCCTCGCACGACGGGTAGTCCCAGCCGGTGATGATCGCGCCGTCCTGGGCGCGCTTCCACACCGGGATGGCGTCGGTGAGCGGCTCCGAGGACATGATGACCGCGCAGGCGTGTACGCCCGCGTTGCGGATCAGGCCTTCGAGGCCCTTGGCCGTCTTGTAGATCGTGGCCACGTCGGGGTTGGAGTCGATGAGCGCTCGGACCTCGACGGCCTCCTTGTAGCGCTCGTGCGACGGATCGGTGATGCCGGCCACCGAGATGTCCTTGGCCATGATGGGCGGCGGCAGGGCCTTGGTGATCTGATCGGCGATGCCGAAACCGGGCTGGCCGAACTGCACACGTGCGGAGTCCTTGATGGCAGCCTTGGTCTTGATGGTGCCGAAGGTGATGACCTGCGCAACCCGGTCGCTACCCCACTTCTCCGTGGCGTAGCGCACCATCTCACCGCGACGACGATCGTCGAAGTCGATATCGATATCGGGCATCGACACACGCTCGGGGTTGAGGAATCGCTCGAAGAGCAATCCGTGCGGGAGCGGATCGATGTTGGTGATGCCCATGGCGTAGGCAACCAGGGATCCGGCGGCGGAACCACGGCCCGGTCCGACGCGGATGCCGACCGCTTTCGCGTGGTTGATGAGGTCGCCGACCACGAGGAAGTAGGCCGGGAAGCCCATCTCCAGGATCACCTTGATCTCGTACTCCGCTCGCGCGAGGTAATCCTCGGCCGGACCGTCGGGGAACCGACGTTCGAGTCCGGTCATGACCTCGTGCCGCAGCCACGTTCCCTGCGTGTATCCCTCGGGAACCGGGAAGATGGGCATCCGGTCGCGGTGCGCCCACACCTCGTCGTAGGGCTGGACTCGCTCGGCGATGAGGAGCGTGCTGTCGCAGGCACCGGGTACCTCGTCGTCCCAGAGGGCACGCATCTCGGCAGCGGACTTGAGGTAGTAGCCGTCGCCGTCGAACTTGAAGCGCGTGGGATCGCTGAGCGTCTTACCGGTCTGGATGCACAGCAGAGCCTCGTGGTTCTCGGCGGCGTCCTTCGTGACGTAATGGCAGTCGTTGGTGGCCAACGGCGGAATGGACAGCTTCTTGCCGATGTCGAGCAGGCCTTCGCGGACTCGTCGCTCGATGGACAGACCGTGGTCCATCAACTCGAGGAAGAAGTTGTCCGGTCCCCAGATCTCCTGCCACTTGGCCGCGGCCTCGAGTGCTTCGCGGTCCTGGCCCAGACGTAGGCGCGTCTGAACCTCACCGGACGGGCATCCGGTGGTGGCGATGATGCCCTCGGCGTGCTGAGCGATGATCTCCTCGTCCATGCGGGCCCACTTGCCGAGCTGACCCTCGATGGACGCCAGCGAAGACAGCTTGAACAGATTGCGCACGCCGGTCGCGTTCTCCGCCACCATCGTCATGTGCGTGTACGCACCGCTACCGGAGACGTCGTCGGACTTCTGGCTTCGGTCGCCCCACAGCACGCGCTTCTTGTTGAACCGGGATTCGGGAGCGATGTAGGCCTCGATGCCGATGATCGGCTTGATGCCGGCCTTCTTGGCCTCGTTGTAGAACTCGCTGGCTCCGTACATGTTGCCGTGGTCGGTCATGCCGACCGCCGTCATCTCCAACCGCGCCGCCTCGGCGAACATGGCCCCGATCTTGGCGGCACCGTCGAGCATCGAATATTCGGTGTGGTTGTGCAGATGAACGAACGAATCGGCCACGAAGGTTCTCTCCTGAAGGTCGTGCGTTTTCGAAAATACGAGCCGCGAATGCACCCACTCTAGGCGGTGGAACCGACAGATTTTTCAGGCCGACGGTGTGTCCTGGGAGGACGTGACGGGTGTGACGAACGAGACTGAAGTTGCCTCATTCGGCGGGAACCGGCCCGTCGTCCGGCAGCGGCCCGACGACGTCGATGTGCTCCGGAAGCAACGGCTCGACGGCGAACTTCCCGGACACCGCGTCGGGCGGAAGTGCCTCCACCGCCCGCACCCCGTCGCGGCCTGCCACCTCGCTCAACTCGGCCGCGGTGCCCCGCACGACCACCGTCACCACGCATGCGCATCCGCTCAGCAACCGGCGCTGCGACACAGCGTCTATCTGAGCCTGCCGGTCCTCCACGCCGAACGATTCCTGGATCTGGCCGGCAGCGCGCGCGGTCGCATTCAGTATCGACCGTTCACTGCCGGGAACACCGACCGTGAGGATCGGAGTTTGCACGCGATCGAGCGGTACTCGAAAGAGCACCATCGAGATGCGCACGCCGTTCGCGGCGGCGTAGGCCTGTTCGGCGGTGAGTTCGCGATCGAACGACACCGATCCCCAGCGAGGTTCGGCATCGTTGCCGAGCAGACTTGCCTCGGCGCGAGCCAGGTAGTCGGTCACCTGCTCGCCGCTCTCCGGGCCGAGCCGGTCGGTGCCCACGCGCAGCTGCCGTTGCGGGTTCAGATGGCCGACGACGGCCAGGCCACCGACCACCAGAGCGATCGTGACGACGACTCCGACCACACCCGAGACTCCGCGCATCACGCCTTCCGGAGCACCTCGAGAGCGTGTTCGAGGTCTGCCGGGTACTTGCTCTCGATCTCGACCCAGCGGCCGTCGGACGGGTGCGCGAAGCCGAGCGAACGCGCGTGCAGCCACTGACGTTCCAGGCCCAACCGTTCGGCCAACCGCGGGTCGGCCCCGTAGGTCAGGTCGCCGCAACACGGGTGCCGCAGCGCCGAGAAGTGCACGCGGATCTGGTGCGTGCGACCGGTTTCCAGGTGGACGTCCAGCAGGCTCGCGGCCTGGAAGGCCTCGACCGTGTCGTAGTGGGTGACGCTGGGCTTGCCGTCCGCGCGGACGGCGAACTTCCAGTCGTTGCTGCCGTGCCGTCCGATCGGAGCATCGATGGTTCCACTGCTCGGATCCGGATGTCCCTGCACCAGGGCGTGATAACGCTTGTCGATCGTACGAGCCTTGAACGCCCGCTTCAGCACGGTGTATGCCCGTTCGGACGTCGCGACCACCATCACCCCGGACGTTCCCACATCGAGTCGGTGCACGATGCCCTGACGCTCGTGCGCGCCGGACGTGGAGATTCGGAAACCGGCGGCCGCGAGGCCGCCGATGACGGTCGGCCCGGTCCAGCCCACACTGGCGTGCGCGGCGACGCCCACGGGCTTGTCCACGGCCACGACGTCGTCGTCGGCGTAGAGAATCTCCATCCCTTCCACCGGCTCGGCCTCGATCGTCAGCTCACGTGCAGGTTCGGGCAGAGTCACTTCGAGCCACGACCCACCCGAGAGGCGATCGGACTTCCCGACGGCACTGTGATCGACCAGCACCGAGCCCTCCTCGGCCAAGGCTGCGGCGACCGTGCGCGAGAGCCCGAGAAGTCGCGCCAGGCCGGCGTCGACGCGCATGCCGTCCAGGCCGTCGGGCACCGGCATGGAACGCGATTCCCTCACGAGTCGGCCTTCTGCGGGGCATCGGACGTGGACTTGGTCACCCGTTCGCCGTTGGGCTCGAAACCGAACAGGCTGAGCGCGACGAGCAGGATGGCCCCGCACACGATGGACGAGTCGGCGACGTTGAACACCGGCCACCAGCCCACCGATACGAAATCGACCACATGACCCTGGAACGGGCCCGGTGCGCGGAAGAACCGGTCTATCAGGTTGCCCAGAGCGCCGCCGAGAACCAGACCCAGCCCCAGCGCCCACCACGGCGAACGCAGCGTTCGACCGATCTTCACGACCCCGATCACCACGGCCACGGCGACCAGCGTCAGCAACCACGTCATTCCGGTGGCCATGGAGAACGCCGCACCGGGATTGCGCACCAGCCGCAGAGTCACGACGTCGCCGATGATCTCGATCGGGTTTCCAGGCTTCACGTAGTGCACCACCACGATCTTCGTGATCAGGTCGAACAGCAGAATCACTGCCGCGATCGCCACCAGGAGTCGGGTACGCAGAGGTGCGGCGGGCCGAACCGCAGCACTGTCGGCACCGGACACCTGCTCGTCTGCACCCTCGTGGGGGTCGGGGGTTGCACTGGTCTCGGTGGTCGGATCGTCGGGTCGGTCGTCACTCACCCGTCCATCATGGCGCATCGACAACCGTCGGTCCGCATCCGAGCCGCGTGGTAGCGGTCTGCGCACCCGGTGACATCAGTAGCCTGGTGCCCGTGAAGTCGACCGATCGCACCCGCACCGTCCGCTCCGGCTTCGTGGCCGCCTCCTGCGCAGTGGCTCTACTGGCCGGATGCTCGAGCGGTGATTCGGATCCCGCACCCGAACAGACCCCGGCTTCGAACGAGGTCACGATCGCGGTGACGCCCACGACCACCACCGTCGTCGATCCCGGTAGCGAGCCACGGCGCGCGCTCACCTTCGACAGCTCCGACGCGGACGCGGAGAACCAGAGCGTCGACCTCACCACCACCTCGACCGTGCAGCAACAGATCAATGCTGCTGCGCCGCAAGACTTCTCCAGTCCGGAACTGACCGTGCCGCTGACTGCCTCGGCGTCCGACACCGTCCCGGACGAGGACGCGTCGAGCGGGGCCACGACCTCCGTCGAGCTGACCATCGGGGCCGCGACATCACCGGACGCTGGACTGACCGACGCACTCTCCGCATCCGATGGATCGACTGCACGATTGGCCAGGACCGATTCCGGAGCGATCACCGCTCTGCACATCACGCCGGCCGACGATGCCCTAGATACCGCCCGCGCCGCGATCGAACGCTCCTTGAACGCGGCGGTGTACCGATCCATCGACTTTCCCGACGCGGAAGTGGGGGTCGGCGCGGTCTGGACCGTCGATCAGCAAGTGCTGAGCGGCATCACACTGAACCAGCGCACCACGGTCACCTTGCGTGCACTCGACGGCGAACGCGCGACCCTCGACGTGGCCATCACCCAGACGCCCGAATCGTCGGTGTGGAATCTGCCCGACAATGCGGGCACGCTCAACATCGCGTCCTACACCTTCACGGGCGCGGGAACACTCGACGTCGATCTCTCCCGACCACTTCCGGTCGGAGGTTCGATCACCGCAGGCGGCGAGCAGATGTACACCGACCCCGACAGCACCACGGTGCTCCGGCAAACCGTCGGCGATTCGATCACCTGGACCGCCCGATGACGCGCGCTGCCACCCGAGTACTGGCGACGTTGTCGATTCTCGGGATCGCTGCTGCCACCGGATGCAGCACGAACGAGCCTGCCGAAACGGCCACGCCTGCCGTCACCACCGTCGCGGCTCCCGACCCGCTGCGCGGTCCGCCCATCACCGACCCGGCGGCGCTGACTGCCGCGATGCTGGGGCTCGCAGACCTGCCGGACGGCTTCTCCTCGATTCCCGATCCGGTTCGAGATCTGGGATTGGATCCGGCGCCGGAGTACGACTCGCCTGATCGCTCGAGCACCGACCCGGCCGAGTGCGCCGCCGTCCTCGCAGCGGTATCGCAACAGCAGGCCGGAGCCGCGTCGAGCGCGGTGGTCCGCTTCTCCGGTCCGAATTTCTCGTCGATCGACGAGGACGCGGCGAGCTATCCCGTGCCGGGAGCCGCCGAGGCTTTCGCGAACATTCAGCGAGCGTGGGCCGAGTGCTCGACGTTCACCGGAACCGACGCGGACGGTATCGGCGTCGACTACTCGGTGGCGGGGCGTGACCAAGCGACCGTCGGCGACGCGTCCGCATCGATTCGACTGACCACCACGAGCGAGGGCTTCACGCTGGTCTCCGACGTCGTGGTGGCGGTGGTCGACTCGACCGTGGTTCAGATCGTCGTCTCCGACCAGAGCGGACTGGAACCGGAGACCGTCACCGCCGTCGCGGGGTCTGCAGCGGATCGCATTCGATCGGCCGTGCCCAGCGCCTGACCGCCGTCCCTACACAAGACGAACTGCCGGTGACGCCCTCTCGAAAAAGGGTGTCACCGGCAGTTCGCGGTTGGTCAGAGACGATCGGCAGGACTCAGGGTGCGGGGCACGCCGGGCTGGTCAGCTGCGCGAGAGAAACGATGCCGCAGGCGTTCTCCTTGGAGAGCTTCCACACACCGTCCTCGGGGACGAACTTGAACGTGCCGGGGTTGGCCTGGCCGTTGAGGGTGATGGTGATACCGGCGTTGAGCTCACCGGTGCCCAGATCGTCGATGCTGGTGATCTCGATCTGTGCGTTGTTGGCCACAGCAGCGGCGGCAACCTGGTTGATCAGACCCGGATCCTCGGACGCACCCTGGATCAGAGCAGCCTTCTCCTCGACCGGAACGTTGGGATCGAGTCCGCGGTTGAGCTCGGTGTTGAGCTGCTCGACGGTGGGCACCGGCGGGTAGTCCCCGCCCGCGGGTGCAGCACTCGCGGTGGTGGTGGCAACCGTCGTGGTCGTGGCCGTCGTGCCGCCCTCTTCCGAGCTGCAGGCAGACATGGTCAGTGCACCGGCGATGGCGATACCGGCAACCATGGCCCGTCGGGTGTTGCGAAGCTTCAAGTGCTTGTCCTTTTCACTCTGAGTCACGTATCGATCGTTCTGTGACTCGTCGGTCGTCTGTATGGGGGTCGTCTCGGACCGAGTCCACTATGTCAGCTCGACTCGCCCGAGTCACAACGCGAAGGGCATACCTGTGAAACCTCACAGAGTTTCCTCAGCCGCGCCACAACTCACGCCAAGCTGTCCAGAACATCGGCCACGACCAGGTCGGTGTCCGATTCTGCAAAGGTGCGGGCCGTTCCCGGGCCGGTGGTCCGTGTCTCGAAACGGACCGTCACCACCGAGTGTCCCGCGCCCTGCACCCACCCGTGACCGTACCGAACATGCCGAACGTCCATACCCGGTTGCCACCGCGGACCGTCCTCGACCACGGCGAGATTCGCGGCCTCCTCAGTCGCGGGTAACGGCTCGTCCGGGACCGGAGCAACCGGTTCGTACTCGAGTTCGGGGAACAACGATCCTTGCCGAACCGCGGACAGACCGGCGAGGCCTACACCGACGAGCCGGATCGGTCCGACATCCAGCGGATCGACCGCCAACCGCTGAGCAGTGGCCACGATCGTCTGCTTGTCCACCGTCGCGTAGGGCAATGTCGCCGATCTGGTGATGATGCTCATGTCGGACTTACGCAACTTGAGCACGACCGTGCGGGCCCCCCGGCCGTCCTTCAGCAACCGGCGATGAGTCGACTCGACGATGGACTCGATCGCCGGGCGTAGTTGAGCGAGAGTCGTCAGGTCGTTCGCGAACGTCGTCTCGGCACTGACCTGCTTGGCCTCGGCCCGCTCGGCCACCACCCGGTTGTCTATGCCGCGCGCCAGCTGATGCAGGCTCGGGCCCATGGTCGCACCGAGAATCGACGCCACTTCCGACTCGGGCGTAGCCACGAACTTGCCGATGGTGTCGATCCCCAACCGGTGCAACCGTTCTCCGGCAACAGGGCCAATCCCCCACAACTTGCGCACCGGCAGATCGGCCATCAACTCGGCCTGGATGCCGGGCGCTACCACCGTGATTCCATCGGGTTTGGCCAGACCCGACGCGATCTTGGCGATCTGTTTCCCGGACCCGGCACCGATGGAGGCGACGAGCCCGGTCTCTGCCAGTACCAGCGCCCGCAGATCGGCACAGAAGCGCTCGACCTCGGCCACCGTCGCGCCCGCCAGCTCGAGCGGCTCGCCGAAGGCCTCGTCGATCGAGAGCTGTTCCAGCACGGGCATGCGCACCCGAAGTGCCTCGAAGGCACGTCTGCTCAGCTCCGAGTACAGCGGGAACCGCGGCGGCAGGACCACTGCGCTCGCACCGACGAGTCGACGGGCCTGGTGCATCGGCATCGCCGAACGAGCCCCGAACGCCCGGGCCTGATAGCTGCACCCGGCCACCACGCCTCTGCCGCCTGCACCGCCGACCAGCACCGGCCGACCCCGCAGCGTCGGCCGCGTCAGCTGCTCGGCGGACGCAAAGAACGCGTCCATGTCCAGATGCAACACCCAACGCCGGCTCCGCAGAGTCCGATCGACACTGTCGGGCATGGTCAACGACGGCCGTCGGGCGGCTCGAACGGGGCGTCGGCACCGAAGCCGAGCACACGTGCGGCCCGCTCCGGTCCGGGATCGGACCACCGTGCGGAGTACTGCTCGGTCGTGGTCAGCGACCGTGTGTGTGCACGATCGATGTACAGCGTGCCGGCGAGGTGATCGCTCTCGTGGGCCACGATCCGTGCGGGCCAGCCACGCACCACCTCGTCGATCTCTCGGCCGGTCTCGTCGGTGCACAGAAGCCGGACTTCCGCGGCGCGGGTGACGACGGCCTGATACCCCGGCACACTGAGGCAGCCCTCGTAGAACGAGGCCGTGCGTCGTCCTACCGGGGTGTACCGAGGATTGATCAACGCTCGGAACGACAACGGGGTGCGCTCCCGGACGAGGGCGACGCCCTCCGCAACATCGAAGAGATCCTCGATCACCGCGATCTGCAACGGAATTCCGATCTGCGGTGCAGCAAGGCCGACACCGGGCGCGTCGTGCATCGTCGCGCGCATCACCTCGATCAACTCCGTCAACACATCACGCTCGAGCTGACCGGTGTAGCGCAGCGCCGGGGCACGCAGCACCGGATGGCCGGCGGCGACGATGGGAACGACGCCGGCGCGAGCCTCGGAGAGACGCTCGTGCACGGCATCGACCACCTCCTCCTCGGTCACGACGACCCGGTGCCCCTCGCTCATATGCCCTCGGTCACGACGACTTCGTGATCGCTGCCCGAACTCCCTCACCGAGATCGCTGCCGTCATCGCCGACCGAGCCGTCGACCAGCGACAACGCGAGTACTTCGCGCGCGATCAGATCCCGATGAGCGTCCAGCCACGCCCGTCGATGTTCGGGTACCTCGATGACGATGTCGATACGGTCGGACACATCGAGTCCGTGGCTACGACGCGCATCCTGCAGCTCACGGATGCGGTCCTTGGCCCAACCCTCGGCCTCCAGCTCTTCGGTGACCGCCGAATCGAGCACCACGAGTCCTGCGTTCCCGGGCAGCGGTGCCGTCGATTCCGGCTCCGCGGCAACGAGTCTGCGGGTGTACTCCTCGGGCAGCAACGCGATGCCTGCGGCGCTCACGACACCGTCGGCATCTTCCGACCAGTCACCGGCCTTGACTGCCTTGATGACCTTCTGGACATCCTTACCGATCCGCGGACCGGCAGCGCGTGCGTTCACGACGAGCTCGAATTTGCCGTGCACGGCAACGTCTTCGGTCAGATCCACCTTCTTGACGTTGACCTCGTCGGCGATGATGTCGAGGAACGGACGCAGCCGCTCGGCGTCGGCGGCCGCGACGGTCACCTCGGGCAGCGGCAGCCGCACGCGCAGATTCTGTGCCTTACGCAGACCGAGCACCGTGGAGCACACGGTACGAACCTCGTCCATGCTGTCGACCAGCTCCGGGTCGGACGGCAACTCGTCGGCCGTCGGCCAATCCGTCAGGTGCACCGATCGGCCACCGGTCAATCCGCGCCAGACCACCTCGCTGATCAACGGCAACAACGGAGCGGCGATGCGGGTGAGCACTTCGAGCACGGTGTGCAGGGTGTCGATCGCGTCGGCGTCCTCGCCCCAGAAGCGTGAACGCGACCGTCGCACATACCAATTGGTCAATGCGTCACAGAACGTACGCAGTTCGTCGCACGCCCCGGCGATGTCGTTCCCTTCGAGCGCATCGGTGATCGCATCCCGCGTGGCGGACAGTTTGGCAAGCACGTACCGATCGAGAACGTGCGGAGAATCGGTCCGCCACTGCCCCGGCGTCGACGCGTAGAGCTGCAGAAAACTCCACGCGTTCCAGATCGGCAACAGCGCCTGCCGGACTCCCTCGCGGATGCCCTGCTCGGTGACGATCAGGTTGCCACCGCGCAGGATCGGCGACGACATCAGGAACCACCGCATGGCATCCGAGCCGTCGCGGTCGAAGACCTCCTTGACGTCCGGGTAGTTCCCCTTCGACTTACTCATCTTCAGACCGTCGTCACCGAGCACGATGCCATGGGCAGCAACAGTTTTGAAGGCAGGCCGGTCGAACAAAGCAGTCGCGAGCACGTGCAGGGTGTAGAACCAGCCGCGCGTCTGACCGTTGTATTCGACGATAAAGTCGCCCGGGTTGTGCGTCTGGAACCACTCCTCGTTCTCGAACGGGAAGTGCACCTGTGCATACGGCATCGAGCCCGATTCGAACCAGCAGTCCAGCACCTCGGGAACGCGACGCATGGTCGACTTACCGGTCGGGTCGTCCGGGTTGGGACGCGTCAGGTCGTCGATGTACGGCCGATGCAGATCGGTCGGACGCACACCGAAGTCACGCTCGAGTTCGTCCAGGCTGCCGTACACGTCGAGACGAGGGTAGGCGGGGTCGTCGGACGTCCAGGCCGGGATCGGGCTGCCCCAGTACCGGTTTCGGCTGATGTTCCAGTCGCGGGCACCTTCGAGCCACTTGCCGAACTGACCGTCCTTGATGTGCTCGGGCACCCAGGTGATCTCCTGGTTGAGCTCGACCATCCGATCGCGGAACTTGGTGACCGCGACGAACCACGACGGAACCGCCATGTAGATCAGCGGCTGACCACTACGCCAACTGTGCGGGTACGAGTGCTCGATGGTCTCGTGCCGCAGCAAGCGGCCCGAGGCCTTGAGATCCTTGATGATCACCGGATTGGCGTCGAACACCATCAGGCCCTCGTAGGGCGGCACCAACGACGTGAATTTGCCGCCCGCATCGAGCGGTTGCACGACCTCGATACCGTTCGCGGTGGCGACGTCCATGTCCTCCTCACCGAATGCCGGTGCGAGATGGACGATTCCGGTGCCTGAGTCGGTGGTGACGTAATCGGCCTCCAGAACGCGATGCGCATTCTCGTGGCCGAGGAAGAAGTCGTAGGGCGGTGCGTAGGCGAGGCCGACCAACTCCGCGCCGGTGTGCTCCGAGAGCACCTCCGGCTCCTCCCCCAGTTCCTTCGCATAGTGCGCGAGTCGGGCAGAGGCGAGCACGTAACGCTCACCGTCGGCACCGCGGACCTGAACGTAGTGCACCTCCGGATGCACCGCGATCGCGAGGTTCGACGGCAGAGTCCACGGAGTGGTGGTCCAGATCAGTGCGTTCGCGCCGTCCAGGGGTGTGCCCGGTGCCGTCAGGGGCATGGTGACGGTGACCGCGGGGTCCTGACGCATCTTGTAGGCGTCGTCGAGCCGGGTCTCCTGGTTGGACAGCGGCGTCTGCTCGTACCAGCTGTACGGCAGCACTCGGTAGCCCTGGTAGATCAGGCCCTTGTCGTGGAGCGTCTTGAACGCCCACATGACGGACTCCATGAAGTCGACGTCGAGGGTCTTGTAGTCGTTGTCGAAGTCGACCCACCGCGCCTGCCGAGTGACGTAATCCCGCCACTCGTCGGTGTACTGCAACACCGATTGCTTGCAGTAGGCGTTGAACTTCGCCAGGCCCATCTCGTCGATCTCGGACTTGTCCTTGATGCCGAGTTGCTTCTCCGCTTCCAATTCGGCGGGAAGGCCGTGGCAGTCCCACCCGAAACGACGCTCGACCTTCTTGCCGCGCATGGTCTGGAACCGGGGCACGAGATCCTTGACGTACCCGGTGAGCAGATGGCCGTAGTGCGGCAAGCCGTTGGCGAACGGAGGTCCGTCGTAGAAAACGAATTCCTCGGCATCGGCGCGGTTGTCGATGCTGGCGCGGAACGTGCCGTCCTCGGCCCATTCGTGCAGCACGATGCGCTCGAGATCGGGAAACGGAACGCTTCCCGATCGACCTTCGGCCAGATCCACCAGCGGGTACGACGCGTTCTCGGTGCGTGCGCTCGAATCTGTCATATCTGTCTCCTCCGTGCCGGACGCGTACAGGACGCGACATCGATTGGCACGGGGACGACATTCGGCGATGGGGACGCCGAGTACCGCGGTACCACCCCGCTTGCTCGGACCGATGGAACCCGTCGGACCGAGCCTCTCCACACGAGCTGTGACGGGCTCACCCGTTCGGTTCTACTGAACAGCCCATTTCGGTCGTTGCAGACCGAATCGTCACTGTCGTTCTTCCGAAGGCTCCCCGGTGATGGCCGGATCGACGCCTGATTGTTCTTTCGTCTGACAACCGTCGAACTGATGTACTGCCCGCCTGATGCACTACCGCGTAGATGCTACTTGTCGATCTCGGGCGGTGGCCGTCGCCCGAGCAGGGCCCCGACCAGGAGCAGCACCGCCCCGACTATGCAGATCACGATGCAGGCCCAGGCCCAGACGACCGATCCGGTCATCAGGGCCAACACCAGGAACCCGAACCCGACAGCCGCCGCGCCGAGGGTCAGAATCAGCACAGGATTCCTCGCTCACCACTCGACGCTACAACCGAGCCCGACGCTGCCCCGAGAGGCAGCGTCGGAGAACGATCGCGTCAGTTGTTGCCCTTGGCGTACGACTGGCTGTAGCCGGACGTCTGGTTGTCCTGGTTGAAGTTGTCCTGGCCGTTGTCCACCGGCAGCGCCGAGGAACGGTTCTCGAGCTCTTCGAGCTGCGATTCGAGGTACGACTTGAGGCGCACCCGGTATTCGCGCTCGAACGTCTTGAGCTGCTCGATGCGACCTTCCAGCACGGACCGCTGCTGGTTGATCGTCGCCATGATCTCGGTGTGCTTGCGCTCGGCGTCGGCCTGCAATGCGTCGGCCTTCTCCTTGGCCTGGCGAAGCTGGGTCTCGGAGCGAGTCTGTGCATCGGTGAGCAGCGACTCGGACTTCTGCCGCGCTTCGGACATCATCGACTCCGAACGAGCCCGGGCATCCGACACCAGACGTTCGGCGTTGGTGCGCGCATTACCGAGCAGCTGCTCGGACTCCGTCTTCGCATCGCCGGTGAGGCGGTCCGCCATCTCCTGCGCGAGACCGAGAATCTTCGCGGCCTGCATGTTGGAGTCGCCGCTCTGCTGCGGTGCTGCGGCCACGGGAGCGACCGGCGCGGGCTGCTGAACCACCGGTGGCGGCTTGGGGGGATCGACCGGCCGCTGCGGCTCGGCTTTCGGTGCGGCGACCGGAGCCGACTGTGGGCTCTGGCGCGCAGAGTTCTTGGCGTCCGTAAGCTCCTGGTCGAGCTCACCGACGCGCTGGCGCAGGTCGGCGTTCTCTTCGATCAGTCGGGACAACTCTTGCTCGACGAGGTCGAGAAATGCGTCGACCTCGTCTTCGTTGTAACCGCGCTTACCGATGGGCGGCTTGCTGAACGCAACGTTGTGCACATCAGCTGGAGTCAGCGGCATGGAAGGATCCCTTCACGCGTCTTGGGGCGGTAGAGCAAGCATTCAGTTATATGCCATTCCGCGCGAGTGCAGAACAATCAAACTGTAACTGGCGTCCATTCTGTCACACGGGACACGCAGCTTGCGCTGGGTCCCGAGTTCTAACATTCCATCTTCGGCCTCAGGCCGCGAGGCTGCTGGTCACATTCCACAGAATGAACACGACGAACAGCAAGACCATGATCGACAGGTCCAGTCGCACACCACCGAGGTTGAGCGGCGGAATTATCCTGCGCAGGAACTTCACGGGCGGGTCGGTGACCGTGAAGATCGCCTCCAGAAGGATGACGACCAGCCCGGTCGGTTGCCAATCTCTCGCGAAAGTCCTGATGAACTCGACGATGATTCGACCGATGAGAAGGAGCCAAAAAAGAAACAATACGATGTTGATCACCGTGAACACGATCACGGCTATACTCTGCCTGACTTCGCCGGGCTGAGCAAAGTGCGCTGGTCACAGCTCCGACTTGCCGCCCCAAGGGGAGAAACGATCACTGCTGGCTGTAGAAGCCGGTTTCCGCGATTCGCCTGCGCTCCTGCGGGGATACATCGACATCGGCGGGCGAAAGCAGGAACACCTTCGTGGCCACCTTGTCGAACGATCCTCGGAGTGCGAAGGCCAATCCGGCAGCGAAGTCCACGAGTCGCTTGGCGTCGGCGTTGCTCATTTCGACGAGATCCATGATGACCGGAGTACCGTCACGGAAACGCTCACCGATGGTGCGCGCCTCGCTGTAGTCCCTCGGGCGCAGGGTGGTGATCTTCGAGAGTGGGCCCCCGTCGTCGACGATCGGGCTGCGTCGCGTCTCGGCCCGCACGTCCATGCGGGTGTCCATCGCCAGCGCGCCACGGGTGGCAGCGCCTCGGGTCGACGGTCCTGCTGTGCCGCGTGCGCGTCCACCGATCGGAGCGAGCGTCGCAGCGGGGCGAGGAGCCTCGTAATCGTCGTAATCGTCCTCGGCCTGCGCGTGCCGCGAGCCACCGAACGACGGCTTGACGAAGTCACGATCGTCGATGTCGTCGTAACCGTCACGGCCACCACGGGGACTGCGGCGGGTGTCCGGATCGTCGAGGTAGTCGTCCTCGTAGTCCGCGAGCGGAACCATGCCGAAGTACGCCTTGAACTTGTGCAGGGTGCTCATCGTTCTGCCTTCCGTGGCCGTGTCTACTGTCCATCTCCAGGTTCGCAAGTGTCTGTTGTGACTGATGTGATCCGTGGACTGTTATTGGGAGGCTATCGGCCGCGCACCGAGTATTGCGGTACCGACACGCACGCACGTCGATCCGTGTCGCACAGCAGCTTCCAGGTCCCCCGTCATGCCGGCCGACAACTCGCGGGCATCTTGATGATCACGCAGAAGTCGCTGATGCAGCACTTCGAGATCACCGAACGCAGCGTCCGCATCGGCGTCCAACGGAGGTACGGCCATGAGTCCGGCCAGACGCAAGCCGGGTGCGGTCGACACCGCGTCGGCCAACTCGTACAGGTCCCCGCGTTCGACGCCGCCGCGGTGGACATCGCCGTCGAGACTGACCTGAACGAGGACGTCGAGCGGCGTCGTCCGAGCGCCGTCGTCGAGTGCTGTCTCGGTGGCCTTGGACAACGCGGTGACCAACCGAGCGCTGTCCACCGAGTGAATGGAGTGCGCCCACGCAGCGATGGACTTCGCCTTGTTTCGCTGGAGATGCCCGATCATGTGCCATCGGGGCGGATCAACGCGGAACTCCTCTGCGGTCTCGGCCACTTTGGGCGACGCATCCTGCTCTCTGGACTCGCCGAACTCACGGCAGCCCAGCTCGTACAGGATCCGAACGTCGGACGCGGGGAAGAACTTCGTCACCGGCAGCAGAGTCACGGTCGAGTCTTCTCGACCTGCGTCCGCACATGCTCGCGCCAATCGTTCGCGTACCGACGCCAACGCGGCGGCGATCTCGGCAGCTCGGTCGGTGGGCTCGCTCACGACATCCTCTCCTGGCCGGAGTCGGGAACCTCGTCTGCGGATGCGGAATCCATCCATACGACGCTCGCGATACGGCCGGTCGAACCCTCCCGGCGATGGCTGAACAGGGTGCGATCCTCGATGGTGCACCGGGGATCCTGAGCCACTCCGTGCAGGCCGGCGGCAATCAGCTGCGCGCGCACACCGGCCGGGATATCGAGACCGGGGGTGTTCCGAACCGTCGTCGTCGCGCTTCCGGGAAGATGCTTGTCGACGTCGGCGCGCATGTGGGCGGGTACCTCGTACTGACGCCCACTGGCCGCCGGGCCGAGGAAGGCCCCGATCCTCTCCGGGACCGCGCCCAGCTCGACCATCGACGCGAGTACTCGAGGAATGATGCCGATGCGGGCACCGACACGGCCGGCGTGCACCGCGGCGATCACGCCCGCCTCTTCGTCGGACAGCAACACCGGAACACAGTCGGCCGTCAACACCACGAGCGCGAGATCGCGTTGCGTCGTCACCAACGCATCGGTCATGGGAACGGGCTCGGACACCGGCCCGTCCACCACCGTGACGGTGCGGCCGTGGACCTGCTCCATGAACACCATGCGTTCGATGCCCATACCCAAACGGTCACCGAGGCGTCGACGGTTGGCCTCGACAGCAGCCGGGTCGTCGCCTACGTGGTCACCGAGATTGAAGGTGTCGAACGGCGGGGCCGACACGCCGCCTGCTCGCGTCGTCGACACCCGCCTGACCCGAAAGGAGTCACTCACCGCCGCATGAAGGACGGTACGTCGACCTCGTCTTCGCCGTCGTCCTCGGCGACGGGAACGCGGCGTCCGGATCCGACCGACTCGCGGCCTTGACCGCCGGAATCCCGGCCGTGACCGGCTGCGGACTCGCGGCTGGACGATTCGCGGTTCGACGAACTGGACGAGTTCAGCGGGGGCAGGCTCGATCCGCTGGGTGCGCCGACCGGGTCGCGGAACACAGCGCCCTCGGAGCTGTCGTTCGAGCGTGAGGAGACCTCCCCCGAGCGCGCCGATCCGATCGGGCCGCGGGTGGATGCCGCTGCCTCGACCGGACGACGCGTGGGCGTTCCTCCGTCGAACCCGGCGGCGATGACGGTGACACGAACCTCGTCGCCGAGAGAGTCGTCGATGACGGTTCCGAAGATGATGTTGGCGTCGATGTGCGCAGCTTCCTGGACCAGCGAGGCGGCCTCGTTGATCTCGAACAGGCCGAGATCCGAGCCACCCGCGATGGAGAGCAGCACTCCGCGGGCACCTTCCATGGACGCTTCCAGCAGCGGCGAGTTGATCGCGGATTCCGCGGCCTTGATCGCGCGGCCTTCACCGCGGGAGGAACCGATGCCCATCAGCGCACTGCCTGCGCCGGACATGACGCCCTTGACGTCGGCGAAGTCGACGTTGATCAGTCCTGGCGTGGTGATCAGATCGGTGATGCCCTGAACGCCGTTGAGCAGGACCTCGTCGGCACTGCGGAACGCATCCATGAGGCTGACGGCTGCGTCGCCGAGCTGAAGCAGACGATCGTTGGGGATGACGATGAGCGTGTCGCAGGATTCACGCAGCTGCTGGATACCGGTGTCGGCCTGGCCACCACGGCGCTTGCCCTCGAAGGAGAACGGACGCGTCACGACGCCGACGGTCAGCGCGCCGAGCTTGCGCGCGATGTTGGCGACGACGGGAGCACCGCCGGTACCGGTTCCGCCACCCTCACCTGCGGTGACGAAGACCATGTCGGCACCCTTGAGGACCTCTTCGATCTCGTCCTTGTGGTCGTCCGCTGCGCGGCGACCCACCTCGGGGTCGGCACCGGCACCGAGTCCGCGAGTCAGCTCACGGCCGACGTCGAGCTTGACGTCGGCGTCACTCATCAGCAAGGCCTGAGCGTCGGTGTTGACGGCGATGAACTCGACTCCCTTGAGTCCCTGTTCGATCATCCGGTTGACCGCGTTCACGCCGCCGCCGCCGATGCCGACGACCTTGATTACGGCGAGGTAGTTGTGCGGGGGCGTCATGGGCTCTCGCCTTCCGTGGATTGTTGCTCGAAAAATGTGGAAAACCCTCAACCTAAACCACAGGCTTAGAGTTATGTCAAGTACTCGACTGATCGGAACGCTATTCACCGACGGCCACGATCGCCATTAGGCGCGCCGATGCCGCGCCGAAAATATGAGCCTCTCGGACCCGTTGCTATTTCGTGGTCGGAAGATCGGGACTGGACACGTCGAAAATCTGACCCGGTTGCGACAGCAGCGCGATGGCCACCGCCCCCTTGCGCTCGGAGTTGTCCTTGTTCCCCCACACGACGGTACGCCCGTCCAACAGCAGGATCGAGATGTCGGACAGCGTGCTCGCGCGCACTTCGCCGACCTGACCTCGAATCAGCGGCGGCAGCGAATCGAGCACAGCCAGTGCATCTTTCGTCACCGGATCGCCGAAGACAGGATTGTCGGTCACCAGTCGGACCACCCCGGGCGGAGGCGGTGCGACGGCGAAGTCCACGCCGGTCGCATCGAGCAAGTGAGTGCCGTCGGGAGAATCGACGAACGCCACCGGGACACGTTCTTCGACGGTGACCTGCACGGTGGACGGGTATTTCCGTTGCACCCGAACCGATGCCAGCTCCGGTATCGACGCAACACGCTGGGCCGCGGCCGCGGCGTCGACACGGACCAGCGGCAGGCCGGTCGGCACCTCGAGTCGGTCGAGGATCTCCTGTTCGGACACCGACGAGGCTCCCACGACCGAGATCGTCCGAACCGACAGCAGCGGCGTGAAGTAGACCAGTACTGCCGACCCGACGATCACTGCGACAACCGCCACGACGGCAAGCACCGCGCGACGGCGTGACCGTTTCACGCGAGCGCGCTCTTCTTCCCTGGCCTGCGCGCGAGCTTGCCTGTCTGTGACCGACGACGTCGAATCACCCTGCCCGGCAACGGGTTCCGATCTGGAAGCGCGGTCTCGATCGGACCGACGAGTCACGTCGACGGCCGATCCTTCGGTACCGCGCGGCCGGTCGTGGCACCGAAATCGGTTTTGGAACGAAGGGCGTCGAGAATGGGACCGCCGAGCATGGTCACGTCGCCCGCACCCATCGTGATCACCACGTCGCCGGGACGGCTGAGATTGGCCACCTGCTTGGCGACCAACGACAGATCCGGTTGGTAGTTCACCGGTTTGGTCACCGACGCTGCGACCAAGGCCCCGGTCACACCGGGCAGGGGTTCCTCGCGAGCGCCGTAGACGTCGAGCACCACGATCTCGTCGGCCAACGACAGTGCGGTACCGAATTCCTCGGCGAACGTCGCAGTACGTGAGTACAGATGCGGTTGGAACACCACCACGACCCGCCCCCGCTCGCCCGGAAGTGCTTGACCCGCGACCAACGCCTGCGCAGCGGTCAGCACGGCCCGCACCTCGGTGGGGTGATGGGCGTAGTCGTCGAACACTCGTACTCCGTGCTCGCGTCCGGTGAACTGGAACCGCCGGTGCACTCCCCCGAATCCGGTCAGCCCGGCCAGCAACTCCTCGACCCCCGCGCCCACCTGGCGGGCAGCCACGAACGCCGCCAGGGCGTTGAGGGCGGTGTGCCGTCCCGGTACTCCCAGCCGAACCGTGCGGGCAGAGTCCTCACCGGCGATCTGCAACTGCGCGACGCCGCCGATGTCCTCGGGCTCCCAGGCCAACAGGCGAACGGCCATCTCGACCGGTCCGGCGTCGACGTCGGACGACCCGTAGCCGAGCACCGTCACTCCGGGGAGATTCTTCTCGACCACGCGGCGGGCCAGAGCTGCCGAACCCGGATCGTCCATGCATGCCACCAGCACACCGCCCGGGTGCAGCAGCGCGGCGAAATCGTCGAACACCTTCACGTAGGCCTCGGTCGTACCGAAGAAATCGAGATGATCGGCCTCGATGTTCGTCACGATGATCACGTTCGCGGAGTACTGCAACAGCGAACCGTCACTCTCGTCCGCCTCGGCGACGAAGACGTCGCCACTGCCGTGATGCGCGTTGGTTCCGGCCTCGTTGAGCTCACCGCCGACGGCGAACGACGGGTCGAACCCACAGTGCTGCAGTGCGACGACCAACATCGATGTGGTCGACGTCTTGCCGTGCGTGCCCGACACCAGCAGGGTGCGGTACCCCTCCATCAACGACGCGAGGACGGCGGGCCGCAACACCACCGGAATCCCGCGATCGCGAGCCTCGACGAGTTCGGGGTTGGTCTTGGGTATGGCCGCGTGGGTCGTCACGACCACGGTGGGGCCGCCGTCGATCATGTCCAGCGCGCTTGCATCGTGCCCGATTCGCACCAGCGCACCGCGGGCTCGCAGCGCCAACACCCCGCGCGATTCCTTGGCATCCGATCCGGACACCTGACCACCGCGCGCCAGCAGAATGCGTGCGATCCCGGACATCCCGGCACCGCCGATTCCCACCATGTGCACCCGTTCGAGCTCTGCCGGCAACTCCGACATCGCCGCACCCTCAGTTGTCACGCGGACGTCTCCCTCGTTCTGTGGCATTCTCGCCGCCGCCCGGTTCAGCGCCGCGCCGCGTGCGCGGTATCGAGCACGATCTGCGCAACGGCAGCCGCAGCACCCTTGTGACCGGCTCCTGCCGCAGCACGGGACATCGCGGCGATGCGCTCGGTGTCGGCCACCAAAGCGACGACCGTGTCGGTCACGTACTGCGCGCTCAGCGTCGCGTCGGCTACCAGGATGCCACCTCCGGCGTCGACGACGGGACGGGCATTGAGCTCCTGCTCACCGTTGCCGTGCGGTAGAGGCACGTACACGGCAGGAAGCCCGGTCGCGGAGACTTCGGCGACCGTCATGGCACCGGACCGGCAGATCGCGAGATCGGCCGCCGCGTAGGCCAGGTCCATCCGGTCGATGTAGGGCACTGCGACGTACGGAGCATCCGGATTGCTCTGCTCCGCGTCCAGTGTGTTCTTGGGACCGTGTGCGTGCAGAACCGAGATGCCGGCGGCGGCAAGGGCGGCCGAGGCACCGGACACTGCGTCGTTGAGTGAACGCGCGCCCTGTGAACCGCCGAACACCAGCAGCACCGGCCCGTGTTCGGGCAGACCGAAATGAGCGCGAGCCTGCGACCGCATCGCTGCGCGATCGAGACCGGTGATGGTGGGCCGCACCGGAATTCCGATCACTTCTGCATCCTCGGACCCCGGTGCAGAGATACCAGATCCGGCGACGGCGGCAAGGACTCGTTCGGCGCTGCGTGCACCGACCTTGTTCGCGATGCCGGCGCGGGCATTGGCCTCGTGAATGATCACCGGAATACGGCCGCCGCGACCGAGAAGTCGACCGCGGGCAGCGAGATACGCAGGAAGCGCGACGTAACCGCCGAAGCCGACCAGTACATCGGCCTCGACCGCAGCGAAGATCTCCCGGGTTCGACGCACCGACCGTGCGACCCGAACCGGTAACTTCACCAGGTCGAGAGTGGGCTTGCGAGGCAGCGGCACGGGCGGTATCAGTTCCAGCGCGTAGCCGCGGGCGGGTACCAGTGTCGTTTCGAGCCCCCGGCTGCTGCCGAGGGCGGTGACGGTGACGGTGGGGTCGAGCTCGCGCAGGGCGTCGGCCACGGCGAGCGCGGGCTCGATGTGTCCGGCGGTTCCGCCTCCGGCCACCACCACGGATATCGGCCTCGATGTCTGCTTCACCGTCGATATCCTCGCTCACCCGAGCGGACCGGCGGACGACCGGGTTGCGGTTCCGGACGCGGCCGATACGGCGACCGTGGTCCGGCGGCGTACCCGCTGCCGGTGTCTCGGCGTTGGGGCTCGGCACGGCGGGCGTGGCCACGGGGTGCGTTCCTGGCCGACCCGTTGGGGCCGGCCGTGTCCACCCGTGAACTCGACACCCGGGTACGTCCGGGCTCGGGTGACCGTGCCCCGCGGCCGTCCTTGTTCTTGCGGGACTCGAGACGTGTGCGATCCTGCGCCGCCAACGTGGGACGGGTGGATTTGGAGCGTGCCATCGCGGCCCGCTTCGGTGAGAAGACAGCAGGCAGCGGCAATCTCAGAGCTCGGGCGATACGACCCTCTTGCCCGGCGTGCAGCGCGGCGATGGCTTCCGGTTCGTGTCGGGCCGCACTGGCGATGATCCCGAACATCAACAGCGTGATGGCCGTGGACGTACCGCCGTAGGACACCAGCGGCAGCTGCAGACCGGTCACCGGCAGCAGCCCGACCACATAGCCGATGTTGATCATGGCCTGACCGAACACCCAGCACGTTGCGCCTGCAGTCAACAGACGCAGGAACGGATCGACCGACCGCATTGCGATGCGTAGGCCGGTGTAGACGAAGAGACCGAACAATCCGATGACGGCGAGGCAGCCGATCATGCCGAGCTCCTCGCCGATGATCGCGAAGATGAAGTCGTTGTGCGCGTTGGGGAGGTAGCTCCATTTCGCGCGACTCTGTCCCAATCCGCGACCGAAGAGTCCGCCGTCGGCCAAGGAGTACTTGGCCTGGGTGGACTGATACGACAGACCCTGGGTGTCCTCCCCCGGGTTGAGCCAGGCCTTGACGCGGTTCGAGCGGTAGCCGGCGGTGAACGCGAGCACGGTCGCCAGAGCCAAACCGGTCACCAGGACTGCTCCGAACAGCCGGGCGTTGAGGCCGGCGAACCACAGTAGTGCGACGAGAATGATGCCCAGGGCGATCGCGGTACTGAGGTTGGGCTGGAGCACGACGAGCAGACACATGAGCAGGCCCGCAGGCAGCAACGGCACCAGCAGCGACTTGATGTTGCCGTGCTCGCTGCGACGGGAGGCCAGCAGGTGCGCTCCCCACAGAACCAACGCGACCTTCGCCAGCTCGGACGGCTGGAACGAGACGACACCGAAGTCGAACCAACGCCGTGCGCCCTGACGCTCGGCACCGATACCGGGGATCAACACCAGCATCAACATCGTGATCGAGACCAGGAAGAGCGGGAACGACAATTTGCGCAGGTATCGCACCGGCAGCCGAAGCGCCGCATAGAACGCGACCACACCCAGTGCGACACCGATCAGCTGTTGCGTGAACAGCGCGTAGCCGGACTCGTCGGCTGCGAACGATTCGGCCGACGACGCGGACAGCACCATGACCAGTCCCAGCACGGTGAGCAGCACCGCGATCGTGACGATGAGGTGGAACGACGCCAGCGGCCGACCGAACCACAGTCCGATTCGGGTGCGCGGCGTGGTGGTGCGACGAGGTGGACGCGCCGGTCGAGCTGCGGTGGTCACGATCGCGGCGATCCGAGGGCGGCGATGTCGAGGCGCTCGACGGACTCGGCGAAGCTTCGGCCGCGGTGGCCGTAATCGACGAACATGTCCAACGACGCAGCCGCGGGGGCCAGCAGGACGGTATCGCCGGAGGCGGCGAACCCCGCAGCGTGGTCGACGGCCGCTCGCATCACCGCATCTGCATCTTCAGCCTCATGAGTCACACCAGCATCGTCTCCCGAAGGGAGCCTGACGACCGGAACATCGGGGGCGTGTCGCGCCAAAGCCTCTGCGATCTGCATCCCATCGCGGCCCAACACCACAGCAGCCACGAGCCGATCGGCGATCTCGACGACCAGATCGTCGATCACCGCACCCTTCAACAACCCGCCCGCGATCCACACGACCCGATCGTGCGCGAGGATCGACGAGCGCGCGGCATGCGGATTCGTCGCCTTGGAATCGTCGACGAACGTCACCCCACCGAGCTCACGCACCACTGCGGCCCGATGCGGTCCCACCCGGTACGTCCGCAATCCGTTTCGGACGGCCTCGGCGTCGACACCGATCGATCGCGCCAACGCAGCCGCGGCCAACGCGTCGAGCACACCGGACGGGCCACTCGGTTCCACCTCGTCGGCCCGGAGCAACTCGACGTTGTCCCCGAACGCACGGTCGACGAGCATTCCCGCCCGCACTCCCAGCTCGCCCGCGGCGGGTTCGTTCAGGCGGAAACCGACGACCGTCGCTGCCGGTGCCCCCGCCCGCAGACCGGCCGCCACCGCGTCGTCGAGTCCGACGACCCCGACGTCCCCGCTCAACGCGCGCGCCTTGGCCTGGACGTACCCGTCCATGCCCCCGTGCCAGTCCAGATGGTCCTCGGCGATGTTGAGCACCACCCCCGCCGCGGGACGAACCGACGGTGCCCAGAACAACTGGAAGGACGACAGCTCGACCGCGAGTACGCGCGGATGCGGGGTACCGCGCAACGCGTCGGCGATGGGGAGGCCGATGTTTCCGCAGGCGACGGAGTCGATTCCGGCAGCGTCGAGGATCGACGCGAGCATCGAGGTGGTGGTCGTCTTACCGTTCGTACCGGTGACAACCAGCCAACGAGCGCGCGGGCCGTACACCTCGGCGCGGTCGAGATGCCACGAGAACTCCACGTCGCCCCACACCGGGACGGCGTGGTCGGCGGCCGCAGCCAGCACCGGAGAGTCCGGCCGGAACCCGGGACTGGTGACGACGAGCGCAAAGGCCGCGATCGCGTCCGGATCGGCGAGCAGATCGTCCTGAACCACCACGGCAGCACCGAGCGCCGACGCCTCGTCGAGCGCAGCTCGGTTCGAGTCGGTGACGGTCACGAGTGCGCCGAGGTCCAGCAGTGGGCGTACGACGGCCAGCCCGGAGATGCGCGCACCGGTGACCAGCACCGAACTATCGCGCAACCAGGACAGATGGGTCGAGGCTTCGGTCATTGCCTAACCGCCCACAGCCGCGAGGTATTCGCTGTAGAACAGTGCCAAGCCGACGGCCGACGCGATCGCGGCGAGCAACCAGAACCTGATGATGACCGTCGTCTCGGCCCAACCGGCCAACTCGAAGTGGTGATGGAACGGGGCCATTCGGAACACGCGTCGCCGACTCGACCGGAACACTGCGACCTGGATGACGACCGACGCTGCTTCGGCGACGAACAACGCGCCGATGACCACCATGATCAGTTCGGTCTTGGTGACCACGGACAGTCCTGCGATCAGGCCGCCCAGAGCGAGGGATCCGGTATCGCCCATGAAGATCTTGGCGGGCGCGGCGTTCCACCACAGGAAACCGATGCAGGCACCGGCCGCCGACGCGCACACCAGGGCCAGGTCGAGAGGGTCGCGTACGTCGTAGCAACCCGGTGCAGGACCGGCCGGTCCTGCACACGCCTGCCGGTACTGCCAGAAGGTGATGACGGTGTACGCCCCGAGGACCAATGTCATGGACCCGGCCGCCAGGCCGTCGAGGCCGTCGGTGAGATTGACCGAGTTGGACCACGCGATCACCAGCAGACAGACGAAGAACACGAAGACAGCAGCCGACATCGACCACGTTGCGATGTCGCGCACATACGACAGTTGAGTGCTGCCCGGAGTCAATCCGTCGTCACTGCGAAACTGCAGGACCAGGATGGCGAACAGCACCGCCGCGGTGATCTGGCCGACGTATTTGCCGGTGGCGTTCAGACCGAGGTTGCGCTGTTTACGAATCTTGATGAAGTCGTCGAGAAAGCCGACGAGGCCGAGCACGGTGGTCAGGCCGAGTACGAGTAGAGCCGAGGCCGACGGCCCCTCGGCGTCGTATCCGATGCCGATCAGGTGCGAGCCCAAGTAGCCGGCCCAGATCCCGACCAGGATCGCCACGCCGCCCATGGTGGGAGTACCGCGCTTGGACTGATGGCTCGCCGGGCCCTCGACCCGGATCTCCTGGCCGAAGCCCTGTTTCGAGAAGGTCTTGATGAGCACGGGAGTCAGCAGAATTGCGACTGCAAGTGCGATCCCTCCGGCGAACAGGATCTGTCTCACTGCTCGCCCTCCGACGGTTCGGCCAACAGGGCGTCGGCCGACGGTTCGGCCAACAGGGCGTCGGCAACGGTCCACATCGCGCCCGACTGCGAGGCCTTGACCAGAACGATGTCGCCGGCGCGAACCTCGTCCTCGAGCACGGCGATGGCGGTCTCGCGGTCGGGTACGAGCATCGATTCCTCGCCCCAGGACCCTTCCATGACGGCGCCCTGATGCAGCGCACGCGTGGGCCGACCCGAATCGACGATGATCAACCGATCGACGTCCAGGCGGACGGCGAGCCGACCGATCGCATCGTGCTCCACCACCGATTCGCCGCCGAGCTCGCCCATCTCCCCCAGCACCGCCCAACTGCGCCGCTTCGGCCCGTCATCACGCCGCGACATCGACACCAGCGCCTTGAGGGCGGCCCGCATCGAATCGGGATTCGCGTTGTACGAGTCGTTGATGACGGTGACGCCGTCCGCGCGGGTGCGTACATCCATCCGGCGGATCGAGGTGGGTACCGCGGTCGAGAGCGCTTCGGCAACCTGGGCCACGCCGGCCCCGCACTCGAGCGCGACGGCCGCGGCAGCCAGGGCGTTGCCCACCTGATGTTCACCGTGCACCGCCAGGGTGATGTGCGCCGAGCCTGCCGCACACACGAGCGTGAACGACGCCCGCGCATCGGTGTCGACCACGACGTCGACAGCCCGGACGTCGGCGTCCGCGTTGAGTCCGACGGTGACGACGGCCGCCTTCGTGCGTGTCGCCATCTCGGCGACCAGACGATCGTCGATGTTGAGGATCGCCACGCCGCCGTCCGCAGCAGCGGGCAATGCCTCGACCAGTTCGCCCTTGGCCAGCGCGATGGCGGCACGTGAACCGAACTCGCCGAGGTGCGCGGTTCCGACATTGAGAACCACCCCGATCCGGGGCGGCGCGAGCCTGGCGAGTTCGGCGATGTGGCCGATTCCCCGGGCGGACAGCTCGAGGGCGAGGAAGTCGGTATCGGAGTCGGCCCGCAGAGCAGTCCATGGATGCCCGAGTTCGTTGTTGAACGATCCGGGTGGGGCCACCACGGATCCGAGCGGACGCAGCACAGCCGAGATCAGATCTTTCGTCGACGTCTTGCCCGACGACCCCGTCACGCCCACCACGGTCAGATCGTGGCGCGCAGTCAGTTCGAGCACCGATTCCCGGGCCAACGCACCGAGCGCGGTCAGCACTGCAGCACCGGTCCCCTCCGGGTCGTGTTCGAGTGCCATCGCACGGCTCGAGTGCGGTGCCGGCCGAACGACGACTGCCGGGACACCCACCGGACGCGCCGCGAGAACGACAGCAGCGCCTGCGGCCACGGCGTCGGCCGCGTGCTCGTGGCCGTCCACCTTGGCACCGGGCAGGGCGAGAAAGACACTGCCGGGTGTGACCTTGCGTGAGTCGAACTCCACCGGCCCGGCGACCAGCACCGTCGGGTCCGCCACGTCGTGCAGTTCGCCGCCGACGATCTCGGCGATGCGAGCGATCGAGAGCGGTATCACCGTGCGCCTGCGCTCGTGGTGACCAGTCGTGCATCGATGGCCGATGCGAGTACCACTCGGTCGTCGAACGGATACTTCACCCCCGCCACCTCCTGGCCCGTCTCGTGTCCTTTACCTGCGATCAACACAACGTCCCCCTCACGTGCCCACGCCACGGCTTGTTCTATCGCCGCTGCGCGGCCTTCGACATTTCGTACTTCGCCACGAGCGTCGTCGGGCACCGACAGTGCACCGTCTTCGACGGCATGCCGTATCGCTGCCGGATCCTCACTGCGCGGATTGTCGTCGGTCACCACGAGCAGATCGGCACCGCGCGCTCCGGCCGCACCCATCAGAGGGCGCTTGGCGGTGTCTCGATCCCCGCCGGCACCCAACACGACGGCGATACGTCCACGGGACGACTCTCGCAGAGTCGCCAGCACCGCTTCGACCGCAGCGGGCTTGTGGGCGTAGTCGACCACCGCGAGGAAGTCCTGGCCACGATCGATTCGTTGCACTCGACCGGGCACGTCGACGGTCGCGATTCCGGGCGCCGCCGTCGCGGCATCCACGCCTGCCGCTTCGCAGGTCGCGAGCGCGAGCACGGCGTTGGCGACGTTGTAGCGACCCGGCAGACGTACCGACACCGGCAACGACGTTCCGTTCGGATCGGCAACGGTGAACGACTGCGTTCCGTCGTCGTGCTTGGCCCACTCGGAGACGGTCCACTGCGAGTCGGCACCGGTGGACACCGTGACGACCGTGGATCCTGCCGACCGGGCGATATCGGCCATCCGCACGCCCCAGGCATCGTCGACGCACACGACCGCTGTGTCTGCCCGTACCGGCGAATCGACCCCGAACAGCCGGCTCTTGGCCAGAAAGTAGTCCTCGAGCGAGTCGTGGAAGTCGAGATGATCCTGGGACAGATTGGTGAACGCGCCGACCGCGAAGTCGGTGCCGTCGACTCGGCCGAGGGACAACGCATGGGAAGACACTTCCATCACCACGGTGTCGACTCCGGCCTCGACCATGACGGCGAAGAGCGCATGCAACTGCGGAGCCTCGGGGGTGGTGAGAGCGCTCGGTACGTGCTGGCCCACTACGCGGGTCTCGATCGTGCCGATCAGTCCGCAGCGGCGGCCGGCGGTTGTCAGGCCGGCCTCCACGAGGTACGCGGTCGTCGTCTTGCCCGACGTGCCGGTGATTCCGACGACCGTCATCTTCGACGACGGATTGCCGTACACGAGGGCGGACACGGTTCCGAGCACCTGGCGTGGTCGGTCGTGCACGAGGACAGGAACATGGCGATCGGCGGTGGCGAGGACGCCGCGGACGATGTCGGCACCGGATGGGTCGGTGAAGACCGCCGCTGCACCCCGCTCGATCGCGTCGGCGGTGAACTCGGCTCCGTGCCGAGCGGATCCGGGTAGCGCGGCGAAGAGATCGCCGGGACGAACGGACTGCGCTCGCAGATCGATTCCGGTGACCTGCACTCCGTCGAGGTGTCCCCACTCGATCGTTGCACCGACAGCGGACGCCACGTCGGATACGTCGGTGTGCGGCGGATTCGCCGGCCGAGACCCCGGAGCGGGTTGTGAATCCGATGACACAGTCACTCCTGCTCCCTTCCTCTGTACTTCCACCGCACACTGCGTCAGCTCGAACACGCTGCGGTGGCTGATCGACGAACACGCCTCGAGCCGATGTGTCAGATTACCGGCGACCGTGATCGGCATGCTGCCGCCCCGATTCCCAGACTGGAAGATTCGGGCCTCAGTCGGCCTGAAGAACCAACTTGGGGCCCGGGTCTGCGGACATCGGAACACTGTCGCGCTGCAACAGCCAGCTGGCGATGTTGTGGAACAGCGGTGCGGCCGACTGCCCTCCCGAGCCGTCGGCGCTGCGGGACGGCGCGTCCAGCATGATCCCGATCACGTAGCGAGGATCGTCTGCCGGAGCGATACCCGCGAACGTGATCCAGTACTTCGAGTTCGAGTAGCACTTGCACTCGGGATCGACCTGCTGGGCCGTGCCGGTCTTACCACTGATCTGGTAGCCCTCGACACCTGCGGCGACTCCGGTACCGCGCTGATTTCCAGTGTCGTCCTGGGTGACCGACCGGAACATGTTGCGGACCGTCTTCGCCGTATCGGGACTGACCACGTACACCCCGTCGGGTCGCGGCGTCTCGGTTCGTTCGCCGTTGGCGTCCACCGTTGCCGCGACGATCCGCGGCGGGATGCGCACACCGTCGTTGGCGATCGCCTGGTACATCCCGGTCATCTGCAGGAGCGTCATCGACAGACCCTGCCCGATCGGCAGGTTGGCGAAGGTACCGCCCGACCACTGATCGCGGCTGGGCACGCTGCCTGCGCTCTCGTTGGGGAGGCCGACGTCGCTGCGCTGGCCCAGGCCGAACTTGTTCAGCATGTCGGCATACCGATCCTCGCCGACACGTTGAGCCAGCATCAGAGTCCCCACGTTGGAGGACTTACCGAACACTCCGGTGGAGGTGTACGGCGCAACTCCGTGTTCCCAGGCGTCCCGGACCGAGACACCGGACATGAAGATGTTGCCCGGTACCTGCAGCACCTCGTCGGGTGTGGTGAGCCCGTACTCGATAGCGGCTGCAGCAGTGATGATCTTGTTGACCGAACCGGGCTCGAACGGCGTCGTGACGGGCAGATTGCCCATCTCCTTGGTCCGTTCGTTGTTTCCGACGCCGATTCCGGGGTTGAAGGTGTTGTCGTTCGACATGGCCAGCACTTCGCCGGTGTGCGAATCCTGAACGTAGGCAGACGCATTCTTGGCCCCGGACAGATCTTTCGCCAGCTGCACCTGCTGCTGTACGTAGTACTGCAGGTCCGCGTCGATGGTCAGTTCCACGTTCGAGCCGTTGACCGCGGGCTGCTTGTCGCGCCAGCTGCCGGGAATGACGGCCCCGTCGGAACCGCGATCGTAGGTCTGCGATCCGTCGGTACCGGCGAGCGTGGCGTCGAGCGAATCCTCGAGCCCGAGCAGGCCGTGTCCGTCCCACCCGGTGGCCCCGACGATGTTCGCGGCGAGCGAGCCACCCGGGTACTCGCGGATGTCCTGACGTTCGAGCCCGACCTGCTTGAATTCCTTGCTGATGTTCGACGCCACGGTGGCGTCCACACCCCGTGCCAGATAGGTGAATTCGTCGTTGCTCTTCAGTTTCGCGAGCAGATCCTTCTTGCTGACGACGTCACCGAGATCGCTGTGGATCCGCTCGGCGATGTCGTCGAGGTACTTGTCGGTTTCCGGCTTCGTCGGATCCTTCGCGCGTGCCTCGTCGAGTTCTCTACGAACCCGGACCGGCTGGAACGTCAGCGCTTTCGCTTCCATGGTGAAAGCGATCGGGTTTCCGTTGCGATCGAGGATCGAGCCGCGCATCGCCGGATCGACGAGGGTGGTGGTGCGCTGCGAGGCGGACTCGGCCGACAGTGTCGGCGCATCGAATCCTTGAATCCAGAGCAACTGTGCCGCGACGACCGCCAAAGCCACGTACATCAAGATGCGGCCCGTACCGTGCCGAAAACGAAATGTGGACGAGTCCAAACGCTTTCGTCCCGGCCGCGCTCGATCTGCGGGCCGGGGACGTGACGCAGGCGACGGCCTGGTCACTGCTCGTCACCGGAGGATTCGCCGGGGGCGGGAGCCGAGGGGGTGCTCATGGGAACCAATTGTTCAGCAAGCGCGGCAGTTCCGGCACCATTGGGCGCACTCGGCGTGGCGGCACGGGTGTCACCTGCGCCCGTCGGCCTGGTGGGCTGCGACGCACTCCTCGGAGTCTGCGACTGCGCCGACTGTCGTGCGGGATTCTGTGTCGACGCACTCGGAACCGAGCCCTCCCCCGAGCCGGTGGCGGGAGGCGGATCGAGGGGTGCAACCGGCGCACCGTCGGCGGGAGCGGGCGTGCCGACGACCTGCACACCGCCCTCGGGGGCTACGACGAGGCGGGCGGGGTTCTTGGCGGGGACCATTCCGATCGCGGCGGCTTTGCGCGCGAGCTCGGGCGCAGATTCCGCGAGCTCGACGTCACGCTGCAAGGAGGCACGCTGTTGTGCGAGCTCGGCGTTGACGGCCTTGGCGGCACTGAGGTCGTAGGAGTCGCCCGCCGAGCGCGTCGTCAACAACAACGTCAAGCCGAGCCCGAGGGCAAGCAGACCGATGACCAAGGCTACGAACGGGATTCGAGCCGCAATGGCACTGCCGTTGAGCGTCGGACGAAGTGAGGCCGCTGAACCGCGAGCAGAATCCGACGTATGTATCGAGGCACGCTGCTGCCTGCGCTCGTAGGCGCGCAATGCGGCTCCGGACCGACCACCGCGGCCGGCCCGCTCGGGTCGAGTAGCCGGAACCCGATTGCGTTGTGTTCCAACAGTTGTGCCTGGAACCGTCATTCCGCTCTCCTTGCAATCCGTTCGGCGGCGCGCAACCTCACCGGGGCCGAGCGTGGGTTGACTTCGATTTCCTCGTCCGAGGCGCGTTCCGCACCTCTGGTCAACAGCCGAAATTCCGGACCCATCCCGGGAAGTTCGACCGGCAACCCCTCGGGACTTCGAGACTTGATCCGAGGGGCCAACTCCTGCTTGACAACTCGATCTTCGAGCGACTGATACGACATGAAGACGACGCGGCCGCCGACGGCCAAGGCGTCGAGTCCGGCCGGCACCGCGGCTTTGAGCGAATCGAGCTCCCCGTTGACCTCGATACGCAGCGCCTGGAAAGTTCGCTTTGCCGGATGCCCACCGGTGCGGCGAGTCGCGGCCGGTATTGCGGCATACAGCAATTCGACCAACGGGCCGCTCGTCGTGAACGGCGTGTGCTCACGTCGCCGCAGAATTGCGGACGCGATCTTGCCTGCGAACCGCTCTTCTCCGTAGGTGCTGAGCACGCGAGCGATATCGCCGTGCGAGTACGTATTGAGCACGTCGGCTGCCGTGATGCCCTGCGTCGGATTCATCCGCATGTCCAGCGGTGCATCGACGGAATACGCGAAGCCGCGGTCCGACTCGTCCAGCTGCATCGACGACACTCCGAGGTCGAACAGGATGGCGTGAACGGAATAGGTCGCGGGAAGTCCGGCCTCGTCGAGGGCGGCGGCAATGCCCTCGTATGTGGTGTGCACCAGAGTCGTTCGATCCGAGAACGGGGCCAGTCTGGCACCCGCCTTGTCGAGCGCGTCAGGATCGCGATCGAGTCCGATGAGGTGCAGACCGGGATACTTCCGTAGAAAGTGTTCGGCGTGACCGCCGAGTCCGAGCGTGGCGTCGATCATGACCCGAGTCGTGTCGGGGTCGTCCGCCGATTCCACTGCGGGCCCGAGAAGCTCGTCGGCACGCTCGAGTCGAACGGGGACGTGGATCGGGCCGCCGGAGCGACGGTGAGTGCGGTCGGCGGACGCGTCGTTCTCGTCCGGCCCGGCTCCCTCCGTCATGGTCCCTCCCGGTTGCGTATACGTACTTCTCGCCCGGGTCCGGGCCCTGCGGGTCGTCCATTGCGGCCGGTGCGAATGCTTCGAGGTCCCTGTCCGATAGGGAACCTGGCGTTGGGGAAGAACGTCAGGGTCCTGATCTGCGAAACCTGGCGTTGGGGAAGAACGTCAGGGTTCTGATCGGGCAGAGGCCTCGCTGCACTCGCAGCCGGCCTCGGTGGTCTACAAGATCCCTCCGAGGGATTCGTCGAACGCGTCGGAGAAATCCTGCTCGTTCTCGGCGGAGTAGCGGGCCCAGGCTTCGTCGTTCCAGATCTCGATGAAGTCCATCGATCCGATCACCACGCAGTTGCGTTCGAGTCCCGCATACCGACGGTGCTCGGGACTGATGGTGATACGGCCCTGTCCGTCCGGCCGCTGTTCGTCGGTTCCCGAAAAGAACTGGCGCACATAAGCACGGGCTTTGGGGTTGGCACGAGAGGCCGCCGTCAACTTTCGAGAACGCTCTGCGAAGTCTGCCGCGGTGTAGACAGCAAGGCTGAAATCCTGCCCCTTGCTCACCATGACACCTCCCGCAAGCGCGTCCCGAAACTTGGCCGGCAACGTGAGTCGACCCTTGTCGTCGAGCTTCGGCGTGTAGGTACCGAGAAACACTCGCCACCTCCAGCCTCGACTCTCCGCTGCGGACCACTTTACCCCACTCTCCCCCACTTCGAACCATTGACAGCCCGAAAGCTTTGTGGACAACCACATATCCGCAGCTCAGACGCAAGAAGATTGCCCGTTCAGGTTGCCGCGTTCGACGTCGGCCCTGATCTGGCCGACGCAATCCCCCGGGGCTCGCGGCGTCGCGAGCAGGCACTTTGTGCGACAACCCGCCTGACAAGCGCAGCTGGACCCTGAAAGTGGGGACTGGGTGGGGTGAAGTGGGGACAATGGCGGCTGTGGGGGGAAGTGGGGAGTTCGCCCCGGAACCACCACCCGGGAACCACCACCCCGGAACCACCGCACGGGAACGATCGCCCCGCGTCGTCGCTGGGGCGCACTTGATCGAGCACGCCGCGCGACAGGGGCTACGGAATGCTCGCCGTATCGAAGAGCCGTGGAACGACAGCAGCACCTCACCCGAGGGTGAGGTGCTGCTGTCGAATCGGTGAAGTTGTGGTGGGTGACCGTCAGGCCCAGGGAGATCCGGACGGCGGAGTCATATCACTCCTGATCGAACCGCTTACGAAAACGGTCTTCCATTCGAGAGGTGAAGCTGCCGCCCTTGCGGCCACCACTCGATTTCGGCTGAGCACTACGACCTTGCGTGCCGGCTCGGTCGCTTGCGCTACCTTCTTCGCCGGTCGCGGCAGCTCCCTTCTTGGAGCCGCCGAACAAGAACAGTGCCCCGGCACCGAACATGAAGAGAAAGCCGATGAGGCTGACGACGAGAAAACCCAGACTGTTCGTCGACAGTGCTACACCGGCGACGAGCAACACGAGTCCCACGACGAACAACGCGGCAGCCTGAAAACGCCTCTTGCTCGACGCCGCGCGAACGCGACCGCCCCTCACATGGGACGCGAATTTGGGATCCTCGGCGTAGAGAGCGCTCTCGATTTGATCGAGCATGCGCTGCTCGTGCTCGGAGAGTGGCACGGTACCTCCCCCTGCACAGATAATGAGAGTCGTTTCGGTTCAGAAGCGACGGGAAGCTGACCTTGGCGGCTACCTACTGACGATGATACGAGCTGAATCGGCCGCTTACCACCTACTCGCACTATGTGTTCCTGAGAAACGACCAAGTTTTCGAGACGGACGTCTCGGAAACACTTGTCGAACACCGTGTGACGTGGCCGTTCACGTCCGTTCGAACTCGAGGAATCGACGCGGCGGGCTATGCGGACAGCGGTGCCGCCATCGGATCGACGGGCTGGAACCTCGACTGACCGCCCAACCGGTCCTCGACCGCGTTCAGAAAACGACTGACGTGTCGATAGAAGTCGTCGGCGTCGACGTCTCCGACAGCGGACGAGGCACCCGCCTCGACTGCCGCGCGGGTTGCGGAGAAGGACGAGAAGTACTCGGACCAGATCGCCAGATCCGGCGCAGCCTTCGCCATCAGAACCCAGGCGTTGCGTGAACGTGGCCGCGAGCCGATCGAATTGGGCAGCGATGCCAGGACTGCGGCAGCACCCTTGAGTGCGGCGATGTAGCTTCCGAGGAAGCGGTCCCCCGCATCGCGCTCACCGATGGATTCGGACAGCAACGCATCGGCTCGACCGAGCAGGACCTGCGCCTGACGCGACACCGGCGACCGCACGCCGACATCGAATGTCTTCGTCATCGTCATACTCGAACACCTCCAGTTCGAATCTCCGGGCGCGCTACCGACACGCCTGGAACCGTGATGAAGCCTTACAGTCGAACTCCGGGAGAATCCGCCTCGTTCGTCGAGGTGATCCACCGGCGCGCTCGGCCCCGATCATCGAACACCCGTTCGACACATTCAATATAGCTGTGCCCACCGACAAGTTGCCGAAGAAAGGGTGAGAACCGTCGTCACCGATGCGCAGACAACCCCCTACGTGGTCGATCTGACGCCCCAGGAATTCCGTCGGCGCTTGTTCGAAGCTCTGGCGATCTACGTCGAGGCCATGGGATATCCCCGCGGAACCGAGCACAGCCGCGCACCGATGTGGACGGAGCATCTGCACCGGCCGGGCTGGCGAGCGGTGGGAGCCATGGTGCCCAATCCCGACAAGACGCAGCCGGACACGCTGGTCGCCGTTGCGTACGGGTATCACGGCGCGCACCATCAGTGGTGGCATCAGCAGGTCCGCGACGGATTGCGCCGCGCCGGACACTCGACACAGCACGTCGACGCCACCCTCGGCGACTACTTCGAACTGACCGAATTGCACGTACTACCGAGCGCGCAAGGACACGGACTCGGAGGGCGTCTCTGTCGCAGGCTGCTCGACGGTGTTCGAGCGCACTCTGTGATGTTGTCCACACCCGAGGTCGCGCAGGAGGACAACCGCGCCTGGCGGTTGTATCGACGGCTCGGCTTCGAGGACGTACTGCGGCACTTCACGTTCGCCGGCGACCGGCGCCCCTTCGCGGTGCTGGGCCGCCGGTTGCCGCTCGACGGGCCCGTAGCCTGAAGGTGTGATCGATGCTGTGGTGGTGGGCTCCGGCCACAATGCCCTGACTTCTGCCTGCTACCTGACCGATGCCGGAATGTCGGTGGAGATCGTCGAACGCGACACCGTCGCGGGCGGTGCGGTGTCGACGGTGGAGCGCTTCCCCGGCCATCGAGTCGACCGCGGCTCGTCCGCGCACATCATGATCAGGCACACCGGGATCGTCGAAGAGCTCGGACTCGAGGAGTTCGGGCTGCGCTACATCGACTGCGATCCGTGGGCATTCGCCCCGGGCGACGTCGACACCGCCGAACGCGCCATCGTCTTCCATCGCAGCCTCGATCGAACGTGCGAGTCCATCGCTGCCGCCTGCGGGCCCGCCGATGCGCGCGCCTACCGTTCCTTCGTCTCGGTGTGGGGTCCGCGCAGCGAACGCACCATGCGCGCATTCGGTGGGCCGCCCACCGGGTCCAAACTGCTCCGATCCTTCTGGGGACTCGGTGCGCCCGACGGCGGCAGCGCGCTCTCACGCGAGTTTCTTGCCACCGGCGATTCCCTGCTGGACGAAATGTTCACGAGCGAGCGACTCAAGGCTGCGCTGGCATGGTTCGGAGCGCAGTCCGGCCCGCCGATGTCCGAGCCCGGCACCGCCCCGATGGTCGGGTTCGCGGCTCTGATGCACACGCTCCCACCGGGCCGCGCCGTCGGCGGTAGCGGCGCACTGACCGAGGCGATGATCGCCCGGCTGCACCGGGACGGGGCAGCGCTGACGCTCGGCGATGCCGCCGTATCGCTGACGCGTCGCGCGCATGGCTGGACGACGAGGACCGCGTCGGGACGGGAGATCGACAGCACGATCGTCGTGGCCGGGTGTCACATCCTGACCACGCTCGACCTGCTGGCGGAGGGCGGACACGACGCGGCGCAGCTGGCCCGGTGGCGCTCCACCATTCGGGTGGGTCCGGGGATCGGTACCGCGGTTCGGTTGGCCACCGACGCGCTGCCGCAGTACCCGAGCGCCGACTGCATCGAGGACGGTACCCACGGTCTCGCGCTGCTCGTCCGCGACCGCGCGCAATTGCGGTTGGCTCACGGGCACGCTCTCGCCGGGGAGCTGCCGCCGAAACCCGCTGTTCTCGGCATGTCGTTCAGCGCCCTCGATCCGACGATCGCGCCGCCGGGTCAGCATCAGATCTCCCTGTGGTCGCAGTGGCATCCGCACACTCTCGCCGATGGCCGCCGGTGGCGCTCGAACGTACCGGGGCAACGTTCTTTGGCCGAGGTCGAGGGTGATCGAATCGTCGCCGAGCTCGATCGCTACGCCCCTGGATTCGCCGCGTCGGTCCTCGATCGGTACGTACAGTCGCCGCCGGACATCGAGCAGGAACTCGGACTGATCGGAGGCAACATCATGCACCTGGACATGTCACTGGACCAGATGATGATGTGGCGTCCTCATCCCCAACTGGCCGGCCACCGCGTTCCCGGAGCAGACGGTCTCTATCTCACCGGCGCGTCGACTCACCCGGGAGGCGGCGTCACAGCGGCCAGCGGCCGTTCGGCGGCGAGAATCGCACTCGCGGACGCACGCGCGGGGCGTCGTCGCGCATTCTTCAGCAGGAGACGAGCATGAAGATTGCCCCGACGGTCTTCGCGATCGGTGCCGTCGCAGCCCAGATCTGCTACCCGCTCGTATCGGGTTCGACGCGGGACGCGGTGACCATCGCGGTGGTCGCGCTACTCGCGCTGGCGTCGATCGCGCACGCCGTGCTGTACCGCGGAAAGCTGTGGGCGGCGGCTCTCGTGATCCTGACTGCAGGAACGGGATTCGTGTCCGAACTCGTCGGCACGGCCACCGGGTTTCCCTTCGGCGAGTACTTCTACGCGCAGAATCGACTCGGACCCAGCCTGTTCGAGGTCCCCGTGGTGGTTCCACTCGCCTGGACGGCGGGGTTCTATCCGATCTGGTGCGCGGTCACGTTCATCGTCGGCCATCTCGGTGCGACACGGCTCCGAGCGTCTGCATTCCGAATCGCCGCAGTCGCCGTCGGAATGGTGGGCTGGGACCTGTATCTCGATCCTCAGATGGTCACCGACGGCCAGTGGACCTGGACGTCCGGTGCCGTCGGACTGCCGGGTGTGTCGTCGATCCCGTTGACCAACTACGCGGGTTGGCTGTTGGTGGCGACATTGATGGCCGCAGTCATGGAAGCGGTGAACCGCGTGGTGGCCCCGCGCGCGTCCGACAACGTCGTTCCCATCGGGCTGTTCCTGTGGACGTGGCTGGGTTCGGCGCTCGCGCACGCGGTGTTCCTCGACGGCCCCGAACTACGATTCTCGGCCGTCTACGGATTCGTCGTCATGGGTAGTGTCGGAATCCCGTTGCTGTGGATCGCACGTCGTCGCGGATCTCTACGTAGCCGACACGCACCGATGGCAACCCCTGCCGACTGACACCGACGCGACGCCCTGGCACGATGTCGCTGTGCAGTCGACATCACGAACATCCGCTCGAACCCGCCGACGCCGAGTTCTCTCGGTGCTCGCCCTGACGCTGCTGGTCGCGCCGATGCTGGCCGGCTGCTTGCGGGTCCAGGTCACGATGGGTGTGTCGGCCAACGACCGGGTGGCGGGTCAGATCGTCGCGGCGACGGTCCCCACCTCCGACACCGACACCGGCCCCGAACTCGTGGTGCCCTCCTCGATCGAGGACAAGGTCCGCGTCGAGCCGTACAACCAGGACGGGTACGTCGGGTCGCAGGCCATCTTCGACGACCTCTCGTTCGGTGATGTTCAGACACTCGGTTCGATCTTCCAGAACGCGGCCGGATCGTTTCAGCTGACCCTGCAGCGTTCGGGCGACACCGTGACGCTCGCCGGTAATGCCGACCTGTCGTCGGTACCGGTCCAGGGGTCCGACGTGCAGTTCACTATTGCATTTCCCGCCCGTATCGGGACCACCAACGGCACTCGCGAGAGCGACAACTCGATCTCGTGGAAGCTGCCGGCAGGCGAAGTCACCTCGGTGCGTGCCGAGGTCAACTACCCGGACCCCAACACTCGTAGCTTCGCCGGCTGGGCGGGCATCGTGGGCGGCGTGACCGTCGGAGTGGCCGCCATCGTCGGTGCCATGGCCTGGGTGTCGCGGAACCCACCGTTGGGCAACCGTCGTAAGCGCGCTGCCGAGACGGGCGAGTCGAACGACCGAACGTCGGTGTGATCACCCCCATCTCGTCCCGCACGACAGATCTCGCCGAATGACGGTCCTGACCCGGGCGACTCGGGCGACTGCCGTTCTCGCCTCCACTTCCGCTGCCGTCGCGGTGTTCAATGCGCTGTTCGTGCCGGGTTTGCGTCGACCGAGCCGTGACGTCACCGAACGGGTCGCAGTGTGCATCCCGGCGCGCAACGAAGTCGACACGCTACCTGCGTTGATCGGCGATCTCACGCGTCAACGATTCTGCACCGACCTGCAGGTCGTCGTCCTCGACGACGATTCGACCGACGGAACGGCAGCCGCTGCCGTCACCGCGGCGAACGGCGATCCGCGATTCCGCGTCGTGACCTCCCACGCGTCGCCGCCGCCCGGGTGGACGGGTAAAGCCGCCGCGTGCGCCGAACTGGCCGACTCGGTCGACGTGGACACGACGATCGTCATGTTCGTCGACGCGGATGTCCGGCTCGAACCCGAGGCCGTCGCCGCCGCGGCGAGGAGGTTGCGCCGCCGCGGCGACGCTCTGATGTGCCCCTGGCCCGAGCAGGTGGCGGGTGGTCTCGCCGAACGCCTCGTCCAACCGCTGCTCGCGTGGTCGTGGATGTCGACGCTGCCCGTGCTGGTCGGCAATGCAACGCTGCTGCCGTCGATGGCCGTAGCCTGTGGGCAGTTCATGGCGTTCGATGCCGCCGCGTATCGCGTCGTCGGCGGCCACAGCTGCGTCGCGTCGAGTGCCACCGAGGATCTGGACATCGCGCGTGTCCTGCGTCGACGCGGGTTCTCGACGTCGGTTGCCTCCGGTGCCGGGTTCGTACGGTGCCGGATGTACCGCTCGGCCGCCGATGTTCGGGCGGGTTACAGCCGGTGGCTGTGGAACGAGTTCGGTGGGCCCGTCGGTTCGGCCACGGCTGCCCTTGCGCTGGGTACGGTCTACCTGTTGCCGCCGGTCGCGGCGGTCTTCGGTTCCGGTTCGACGCGGCGACTGGGTCTCGTCGGTTACCTCGCCGGGACCGTATCGCGCGTGGCATCTCGTCGGCGCGAGTCGGGACCCCGATTCGGCGCTCGCGACGTCGTCGACGCCGCGGTGCACCCGCTGTCGATTCTCGCCTTCGTGGGGCTCGTTGCGGCATCCCACGTGCGACGACGCCGCGGCGCGCTGAGTTGGAAGTCGCGTCCGATGCCGACGTCGTAACGCCGATCGCAAGTCAGACGCGCGCGGCTGCCAGCCCCAGGTTGCTCAGGACCTCACGTGTCGCGCGCGCGAAATTCAACGTGATGAAGTGCAGCCCGGGCGCACCTTCCGCGATGAGCCGCTCGCCGATGTTCGTGGCGAGCTCGATACCCACCTCTCGAACCGCGGCCTTGTCTTCCTCGGCTCCGGATCCTGCTGCGCGAGTGAACTTCTCGTCCAGATGCGACGGCAATGTCGTGCCCGAGAGCTCGAGCATCCGGCGCACCGAACGCAGCGAGGTGATGGGCATGATCTCGGGGATGATCGGCTTGGCACCCTGCTCGGGGTCGTATGCGCTGACGCGATCACGCAGCCGCAGGTAGTCGTCCACGTCGAAGAACATCTGCGTGATCGAATACTCCGCTCCCGCACGCAGCTTCCCGACGAGGCACCTGGTGTCCTGCTCGAGATCGTCGGCGCGGTGATGGCCTTCCGGGAACGACGCCACTCCGACGTGAAAGTCGCCCAGTTCGCGGACCATGCGAACCAGCTCTTCCGCGTACTCGACTCCCTCGGGATGCTTCTCCCACTCGCCGAGTGGATCGCCCGGGGGGTCACCGCGAAGAACGAGGATGTTGGTGATGCCGCGGTCGGCGTACGACCCGACCATCGAGCGCAACTCGGCGACACTGTGCGACACGGCAGTGAGATGCGCCACTGGCAGCAGAGTCGTCTCCTCGGCGATCTGACCGGTGACTCGCACCGTTCGATCGCGGGTGGAACCACCTGCGCCGTACGTCATCGACACGAACGCGGGCTGGAGTTGCTCGAACTCTCGCACTGCTCGCCACAACCTGGCCTCGGCAGCCTCGTCGCGCGGGGGCGAGAACTCCACCGAGAACGGGATCCTCGCTTCGGGTTCGGTCCGCAATCGGTCGACGATCGACGGCGTCCTCGTCACGAATCCTCGGCTCGACCGCCCCCTGACGGAATCTTCGCTCACCCGAAGATCATAGGTTGCGCTGCGCCGCCGGCCCGCTGGGCATCCCCCGACGGCGTAGTTCGCTGCTCGTCGGTGCCGGGTTCGGGTGCCTATTACTGTGGGACTGTAACGCGTCTTTCCCACGAAGACCTTGGAGGATCGTCCTGTCCGGAGACCTGTCCGCGCCCACCAACTCTGTGTCCGTGAATGCGACGTCGCTACGGGATTCCGTCGATGCGAAGCTCGCGGAGTTCTTCGCCTCGCGTCGTGCGGTCGTCGACAGCGTCGGCGGTGGCTACCCGGCCGCAGTGGCCGACCTCGAGGCGTTCGTACTACGCGGCGGCAAGCGCATGCGCCCAGCCTTCGCGTGGACCGCGTGGCTCGGCGCGGGCGGTGAGCCCACCGGGGACCGCGCCGACGCAGTACTGCGTGCGTGCTCGGCACTCGAGTTGATCCAGGCCTGCGCATTGATCCACGACGACATCATCGACTCGTCCCGCACCCGCCGAGGCTTTCCGACCGTGCATGTCGGCTTCGCTCAGCGACATCGCGATGCGGGGTGGTCGGGCTCGGCAGATCACTTCGGTGTCTCCGCTGCCGTTCTCGTCGGCGACCTGGCGCTGTGCTGGGCCGACGACATGCTGCGCGAGTCGGGTATCGACACGGACGCGGCGCGGCGGGCGCAGCCCGTGTGGTCCGCGATGCGTACCGAGGTGCTCGGCGGTCAACTCCTCGACATCGAGGCCGAAGCCGGGACCGACGAGAGCGTCGCGGCAGCCATGCGCGTCAACCGGTACAAGACCGCCGCCTACACAGTCGAACGCCCGCTGCACCTCGGGGCCGTTCTTGCCGGGGCCGGCGAACCGCTGACTGCGGCGTACCGCAGCTTCGGTGCCGACATCGGCATTGCCTTCCAGCTGCGCGACGACCTGCTCGGCGTGTTCGGCGACCCGGAGATCACCGGCAAACCGTCGGGTGACGACATCACCGAGGGCAAGCGCACGGTGCTCATCGCCGTCGCCTTGCAGCAAGCGGATGCGAGCCGTCCCGATCACGCGGCGAGGATTCGAGCCAGTCTCGGTACCGAGCTCAGCGAGAGCGAGGTCGCCGACATCCGATCGATACTCACCGAACTGGGCGCCGTCGACGCCGTCGAACGGCAGATCGACGAACTGGGCACCCGGGCCGTTGCCGCGCTGGACGACAGTTCCATCGATCCGATCGCCGCCGAACACCTTCGTGCCATGGCCACCGCCGCCATCCAACGGCAGTACTGAAAGAGAGCGTCATGTCTACGATCCGAACCGTTCCCGGCCGCACCGACTCGGTCGTCGTCGTGGGAGCTGGATTGGCCGGCCTGGCCGCGGGGCTCCACCTGCTGGGCGCAGGCAAGAAGGTCACGATCGTCGAGCGCGACGACACCGTGGGCGGCCGCGTGGGGGTGTATCCGGTGACCGACTCCGACGGAACGCATCTCTACGACATCGACAACGGTGCGAGCGTACTCACGATGCCGAACCTGGTGCTCGAAGCGTTGGCCGCCGTGGGTGCCGACTTCGAGTCCACGACGCCGCCGATTCGGCTGACGTCCCTGTCGCCGTCGTACCACACGCGGTACGCCGACGGCACGTCCATCGACGTCTACTCGGACCCGGAGGCAATGGCCGCCGAGGTCGAGCGGACCTGCGGTACGGCCGAGGCGCAGGGCTACCGCGATCTTCGGCGCTGGCTCGCCGACATCTTCGACGCCGAATTCGACCGCTTCATCGACTCGAACTTCGATTCGCCGCTGGACCTCGTGGGATCCAAGGCCGCGATCACCGATACCGCAACGCTGACGAAGCTGGGCGGCTTCGGTCGCCTCGGGCCACGGGTCGATCGTTTCCTGAAGGACACCCGTCTGCGCCGAGTGTTCACGTTCCAGGCCCTCTACGCCGGCATGGCACCGCAGAAGGCGCTGGCCGTCTACGGTGCGATCGCACACATGGACACCTCCCTCGGGGTGTTCTTCCCCGAGGGAGGCATGGCGGCTATCGGCCGGGCCATGGCCGACGCGTTCGTGACGGCGGGCGGCACGCTCGAACTGGGCACCGACATCGTCGACATCACCGTCGACCGCGGCCGTGCCGATGCCGTCCTCACTGCCGATGGACGTCGAATCGCTTGCGACGCATTGATTCTCACCGCCGACTTGCCCGTCGTCGATCGCCTGCTCGATCGCGCCGCGGTGTCGAAGAAAGGCAGGCGCAACGGGTACGGCGTCGTGTCGCCGTCCGCCGTCGTGGCCCACGGAACGGTTCCGGTCGAACTCACGGCGTCGTGGCCTGCGCGGGCGCACCACACCATCGACTTCGGCGACGAATGGGCCGAGACCTTCCGCCGGATCACCGCCCGCTCCGGCAAAGGATCTCTGATGGCCGATCCGTCTCTGCTGATCACGCGGCCGTCGGTGAGCGATTCGGGCCTCGAGGTCGTGCGCGACGGGGTCCGCAGCGAGCCGGTCTCGATCCTTGCCCCGTGCCCCAACCTCGACAGCGCTCCCCTCGCCTGGGCCGAACTGGCTCAGCCGTACCTCCGAGAGATTCTGGCGACGCTGGAGGGCCGCGGATACACCGGACTCGCCGACGCCTTCGTGCTCGATCACATCGACACACCGCAGACGTGGGCGGACAAAGGCATGTTGTCGGGCTCGCCGTTCTCGTCCGCGCACGTCTTCCGGCAGACCGGGCCGTTCCGGAGAAAGAACATGGTCGCCGGCCTCGACAACGTGGTTCTCGCCGGCTCCGGAACCACTCCGGGTGTGGGCGTGCCGACCGTCTTGGTCTCGGGCAAGCTGGCGGCAGAACGGGTGACAGGGCCGCGAGGGCGGTAGGTTCGTCCGATCGACTGCGTCGACCAACTAAGCTGAGCGCGATCGTTTGCCGGTCGCGATCTTTGCTGCGACCATGATCCTTCGGCCGACAGCGAGAACGCGTCGGCGCGGAGCCACATCTCGACACACACGACTCGCAGCAGAGGAGGAGCAGGCGGCAATGTCTTCGGTTTCGTCGCACTCCACCTCCGAAGGGCGCTCGTCGGACGGGTCTGCACCGGTGCCTGCGCGGCATCCGTCGAGACTGACGACCACCGGAAACTTCCTGCGAAGTCCCGAGGGCAAAGCAGCGATCCTCGGGGTTCTCGGTGCGGTCTGCATCATGTTCGGTGGATTCGGCGCGGGCAGCGTGCGCCGTCGTGACCCTCTACTCGAAGAGATGCATCTGTCGTGGCTGCGATTCGGCCACGGCTTCGTGCTGTCGACCGTCATCGTCTGGGCCGGTGTGCTGTTGATGATCACCGCCTGGGTCAGGCTCGGCCGAGCCACGCTGCACGGCCGCACCACGGTGGGCGAGCTCCGGTGGATCGTGCCCGCATGGACGGCACCGTTGCTGCTGTCGGTGCCGATGTTCAGCCGCGACGCTTACTCGTACCTCGCTCAAGGTGCGTTGCTACGGGACGGCTTCGACCCGTATGCCGTTGGGCCCGTTGCCAATCCGGGAATCCTGCTCGACAACGTCAGCAACGTGTGGACCACGACCACTGCCCCGTACGGGCCGCTGTTCCTGCTCCTCGGTCGCGGCATCACCAGCCTGACCGGCGACAATGTGATCGCCGGAACCATGCTGCTCCGCCTGACCATGCTTCCCGGGCTCGCTCTGATGATGTGGGCCGTCCCGCGACTGGCCACCCATCTGGGCGGGCGCGCCACGACGGCGGTGTGGCTCGCCGTGCTCAATCCCCTGGTGCTGATCCACCTCATCGGCGGAGTGCACAACGAGTTGCTCATGGTCGGCCTGATGACCGCGGGCATCGTGCTCGCGCTCGAGCGTCGCCACGTGGCCGGCATCGCGCTGGTGGCGATCGCCGTGGCCATCAAGGCAACTGCCGGTCTCGCTCTGCCGTTCCTGGTGTGGATCTGGATGCTGCACCTCCGAGACAAGGCGCGCGAAGAAGGCCGCACACCGCCTGCACCGATTCTGGCGTTCACGAAGACCGCGGGCATCGGAGCGTCCGTCTTCGTCGCGGTGTTCGCCGTCGCGTCTGTGATCGCCGGAGTCGGCATCGGCTGGCTCACGGCGTTGTCCGGCTCGGCGAAGATCATCAACTGGCTGTCACTGCCGACGATCCTCGCGCATCTGGTGACCGTCAGCACCTCGTGGTTCCTCGATCTGCGTCTCGGACCGGTTCTCGACGTCACCAGGTTGCTGTGCGCGATCGCCTTGGTGGTCATCCTGGCCGGGGCGTGGTGGTTGGGCCGCCGATCCGAGCGGGACGCGGTCAAGGGCATCCTGATCGCTCTCGTCGCCACTGTCGTTCTCTCCCCCGCCGCGCTGCCCTGGTACTACTCGTGGCCGTTGGCGATCGCGGCCGGCTTTGCGTTGTCCCGCCGAACGCTGATGGTTCTCACCGGCCTGTCGACCTGGCTGATGCTGGTGTTCCAACCCGACGGATCCATCGGCCTGTACACGTTCGTGCACGTGGCCCTCGCAGTTTTCGCTGCAGTCGTTGCCGCGCTGGCGCTGACCCGAGTCGACCCGTTGCGTTTGCGATCGGACCGCTCCCGGGAACACCGTGCCGTACCCAACGCCCCCAAGACCGCGCCCGTCTCCACCGAAGACGACGCCACACCGTGAGGTCCCGCGCCATGAGTGCCCGCGTATCGAGAGAACTGACCGACATCGATCCTGCTCTGCACGAGGCGTATCGCATCTGCCGCGAACTGAACGCCCAGCACGGCAAGACCTATTTTCTGGCAACCAGACTGTTGCCTGTCGACAAGCGCGCAGCCGTGCACGCTCTGTACGGTTTCGCTCGGATGGTCGACGACATCGTCGACCTCGAAGGCACCGACATCGCGGTCGGTTCGGACGAACTGAACGCCCGCAGAATCGTCGAACTCGACATCATCGAATCCCGGGTGCGCGACGCCTTGGCCGGAAAACCGCTGTCCGACAGCACATCCGATCGGGTGTTGAGCGCATTGTGCGACACGGTCGCTCGGTACGACATTCCCCACGATTACTTTTTCGCGTTCATGCATTCGATGCGCATGGACATCCCGGGCAGCGCGATGTTCGTCTCGCGGTACCGAACGATGGAGCAGTTGAACGAGTACATGTACGGATCGGCCGCAGTCATCGGACTGCAGATGTTGCCGATCCTTGGAACGGTGGTTCCGCGAGCCGAGGCGGAGCCGTCGGCTGCGGCGTTGGGCGAGGCGTTCCAGCTGACCAACTTCATCCGCGACATGGGTGAGGACCTCGACCGCGACCGCATCTATCTCCCGACCGACGAACTGGCGGCCTTCGGGGTCGACGAGGATCTGTTGCGGTGGTGCCGGACCACCGGCTCGGTCGATGCCAGAGTCACCCGCGCCCTCGCCCACTCGATCGCCGTCACCCGGTCGATCTACCGGACGTCGGACGCCGGGATCGACATGTTGGATCCGCGAGTGCGTCCGTCCATGCGAACGGCGTCCATTCTGTACGGCCGCATTCTCGACGAGGTCGAGGCGCAGGGCTACCGGGTGCTCTCCCAGCGCGCGACCGTGCCGCAGTGGACTCGCGCACGCGTCGCGCTGCCGCAGTTCGCCGTCACCGGCTGGAAGCGCGCCACGGTCCGCTGACGACCGCTGTTTCAGCTGCTAGAAGGCCATTGCCTGAGCGCGTCTGATCACTTCGCGCATCAGGTCACCGTGCAACGCTGCGACCGGGGTACCGGGCAGACTGTCGTCCTCGGCGAACAACCACCGCAGAATTTCTTCGTCCTCGTAGCCGCCGTCGTGCAGCACCGCCAGCAGGCCGGGCAGGCCCTTGACGATTTCGCCCTTGGTCGTGTCGAAGAACTGCTCGGGCACGCCGGGGACGCGGGAACGCTTGAGAGCCAACAGCTGACGATCCCGCACGAGCTGCTCGACGCGCGTCTTGGGGACGTCGAGGATCTTGGCGACATCGGCGAACTGCAGCAGAGAAACCGACGGATCGAGCACGTCGTCGGCGTAGGGAATGGCACTCACGCGGGTAACGTTAACGGGTCCGGCGTCCAGACTTCAAAAGTGACGCGGCCCGCCACGGAGACCGAAGACACGAACCACGATCGTCGGTGAGCACCCACGGCGCCGATACCATCGTCGTCAGGCGTCCGGATTTCGAGCGGACACATCGAGGACGACGAGGGGAGGTTCGGTGATACCGGGTTCGATGCTCGATCGTCGATATCGAATAGACGCACCGATCGCACGGGGCGGAATGTCGACGGTCTACCGCGGACTCGACACCAGACTCGACCGACCTGTCGCGGTGAAGATCATGGATCCGAAGTTCGCCGAGGACCCGCAGTTCGTTCAGCGATTCGAGTTCGAGGCACGCGCGGTGGCCAGGCTGAGCCATCCCGGCCTGGTGGCCGTGTACGACCACGGGCGGGACGGCGATCACGCATTCCTGGTCATGGAGCTCGTCGAGGGCGGAACGCTGCGCGAGCTGCTGCGGGAGCGCGGGCCCATGCCGCCGCACGCCGCAGTCGCCGTGGTTCGCCCCGTGCTCGAAGCTCTCGCCGTCGCACACCGCGCCGGTCTGGTGCACCGAGACATCAAACCGGAGAACATCCTGATCAGCGACGACGGAGACGTCAAGATCGCCGACTTCGGGCTGGTCCGAGCCGTCGCCGCATCCACCGTCACCTCGAGCAGTGTGATTCTGGGCACGGCCGCGTATCTGTCCCCCGAACAGGTCACCACCGGCTCCGCATCCGCGAGCAGCGACGTCTACGGCGTCGGAGTCGTACTGTTCGAGCTGCTCACCGGACGCACCCCGTTCACCGGCGACACATCCCTGTCCATCGCCTACCAGCGCATCGACAACGACGTTCCGCTCCCCTCGACCCTCATCGCAGGCGTGCCACCACAGTTCGACGACGTGGTTCAACACGCCACCGTCCGCGACCCCGAACACCGATACCGCAACGCCGACGACATGGCCCGCGCGCTGCGCACTGCCGCGTCGGCGCTGGCACTTCCCGCGTACCGGGTGCCCGCTCCCCAGCGTTCGGCACAGCACCTGAGCTCGGCGGCTGCGGGCGCACCGACGACAGTCGCCGGCGATCGACAGCCGCCCACCCGCACCCAGGTGGTGCAGAGCGCTCCCCCGGTACCGCCGCCCGACGGCGTGCACCACACCCGAGTGGTCACGTCACCGACATCCCGCGAAATCGAGTACGAACCGCAATCGGACGACCCGCAGCCGGCGGCACCCCTGGGCCGGCGACACTACGAATTTCCCGATTTCGCCGCCGATCGCCAACGGTCCCGGCGGGCCATCGTCGTCTGGTTGGTGGTCGTTGCACTGTTGGCCGTGTTGGTCGGTCTCGGCGGCTGGTGGATGGGCTCGGGCCGATACACCGCAGTTCCGATGGTCGACGGTCTCGACACCACCGGTGCCACGAGCGCAATCGAAGCGTCGGGCTTGGAAGCAACGGTTCGGGGAACGTACTCCGACACCGTCTCGACCGATCTGCTCATCGGCACCGACCCCGTCGGTGGTTCCCGAATCGCCAAGGGCGACACCGTGTTTCTGCTCGTCTCACTGGGCAGCCCAACCGTCCCCTCCATCGACTCCGACGCCTCCGTCGAACACATGCAGCAGCAATTGCGCGAGAGAACCTTCACCCCGGTCGACGGCGGCGAGGCATTCAGCAGCACTGCACCGATCGGCGGCGTCGCTGCGCTCGATCCCCCGCCGGGAACGGTGTTGAACACCGGTGCCGCGGTCACCGTGCTGCGCAGCAAAGGTGCACCGCCGGTGCAGGTTCCCGACGTCCGCGGACAGAGCGTCGATCAGGCACGGACGACTCTCGAATCGGTCGGCATCACCGTCGACGAGGTCCGCGAGACGTTCGACGAGGACACCGACGGCGGAAAAGCGATCGGCACGAACCCGAAGGCCGGCCAGACCGTCAAGTCCGGCACCACCGCCGTCCTCGACGTGTCGACGGCAGTCACCGTGCCGTCGCTCCTCGGCCGTTCGGTGGGATCCGCACGCACGACTCTGGACTCGCTCGGACTGACGATCGATGTTCGTCAGGTGGTCGACACGGACGGCTCGTTGGTCATCTCCCAGAGCCCCGGAGCCGGTTCACGGGTGGAACCGGACTCCGAGGTCATGGTCGTCTCACTGCCCTGACCCCCGGCGGCCCTGACCACCGGCTGCCCTGAGCCACCAGGGCGGTGCCGGCGATCAGCCGCGAAGCATCTCGGCGACGAGGAATGCCAGCTCGATGCTCTGCTGAGTGTTCAGTCTCGGGTCGCAGGCAGTTTCGTAGCGCCCGGCCAGGTCGAGATCAGAGATGTCCTGGGCTCCGCCGAGGCATTCGGTGACGTCGTCACCGGTCAGCTCGACGTGGATTCCGCCCGGGTGGGTGCCGAGGCCGTTGTGCACCTCGAAGAAGCCCTGCACCTCGTCGACGATGCGGTCGAAATGCCGGGTCTTGTATCCGGTGGACGCCTCGTGCGTGTTGCCGTGCATCGGGTCGCACTGCCAGATCACCTGGTGTCCGGTGGCCTGCACCTTCTCGATGATGGCAGGCAGGATGTCGCGAACCTTGCCGTTGCCCATGCGCGAAATCAGCGTCAGGCGGCCCGGCTTGTTGGTCGGGTCGAGGCGCTCGACGTATTCGACGGCCATCTCGGGGGTCGTGGTGGGTCCGATCTTGAGCCCGATCGGGTTCGAGATCAGTTCGGCGAGCGCGATGTGCGCGCCGTCGAGCTGGCGAGTGCGGTCGCCGATCCACAGGAAGTGAGCCGACAGATCGTAGAGCTTGGGGTGATCGTCGGTGTTGTCGAGCCGCAGCATCGCGCGCTCGTAGTCGAGTACGAGTGCTTCGTGGCTCGCGAAGATCTGGGCGGTGTGCAGATTGGGGTCGGAGACACCACAGGCATCCATGAACCGCAGGCCCCGGTCGATCTCCCCGGCCAGCGCCTCGTAGCGGGCTCCGGCGGGTGACTGCGCGACGAATTCACGGTTCCAGTCGTGCACCTTGTGCAGGTCGGCCATCCCGGCTCCGGTCAGTGCCCGAACCAGGTTCATGGCCGCACTCGCGTTGGCGTAAGCGCGCACCAGTCGTGACGGATCGTGGCCGCGCACGCTCTCGTCGGCCACCAGCGAGTTGATCATGTCGCCGCGGTAGGACTGCAGGCCGAGCGCATCGATGTTCGACGAGCGAGGCTTGGCGTACTGGCCGGCGATGCGCGCGACCTTGACCACCGGCATGCTCGCCCCGTACGTGAGTACGACGGCCATCTGCAGCAGCGTGCGAATGTTGCCCTTGATGTGCGGTTCGGTGTTGTCGACGAACGTCTCGGCGCAGTCGCCACCCTGAAGCAGGAACGCCTCGCCGCGGGCGACGGCAGCGAGCTTGTCCGACAGCGCCTCGACCTCACCTGCGACGGTGATCGGCGGAACGCTCTCGAGCACCTTGCGCATCTCGCCGGCCTGCTCGGGATCCCACTGCGGCTGCTGCGCAGCCGGCTTGGCCAACGCGTCGTCCAATCGAGTGCGCAGCGTCGGAGACAGCGGCGGCAGGTCGGGCAAGCGATCGATGGGTACGTCGACAGTCCAGTTCACCGCTACAGGATATTCGTACCGCCGTCACCGCAGGACAACGGGTGTTCAACCGCGGTACGAGTACTCCTCGATCGCCTGGAACTTGGCCAGATTGTGGCGCGCGTCGGCCAGGGCATCGTGGGCATCGTCGGGCACCGCGGGAAGCTCGGGACTGCCGCGATCCTCCCAGTGCTGACGGAGCTCACGGGTGAATCGAGGCAGGGAACGCGGCAACTCGGTCATCGATCCCCACAGCTGGCAGAGCGCCACGTGGTCGTACGCCGCCACCCATGCCCATAATTCGACCTCGGCACCGTAGTGCGGAACGAGAAATTCGAGCAGTTCGTCGCGAATTCGGGATCGGCTCATCCACAACGGCGACGAGTACGGTGGCAGCTTGGGTAAGACGTTGCGCCGGACCCACCGGCCCGCCCGCTCGGGGTCGAACTCGGAGGACACCGCATAGAACTCGCGGCCGTCCTCCGACACCACACCGATCGAGACCAACTCGATTGTGCGACCATCCTCGATGAACTCTGTGTCGTAGAAGTAGCGCACGCGGCTCACCCTAGCGCGTGCCCCGGCACGTCCCCCACACACCGCAGAACCGAGCCGAACAAGCCCTGAAAGGGAACGTTGTGACTTCGTCCGACACCAACCGTCCGGTCGCCGAAGCGTCGGAGCCTGCCGGCCCGACGCGACGCCGGTGGCCGCGTTGGGCGGTGGCGTCGAGCAGGGTCGTCGTTGTCGTCGCGGCGGCGGTCGGTGTGCTCTTCCATCTCAACGGGTTTCCCGGGCTGCGAACGTTGGGTGAGCATTATCGACTGGATCTCGACGTCTACCGGCTCGGCGGAGAGGTGTTCGCTCGGGGCGGGGATCTGTACGGCCAGCTTCCTCCCATCGCGACCGGTACCACGTTGCCGTTCACGTATCCCCCGATTGCTGCCGCTCTGTTCAGCCCGCTCTCGAAGGTCTCGCTCTACGCCGCGTCGATGACGGTGACGTCGTTGTCCATGCTCGCGTTGCTGGCGACCGTTGTGCTCACGCTGATCTCGTTGGGGGTTCGCCCTCGCACGCTCGTGTGGTGGAGTGCAGGCGCGGTGTTCGCGGTGTCCGTCCTCGTACTGGAGCCGGTCACGTCCACGTTGAACTACGGGCAGATCAACATCGTTCTGATGATGTTCGTCGCGCTCGACTGCTTGCCGAAGAAGACTCCGTGGCCTCGGGGTGTGCTGATCGGTCTGGTCGCCGCCGTCAAACTCACTCCCGCAGTTTTCGTCTTGTTCTTCTTGCTGCGCAAGGACTTTCGCGCTGCAGTGGTATCGGCATTGAGCTTCGCGGTGTTCACGGCGATCGGGTTCGCGCTCACGTGGTCGGACTCCGTGAAGTACTGGACCGAGACGATCATCGATTCCGATCGGATCGGCGGCCCGGCGTACCCGGCGAATCAGTCCATCACAGGTGTACTGGCCCGCCTCGGAATGGACGAGCTCCCCCGTTCCATTCTGTGGATCGCACTGTCGGTAGGGGTACTGCTCGTTGCGGGAATCGCGATGCGCAAAGCATTCGCCGCCGGTGAGATCGCCCTGGCGCTGACCGTGAACGCGATGTTCGGCCTGTTGGTCTCGCCGGTCTCCTGGTCACACCACTGGGTGTGGGCAATACCGTTCGCGATGGTGCTGGCCGCCGTCGGATACCGCCGTCGAAGCGCACTGCTACTCGCTCTGGTTGCCGTCGGACTGGCGATCATGGTGTACGCACCGCACTGGAAACTCGGTGAAGGTCGATGGAGTGGACTCGACTGGCCGTTGGTCGATCAGTTCGCCGCATCCGCCTACGTGTGGTGGGCGCTGGCCTCTGTGGTCGCCGTCGCGGCCGTGAAACTCTCGCCTCGGGTCACCCCGAAGGAAAGCGACACCGCGGTTCACTGACCGCCGTCGTCAGCTGGCCTTCGAGTCGGGGATACGGCGCGCGGACGGAGCCGAATCTTCGGATGTCGCAACCTTCTTCAGCGAGGCCGCGTACACGTCGACGTACTCCTGACCCGAGAGCAGCATCAGGTCGTACATCACCTCGTCGGTGACGGCGCGCTCGACGAATCGGTTGCCTGCCATTCCCTCGAACCGGGAGAAGTCGATGGGCTTGCCGACGCGAATGGTGACCTTTGCCGGACGCCAGACGCGCGAACCGATCGGGTTCATCTTCTCGGTGCCGATCATGGCGACCGGCACCACCTGAACGCCGGTCTGCAATGCCAGGCGCGCCATTCCGGTCTTGCCCTTGTAGAGCCGGCCGTCGGGCGACCGGGTGCCTTCGGGGTAGATACCGAGCACCTTGCCGGCTTCGATCACGCGGGCACCGGCGTTCAGTGCGTCCTGCGCCGCGTCGGCTCCGGTGCGGTCGATGGGCACCTGACCCACCGCGGTGAAGAACCACTTCTGGAACGCACCCTTGAGACCCGAGCCGGTGAAGTACTCACTCTTGGCGAGGAAGGTGATGCGCCGCGGGGTCTTGAGCGGAAGATAGAACGAATCGAGAACCGCTTTGTGGTTGCTGGCCAGGATCACCGGGCCGTGCGTCGGAATGTTCTCCGCACCCTCGATCGTGGGCCGACCCAGGGCAATGAGCAGGGGCCCCACGATGACGAATTTGAACAGCCAGTACCACATTGACGTGCTCCCTGATCATGGTCGGCAATCGATGGTGTGCCGGCTCGCGCGGAGCGAACCGACTGCGGCCGTGCGTTCTCGAACCGTGCCGCGTAGTGAACTGTACCCAGGGTTTATGACACCAGCCACATCGACGAGGAGTCGTCGTGCGACATCACACGGCGTCGGTCCGGACCGTCATCGTGCGGTGGTGACGAACTGTGCTCGCGCGAGCTCGGCCGCACCGATCATCCCCGCGGCCTCGCCCAGTTCGGTGCTGCGAATCCGTGCCAGCGGGCGATGCCCCGCGCCGGTGACGAGCTCGGCGTACTTGTCCGTGGCACGAGCGAGGAATTGGCTCGACGAAGTGGCCACACCGCCGGCCAACACGATCAGGTCGGGGTCGTACACATCGCTGACCATCGAGAGTCCGACGCCGAGCCAGTGTGCGAAATCCTCCATGGTGCGTCGGCCGATCGAGTCGCCGTCGTGCGCGGCGCTCGCGATCCGACGCCCGGTCAACGAGCCGGGATCGAGGAAGACCTCGCGCGCCAACCTCGTCGAGGACGACGGGTCTGCGGCCAACAACTCCACCGCCGTATCCACCAGTGCGGTACCGCTGCAATACCGTTCCCAGCACCCGCGTTTGCCGCAGGGACACGCTCGTCCGTCGGGCACCACCTGAATGTGACCGAGTTCGGGAGCCACCCCGTGACTCCCTCGATAGATTCGGCCGTCGATCAGCAGCGCCGCACCGATTCCCGTACCGATCGCCACCATCACCACGTTGCGGCCACCCGAAGCCGCTCCGAAACGGTATTCCGCCCACGCCGCGGAGTTGGCGTCGTGTTCGAGCAACACCGGTAGTCCGATGCGTTCGCTCATCTCGGTTGCGACCGGCGTGTCGACCCACGGCAGGTGCGGGGCGAACCGGACCGTCGTGCGGTCGGAATCGATGAAACCCGCCACGGCCAGACCGACGGCAGCGATGTCGTGTCGGCCGGCCAGCTCCTGCACGGCGCGGTCGAGACCACGCTCGAGTGCACGAGCAGTGTGGGGCGTGGGTGCTGCGGTCGAGTCGAGCACCTGACCGTCCGCGTCGACAACCGAGGCGCGCAGGCTCGTGCCGCCCACGTCGATCCCGACCGTCAATCGCTGATGATGACGCTTCATTCGTTCATGCCTTCCTCGGCCGTCCCCCCACGGCGATGGTCACTCCTTGACCCGAACGGTAATCGGTACGAACGCCGGTCGACGAACGGACGGCGCAGAGGTGTCCTCCGACACGTCCGCGGCGGCGTCGACCCGGTCGGCAGCGGACGCTGTCGACTCGGTGCTGGACTCGCTACTACCCCCAGCGGCGTGTTCGGTGCCCGGCGCGGTGTGGTCGATCAACAACTGACGCAGCAGTGCGACGACGACGGCCCCTTCCGAGGCAACGAGTTCGACGAGATCGTGCCGTTCACCGCGCACCAACGCCGCGAGCGCACACACCGGGCACCAGCTGCAGCCCTGCTGATCGCGGTCCTGCTGTGTCTCGGCAACTCGGCGCAGGATGGGCTCGAGACGTGTCAGGACGGTGTCGGCCAACGCCAGCAGGTCCGCGCCCAACTCCGAATGCCCGGCCGTCACAGCGTCTCTCCGCTCACAGCTCTTCCGGTCATTGCTCTTCCGGTCATTGCTCTTCCGGTCATGGCTCGGCCGCTCACAGCGGCCACACATCGGGGTCGGGTCGGAAACGCACCACCAGGAACGGGCCGTCGAGTTCAGCAGAATCGGCGATACACCGACGCAACACCGACGCCAACGTGACGCGTCGCCGCCTACCGTCGGCACTCACTATCAAGTCGTCCTCCACTCGCCCCAGACCCAAGGTGGTCGAATCGACTACCGGCAGAAGCATTCTCATCGCGTACACGGATTCGAGTCCGCTCCCCGACTCGAGTTCGACCGACGGTCGACCGGCCGGGCTCGACGCACGTCGTTCGAGGGAGTGCGGTGCCAGGTGCTCGGCCACATCCTGCAAGGGGCCCAACCCTACCGGTTCCACTTCACAGTGCTCCACCTCCACGATCGGAACCGAGCCTACGCGTCGTCGGAGTTCGGCCACGGCGTCGAGCTGCGCGGCCCGCCATCGCTCGAACCAGAACACCGCAGGATGAGCTCCGACCAGACCGATCGACGAGGAATTGAGGGCCGGGAGCATCCGGTTCACCAGCAGTCGGTCGACGCGAACGCCGAACAGAGCCGCTGCGGAGAGCGTGCGTTCGGCGTCGACGATGGACAGGTGCTCGGGGGTCAGGACCACGGTTGCCCCGGTCCGGTCGGGATCGGTGATCAGCGCCCGGACCGATTCGATCTGTCCGAGGATCCGCTCGATCATGGCCACCACGAGCGTGAGCCGCACGTCGGTTCCGGTGCCGGCGACCATGCGATCGTGGCGCGGCCACACGCGCTCGAAATAGGACGAGACGGTGCCGGGCAGCTGCAGTGTTCGCAGCGCATCCCCCGATGCCGGAAGATCGACTATCACTGTGTCCCAACGACCTTCGTCGACGAGCCGGGACACCTCGTGCAATCCCAACAGCTCCTCGATACCCGGGAACCCCATCAGCTCCTCCGGCTCGATCGCGCCGAAACTCACGCCGTGTTCGTGGCCTGCCGAGGCCACCGACAGCATCGATCCCAGACCGCGGTACCGCTCTTCGAGCAGCCGCGAGGTATCGATCTCGACGACGTCCAGGTTCGGAGCGACCGCTCCGATGCCCGAGTCCTCGTCGGTGTCACCGTCTGCGCCGAGGGCGTCGCGGATCGAGTGCGCCTGGTCGAGGGAGGCGATCAGCACCTCTTGGCCCGTGGCCGCGAGCGCAAGACCCGATGCAGACGCCAGGGTGGTCTTCCCCGCGCCACCTTTGCCGATGAACAGCGATACCGTGGTGCGGAGTTCGGGGCGAGCGTCGGTCAGCCTTCGACCCGCTTCTTCAATTCCTTGAGCGCAGTGTCGGTGATGACCTTCTCTGCTTTGCGCTTGAACAGGCCGATCATCGGAATGTTCAGATCGACAGTGAGCTCGTACGTCACGTCGGTGCCGTTACCGGTCTCACGCAGCGAGTACGACCCGTTCTGAGATTTCTGCATTTCGCCCGAGACGAGATTCCACGACACCGAATTGCCGTCCGCGGCCCAGTCGTACTCGAGTTCGTACGTGTCTTTCACCATTCCGGCGTCGAGCACGAACTTGACCCGCTTTCCCCGTCCGTCCGCACCGACTTCGAGGACCTCGACGGACTTCGCGGCGGACACCCACGTGGGATACGCGTCGAAATCGGCGATGACGTCCATGACCCGACTCGGTGGGGCTTCGACGACGATCGACCTCTGGGTTTTCTCCGCCATGACTACTGGTCCGCTTCCTCTCGGGTACTTCGATCCGCTTCGTTCGCTGCCTGCTGTGTAACCCGCGGCAGGCCTATCTCACACGATCGAACCGCCGACGCACAACGCGAACCGGCCGACCGTACCGCGCGGTTCATTCGGGAGCTGAACTCGACGCTACGTGGTGGGGTGCCTCGCCCGCTGACCTCCCGGCCTCGAGCTCCCGCTTCAGCTCGAAGGTCATGGCGCGGCCGGCCACCCGACGCGCATGCTGCTCGGTGGCCGACTCACTTGGTGAGGCCGGCTCGGCGTGCAGGAAGTAGTGGACGATCACGCCGTCGAGTACGGGCTCGAGCCACAGCTCCATCGTTCCGACGACGCCGCCGCGGACCGACCACCGAATGCCCTTCTCGCCGCGATCCTCGGTCACGGTCAGCGACAGGTCCGGCCACCACCGCCGCCACCGCTCCGGCGAGACGAACGCCTGCGCCACCGCCGCACCGGGCGCTGCCACGAATGTCTGATCCGCAACTTGAATACTGCTCATCGTCAGAGCTTCACATATCGGGTCCGAGACCAGGACCGCCGAGGCACATTCGGGACCGCGCGCCCCGGGTCTAGAGTATCTGTGAAGCCGAGCTATCGACTTTCTCCAACCCGTTCGATCCGGAGGTAATCCCGTGCGCGAGTTCACTGTTTCCGCCGAGTACGACATCGCGGACACCGACTCGGCTGTCGACAGCGTCTTCGCCCGCGCTCGGACGTCGCCGGATGCCGTGGTGTTCCGTCGGCTCGACGACGGCCGATGGACCGATGTCGGTGCCGCAGAATTCGAGCGACTGGTCGTCGACGTGGCCAGGGGCCTCGTCGCGGCAGGTATCGAGCAGTGCGATCGCGTCGCGCTCATGTCGTCCACGCGATTCGAGTGGTCGGTCATCGACTACGCGATCTGGGCCGCGGGCGGAGTGACCGTGCCGATCTACGAGACGTCGTCGGCGGGCCAGGTCGAGTGGATTCTCGAAGACGCCGAGCCGGTTCTGTTGGTCCTCGAGAACGACGCGCAAGTACGGGAGACAGAAGCCGTCGTAGCTGCGGCGCCGTCGGTACGTCGAACGTTCGTGATCGACAACGCTTCCGGCACGGGCGCAGTGCAGGCTCTGATCGACAACGGCGCGGACGTCTCCGAAGACGTTGTGCACGAACGAGTCTCGACACTTCGCTCGTCCGATCCGGCCACGTTGATCTACACCTCGGGCACTACCGGCCGCCCCAAAGGTGTGCAATTGACGCATGCGAACCTCCTTGCGGAATCTCGCGGCATTCGCCAGACGTCGTTGAAAGCTCTTCTGACACAGGGCCGCAGTACGTTGATGTTCCTTCCGATGGCGCACGTCCTCGCTCGCGCGGTGAGTATCGCGTCGTTCGATGCCGGAGTCACCCTCGGCCACACCAACGACATTCCCAACCTGGTCGCGACCTTCGGGACATTTCGACCGGACTTCATTCTGTCCGTGCCGCGCGTGTTCGAGAAGGTCTTCAACACTGCGAAGCAGAAGGCACACAGCGACGGCAAGGGCAAGATCTTCGATCTCGCGACCGAGTGCGCAGTGGCGTGGAGCCAGGCGCAGGATTCCGGTGGCCCGTCGATCGTGTTGCGCGCCAAGCATTTCGTGTTCGACAAGCTGGTCTACTCGAAGCTGCGGACCGCTCTCGGCGGCAAGTGCGAACTCGCCATCTCGGGCGGCGCACCACTGGGCGCGAGACTCGGCCACTTCTACCGCGGCATCGGCGTGACCATCTACGAGGGCTACGGCCTGACCGAAACCACTGCGGCGTTCGCGGTGAACACCATCGGATTCCAACGTGTGGGCAGCGTCGGACGCCCGCTACCCGGGAACACCGTCCGCATCGCCGGCGACGGTGAGATCCAACTACGCGGACCCGTTGTGTTCGACGGATATTGGCGAAACGAGAAGGCGACCGCGGAATCCCTCGACGACGGGTGGTTCCGCACCGGCGATCTCGGATCCGTCGACGAGGAGGGATACATCACGATCTCCGGCCGCAAGAAGGAACTGATCGTCACCGCCGGCGGCAAGAACGTCTCCCCCGCGGGCCTCGAAGATCACCTTCGTGCCGGAGCACTGATCAGTCAGGCCGTGGTGGTCGGTGACCAGAAGCCCTTCATCGGTGCCCTCATCACCCTCGATCCGGATGCGTTCGACAAGTGGAAGTCCGCACACGGCAAGGACTCCGACGCCACCGCAGCGGATCTGCAGGCCGACCCCGATCTCGTCGCCGAGATCGACGCCGCCGTCGCCGACGCCAACAAGTCGGTCTCGCACGCGGAATCCATCAAGAAGTACCGCCTGCTCCCCCACGACTTCTCGGAGGAGAGCGGCGAACTGACGCCGACGATGAAGCTCAAGCGCAATGTCATCACCAAGGCGTACGCCGATGAGATCGAGGCGATCTACGCGAGATGACACGCGTGGCTTGAGCCGTGGCGCGAGCGGACCGCCCGGTCAGATCAGCGACCGCAGTTTCTCCGTCAGCACGTCCCAGCGCCATTCCGCGTCGACCCATGCCCGACCGGCGTTGCCCATCTGCGTCGCCAGTGTTCGATCGGACAGGATCGTCACGATAGCGTCGGCGATGGAAGACACCGAAGTCCCGTCGACGACGAGCCCGGTCTTGTTGTGCTGCACAGCTTCCGGAGCGCCTCCCGACATCCCGGCAACCACCGGAACGCCACAGGCCGACGCCTCGAGGTAGACGATTCCGAGCCCCTCGACGTCGAGGCCCGCGCCTCGGGTGCGGCTCGGCATCGCGAACACGTCGGCAATCGTGTGATGGGCAGCCAGTTCCGCCGACGGTACTGTCCCGGTGAACACCACGTGCTGCTCCATCCCGGTGGAGCGAACCAGTTCGCGCAACGTGTTCTCGTACGGACCGCCGCCGACGATCACCAGAACCGCCCCGTCCACCGCGCGCCGGATCTCCGGTAGCGCCCGGATCAGGAAGTCCTGGCCCTTGCGCGGCACCAGTCGCGACAGACACAGAACCGTCGGTCGGTCACCGAGGCCGTACCGAGCACGTAACTCCGTCCTCGCGGCATCGTCGGGCACGAAACGATCGGTGTCGACCCCCGGCGGCAGATGCTCGAGTGCCGCCGACGCCCCGAACGCCGAGCTGAATCGGCTCCGCGTGTACTTGCTCACGTAGGTCACCACATCGGTGTTCTCCCCGATAGTGCGCAGCGTCGCGCGACCACCGGGCACCATCGACCACCCCACCTCGTGGCCGTGCGTGCTCGCCACGATGCGATCCGCCCCGGCTTTGCGCAGGTGTGACGACATCACCGCCAGCGGGGCCGCGGCACCGAACCACACCGAGTCGCACCCTCGGGTCTTCACGATGCGTGCTGCGCGGCGAGCCACCAACGGAGTAGGCAGCATCAACGTGGTCGGATGCCTGATGACCTCGAAGGGTTGTTTCGCATCGAACTTCACGTGCGAATCCCCACGCCACCGCGGCGCGTAGACCACGAGCTCGTCGGCGGGCAACTGCGAGGCGAAGCTGTGCAAATAGGACTGGATTCCGCCCGGCCGGGGCGGAAAGTCGTTCGTCACCAGAAGAGTCCGACGCATGACGACAACCGTAGCGCTCCCGATCGGACAGCTCGTGTCGACGACGCGCACGTCCGGGTCAGCGTGACCGAGCGGCCACCCAGTTGCCCCACTCCGCGACGAACCGGGTTCGGCTCGAACTAAGGACCGAGGTGATCGCTGCGTCGACGACTCCGTCCGACCCGGGTCCGGCCGCCAGCGCCTCGTAGAACCTGCGCAACGTGGACTCGCCGTACCGGTCGGCCACGAACGCGAAGACCGACCAGGCGGACTCGTAGGCCACGTTGGAGCGGGTGCCGCCTGCACCGAAATCCTCGTCTTTCGGCAACACGGTCGGCGGGCCACCGGCAGCCACGATCGATGCCAGAGTAGGTGCCAGCTGCCGGAAGTCGGCACCGGAACTGCGATACCCGGAGTAGTCGGCGAAACCCTCCGCCACCCACAACGCGGTGCCTTCCGCCGTCTTCGCCCGCGCCGCCACATGCGTCAACTCGTGCCGAAGCACCGAACGAAGAGTGAACGGAGTCAGCCGCGACGCGGCATCGGGACCGAACACCACGCGCTGACCCGTCGGACGCGACCCGCCGGCCACGGCGTCGGACACGGTCACTGCGGCCACGTCCGTCGAGGGCGAGGACCCCGTCGATTCGTCGAACTCCTCGGCCGTCGAACTGACGAACACCAGTCCGTCGCGGGCCCAGTCGGCTCCCCAGAAGTCGGTGACCACAGCGGTCGCCGCGGGCAGCTCGGCGGCCACATCTGCCACGAACTGCTCACGGTCGGGATGTCCCAACACCACCGACGTGCCGGATGCAGTGGCGACCGAGCGCACCGTCACGGGCCCGAAATCCCACGGCCCGCGCCAGGTGTGGCGACGGTAGGTCAGCAAGTCGGCGTCGTCGACCAGTCGCCACTGGCCGTCGCGTTCGGCGACCACCAGCGAAACCGGCCGGCGGGTCGGCGAGGCATCCGGGCCCTGCACGGCATACCGCAGGTACACCGGTGGAGCCCACACATCGGTGGCATCCAGCTGCTCGGCAATCGACGACGGCACGGGGGTCTCGGGTTCGTCACCGATCTCGTAGTCGAAGGCCGAGAAAGGAACCGTCGGAACGACAGTCGCCCGGCGAACCTGCGCATCCACGAACGTCGGATCCGCGAGGGGGTCGAGCAACCCACGCAGCGCCGATTCGTCGCCGGAACGGAGGGCAGCCGCCCAGCGCTCGAGCAGCTCGGTCACTTCGGCGCGGCGCTGCTCGTCGTACGTCGGCGGATTCTGCGAGGCCGACGGATCGGACGAAGTCGATGCGCTCGATGTCGCCGCTCCCGATTCAGGACCGTCGTGACGATGAACCAACAGCAGCGTCGACGCCACTGCCAGAACGACCAGGACTGCCGCCCATCGCGCCCGCCCCGAGGCGGTGAGAGCGTGGACAACGGACGGCCGTTCCGTACCGCTCATTCAGGCGTCAGTCGTCGTTCGCGGCACAGTCAGTATCGACGGGCCCCGTAGAACGGGAACGACGCCATCGACTGCACCTTCACCGGTACCCCGAAGGTGGAGGCATGCAGAACGTTGCCGTTACCGGCGTAGATACCGACGTGTGATGCGTCCGGGTAGAACAGAACGACGTCTCCCGGCTGCAGATCCTTCTGATCGACGGGAGTTCCGCCGGCAGCCTGAGCCTGACTCGACCGCGGCAACGTCTTTCCGACCTGCTTGTAGGCCCAGACGACCAACCCGGAGCAGTCGAAACCGTCGGGGCCGGTCGCTCCCCAGACGTACGGCTTGCCGATCTGTGTGAGACCGGCTTGCAACGCGCTGGAACCGGATCCCGGCGTCAAGTTCTTCAGAATCGTGGAGGGGTCGAAACCTTCCGGAAGCGCCGATCCCGCGAGGGCCAGCTGCTCGGACGAGGAAAGCGCGCTGTACGCGGCCATGACTTCGGCGATCTGGCCCTGAAGTTCACTCTGCTTCGCCTGCAGATCGTCGCTGACCGCTTTGGCCTGCTCGGCGGCGACTCTGGCCTGTTCTGCGGCGGTCGCGGCGGCCTGCTCTGCCGCGGATGCATCCGCGCTGGCCTGCTGGAACTGAGCTACCTGACCGGCTGTCTCGGCGGAGATGACATCGAGGGCCGACATTTGGTCGAGCAACTGTTGCGGGGAGTCGCTGACCATGACCGCGAACAACCGGTTGGTGCGAGCGCCCTGGTAGTTGACATTGGCCACCTTGTCCATGGCGGGTTTGAGCTGCGCCAGCTGCGACTGGGCGGCGTCGAGGGCCGCCCGACTGGCATCGACGGCAGTCTGCGCATCGAGCTGCTCGCGAGCCCGAGCGTCGAGATCGATCTGCGCGTTGTGCAGCGACTCGTTGGTCTGTTCCGACTCCCTGGACAGCTCCGCCAGCTTCGCCTGCGCGTCGGAAGCCGAGCCGAAGCCCGGATCGGCGGTCGCCGTCGTGATCGGCACCACCATGATGCACGCGGCCGCAACGGCTGTGGTCACCGAGCTACCTACTAGCCGTAGAACTCGGGTGGTTCTCGATATCGCCACGGAAAGCGACTCTCCGTCCTGACATATGCCACTCCAGCTGGAGTGGCGGTTGGAAAAAGTGACCGGAACCGAACGATACCCATGCTCAGCTGGGCGCGGACGTGAACACGGTCCGAAATCGACGCAGTCTGCACGTGACAGATCACAAACCAAACGTCGGAGAGGTCTCGATCAGATTACGAACTGGACGCTCTGCTGTCCACCGTACCGGCGTGTCGCCCGGAAACCGTCCCTGGAAACGACAACAGGGCCGAACCGTCGAAACGGATCGGCCCTGTCGGTCGGTACACAACTCCGGTCGGAGCGCTCGGCTCAGTAGCGTCGAGCGCCGTCGAACGGCATGGAGTCCACGGGAGCAACCTTGACCGGCACGCCGGACGTGGATGCGTGCACGACGTTGCCGTCGCCGATGTACATACCCGAGTGCGAGCCGCCGTAGAACGAGACGACGTCGCCGGGCATCAGGCTGTCACGCGAGACCGGGGTGCCCGCGGCTGCCTGGTCGTAGCTCGTACGGGGCAGGCTGACGCCGGCCTGCTTGTAGGCCCACTGGATCAGGCCCGAGCAGTCGAACGAATCCGGACCCGATGCGCCGTACACGTACGGAGCGCCGATCTTGGACTCCGCCGCCTGGACGGCCTTGGCAGCCGGGGTGACCTGCGGGGCAAGGGGCGCACCCGGAGCGGGCATGCCCGGAATGTTGAGGGGAGGGAGACCCGGGATGTCAGGAATCTCGAAGGTTCCGACGCCGGGGATGGTGACTGGGGCCGCCATTGCCGGTGCAGCGGGGAGAATCACCACGCCTGCCGTGAGCGCTCCGGCTACGAGAGCTCGCCGCAATGTTCGGTTGGAAAGTTGTGACGCCACGAAAGATGGTGCTCCGTTTCTTCCACTCGTCCGCCGACCGAGTTAGCTGACGGGTTCGGGCTGGGAAGAGCAGCCCTACCCACCGGCCACCATCGGTGACTCGGCGGGATTCACCCCAGTAAATATCGGGTTCCCGGTACGAACACTCTCGCGAGTGATCGATTAGGCGGTGACTTGCGACGCCACTCCGGTTTGGACTGGCAAGACTCCGCAAGGTCTCAGGAAGGTTACGAAATGGCATACCCCTGTGTCGACCCCAACGCGCCGAACGGACCGAATTCGCCCGTGTTCTCGCTACCCGGCGCGTTGATCGCCCGGTGTGTCACGAGTCGATAACAGGGGAACATCCGCGGTGCCGTCGTCGTTCACGACGAGCTTGAGCGCGGGCACCATACCGACCTCGGCGAGCACTCCCATGGCACCGAGTTCTTCCTGCTCGAGGGTGATACGAGACGGTGAACCGACCCATTGCCCATCCGATCTCGCGGGCATCCCGGGAGCCCCCAGAAGCACCGTCACAACGCAGTCGGCGCAGGCGATGTCACGAACCAGGCAGTCACTGCAGTCGATGATCATTGTGATCCTTGTCTCTTTGTCGCGTCGGACGGTGTAATCGGCCGATCGAACGAAAGGTAGCGCCAGCCACCGACAGGTTCCGCGACTCGACAATCGGCACCGACCGACACGATGCCCTCCGACGCCGTGTTCGGCGTTCTTGTCGGAGGTCGGCCCTAACGTCGTCGCAGTGAGCCTGCCGATCCAGCTGACGTTCGACGAACTCGACACCCCGCTTCACGCCACCACGTTCGTCGTCGTCGACCTCGAAACCACTGGTGGCAGCGCTGACACGGAGGCGATCACCGAAATCGGGGCAGTCAAGGTCAGAGGCGGCGAGATCATCGGCGAATTCGCTACCCTCGTCGACCCGGGCAGATCGATCCCGCCCTACATCGTCGAGTTGACCGGCATCACGACGGCGATGCTTATCGGGGCTCCCCGCATCGAACGCGTTCTCCCCGGCTTTCTCGAGTTCGCTCGCGGATCGGTACTGGTGGCACACAACGCCGGGTTCGACACGGGATTTCTCAAGGCCGCAGCGAGTCGACTCGACATCGCCTGGCCCCGCTTCCAGGTGCTCTGCACGGTCAAACTCGCCCGGCGAGTGCTCACGCGCGACGAGGCACCCTCGGTGAAACTGTCCGCCCTGTCGACGTTGTTCAGATCCAGCACTCGGCCGACTCACCGAGCATTGGACGACGCGCGTGCCACGGTGGACGTGTTGCACGGCCTGATCGAACGAGTGGGCAACCAGGGCGTACACAGTTACGCGGAACTGGTCGACTACCTCCCTGCGGTGTCGGCGGGGCAACGAGCCAAACGCGGCCTGGCCGCACACCTGCCCGATACACCCGGCGTCTACCTCTTCCGAGGACCGTCGGACGAGGTCCTGTACGTAGGCACCTCGAACAACCTCAAGCGTCGGGTGCGCAACTACTTCACCGGTTCCGAGACACGTGGGCGAATGAAGGAGATGGTCTCGCTCGCCACTCGCGTGGACCACGTCGAATGTGCGCACGCACTCGAGGCAGGAGTCCGCGAATTACGGCTGCTCTCGGCTCACGTCCCGCCTTACAACCGCCGATCGAAGTTTCCCCGCAAAGGGTGGTGGGTCACCCTCACCGACGAAGCGTTTCCGCGTCTGTCGATCGTGCGCACTCCCGCACCCAACAGCCTCGGACCGTTCGCTGTTCGGGCGGACGCGGCGGAGGCCTCCGCCCTCGCCGCAGAATTCTGTCGACTTCGTACATGCACCCGCAGGTTGGGCCGCGCGGTTCGACACGGTGACGAGTGCACCGCGACGGACGTCGGTGGCTGCCCAGCGGCGTTCTCCGGGCCCCTGACGGCCGAGGAATACTCGGGTGCCCCGGCGAAATTTCTGGCGTTCGTGTGTGGACACGACGACGAGCTGCTGTTCGCGATGCGACGCCGCGTCGCCGAACTCGCGGACCGTGAACTGTTCGAGACAGCCGCGCGTCTCCGCGATCGAATCGCGGTGACGGTGAACGTGCTTCGCAGGATGCACCGGGCGGCCGCCGTTGCGGCCATCGCCGAGCTCGTGGCGGCCAGGCGAACAGCCGACGGTGGTTGGGAGCTGATGGTGGTGCGCTTCGGCCGCTTGGCCGGGGCGGCCGTCGCGCCGCGAGGAGTGCACCCGATGCCCGTCGTCGATGCGATCACGGCGTCGGCCGAGACGGTGATGCCCGATGCGACGCCACTTCGCGGTGCGCCGCCGGAAGAGGTGAGCCTGATCGCGTCGTGGCTCCACACGGACGGAGTGCGCATCGTTCGCACCAGCAGTGGCTACTGCAGCCCTGCTCGGTCTGCGGGTTCGTGGGAGGAGTGGTGTCGAACGGCCCGAGAAGCAACGCGGCAGGAGTGGAGCCCGCGGAACGACAGATGAGGCAGGAGTGGAGTCCGCGGAACGACCGATGAAGCGAGAGTGGAGTCGGCCGAGCAACTAGTGTTGTCTCGGTTGGGTCGAGCTCGCGTCATGTGTGAGCCCGGAGATGCGTGAGGAGCACAGATGATCAATGCCATCGTCTTGATCGACGCCGAGGCCGATCTGATTCCGGAGGCGGCGCAGGCCGTTGCCGATGTGGACGGTGTGTCGGAGGTGTATTCGTGCGCCGGCGACGTCGATCTGATTGCCATCGTCAAGGTGCGTGATCATGCGTCGATAGCCGAGGTCATCACGAAGCACATCAATCGTGTTCGTGGTGTTCGCAGTACGACGACTCACATTGCGTTTCAGTCGTATTCGAGTGCCGACGTCGATGCGGGATTCTCGATCGGCGAGTAGTTCGGTGTGATTCAGTCGGCCAGCGCGGTGGTGCAGCGTGCCCAGTCGGCAAGCAGGCGGGCCGCGGAACCGTTGTCGACAACCGTTGCCGCAGTTGCCAATCCGGCTTCGATTTGCTCGTGCAGGTTTCCCGAGACTCCTCGATGCGCGGCCATGGCCGCGGCGGCGTTGAGTAGCACGGCGTCACGGACGGGTCCGTGTTCGCCTGCGAACACGCGATGTGCCACTGCTGCATTGAATTTCGCGTCCCCGCCTCGGAGGGCCTCGATGGGTGCCCGAGCGATTCCGTAATCGGCCGGGTCGATCGAGTCGACGGTGACGGTCCCGTCGGACACCACGTGCACGGTGGTCGTGGTGGACAGGGTGATTTCGTCGAGCCCGTCGTCACCACGGACGACGAGAACCGAACTACCGCGTCGAGCGAACACGCCGGCGACGACGGGCACCAGATTCTCGAATGCGCAGCCGATCAGTCCGGCGCGTGGGCGGCCCGGGTTGGTCAAGGGGCCCAGCACATTGAAGATCGTCGGAATGCCGATCTCCTTGCGCGCCGGACCGGAGAACCGAAGTGCGGGGTGGTGGATCGGCGCGAAGCAGAACCCGATCCCAACCTGCTCGACGCTCGACGCCACCCCGGCGGGACCCAGGGTGACCCGCACGCCCAGCGCCTCGAGCACATCGGTCGTACCACTCTTGGACGACGCTGCACGGTTACCGTGTTTGACGACGCGTATTCCGCTGGCAGCGACGACGATCGCGGCCATCGTGGAGATGTTCACCGTGTCCGCACCGTCGCCGCCGGTTCCGACGACGTCCACCGCGTCACGGTCGGTCTCGACCAGAAATGCGTGCGAGAGCATGGAGTCGGCGAGGCCCTCCAGTTCTGCGGGTGTGGGGCCCTTCATCTTCAGTGCCACCCCGAAGGCAGCGATCTGAGCGGCTGTGGCGTTGTCGGACATGATCTCGTCCATCACCCAGCCGGTATCGGCGCTCGACAGGTCGGCGTGCGTGGTCAACGCTCCGAGGATTCGACGCCACGTTCGCGGCTGCTCGTCACTGGTCCCTGCGGTCATGGTGGATGTGCCGTGCCCTTCTGCTGTCGATGCGCGCGGTGCGGTGGAAGCTTAGTCAGACGTGTCGGCGGGTGAGGCGGGCTGCAGCGCATCCCACCCCAGTACCGCTCCCCCACGCCGTTGCGCGAGACCCGCCATGCGAGACCTCTCCTGCGAACAGTGCAACGCGTCGAGCACCTGTACCCGCTGCAGGACCAGAGCGACACCGTCATCGACTTGCGGCCGATACCCGGTGTCGTCCGGTAGTTCGACCTGCGGACCGACCTCGTACGCATCCTGCGCCGCGACGGCTGCCGCATCGTCGACTTCGTGCGCGGGCAGCACGAGGTGATGCCGCAACAGCACCTCGGAGGACTCGATCCACGTGGGTTCTGTGTTCGCCGCCTCGTCGAGAACGGCGGAGCACGCCCGCGCGTCGTCGAAGCAGCTCGCCACTACCACCAGATCTTCGCGCGTGGGGTCCAGACGTTCCGCGGTCGACCGCGAGAACAACCGCCGAAACCACCCACCTGCACTGCTCTTTGCCATGAGGCCAGCCTTGCACGACTGGACCCTACCGGCCCGTACAGGACCCTCCACCAGCGCGGGAACAACGGCGCGCTCGGAATCGTTCCTCCGCGACGCGCCAAGACCGGACCCGGATATGCCTTCCGTACTACGACGGGTCATACTTCTTTCTGTGACGAGCGCTGTAGGGACTCAAGGATCGGCAATCACCCAACGCGTGCACTCGCTGAACCGTCCCAATATGGTCAGCGTCGGCACGATCGTGTGGCTGTCGAGTGAACTCATGTTCTTCGCCGGGCTGTTTGCGATGTACTTCGTCGCACGCGCGCAGGCGAATGGAAACTGGCCGCCGGAGCCGACCGAGCTGAACCTCGGGCTGGCTGTTCCGGTGACGGCCGTGCTGATCGCTTCTTCGTTCACCTGCCAGCTGGGCGTGTTCGCTGCCGAGCGTGGCGACGTGTTCGGGCTTCGTCGGTGGTACATCGTCACCCTGGCAATGGGCGCGTTCTTCGTCGCCGGTCAGGGATACGAGTACTACCACCTGGTCCACGAGGGCACGACGCTCTCGAGCAGCGTGTACGGCTCGGTCTTCTACATCACGACCGGCTTCCACGGTTTGCACGTGATCGGCGGACTCATCGCCTTCGTCTTCCTGATCACCAGAACCCTGGTCAGCAAGTTCACGCCCGCGCAGGCCACCGCCGCCATCGTCGTTTCGTATTACTGGCACTTCGTCGACATCGTCTGGATTGCCCTCTTCGCGACGATCTACTTCATCCGCTAGTGACAGTCAGCAAGCCACAGATATCGAGCGAACGGATTCAGCCCCCGACGTTCGGCCCGTCCCGACACGACAAGGGATAGAAGATGAGTACATCTCCCCCAGCAGCAACCGACGACACTTCGGCCTCGAAGGCGCGACGCAAGCGTAAGACGCGTCGACGCGTCACCGGTGCACTCGTTCTGATGATGGGCCTTCTGAGCGCGGGTTTCCTCGCGTCGGCCCTGACGCCTACACCCCAGGTTGCAACAGCCGATACCGATTCGGCGGCGCTGATCCGCGAAGGCAAGCAGCTCTACGACACGTCGTGCGTGACGTGCCACGGTGCCAATTTGCAGGGTGTTCAGGATCGCGGACCGAGTCTCATCGGTGTCGGTGAAGCTGCCGTCTACTTCCAGGTGTCGAGTGGCCGTATGCCGGCTGTTCGCAACGAGGCACAGGCACTGCGCAAGCCGCCGAAGTTCGACGACAAGCAGATCGACGCGCTCGGTGCTTACATCCAGGCCAACGGCGGCGGCCCGACGGTCATTCTCGACGAGAACGGTGAGGTGGCGCAGGAGTCGCTTCGCGGCGACGACATCGCCCGAGGCAGCGAGCTGTTCCGCTTGAACTGCGCGTCCTGCCACAACTTCACCGGCCAGGGCGGCGCACTGTCGTCGGGCAAGTTCGCGCCGGACCTCGGGCCTGCCAACGAGCAGGAGATCTACACCGCGATGGTCACCGGTCCGCAGAACATGCCCAAGTTCTCCGACCGTCAGCTGACGATCGAGGAGAAGTCGGACATCATCGCCTACGTCAAGTCGGCCCAGGAAACCAAGGCTGCAGGCGGCTGGGGTCTCGGTGGCTTCGGTCCCGGTACCGAGATGATCGCCCTGTGGGTTGTCGGAATCGCCGCTGTCGTCGGCGCAACATTGTGGATCGGAGCTAGATCATGAGCGACGGCGATTCCGGCCGTAAGGACGCCGACAACACCGACGGCACCAATGCCGAGGGTGTGAATCCCGACAAGAAGTACACCGACGAGGAGTTGGCAGCGCTCAGCCGGGACGAGTTGGTCGAACTCGGCACCAATCTCGACGGTGTGGATGTCGCATTCCGTCGCAATCGCTGGGCTGTGGAAGGTACTCGCGCCGAGAAGCGCGCAGAGCGCAGCGTGGCGATCTGGTTTGCCATCGCCGGCCTGTCGGCAGTCGCGTTCATCGGCGTCTACCTCTTCTGGCCTTGGCAGTACGCAGGCATCGGTGACGACAACTACAACCTGTACTCGCTGTACACGCCGCTGATCGGCGGAACGATGGGTCTTGCGATCCTCGCCGTCGGCGTCGGTGCCGTGCAGTTCACCAAGAAGTTCATCCCCGAAGAGGTCTCCATCCAGGACCGCCACGACGGAAGCTCGTCGGAAACGGACCGCAAAACGCTGGTCGCCGAGCTGGGCGATTCGCTCGACACGTCGACCATCGGACGACGCAAGGTCATCAAGCGTTCGCTTCTGTTCGGCGGCGGCGCTCTCGGCGTCATGGCACTGCTCCCCCTCGGCGGCCTCATCAAGAATCCGTGGGCCAAGGGCGAAGATTCTCCGTTGTGGGTATCCGGCTGGACGCCTCGCTACGATGGAGAGACGATCTACCTCCGACGAGACACCGGGCGACCGGAAGATGTTGTTCTCGTACGGCCCGAGGACTTGGACGCTGGTGCCATGGAAACTGTCTTCCCGTTCCGCGAGGCGGACCGCGAGAGCGAGCACGACCTGCTCATGTCACTCCGCGGTATCCGTAACGCGGTCATGCTCATCCGTTTGCGTCCCGACGACGCAAGCACGGTCATCAAGCGCAAGGGCCAGGAGAGCTACAACTACGGCGATTACTACGCCTACTCCAAGATCTGCACGCACCTGGGTTGCCCGACATCGTTGTTCGAGCAGCAGACCAACCGCATTCTCTGCCCTTGCCATCAGTCGCAGTTCAACGCGCTCGAGTACGGCAAGCCGATCTTCGGACCGGCTGCGCGCGCGCTGCCTCAGCTTCCCATCACAGTCAACGAGGAGGGTTACCTAGTGGCACAGCACGACTTCCACGAAGCACTGGGTCCCGCCTTCTGGGAACGTCGACCGGAGCGTGATTCATGAGTCCTTCACTGCAAACCCTCGCCGCCAAGCAGGCGGACGACGTAGACAGTCGTTACCACTTGGCACCAGGTTTGCGCCGCCAGATCAACAAGGTGTTCCCCACCCACTGGTCGTTCCTGCTCGGTGAGATCGCGCTGTACAGCTTCGTGATCCTGCTGATCTCCGGCGTCTTCCTCACCCTGTTCTTCGATCCTTCGCTCAGCGAGGTCGTCTACCAGGGCGCGTACACCCCGCTGAACGGCGTGACCATGTCACGTGCCTACGCGACAGCACTCGACATCTCGTTCGAGGTGCGCGGCGGTCTGTTCATGCGCCAGATCCACCACTGGGCAGCACTGATGTTCGCCGCGTCGATCATCGTGCACATGATGCGCATCTTCTTCACCGGTGCGTTCCGTCGTCCCCGTGAGGCCAACTGGGTCATCGGCTGCCTGCTGCTGATCCTGGCGATGTTCGAGGGCTTCTTCGGATACTCGCTCCCCGACGATCTGCTCTCGGGCACCGGCCTCCGCGCCGCGTTCTCCGGAATCACGATGAGCATCCCGATCGTCGGCACCTGGATGCACTGGTTGATCTTCGACGGGGACTTCCCCGGCACGATCATCATTCCTCGCCTGTACGTGGCGCACGTGCTGCTGCTACCGGCCATCATCCTGGCGCTGATCGCAGCTCACCTGGCTTTGGTCTGGTACCAGAAGCACACGCAGTTCCCCGGACCCGGTCGTACGGAAACCAACGTCGTCGGCGTTCGTATCCTCCCGGTCTTCGCCGTCAAGTCCGGCGCGTTCTTCGCCGTGACGTTCGGCGTGATCGCCGCCATGGGCGGACTGCTGCAGATCAACCCGATCTGGGCGCTCGGTCCGTACAACCCGTCTCAGGTGTCCGCAGGTTCGCAGCCCGACTTCTACATGATGTGGACCGACGGCCTGGCGCGTCTGTGGCCGGCATGGGACATCTACATCGCTGGTCGCTACACGATTCCTGCAGTCTTCTGGGTGGCCGTGATCATGGGCCTCGTCTTCACCGTGATGATTGCCTACCCGTGGATCGAGAAGCGTCTCACCGGAGACAACGCACACCACAACCTGCTGCAGCGTCCCCGCGACGTGCCGGTCCGTACTGCAATCGGCGCAATGTCCATCGCCTTCTACGTCGTTCTGACGCTCTCGTGCGTCAACGACCTGATCGCGTACAAGTTCGACATCTCGCTCAATGCGATGACGTGGATCGGTCGAATCGGAGTGCTCATTGCTCCGCCGATCGCATACTTCGTCGCGTACCGGTTCTGCATCGGCCTACAGCGCAGCGACCGGGCAGTTCTCGAGCACGGCATCGAAACCGGAATCATCAAGCGACTCCCGCACGGCCAGTACGTGGAAATCCACCAGCCGCTCGGACCGGTCGACGATCACGGTCACCCGATCCCGCTCGATTACCAGGGTGCAGCGGTCCCCAAGAAGATGAACAAGCTCGGTTCTGCCGGCAAGCCCGGCTCGGGTTCACTGTTCACCCCGGACCCCGTTGCGCAGAGCAAGGCCCTCGAGGATGCACTCCACAAGGGCGAGCACGAGCAGCTGGCAATGCTTCGCAACTACCAGGCGGGCATTCTGGGCAATGGCCACTCGAACGGCAACGGTCACGCCAACGGCAACGGTCATTCCAATGGCCACGCCAACGGCAACGGCCATGCCAACGGGCACGAAGACACCTCGATTTCTTCGGGTCGTCAGGACAGCGATCGCGATCACTGAGTCCTGACAACGCATTCCGCTGAAGGGCGGCACCGGCAACGGTGCCGCCCTTCTTCGTGTGGTGGCGGTGCTACCCGCTCGACACATGTCCGGAGACGATCCGGCTGGATCTCCATCGGTCCGCGGGAGTCCTGTGAACGGAGGCCGCAACTCTCACAGGCTCCACTCCCCTCCCCCGCCCGAGGACTGCCGATTCAGAGCGCGGTAATGCTCGAGTCGGAGTCGGCACTCACCTGCCGGTAGCCTGCAGACCCATCGGTGACGAGCATCGGCCCGGTCGGCCTCGACCGGTATTAGTATCGGTGTATGGTCCGTATCCCACTCAGTCCCGGTGAACTCGCGCGTGGTGCTCGCTTGGGCACAGCTTTGCGCCGTTTCCGGGGTAGCCGGACCATGACCGAGGTTTCCGACGCCGCCGGCATCTCCGTCGAAACGCTCAGAAAAATCGAGACCGGGCGTATCGCAACCCCGGCATTCTTTACCGTCGCCGCACTGTGCACTGCGTTGGAGATCTCACTCGATGCACTGCTCGAATCCACGGCGGATGCGTCGTCGACCCTGCGGGAGGCAGACGCGTCCTGACTGGTTCGGATCCGCGCCGTGGTCTTCCGGGACGTTCATGCGTTCCAGTCCATGACGAAAGACCGGGGTGCGGCCGGTCTCTCACCGACCCGCAGTAGGTAGGCGTGGTGCTTCTCAGTCGATCGGCGAGACCCTGATGAGGTTGCCGTCGGGGTCCGCGATCACGAAAGTGCGGCCGAAGACGGCGTCGTGTGGCTTCTGCACTACGGCAACTCCTTTCGCGACCCAATCGGTGAATATGTCGTCGACTGCTTCCGAGGGGCCGGGCACCATGAGTCCGATCTCGCTCATGCGGGGTGTGCTCGGTACAGAGTGCTCGGCGTAGCCCGTCCACAACGCGAGCAGTACACCGGGGGCAACGTCGAAAGCAACATAGTGGGGACTGGTGAAAGTCGGTTCGATCTCGAACAGGTCGCTGTAGAAGGCGGTGGCGGCCTGGGTCTCCCGGACGCCGATCAAGAACAGGTTCGGTGCAGGCATGGAGGGCTCCTCGAGTGGATGTCGTATCGATACCGAACCATCCAATCGCCTCATCGCGACAGAACCTGTCACCTTTGTCTGCCAACATCGGTCCGCATGAAGGCTTCGAGGCTGCTGCATATCTTGCTGCTCCTACAGACCCGTCAGCGCATGACAACTACCGAGCTCTCCGACCGTCTGGAAGTGTCTCGGCGCACTGTGCTGCGAGACGTCGAGGCGCTCTCGGCGGCTGGTGTGCCCGTCTATGCCGAACGCGGACGGAACGGCGGGATTGTCTTGCTCCCCAATGCACGACTCAACGCATCCCATCTGGATCCACCAGAACTCGAGGCCCTCTCCATAGCCGGTTTGGACAGCGCGCAGCTCGAACGTTCGGGGCTGTCTGCGGTATGGGAGTCGGCCGCGCGCAAGATCGCCGCCCGGCAGGCTGCGGCACCGGATATACCGGGCATGCTGGGTCTGGCGGACCTGGTACTGGTCGACAGCACCGCATGGTTCGCCGACTCGGAAACAGCGATCGACGTATCGGACCTGGCCTCGACACTTCGACGCCGACGACGACTGCAAATCCAGTACCGGCGTAGCGCCGAGAATCAGGCCTCGACGCGGGTGGTCGACCCGTACGGGATCGTAGCGAAATCAGGTCGCTGGTATCTCGTCGCCGACGACCAGGGAGACGGTCGACTGTTCGCGCTGGAACGGCTCTCGACCTACGAACAACTCGCCGCACCAGCTGCTGTTCAACCCGGGGAAACCCTCCGCACGAAATGGGCAGCGTTGAAAGGTCGCACCGAGAGACGAGGTCACGTGAGCGTCACCGTCCGCCTGCCGGAGAAAGGCCTCGACCTGGCTCGACGGGTACTCGCCGGTCGCATCCACGAGGTCTCCGCCGCGAAAGACGGCTGGTGCACCGTCGTCGTCCGCTATCCCGATATCGAGTCGGTACGTCAACTACTTCAATTCGGCGATCACATCGAAGTACTCACACCAGCCGCAGCTCGCGAACGCATCGGTCAGCTCGCCACAGTTCTGGCCGAAAAGCACTCGACCCCCGCCGGCTGACCCGGTCGGAATGCCCCTGCACTCGAGCGATGTCCCCGGTGTGCACGTTCCAGCACAGAAAAGGGCCCCGATCGCTCTCGTGAACGATCGGGGCCCTTTTCGGGTGTCTACAGGTCAGTGGCGTTCGGCACCGATGTGGTACTCGAAGACCAATCCAGCGGCCGAGGCGATGACGCACACGACGCCCAGAGCAATCAACCAGGGCTGGAAGAAGGCAAAGCCCAGAGCGGTGATCGACGCCGCTACGGCCAGCACGAACGGCCAGAAGCTGCCGGGGCTGAAGAAGCCCAGGTCGCCTGCGCCGTCACTTACCTCGGCGTCGTCGAAGTCTTCGGGCCGAGTGTCGAGCCGTCGAGCGACGAATCGGAAGTACGTTCCGACGATCAGCGTCAGGCCGACCGACAGGAAGATCGCCGTGACGCCTGCCCACTCGACGCCGGTTCGGCTCAATCCTGTGAACAGCGCATACACGATGCCGACCAGGAGGAAGAAGACCGTGAGGATCTCGAAGATCTTCGCTTCGATTTTCATATCAGCATGCTTCCTTGGTCAGTTGCCTTCGGCGACGGTGGCGGTACGGACGGTGCGATCGGTCTCGAACGGCGAGGTGCTGGTTGCGAGCGGGCTCTCGCCGATGGCTTCGAGTGCCTGCGCGTTGGTCAGCGCTTCGCCACCCTCGGACAACGGCTTGCGCAGCTCGATGTACTGCTCGAACTTGTCCGGGGACACGGCGCGAACCTCGAAGTTCATCATCGAGTGGAACGTGCCGCACATCTCCGTGCATCGACCGACGAACGAACCTTCGCGCTCGATTTCGCTGATCTGGAACACGTTGTCGGAATGGTTCTCCTCAGGGTTGGGGAGAACGTCGCGCTTGAACAAGAACTCCGGAACCCAGAAGCCGTGGATGACGTCCGAGGATGCCAGCACGAATTCGATGCGCTTTCCGGTGGGAAGGACGAGCACCGGAATCTCGGCGCTGGAACCGACCGTTTCGATCTTGTTGTAGTGCAGGTAGGACAGATCCTGGGGAATGGCACCGTGGATCGCGCCGGGCACGAACTCGCCGTCCTCGCTACCCTCGGCACCTTCACCGGGAGTTGCGGCGGCTTCTGCGGCGGCCTGCTCCTCTTCGTCGGTGCCCTCGTACTTGGCAGCACCGTCCTTGAGGTCGATGGTCCGGTATCCGAACTTCCAGTTCCACTGGTATGCGGTCACGTCGACCTGGACGTCGGGATCTGCCTGCTTCTCGTCGACGTAGTTCTGCACCACGACGGTGAAGTAGAAGAGCACGGCGATGATCACGAACGGAACCGCCGTGTAGAACAGCTCGAGCGGAACGTTGTACGCGGTCTGACGCGGGAACTCCGGGGAGCTCTTCTTCTTACGGTGGAAGAGCACCACCCAGAAGATCAAGACCCACACGACGATGCCCATGACCAGGGCGGCGATGACCGACCAGGTCCACAGGTCGCCGATGCGTCGTCCCTGCGGAGTGACGCCCGAGGCGAAACCGAAATTGAGTACGTTGTCACTGCTGATGGAACAGCCCGACAGCATCAACGCGGCTACACCGAGAAATGCTGTCAGCCCCGCTCGCCGAAGGATCCGACTATGCGCCACGTTCACGCCTTCCTGATTGCCCACCACTGAAGAATAAGGGCTTCCACATGGAGATGCCCGAGTACTACGCAGCGTAGACCAAAGCTGACGCGGAGCCACCCTTGGGTCGTTACCTAGGTTCGAGCGTGTCTGCGGCATACTCGGTTGCTGATCGACCGTCCCGCTGACGACACGCGGAGATCCGGCCCCCGGCATTGTCCCCAACTGCGAGAAGAGGTAGCAGACGCTGTGTGTGGACTGCTCGGAGTACTGACATCTCACGGAACGACCGCCGCCGGCGTCGAGCTGGTGAGCTCGGCGACTCACTGCATGCGCCATCGAGGCCCGGACGAGCCCGGTGGCACCTGGCACGACGACGACGTCGTATACGGCTTCAATCGACTCTCGTTCATCGACATCGAACACTCGCATCAGCCGATGCGGTGGGGACCTCCGGGTTCACCCGACCGGTACGCGTTGGTGTTCAACGGCGAGATCTACAACTACCTCGAGTTGCGTGCGGAGCTCGCGCGCGATCACGGTGCAGAATTCGCCACCGAAGGTGACAGCGAGTCGATCGTCGCGGCATTTCACTACTGGGGCGCTTCCGCCGTGCAACGTCTGCGAGGAATGTTCGCCTTCGCCATCTGGGACACCGAGACTCGCGAGATGTTCATCGCGCGCGATCCCTTCGGCATCAAGCCGTTGTTCTACGCCACGGGCCCGGGTGGAACCGCGTTCGGCAGTGAGAAGAAGAGCGTTCTCGAACTGATGGAGCTGCTGGGCGTCGATCTCGACCTCGACCCGCGGGCCATCGAGCACTACACCGTGCTTCAGTACGTCCCGGAACCGGAGACGCTGCACGCGGGGATCAGGCGGCTCGAGTCGGGTTGCTACGCCACCCTCTCCCCCGGTACGCCGCCGAAGATCACCCGATACTTCACACCGACGTTCCCGGTGAAGCCTTTCGCTCCCGGCAGCGAGAAGGCTCGCTACCAGGAGATTGCCGAGGCGCTCGAAGATTCGGTCGCCAAGCACATGCGAGCCGACGTGACCGTCGGTTCCTTCCTCTCGGGCGGCATCGATTCCACGGCCATCGCGGCACTGGCGATTCGACACAATCCGAACTTGATCACCTTCACGACCGGCTTCGAGCGCGAGGGTTACTCCGAGGTCGACGTTGCAGCGGAGTCGGCAGCCGCGATAGGTGCTCGGCACATCGTGAAAGTGGTCGGACCGGAAGAGTTCGCGGCGTCCATTCCCGAGATCGTCTGGTACCTGGACGACCCGGTGGCCGATCCGGCGCTCGTACCGCTCTACTTCGTCGCCAAAGAAGCTCGCAAACACGTCAAGGTCGTGCTGTCCGGAGAGGGTGCGGACGAACTGTTCGGCGGCTACACCATCTACCGCGAGCCGCTGTCGTTGAAGCCGTTCGAGTCTCTACCCGCATTTCTACGCCGCGCAGCCGGATCGTTGAGCGAGCGCATTCCCGAAGGCACGCGCGGCAAGAGCTTGCTGCACCGAGGATCGATGACCCTCGAGGAGCGCTACTACGGCAACGCACGCAGCTTCAACGACGCGCAGTTGCGATCGGTGCTGCGTGAGTTCCGTTCGGAGTGGACGCATCAGGACGTCACCGCGCCCATCTACGCGCAGTCGCAGGGGTGGGATCCCGTGGCTCGTATGCAGCATCTGGATCTGTTCACCTGGCTTCGCGGCGACATTCTGGTCAAGGCCGACAAGATCACCATGGCGAACTCGCTCGAGCTGCGCGTCCCGTTCCTCGATTCCGAGGTCTATCGCGTGGCAGAGAAGTTGCCGTTGGAGCAGAAGATCACCAAGAGCACTACCAAATACGCGCTGCGCCAGGCGCTGGAAGGCATCGTTCCCGGTCATGTGCTGCACCGCGCCAAGCTCGGTTTTCCGGTGCCACTGCGCCACTGGCTGCGCGGTACCGAACTCTTCGACTGGGCTCACCAGCAGATCGCCGAGTCACAGACCGATCACCTTCTGAACAAGGCAGCCATCGTCGCCATGCTCGACGACCATCGGGCAGGCAAATCGGATCACAGCCGTCGCCTGTGGACGCTGCTCATCTTCATGGTGTGGCACGGGATCTTCGTGGAGAAGCGCATCGTGCCGCAGATCGCCGAGCCGGAGTACCCGGTCAACATCTGACTGGTACACCCGTCTCCCCCGGGATCAATGTGGATTTCAGTCGCTCAGATTGCAACAAAGCCGCATTGATCCCGCTGAGAGAAGGCGAGCTCAGGCGGGCAGCAGCGCGCCGATCTCCTCGCCGGCTTCGGCACCGTACGCCGCGCTCAGGCGCTTGATCGCGTCGTCGCGGTTCAGGCTCCACTCCTGCGTTCCGGTGGTCTCGAGGACCAGCACGGCAACCAGAGAACCGAGTTGAGCAGCTCGTTCGATGCTCGCTCCGGCGAGGTGGCCGGTGAGGAACCCGGCACGGAACCCGTCGCCCACTCCGGTGGGATCGACCTTGCTCGTCTCGGGCACGACACCGATGTGGGTGTGCTTCCCACCCTTTTCGACGATGTCCACGCCCCGCTTGCCCAGCGTGGTGACCCGCAGGTCCACCTTGTCCGCGATATCGGCGTCGGACATCCCGGTCTTCTGCTTGAGCAGTGCCCATTCGTATTCGTTGGTGAACAGGTAGGCCGCCCCGTCGATCAGGTCGGTGGCCTGTGCGGCGTCGAGTCGCGCGAGTTGCTGGGACGGGTCGGCGGCAAAGGGAACACCTGCCGCGCGGCACTGGTCCGTGTGGGCGGTCATCGCATCCGGATCGTTGGCCCCGATCAGCACGAGATCGAGCTTGTGGTGCGCGGCCAGCGCATCGATGGAGATGTCGCGGGCTTCGCTCATGGCACCGGGATAGAACGACGCGATCTGCGCCATGTCCTCGTCGGTGGTGCAGACGAAGCGTGCTGTGTGCGCGGTGGCAGACACACTGACGCCACTGCAATCGACTCCGTGCTCTTCCAGCCAGGTCCGATACTCGGCGAAGTCCGGCCCCACGGCTCCGACGAGGAGCGGAGAGCCGCCGAGGACCCCGAGTGCGTAGGCGATGTTTCCGCCCACTCCCCCCTTACGGATGACCAGGTCGTCCACCAGGAAGCTCAGCGAAATGTTCGCGAGCTGATCGGCGACGATCTGCTCGGCGAACCGACCGGGGAATCGCATCAGATGGTCGGTTGCAATCGAGCCGGATACCGCGAGAGTCACGAAGAAGAGCCTTTCGGAGTGAAGTTCTGGATGACCGACGAGCAGACACGACTGTGACCGATACACGAATACGTGTATCGGTCACAGTCGAGAGCGAGTCAGCTCAGTTGAACGAGTCGCCGCACGCGCACGATCCGGTCGCGTTCGGGTTGTCGATCGTGAAGCCCTGCTTCTCGATCGTGTCCACGAAGTCGATGGATGCACCCTCCACGTAGGGAGCGCTCATCCGGTCGACTGCGAGGGTGACGCCGCCGAAGTCGACCGCGAGGTCGCCGTCGAGGCTTCGGTCGTCGAAGAAGAGCTGATAACGCAGTCCTGCACACCCACCGGGCTGTACAGCAATGCGCAGCGCGAGGTCGTCGCGGCCCTCTTGATCCAGCAACGCTTTGGCCTTGGCCGAAGCGGTCTCCGTCATGGTGACCTTGTGCGCCGTGGTTTCGGTCGTTGTGGTCTCATTCGAAACGGTCATGGGCTCTCCCTATCAGTCGTACCAAACCCGTGAACAAACCCAACCGTACTCCGGGTTGCTCTATTCCTTGCGCGCGCCGCCCCTGTTCGAGGGCCCGGCAACAGCACTGCTCGCCACGTGCGCGGCCAGCTTCTCGAGCTGATTGGCCGCATCGGTCATGGCCACCTCCACAGACCCGGCGAACTCGCTGATCGAGTGAGCGGCCGAGATACCGGCCGACGCCAAGTCGTCCTTGCTCAACGTCACCTGGCCGGCGAGCACCACGGTCTCGATTCCGGTGGCACCGCCTGCAGCGGCGATTCTGGTCACCAACTTGCCTCGCAGCGACTGCGAATCGAACTTTCCCTCGCCGGTCAGCACAAGGTCGACGGAGTCCAGGAGTTCCCGCTGACCGGTTCGTTCCGCCACGACGGCAGCACCCGGCACCTGCCTGCCACCGAGCGCGAACAGGGCCGCCCCCATCCCGCCCGCGGCACCCGCACCGTGACGGTCTGCCACATCGTGGCCCGCAGCCGACAGAACGGCAGCCCAGTCGGCGTTCAGTTCTTCGAGTCGCTCGACCGTCTCGGTGTCGGCGCCCTTCTGCGGCCCGAACACCCGAGCAGCACCGGCATCGCCGAGCAGGGGGTTCTCCACGTCCGACGCGGCGACGAGGTCGATTCCCGAGAACCGTTCGATTGCCGACCCCAGCCCGCCGAGTGCGCGGATCATCGCTCGTCCGCCGTCGGTGCAACTGCTCCCGCCGAGTCCGACGACGATCGACGTGGCGCCACTGTTCAACGCCTCGCTCAGCAGCTGTCCGACGCCGTAGCTGTTCGCCTTCAATGCCGACTGCGGAGTCAGTGGACCGTCGACGAGGTGCAGCCCGCAGGCCTGAGCAGATTCGATGTACGCCACCGTGCCGTCGAGCAGCCAGCGGGCCTGCACCGGCGTCCCGAGCGGTCCGTCCACGTCAGCGACGTGGATTGTGCCGATGCGCGAGGCCAGTACCTCGACGAACCCCGGTCCACCGTCGGATTGGGGTGCCAGTTCCAGCTCGTCACCGCTCCGGACGCCCGCCCATCCTCTGGCAATGGCGGCGGCTGCATCTGCGGCAGTCAGGGTGTCCCCGAAGGAGTCCGGCGCAATCATCACTCGCATTCTCGGAAGTGTAGGACCGCAGTGCCCGAACAGCATCCGGTGCTGCGCCGCTGACCTGGCCGGTGTTCGAGTGCCTCCGCTCATCCCATACTCTGGTTGCGTGAAGCTGCTACGCCGTGGAAACTCTGACAATTCGGACGGACAGGACTCGAACGAGCCCGAGTCGACTGTGTCCGCCGGCGAGGCGACCTCGCCGGTGTCTCTCGGCAAAGGCCGACCGACCCCCAAGCGCCGTGACGCCGAGGCCCGCCGCCGCGGACCGGTCGCTCCGGCTCCCCTGACGAGCAAAGAGGCACGAGAGCGCCGCAAGGCGAACAAGGGCAGCAAGGAAGACCGTAAGGCTGCCTCGAACGAACGGCGTGCGGCAGCTGCGGAGCGTCGGGCGCGCATGCTTGCGGGCGACGACAAGTATCTGCTGCCTCGCGACAAGGGCCCGGTGCGTGCCTACGTTCGCGACATCGTCGATGCGCGGCGCAATCTTGTCGGCTTGTTCATGCCGCTCGCTCTCATTCTCATCTTTGCGCTGTTTCTGCAGCCGCAGGTACAGCAGTACGTCACTCTCGGCATGTTCGTGATGATGCTGTTCATGGTCGGCGAGGGCATCTACCTCGGCAAGATGATCAACAACCGCATTCGCGTCCGGTTCCCCGACACTCCCGACGGCGGCTTCAAGATCGGCTGGTACGCCTTCGTACGGGCGTCGCAGATTCGGAAGATGCGTGCCCCCAAGCCGCGAGTGAGCGCCGGCGAGGCTGTCTGACGTCGGTGGCCGTGCCGTCTCGAACGCTCGTCCTCGGCGGAGCCAGATCCGGTAAGTCCGCGCACGCAGAATCGTTGGTCACGACCCGCCCGGTCCGTTACGTCGCGACCGGACAGCGCGATGCGTCCGACGAAGACTGGCAGCAGCGCATCGAACTCCATCGTGCGTCGCGTCCGCCCGAGTGGACCACGGTCGAAACCGTCACCGGGCTGGCGACGGTGATGGCTCAGCCCTGGGGCGGCACCACGATGGTCGACGATCTGGGCACCTGGCTGACGGGAATGCTCGACGACGCAGCGGCCTGGGACCTGCCTCGCGGGACGATTGCTCCGGCCGTGGACGACTTGGTCGCGGCGGTCTCGGACTGCAGGTCGACTCTCGTGATCGTCAGCCCCGAGGTCGGCATGTCCGTGGTTCCCGAGTCGCGTTCGGGTCGACTGTTCCGTGACGAGCTCGGTGTCCTCAATGCGCGTCTCGCGCACGTGTGTGACAGGGTTCTGCTGGTCGTCGCGGGCCTCGCGCTGACCCTCAAAGAACCACCGGCGGATTCCCTGACCGCGAAAGGCCCAGTGTGACAACTCCTGTGGACGAGAATCCGGCACCATCACCGTTTCGACCGGTGCCCTCGCCGTCCGATTCCGCGCGGTACCAAGCTGCCGAGCGGCAAGGTCGGTTGACCAAGCCGGCCGGGAGCCTCGGCCGTCTCGAGACGCTCGGCGAGTGGATCGCCGCCTGCCAAGATGTCAGTCCGCCGAAGTCCTTCGAGCGCGTCCGTGTCGTCGTCTTCGCCGGCGACCACGGCGTCGCCGCTCATGGAGTGTCCGCGTACCCGCCCGAGGTCACGGCGCAGATGGTCGAGAACATCCGCGCGGGCGGTGCTGCGGTCAACGTCCTCGCGACCATCGCCGGGGCCACTGTTCGAGTGGTCGACATCGCTGTCGACGCCGACACCGATTCGTCGGTGTCCGCCTTCAAGATTCGGCGCTCGAGTGGTTCGATCGACCGCGAGGACGCACTGAGCGAGGACGAGGTGCGCGCCGCCGTCGCCGCCGGCGCTGCCATCGCGGACGAGGAGGTCGACGCTGGTGCGGACCTTCTCGTCGCAGGCGACATGGGCATCGGAAACACCACGCCCGCAACCGTATTGATCGCCACCCTCACCGATACCGAACCGGTCGCTGCCGTCGGCCGCGGCACCGGAATCGACGACGCCGGGTGGATCAGGAAGACCGCTGCGATCCGGGACGCGATGCGGCGGGCTCGGCCGGTCGCCAAGAATCCCACCGACCTGCTGCGGGTGGCCGGTGGCGCCGACATCGCCGCCCTCGCCGGCTTCCTCGCGCAGGCGGCGCATCGGCGTACCCCGGTGATCCTGGACGGTCTCGTCGTCACAGCAGCAGCACTGGTGGCGGAGGACGGTGCGGCCGGTGCCAGCGCGTGGTGGGTCGCCGGGCATCGTTCGGCCGAGCCCGCCCATTCACTTGCTTTGCGGCACTTGCGACTCGAGCCGTTGGTGGAGCTGTCGATGCGACTCGGTGAAGGCTCCGGCGCGTTGGCGGCGTTGCCGCTCGTTCGTGCGGGAGTCGACACGTTGAATTCGATGGCGACGTTCGCCGACGCCGGCGTCAGCACCGGCGACCCCGAAGTCCGCTGACCGTGAGGCTGCGGGCCGAGGGTCTGGTGCTCGCGTTCTCGTGGTTGACGGTGCTGCCCGTGCGTGGCCCGTCGCAGGTCGACAGGGTCCGCGCCGGTCGCGCGATAGCGCACGCTCCCCTGGTCGGTCTCGTCCTCGGGTGCGTGTGTGCGGCACTGCTGTGGGCGACGACGGTTGCCGGGCTGTCGGCAATCCTGTGCGGCCTCATCGCCGTTGCCGCCGCCGCGCTGCTGACGCGCGGTATGCACATCGACGGGTTGGCCGACACCGCCGATGGGCTCGGCTGTTACGGCCCGCCCGAACGTGCGCGGGAGGTCATGAAGTCCGGTAGTGCCGGACCGTTCGGGGTGGCGGCCATCGCTCTGACGTCGGCGATTCAGGCCGCGAGCCTGGGTCAACTCGCGCAGGAGCGACTGTGGTGGGCTGTCGTCGTGGTCGCGGTGACTGCCCGGGTGGCGGCAGTCCTGGCCTGCCGCAAGGGAATCGACGCATCGACGTCAGGCGGCTTCGGTGCGCTCGTGGCCGGAACGCAGTCCAACGCCGTCCTGACGCTGTGGGTCATTGCGGCAGCAGCAGCGTCGGTCTTCGCGCAACCCGATCGACCCTGGCAAGGGCCGCTGGTCGTCGTCGCGGTCCTGACACTGTCGGTGTTTGCCGTTCGACACTGCGTCCGACGCTTCGGTGGCCTCTCGGGCGATGTTCTCGGTGCCGCAATCGAGACCACTACGGCGTCGGCCGCGGTGGGCCTGTTGATCGGCAGCTGATCAGCGGAGCTTGGTCATCCAGCCGTGGGTATCGGCGAAGGTGCCGCGCTGGATGCCGGTGAGGGTGTCTCGCAGTGCGAGCGTGATCTCACCGGGTTCTCCGCCTGCGATCTCGAAAGAACCGTCGGTGGATTTGACGCTGCCCACCGGGGTGATGACAGCTGCTGTGCCGCAAGCGAACACCTCGGTGATTTCGCCCGCTTCGGCACCCTTGCGCCACTCGTCGGTGGAGATCCGTCGTTCCTCGACGGGGATGCCGGAGTCCGTCGCCAAGGCCAACAGCGAGTCGCGCGTGATTCCGGGAAGCAGCGACCCGGACAGCGAGGGCGTCACCAACCGAGCGTCGGAACCCGAGCCGAAGACGAAGAACAGGTTCATGCCGCCCATCTCCTCGACGTAGCGGCGCTCGGTGGCGTCGAGCCACACCACCTGATCGCAGCCCTCGTCGCTGGCCTGCGCCTGCGCGAGGAGGGAGGCGGCGTAGTTGCCTGCGAACTTCGCGGCACCGGTGCCGCCCGGTGCTGCGCGGACGTATTCGGTGGACAACCACACGCTCACCGGTTTGACGCCACGTGGGAAGTACGCGCCTGCGGGTGAGGCGATCAGCATGTAGCGATATGCGTCGGCGGGGCGCACACCCAGACCGGCTTCGGTGGAGAACATGTAGGGACGCAGGTACAGCGCGTCCTCGCCGCCCGCTGCGGGGACCCACTCGTGATCGAGCTCGAGCAGCTTCTCGATCGAGCCGATGAACAATTCGTCCGGCATCTCGGGCATGGCGAGCCGCTTGGCCGAGGTACGGAATCGTTCGGCGTTGGACTGCACCCGGAAGGTGGACAGATCGCCGTTGGGCTGGCGGTAGACCTTCAGGCCCTCGAAGATCGCTTGGCCGTAGTGCAGGACCATCGCCGCGGGGTCGAGCTCGATCGGACCGTACGGGGTGATCCTCGCGTCGTGCCATCCGCCGTCGCGGGTGTAGTCGATGCTGACCATGTGGTCGGTGAAGTGCTTTCCGAATCCGGGCGCAGCAAGTACCGCGTCACGCGCCGCGGAGGTTGCGGGCGAAGGATGCTGCACGTACGTGAATTCGGAAACACCTGTCATGCCGGGAATCCTATCGTGGGGTTCGTGGCGGTCTCACGCGGTCACCTGGTCTTGGCGACGACGAACGGCGGTGCGACCACTTCGCAGCGCAGGGCGCGGCCTCGAACGTCGACCTCGACCTCCGAACCCACCGCGGGAGCGGCCTGCGCGTCGAGGAGTGCAAGGGCGATACCGACCTTGAGAGTGGGCGAGAAAGTGCCGGAAGTCGTCGTTCCGAGATCGCGTCCCGACGCGCGCACCGTGAGACCGGGGCGTAGAACGCCGCGATCGAGAGCTTTGAGCCCGCGCAGAATCCGTGCCGGACCGTCTGCCTTCTGGGCGGTCAATGCGTCCTTGCCCCAGAACGAGTCCTTGTTCCACCCGATCGCCCAGCCGCATCGTGCTTCGAGGGGCGAGATGTCCTGCGCCAGTTCGTGTCCGTGCAGCGGGTACCCCATTTCGGTGCGCAGCGTGTCGCGCGCTCCGAGTCCGCACACCTGACCGTCCCGAGACCGCACCGCAGCCAGCAGCGCCAGGAACAACGGTTTCACGTCGTCGGCAGACGGGATCAGCTCGTAGCCCTGTTCGCCGGTGTAACCCGTGCGGCAGACCCGGACAGGCAGCGAGTTCCAGGTGGCGTCCTCGAATGCCATGTAGTCCATATCGGTCGGTAGACCCAGTTCCTGCAGAACCTCGGACGCCTTGGGCCCCTGCACGGCCAGCACTCCGAACTCGCGGTGCCGGTTCACCACCGAGACCCCGGCGGGGGCAGCGGCAGCCATCGCGTCGACCACAGCTGCCGTGTTCGCAGCATTGGGTACCAGAAACACGTCCTCGTCGGAGACGAAGTAGGCGATCAGGTCGTCGACGACGCCACCGGACTCGGTGCAGCACAGCGTGTATTGCGCTTTGCCCGGTTCGATCCTGGCCAGGTCGTTGGTGAGGACGGAGTTCACGAATGCGGCGGCCCCGGGGCCGGTCACCGACGCCTTGCCGAGGTGGCCGACGTCGAACAGACCCACCGTTTCACGCACTGCCGTGTGCTCGACGACGACGCCGGCGTACGAGACCGGCATGGTCCATCCACCGAACGGTGCGAACGTCGCGCCGAGTTCGGTGTGCACGGCGTGGAGTGGTCCTTCGATCAACTCGGTGTCGGTCATGGCGGCCACGCTAGCTCACCTTGCGGAGCGTCTCAGGTCGGTCGCCCCGGTACGTCCCTCGATCGTCGACGCCGCCGACCGTCATTAGGATCGAGGGACATACACGTCAACCCCTACAGGAGCAGCCACGTGCCTTCCCCCTCGACGCTCACCCGCACTCTCGGACCCGACCTGGTTCTCGCGGGCAAGCTCGGTAAGAAAGTCGACGTACTCGTCGTCGCATTGAGCACGAGTGACGACGGCCTCGAACTCTCCATCACCGACGACATTTCCGACGATGCGATCGCCACCGAATTGCTCGACGCGTTCGAAGCCGTCGGTGCCACCGGCAAGGCCGACGAAGTAGTGCGTATTCCGGCTCCGGCCGGTCTGGCCGTGGCGAGTGTGTTGGCCGTGGGCCTCGGCAACGCCGCCGACATCGACAGTGAACGCATTCGTCACTCGGCCGGCACCGCGGCTCGCGCGCTGTCCGGTGTCGAGACGGCGGCCACGACGCTCTCGGCGCTCGATCTGGGTGCGGCTGCCGAGGGCTTCTTCCTCGGCGCGTACCAGTTCGCCGAGTTCAAGTCGGCTCTCTCGGCACCGAAGCCGTCTGCGCTTCCGGTGACTCGCATCGAGTTGTTGGTGCCCGACACTCGCTCCAAGGATGCCAAGCGCGAATTGGAGAGGTCGATCGCGATAGCCGAATCAGTGGCTGTCGCAAGGGATTTCGTCAACACTCCGCCCAGCCATCTCTACCCGGAGGAGTTCGCGGCTCAGGCCAAGGCGCTGGGCAAGGCGGCCGGCCTCGAGGTCGAGATTCTCGACGACAAAGCCCTCGAGAAGGGTGGCTACGGCGGCATTCACGGAGTGGGCAAGGGATCGTCCCGACTGCCTCGGCTCGTGCGCCTGACGCACTCGGGAGGCAAGCGCGGCGCGAAGAAGGTTGCCCTCGTCGGTAAGGGAATCACGTTCGACACCGGCGGCATCTCCATCAAGCCTGCTGCCGGCATGGAGAACATGACCTCGGACATGGGCGGTGCGGCAGCGGTCATCGCCACGGTGGTGCTCGCCGCCAAGGTCGGTCTGCCGCTCGACGTCATCGCCACCGTCCCGATGGCGGAGAACATGCCGTCGGGCACCGCCCAGCGCCCCGGCGATGTGCTCACCCAGTACGGCGGCATCACCGTCGAGGTGATCAACACCGACGCCGAGGGCCGCTTGGTACTCGCCGACGCGATCGTGCGGGCCTGCGAGGACGATCCGGACTACCTGATCGACACCGCGACGCTGACGGGCGCTCAGGTCGTCGCACTCGGCAACAGGACTCCCGGCGTGATGGGTACCGACGACTTCCGCGACCGCGTCGCAGCAATCTCGCAGGCGATCGGCGAGAACGGATGGGCCATGCCGTTGCCGAAGGAGATTCGCCGCGAACTCGACTCCAAGATCGCAGATCTCGCGAACGTCACCAACGGTCGAGCAGGTGGCATGCTCGCCGCTGCTCTGTTCTTGAAGGAATTCGTCGCCGACGGCGTGGAATGGGCTCACATCGACGTTGCCGGCCCGGCATACAACACCGGTGGTCCGTTCGGCTACACCGGCAAGGGCGGCACCGGGGTTCCGGTCCGAACCATGTTCGCGGTTCTCGAGGACATCGCCGACAACGGTTGATCGTCTCCCGTCCGTGCGCGAGGCCCACGCCCTCGCGCACGGACGGCGTCAGCTGTCGCGCTGCTGTTGTTCGCGCTGCCGAACGATCTTCTGCCGAGCGTCGTGATCACGCATCCGCTGCGGATAGCCCGTCTTGCGGACGTCGTACACCGGAATCTTCAGGTCCGATCCGATCTTTCGTACATATTTTTCATCGAGCGGTCGACGCGTCCACTCACCGTCGTTCGCGACCAGAACCACCGTCAGCGGCGTGACCGTCGTTTTCGGTTCCACGTAGGCCTCGACGCCGATTCGCGCCGAGGTCCAATCGGCCAGGTACTGGGCAACCGAGCCTTCGGGTGCCCGTTTCGCGCCCCCGCCGCTCGACTTGAATCGATCGAACAATCCCACGCGAACTCCTCTTTCGTACGGCCGGCGAAGTCCGAGTTTCGGTGCCGGATCTTTGTTACCCACCAGTTCGACAGGCGTGTTGCACGCCCTAGGGGAACGGCGAGGCGACATCAATGGAAGGATGACATTAGAGGGTTCAGCTCTCTTGATTGTGAACCAAGGCTCGTGAAGTGAGTAAGTGAGTTGCCGAGAGGGAGTGTCGACGTGGGCGCTGGATCGAGCCGAACGTGCTCGGTGAGTGTCGATCGCACCGGTGCCTCCGTCGAACCGAATCACCCAACTCTCGTCCATGAACCCTGTTCCGCCAGCACAATGGTCTGCGACCACAAGTCGTAAGAACTACATCACCCGCATACAACTGTCGAGGAGTCAACAGACATGGCCTTCTCCGTCCAGATGCCAGCTCTCGGTGAGAGTGTCACCGAGGGAACTGTCACGAGGTGGCTCAAACAAGAAGGCGACACCGTCGAAGTCGACGAGCCATTGCTCGAAGTCTCCACGGACAAGGTCGATACCGAGATCCCGTCGCCTGCTGCCGGTGTTCTCACCAAGATCGTCGCTCAGGAAGACGACACCGTCGAGATCGGTGGCGAGCTCGCTCAGATCGGTGACGCGGACGAGTCTTCCTCGTCCGACGCCCCGGCCGAGGACGCCGCTCCCGCCGAGGAGTCGGCACCGGAGGAGCCTGCCGAGGAGCCCACTCCCGCAGCCGAGCCCGAGCCGCAGGCCGAGCAGGAAGCTCCCGCAGCAAGTGCCTCTTCCAGCTCCTCCGACTCGTCCGGATCCGGCACCCCGGTGACGATGCCCGAGTTGGGTGAGTCCGTCACCGAGGGCACCGTGACCCGCTGGCTCAAGGCCGTCGGCGACGAGGTTGCAGTGGACGAGCCGCTTCTCGAGGTGTCCACGGACAAGGTCGACACCGAGATTCCGTCTCCGGTCGCAGGCACCCTGCTCGAGATCTCCGCCGAGGAAGACGACACCGTGGCCGTCGGCGGCCAGCTCGCAGTCATCGGCTCCGGCTCGCCCGCCGAGAAGGCCCCCGAGCCCGAGGCAACTCCGGAGCCCGAGGCCCCGAAGGCCGAAGAGCCCAAGGAAGAGCCGAAGCCCGAGCCGAAGCAGGAAGCCCCCAAGAAGGAAGCTCCCAAGGCCGAGCCGAAGCCCGAACCGAAGCAGGAGGCTCCCAAGGCCGCTCCCGCCAAGGAATCGGCACCGTCGGGCGATTCGAGCCCGTACGTCACTCCTCTGGTCCGCAAGTTGGCGTCGGACAACGACGTCGATCTGTCGTCCGTCAAGGGCACCGGCGTGGGTGGACGCATCCGCAAGCAGGACGTTCTCGCTGCAGCCGAGGCCAAGAAGGCTCCCGCTGCTCCGGCCGAGGCCGCGGCACCCGCCGCAGCGTCGAAGCCCGCAGCACCGGCGACAGCGGGAGTTCGTCCCGAGCTCGCACACCTGCGCGGCACCACGCAGAAGATCAACCGAATTCGTCAGATCACCGCGAAGAAGACGCGTGAGTCGCTGCAGACTTCTGCTCAGCTGACGCAGACCTTCGAGGTCGACGTGACGAAGATCGCCGGCCTGCGTACCAAGGCGAAGGCGAAGTTCGCCGAGAACGAGGGCGTCAACCTGACGTACCTGCCGTTCTTCGCGAAGGCGGTCGTAGAAGCACTCAAGGCTCACCCGAACGTCAACGCCAGCATCAACGAGGACGCCAAGGAGATCACGTACCACGCCGATGTCCACCTCGGCATCGCCGTGGACACCGAGCAGGGCCTGCTCTCCCCCGTCATCCACAACGCCGGCGACCTGTCGCTGGCCGGACTCGCGCGGGCGATCAACGACATCGCCACCCGCGCACGTTCGGGTGGACTCAAGCCCGACGAGCTGTCCGGTGGCACGTTCACGATCACCAACATCGGCAGCCAGGGCGCGCTGTTCGACACCCCGATCCTGGTTCCGCCGCAGGCGGCCATGCTGGGTACGGGTGCGATCGTCAAGCGTCCCGTCGTCGTCAAGGACGACTCGGGCAACGAGTCGATCGGTGTTCGCTCGATGTGCTACCTGCCGCTCACCTACGACCACCGGTTGGTGGACGGAGCCGACGCAGGACGCTTCCTGACGACCATCAAGCAGCGTCTCGAAGTGGCATCGTTCGAGGCCGATCTGGGTCTGTAGACAACCGGCGAGTGTCGCGCCACGTATTCTCGTAGTAGCGCGAAACATTCGCATCGGGGTCTCGTTCACCAGGGGCACGGACAGAGCATCCGGGGCATCATTCGTTCGCGAATGGTGCCCCGGAGTGCGTCAAGGAGGCTTTCGTTCACATGCGCGTAGTCATTGCAGGTTCATCAGGCTTGATCGGCACAGCTCTCGTTGCAGCTCTGCGCGGCCGCAGCCACGACGTCACCAGACTGGTCAGACGCTCACCGGCGGGACCGGACGAGTCGCAGTGGGACCCGTCGCACGGCAGTATCGACCCCGCTGTGCTGGCCGGTGCCGATGCGGTCGTCAATCTGTGTGGTGTCGGTATCGGCGACAAGAGATGGTCCGGTGCGTACAAGCAGCTGGTGCGCGACAGTCGCATAGCGCCCACCGAGGTGATCGCGTCGGCTGCGGCGGACGCGGGTGTCCCCACCCTGATCAATGCCAGCGGCGTCAATTTCTACGGTGACACCGGCGACCGCGTGGTCGACGAGACCGCTCCGGTCGGTGACGGATTCCTCGCCGAGGTGTGCCGCGATTGGGAGAACGCCACGTCTGCGGCGTCGGAGGCAGGTGTTCGCACGATTCTGTTGCGCAGCGGTGTGGTGCTGTCGCAGCGCGGCGGCATGCTGGGCAAGCTGCGCCCGCTGTACCTGTTCGCGCTCGGTGGTCGATTGGGCAGTGGCCGACAGTACTTCCCCTGGATTTCGTTGGAAGACGAAATCGGTGCCATCGTGCACGGTATCGAGAACGACTCGCTGCGCGGACCGGTCAACATGGTGGGTCCGACTCCGGTGACCAACGCCCAGTTCAACAGCGCGATGTCGCGAGCGGTGCATCGTCCGGCCCCGTGGGTGGTGCCCGGATTCGCCCTGAAAGCGGTCATCGGTGAATTTGCCGAGGAGGCGATCCTGACCGGGCCGCGAGCCATTCCCAAGGCACTCGAGGATGCCGGCTACACCTTCGAGCACAACACCGTGGGCGAGGCACTGCGGGTGGCTGTCGGCTCATGACCCGGCGTAGCGTCTCGGTTCATGAGTGACGTGAACGCCCCGTCGATTCCGGCCACCGGCACCGACTCGGCTCGGGCAAGCAGCGAACCGGTCGTCGTGCGAGAGCTGGGCACCGTCGAGTACACCCAGGCGTGGGCTCTCCAGCGGGAACTGGCCGACGCCCGCGCCGACAATCGGGGCCCGGATACGTTGCTGTTGCTCGAGCACCCTTCCGTGTACACCGCGGGGCGGCGCACCTCGAAAGAAGACATGCCGCGCGACGGTACTCCTGTGGTCGAAGTGGACCGCGGCGGCAAGATCACCTGGCACGGGCCGGGCCAACTGGTCGGCTACCCCATCGTCGCGCTGGCGCAGCCGATCGATGTCGTCAAGTACGTCCGCCGGATCGAGGAAGCGCTGATTTCCGTGGTGTCCGATCACGGCATCGCGTGCGGGCGGGTGGACGGCAGGTCCGGGGTGTGGCTCGCGTCCGAGGTTCGCGACGGCGTGCTTCTACCCGAACGCAAGATCGCGGCCATCGGCGTGCGAGTTCAGCGCGGCGTGACCCTGCACGGCTTCTCCCTCAACTGCAATTCGGCGATGACGGGTTTCGACGCGATCGTGCCGTGCGGAATCGCCGACGCCGGTGTGACGTCGCTGTCGCTCGAGCTGGGGCGAGACGTCCCGGTCGACGAGGTACTCGAGTCGGTCACGACGGCAGTTCTGGCCGCGTTGGACGGATCGATGCCGGTCAGAGAGCACGACCTCGAGCACCCGGAGATCACCACCGCGACGGTGAACCCGCAATTCACGACGGTTCGGTTCGGCGCGTAGCATTGCTGACGTGACTGTGGCCCCAGAAGGACGCAAGCTGCTCCGCCTCGAGATCCGAAACGCGGAGACCCCCATCGAACGCAAACCCAGCTGGATCAAGACCAAAGCCAAGATGGGCCCGGAATACACCGAGCTCAAGGGTCTTGTGAAGCGTGAGGGTCTGCACACGGTGTGCGAGGAAGCCGGCTGCCCGAATATCTACGAATGCTGGGAAGATCGCGAGGCGACCTTCCTCATCGGCGGCGAACAATGCACCCGTCGATGCGATTTCTGCCAGATCGATACCGGCAAACCCGAGGATCTCGATCGCGACGAGCCTCGCCGCGTGGCGGAGAGTGTGCAGGCCATGGGTCTTCGCTACTCCACGATCACCGGAGTCGCCCGCGACGACCTCGAAGACGGTGGTGCGTGGCTCTACGCAGAGACCGTCCGGTACATCAAGAAGCTCAACCCCAACACCGGCGTCGAGCTGCTGATCCCCGACTTCAACGCCAAGCCCGATCAGCTGGCCGAGGTGTTCTCCTCCCGCCCGGAGGTGTTGGCCCACAACGTCGAGACCGTGCCGCGCATCTTCAAGCGCATCCGTCCCGCATTCCGGTACCAGCGGTCGATGGACGTCATCACCGCCGCGCGTGACGACGGTCTGGTCACCAAGTCGAATCTCATTCTCGGCATGGGCGAGACTCCCGAGGAAGTCCAGGAAGCGATTCGCGACCTGCACGAGGCGGGCTGCGACATCCTGACGATCACCCAGTACCTGCGACCGTCACCGCGGCACCACCCCGTCGAGCGGTGGGTCAAGCCGGAGGAGTTCGTCGAGCACTCCGACTACGCCACCGAGGTCGGGTTCGCCGGCGTGCTGGCCGGCCCGTTGGTCCGCTCCTCGTACCGCGCCGGACGCCTCTACGCGCAGGCCATGGCACACCACGGTCGCGAACTGCCCGAGAGCATGAGCCACCTCACCGACGGCGGCGAAGCTTCTCAGGAGGCCAGCTCGTTGATGGCTCGGCTGGCTCCTCGCTGATCGCTCCACTCGACGTGGCGCGATGCACGTGAGCGTCGGCACAGGCCGTATCCTGTGAGGTATGGCGAACGGCAGTAAAGCTGGCAAAGCGGCAAAGCCCAGCAAGGAAGCAAAGGCGGCTGCCAAGGCAGCCCGCAAGCAGGCATCGAAGGAACGGCGCAGCCAGTTGTGGCAGGCGTTCCAGATGCAGCGTAAGGACGACAAGGCTCTCCTTCCGCTGATGATCGGAGCGGTGGTCGGTCTCGGGCTGATCGGCTTCCTGATCGGTCTGGCCTTCGGCTTCCAGTGGTTCCTTCTCCCCATCGGTCTCCTGTTGGGCGTGCTGGTCGCGTTCATCATCTTCGGCCGGCGGGTTCAGAAGTCCGTGTACAAGAAGGCCGACGGTCAGGCCGGTGCTGCGGCGTGGGCCCTGGACAATCTTCAGGGATCGTGGCGTGTCACCAATGCCATCGCAGGCACCACGCATCTCGACGCAGTGCACCGGGTGATCGGGAAGCCCGGAGTGATTCTCGTTGCCGAGGGTGCCCCGCAGCGTGTGAAGACCCTCCTGGCCCAGGAGAAGAAGAAGACCGCCCGGCTGGTGGGCGATACTCCGATCTACGACATCATCGTCGGCAACGGGGAGAACCAGATTCCACTGTCGGGTCTGCAGAAGTATCTGTCGAAGCTGCCGAAGAACATCGACGGCAAGCGGATGGACACCATCGAGTCCCGGCTGGCCGCGTTGGGCACCAAGGGTGGCCCGGCAATGCCCAAGGGACCGATTCCCGGTGGGGCCAAGATGAAGGGCGTTCAGCGGACCATGAAGCGTCGCTGACCCGTATTTCGACCGACAGCCCTGGTGCGTCGACCCCTCAGCGGGTCCGCAGCAGGGCTGTTCCCGTTGCGCGGTCGTGCATTCCCCGGCCGTCCATGTCGGTGATCACGGCCGGGACGACGAACAGCAGAATGAGCTGCCGCACCAATGCCCGGACGAAACCGACTCGCGCATGGGCGTCGATGCGTCCCACCTGCACTCCCACGATGAACTGCCCCGGGGTGAACGAGAACAGCGAGACGCTCGCGATTCCTACGACGAACCACACGGCCAGCACGATCGTCGAGATCAGTCCGCTGGTGGTGTAACCGCCGAGAATCAGCGACGCCACACCGGTGGCCATCGTCCAGTCCAGCAGCAACGCCAGGACTCTACGACCGGTTCCGGCGAGTGCGCCGACGCCCCGCGCGGGCAGACCGAGTTGTTCCCCACGGAAGTTCTGCGGCGGTCGTGGGTTCGCGGCCGCCGGTCCGGACAACCAGGACCCTGTCATTCGTGCCATGATTCCCAGGATAGGCGCGGTCGGGCGCGCGGAAAAACGGGTGGACGTACTGTTGTTCGTGCCAACCGTGAACCACGACGTGTAACACGGGCGAAACACGAGCTTGACGGGCGGGCAACACCGAGTCCATACCGTCAGTTCGACGGACTCTCAACTAAGGAGCAAAAGCGTGGCGTTTTCCACGGCCCAAGAGGTCATCAAGTTCATCGCAGATGAAGGAATCGAATACGTCGACATCCGATTCACGGATCTGCCGGGTGCACAGCAGCACTTCTCCATCGCTGCCAAGGCGTTCACGGCCGACACCCTGGAAGACGGCCTCGCGTTCGACGGCTCGTCCGTCCGCGGCTTCCAGTCGATCCACGAGTCCGACATGATCCTGCTGCCGGACTACGCCACCGCTCAGGTCGACCCGTTCCGCAACGCCAAGACGCTGAACATCGACTTCTTCGTCCACGACCCGTTCACGCGTGAGGCCTACAGCCGCGATCCGCGCAACGTTGCTCGTAAGGCCGAGGAGTACTTGGCCAGCACCGGCATTGCCGACACCGCGTACTTCGGTGCCGAGGCCGAGTTCTACATCTTCGATTCGGTTCGCTTCGATTCGCAGGCCAACGGCGCGTTCTACGAGGTCGACTCGTCCTCGGGTTGGTGGAACACCGGAGCCGAGACCGAAGCCGACGGCAGCCCCAACCTCGGCTACAAGGTTCGCTTCAAGGGCGGCTACTTCCCCGTCGCGCCGTACGACCACTACGTCGACCTGCGCGACCAGATCTCGACCAACCTGCAGAACGCAGGCTTCGAGCTCGAGCGTGCCCACCACGAGGTCGGCACCGGCGGTCAGCAGGAGATCAACTACAAGTTCAACACGCTGCTCCGCGCGGCGGACGATCTGCAGCTGTTCAAGTACATCGTCAAGAACACCGCCTGGCAGAACGGCAAGTCGGCAACCTTCATGCCGAAGCCACTGTTCGGCGACAACGGCTCGGGCATGCACGTGCACCAGTCGCTGTGGAAGGACGGTAAGCCCCTCTTCCACGACGAGGCCGGATACGCCGGACTGTCCGATCTGGCACGTCACTACATCGGCGGCATTCTGCACCACGCTCCGTCGCTGTTGGCCTTCACGAACCCGACGATCAACTCGTACCACCGCCTGGTGCCGGGCTACGAAGCCCCCATCAACCTGGTCTACAGCCAGCGCAACCGCTCTGCGGCAGTGCGTATCCCGATCACCGGTAACAACCCGAAGGCCAAGCGCCTCGAGTTCCGTGCGCCGGACTCCTCGGGCAACCCGTACCTGAACTTCGCCGCTCAGATGATGGCGGGCCTGGACGGAATCAAGAACAAGATCGAGCCGATGGCTCCGGTCGACAAGGACCTCTACGAGTTGCCGCCCGAGGAAGCCAAGAACATTCCTCAGGCACCCACCTCGCTCAACGCGGTCATCGACCGTCTCGAGGCCGACCACGACTACCTCACCGAGGGTGGCGTCTTCACCACCGACCTCATCGAGACGTGGATTTCGCTCAAGCGTGAGCAGGAGATCGCTCCGGTCAACCTGCGTCCGCACCCGTACGAGTTCTCGCTCTACTACGACGTGTGAGTTCTCGGGTCATTTTTCGCCGGTGACCCGTCGATAGTCCACGAACGCCCGACCGGGCTGACCCGGTCGGGCGTTCGCGGTTCGAATGGGCTTGTCGCCGAAGCCGTTTCGTCGTTTCGCTGCAAAAGGGTTCACCTGACGTTTGAATGGGTAACGACGGGGTACAGAAAAGCATCCGCGCTCAGCCGAACAGAGGACTACAACTGCATGGACGCTCTGTGGGACTTCATTGTCGGGCGGCGAAGGCAGTTGGCGATCGATTCGTATCTCCACGTGTCGGCCGTCATTCAATGTGTCGTCATTGCAACCGTCATCGGGGTGGCGATCGGTGTGCTCGTGTACCGAAGCCCTGCGGGCTCCGCAGTCGCGACGGCCCTGGCGAGTACGGTTCTCACCATCCCGTCGTTCGCACTGCTCGGAGTTCTCATTCCGGTGCTGGGTCTGGGCGTCAAACCCACTGTGACAGCACTTGTTCTGTACTCGCTTCTCCCCATCATCCGCAACACCGTGGTGGGCTTGGCAGCCGTCGATCCGGCCGTTGCCGACGCGGCTCGCGGAATTGGAATGAGCCGCGCTCTGGTGTTGCGCCGCATCGAGATCCCACTCGCGTGGCCGTCGATCCTCACCGGCATGCGCGTCAGTACGCAGATGGCCATGGGCATTCTCGCCATCGCCGCGTACGCCAAGGGTCCCGGACTCGGCAACCTCCTCTTCTCGGGCCTCGCGCGCGTGGGTAGCCCCACAGCTCTACCGCAGGCTCTGACCGGCACTGTCCTGATCGTCCTGCTGGCGTTGATCCTCGATGGGATCTACGTGTTGATCGGCAAACTGACCACCTCGAGGGGTATCCGTGAGTGACTCGACCCGTACATCGAATGTCTCCGGCGCGGAAATCGTGCTCGAGAACGTGACCAAGAGCTACCCGGGGCAGAAGCTCGCTGCCGTCGACAACGTGTCGATGACCATCCCCGCGGGCGAGGTCGTCGTACTCGTCGGGCCGTCCGGTTGCGGCAAGACGACGACGATGCGCATGATCAACCGTCTGATCGAGCCGACATCGGGCCGCATCACGATCGGTGGCAAGGACGCACTGTCGATCGATCCGAACGAATTGCGCCGCACCATCGGTTATTCCATTCAGCAGGCAGGCCTGTTCCCGCACATGACGATTGCGCAGAACGTCGGGATGGTGCCGGGTCTCATCGGGTGGAACAAGAAGCGAATCGACGACCGCACGGACGAGATGCTGGACCTCGTCGGCCTCGATCCGGCGGTCTATCGCCAGCGTTATCCGCGGCAGCTCTCCGGCGGTCAGCAGCAACGCGTCGGAGTCGCACGCGCTCTTGCCGCCGATCCCCCGGTGCTGTTGATGGACGAACCGTTCGGTGCCGTCGACCCCATCACCCGCGGGTTGCTGCAGGACGAATTGATGCGTCTGCAAGCAGAATTGGGCAAGACCATCGTTTTCGTCACGCACGATTTCGACGAGGCGGTCAAGCTCGGTGACCGCATCGCCGTGCTCGGTAACCAGTCCACGATCCTCCAGTACGACACCCCCGAGGCGGTGCTCGCCAACCCGGCCGACGACACCGTGGCCGGGTTCGTCGGAGCCGGAGCCGCGTTGAAGCAGCTGACGTTGATGCGAGTACGCGACATCGAGCTGTCCGACGTGCCGGTGTTCGGCGAGGACGACTCGGTGGAGTCGATGAACTCCGCGCTGGGATCGGATCCCGAAGCCTGGGGAATCATCGTCGATTCCCGTAGACGCCCGATTCGGTGGACGGATCGACGCCACCTCGCGGGTGTGGGGAGCCTCCGTGACGTCGGGGTGCCGATGGGAGAACTGGTGTCGACCCAGTCGACCCTGCAGGATGCTCTGGAAGCTCTACTGTCCGAGGGCAATGCGACGGCGACCGTCACCGGCAATCGCGGCGAGTACGTCGGCACCGTGACCATCGACGTGCTGATCGACACCATCAAGTCGTTGCGGTCGCAACACGCGAACGATCACGACGAGCCGCGCGAAGCTGCTGGGACTCCGTCGTGACGACACTCGCCGATACCGGCGACGAGACCAAGGACGCCGCGCGTACTGCCAAGCGCGCCGAGCGAATTCGTCTTCTCATCCAGCCGGCCCTGGTGCTGGTGATCGTGGCGATTCTGTTGGTCTACGCGTTGACCAGAGACCTCACCGCGACGCAGGCCGAGACGATCAACATCAGCACGATCTCCACCAGGGTTCTCGAGCATGTGCTGATCACGTTCGTCGTCACCGCGTTGGTGCTCGTCATCGCCGTGCCTCTGGGAATTCTGTTGACTCGCAACGGGTATCGCAAAGCTGCACCACTGTTCATCGGTATCGCAAACATCGGGCAGGCCGCACCGGCCGTCGGCTTGCTGGTGTTGTTGTTCCTGTGGACGGGCGCAACGGGTTTCTGGACCGGCGTTCTCCCGATCGCGTTCTATTCGTTGCTCCCCGTTCTGCGCAACACCATGTTGGGCTTTCAGACAGTCGAGCCGAACTACATCGATGCCGCTCGCGGACAGGGCATGTCGAACATGGGCATTCTGCGCCGCATCGAATTTCCGCTCGCGGTTCCGTTCATCCTGGCGGGTCTGCGCACCTCGCTCGTGCTCGCCGTCGGCACCGCAACTCTGAGCTTTCTGGTCGGGGCAGGCGGGCTCGGCGTGCTGATCGACACCGGCTACAAGCTCAACCAACCACTCATTCTCGTCGTGGGTGCCGTTCTCGCGGTAGCACTGGCGCTGCTGGTGGATTGGCTGGGCGCACTCGCCGAGGCCTACCTCGGACCGAAAGGACTCCGCTGATGCGGCGCACCACCCGACGACTCGCAGCGCTCTGCGCCACCACCGCTCTCGCGCTGACGGGGTGCGGATTGCAGTCCGGCGGCGCGATGCCGTTGTCGGTCGAGGCCGGCAGCATCACTCCGCTCGAGGGGCTCGAAGGTGCCGAGTTCACCGTCGGATCGAAGGACTTCACCGAGCAGATCATCCTCGGCTACATCCTCGAATTCGCGCTCAGCGCAGCCGGTGCCGACGTTCGAGACCTCACCAACATCGTGGGCTCGCAGAGCGTTCGACTCGCGATGCAGAACGGCCAGGTTGACCTCGCCTACGAGTACACCGGAACCGGGTGGATCAACTACCTGGGCAACGAGAAGCCCATTCCCGATGCCACGGAACAGTTCGAGGCAGTGCGCGACGCCGACAAGGCCAACGGCATCGACTGGGTCAATCCCGCGCCGATGGACAACACCTACGCGCTGGCCATGAATCAGCAGGTCGCGCAGGAAACCGGCGTGCGCACGCTGTCGGACTACGCCGCTCTGGTGAACCGAGATCCCGCCGCCGCGTCGCTGTGCGTCGAGACCGAGTTCAACAGTCGCCAGGACGGACTCCCCGGCCTCGCCGCCACGTACGGTTTCGACGCCAACGCGATCTCGGTGCAGATTCTGCAGACCGGCGTCATCTATCAGGCAACTGCGGACGGTTCGCAGTGCCGCTTCGGTGAGGTGTTCACCACCGACGGCCGAATCAAGGGCCTTAACCTGACCGTGGTCGAGGACGACAAGGCGTTCTTCCCGCGGTACAACGCGACTGTCGTCGTGCGGCAGGAGATCGCCGATCGCTATCCGGAGATAGCCGAGGTCACCGCGCCCATCTCCGCTGCGCTCACCAACGAAGCGATCTCGGAGTTGAACAAGCAGGTCGACATCGACGGCCGGGAACCCGCGGACGTCGCACGTGACTGGATGGTCGAGCAGGGCTTCGTCACCGCGGGCAGCGACTAGAGCCCTCCGAACGTCCTCTCCACGACCGCTTTGGCCCGACGCGTGACGCGCAGATAGTTGTCGAGGAATGCCCCGGCGTCGCCGTTCTCCCACCCCGCCACCTGTGCGACGGCGGACAGGACGGCACCCGGTCTCGGCAGTTGGTCGGTCGGCTTACCGCGAACCAGGACGAGCGCGTTGCGCGCTTTGGTCGCCAGGATCCACGCTTCGCGCAGCAACTCGATGTCGGTCTCACTCATCAGCTCGGCTGCGCCGATCGCGTCGAGAGTTTGCAGCGTCGAGGTGTTGTGCAGTGACTCGACCTTGTGTGCGTAGCGGAGCTGGATGAGCTGTACGGTCCACTCGATGTCCGCCAGTCCCCCGCGTCCGAGCTTGGTGTGGGTGGCCGGGTCGGCTCCCTTGGGGAGACGTTCGGAGTCGATCCGCGCCTTGATACGCCGAATTTCACGGACGGCGTCGGCGGACACTCCCCCCTCGGGGTAGCGAACCTTGTCGGCCATCAGCAGGAAGCGGATGCCCAGGTCCTGATCTCCCGCCACCTGATGCGCACGCAGCAGAGCCTGTACCTCCCAGGCCTGAGCCCACTGGGCGTAGTACGCGGCGTAGGACGACAGCGTGCGCACCACCGGGCCGTTGCGACCTTCCGGGCGGAGGCCGGTGTCGACTTCGAGAGGCGGGTCGGTGCTCGGCGCTCCGAGCAGTTTCCGGATGCGATCGGCAATGGTGTTGGCCCACTTGACCGCAACGGTCTCGTCGACGCCGTCCACCGGTTCACAGACGAACAGCACGTCGGCGTCGCTTCCGTAGCCGAGTTCGCCGCCGCCGAGGCGTCCCATGCCGATGACGGCCAGGGTCGCCGGTGCCGGCTCGCCGCGCTCCTTCTCACTCGCCCGCACGGCGGCCGCCAATGCCGCGTTGATCACTGCGGCCCACACCGAGGACAACGCCCGGCAGACCTGAGGGACGTCGAGCATGCCGAGTATGTCGGCCGAGGCCACCCGGGCCAGTTCGTGGCGGCGCAGAGCCCTGGCGGCATTGATCGCCCGAACCGGGTCCTCGTAGCGAGCCGAGGACGACAGGATCGCGCGGTAGGTCTCTTCGGGTTCGGCGTCCAGCAGGCGCGGGCCGGTCGGCCCGTCGGCGAACAACCTGATGACCTCGGGGGCCTTGATCAGCAGATCCGGCACGTACGCCGAGGATCCAAGGACGATCATCAGCCGCTGGGCCACCGCACCCTCGTCGCGCAGCACTCGCAGGAACCACGTCTGCTCGCCGGCCGATTCCGAGAGCCGTCGGTAGTTCAGCAGCCCGGCGTCGGGATCCGGTGTGTCGGCGAGCCATTCGAGCAACGTCGGCAGCAGCACGGCCTGAATCTGACCGCGGCGGGTACCGGAACCGACCAGCGCTCGCAGGTGGCCCAACGCATTCTGCGGCGTCGCGTACCCGAGCGCGGCAAGCTGACGCGTCGCCGCGTCGGGGGTCAAACGCACTGTCTCCGAGTCGAACTTGACCACCGAGTCGAGCAACGGTCGGTAGAAGAGCTTGGCGTGCAGCCGACGGATGCGCTGCGCGTTGCGCTTGATCTCGGCGTTCAGCACACCGAGCGCATCGCGGTTACCGTCGGGGCGCATGTGCGCGGAACGCGCGAGCCACCGCAGACCTTCCTCGTCGTCCGGTGGAGGCAGGGTGTGTGTGCGGCGCATCCGCTGCAATTGCAGTCGGTGCTCGATCAATCGCAAGAATTCGTAGGACGCGGTCAGATTCGCGGCGTCGTCACGGCCGACGTACCCGCCCTCGGTCAGAGCCGTCAGGGCATCGGTCGTGCCCAGTACGCGCAACGACTCGTCTGTTCGGCCGTGCACCAATTGCAGGAGCTGGACGGCAAATTCGACGTCGCGCAGACTGCCGCGTCCGAGTTTGATCTCCCGTTCGCGCAGCTCGGTCGGCACCATCTCCTCGACCCGTCGCCGCATCGCGCGGACCTCGGGCACGAAGTCCTCACGCTGACTGGCCAGCCACACCATCGGATTGACGGCATCGACGTAATCGTTGCCGAGGGCGATATCGCCGGTCATCGGCCGAGCCTTGAGCAGGGCCTGGAACTCCCAGGTCTTGGCCCAGCGCTTGTAGTAGGCCACGTGCGAGTCGAGCGTGCGAACCAGCTCGCCGCGCTTACCTTCGGGGCGAAGCGCAGCGTCGACCTCGAAGAACGCCGAGGACCCGATGCGCATCATCTCGCCGGCGATCCGACTCGCCTGTGAGTCCGCCGGCTCGGCGACGAACACGACATCGACGTCCGAGACGTAATTGAGTTCGCGCGCACCGCATTTGCCCATGGCGATGACGGCCAGCCGCGTCGGACACGGGGCATCGGGGCACACGGTCGCCACCGCCACCGACAGAGCCGCAGTGAGCGCCGCGTCTGCCATGTCGGACAGTTGAGCTCCCACCACCGTGTACGGCAGGACCGGTTCGTTCTCGACGGTCGCGGCGAGGTCGTAGGCGGCCAACACCATGATCTGGTCGCGGTACTTCTTGCGCAGGGCGATCACGGCGGGCGGGCCGGTGACGGACGCCCGGTACAGATCGGGTGCGGCATTGGGCCCGGTCTCCGGCTCGGCCCCGACGGCCTCGAGCAGTTCCGCGACCAGCGTTGCCTTGCTGGGCAACTGGATCTTCGCCGACACACCGCTGCTCTGACCTTCCGCGGTCAGTAACAACCGCCAGGTGGTGTCGTCGGCAACGAGGTGGTCGGCGAGTGCACTGGACGCGCCGACGAGTCCCAGGAGGCGGCCGCGGAATCCCTTGTCGTTACGCAGTGCGGTGTCGAATTCGGCCCAGCCACTGCCGAGCATCTCGTACATGCGCACCAGCGTGCGCAGTGCGAGATCGGCGTTGGGGGCACGCGAGAGCGACCACAGCAGCTCGAGACTCTCTTCGCCCGTCCAGCCCAGGGTGCGCAGATCGGACGGCGCAGTCTCCTCGACGAGACCGAGGCGGCCAGGTCCGGGTACGACCGACCTGGAAGTGGGAGGACGCACCATCAGAATCCACCTCGGGGTGCCACAGATATACCTCGTCGTCAGTAATGCGACGCGAGGGTGCCCACGCCGGCATCGAACCTACATTCGGGATCGACTAGAACGTAGCCCATGGCAGCGGTGGGTCGTTACAGACCCCGCTGCTCTACAAACCGAGGTATGCCCTCAGCTCGTACGGCGTGACGTGGCTGCGGTATTCCTCCCACTCGCGACGCTTGTTGCGCAAGAAGAAGTCGAACACGTGCTCGCCCAGTGCTTCTGCGACCAGCTCGGAACCCTCCATCGCGTTGAGCGCTTGGTCGAGGTTGCCCGGCAGTTCCTTGTAGCCCATGGCGCGACGCTCCGCGGAGGTCAATGCCCACACGTCTTCTTCGGCCTCGGGAGGAAGGGTGTATCCCTTCTCGATTCCGCGCAGGCCTGCCGCGAGCAGCACCGCGAACGCGAGATACGGGTTGCAGGCCGAATCGGGGCTACGAATCTCGACGCGTCGCGACGACGCCTTGTTCGGGGTGTACATGGGCACACGAATCAATGCCGACCGGTTGGCCGGTCCCCAGGATGCAGCGGTCGGGGCTTCGCCACCACGCACGAGACGCTTGTACGAGTTGACCCACTGGTTGGTCACGGCACTGATCTCGTTGGCGTGCTCGAGGATGCCGGCGATGAAGGACTTGCCGGTTTCGGACAGCTGCATCGGATCGTCCGGGTTGTGGAAGGCGTTGGCGTCGCCCTCGAACAAACTCATGTGTGTGTGCATCGCCGAGCCGGCCTGGTCGCTGAACGGTTTGGGCATGAACGTCGCGCGCACGCCCTCTTCGATGGCGACTTCCTTGACCACGTAGCGGAAGGTCATGATGTTGTCGGCCATGGACAGTGCGTCCGCGTACCGCAGATCGATCTCCTGCTGGCCCGGCGCTGCCTCGTGGTGGCTGAACTCGACCGAGATGCCCATCGACTCGAGCGCGTCGATGGCATGCCTGCGGAAGTTCGGAGCCGAGTCGTGCACGGCCTGGTCGAAGTAGCCGCCGTTGTCTGCCGGGGTCGGCGGTGAGCCGTCCTGGGGAGCGTCTTTGAGCAAGAAGAATTCGATCTCGGGGTGCACGTAGCAGCTGAATCCGAGGTCGGCAGCCTTGCTCAGCTGGCGACGCAGCACGTGGCGCGAATCGGCCCAGGACGGCGAGCCGTCGGGCATGGCGATGTCGCAGAACATGCGGGCAGAGTGCTGGTGACCCTTGCTGGTCGACCACGGCAGAATCTGGAACGTCGACGGATCCGGCTTGGCGACGGTGTCGGCCTCGGAGACGCGGGCGAATCCTTCGATGGCGCTGCCGTCGAAGCCGATTCCCTCGTCGAATGCACCTTCGAGTTCAGCGGGCGCGATGGCCACCGATTTGAGGTACCCGAGGACGTCGGTGAACCAGAGGCGGACGAAACGAATGTCGCGCTCTTCGAGAGTCCGGAGCACGAATTCCTTTTGACGATCCATGAACGCGAGAGTAAGCAAACGGAGTTAAATCTGTGTTACATCGTGAATTCAGTCTCACTTCGTGGAACTCTCCGCTCACCGCGCGCCCGGTGAGGTACGTGTCAGCAGACCAGCCCTTCGCCTGGTGGGACGAGGTCCACGAGGTAGTTCGTCAGCGGATCGTCGATGCACTCCACTCCCGAGAACGCCACCGTGTGTTGGGTGCCGTTGTAGGTGACCAGGTCGCCGCGCAGCTGGTCGGCCAGTTCCACGCCCGCTTGGTAGGGCGTCGCCGGATCGTTCGTCGTCGAGACCACCACCAGCGTGGGCAGCCCCTCCGCCTCCACGATGTGGGGCTCGCTTGTGTTCGGCACCGGCCAGAACGCACACAGATCCAGCGGCGCGTTCCCGGTGGAGCGGCCGTCGTCGAGGTACGGCGCTGCCGCTCGGAACCTGGCGTCGGCCTCGTCGGCCTCCCCCCGGTCGGTGGTCGGCGGGCCGTCGACGCATCGGACGGCGTTGAACGCGTCGTCGATGTTGGTGTAGCTACCGTCCTCGAGACGTCCGGAGTAGGTGTCGGCGAGGCGCAGCAGTGTGTCTCCCCTGCCCTCTCGCAGTTCGCTCAGTCCGGCTCGCAGCAAGCGCCAGAGCTGCGGTGAATACAGCGCCTGTTGCGCTCCGGTGATCGCGTCGTCGTAGCTCAGTCCGCGCGGATCGGTGGTGTCGGCGGGCGTGCCGACCAGCGGGTCGACCAATGTCCGGAACTGCGCCACGGCCTGGGACGGATCGGTGCCGAGCGGACAGGTATCCGTCTGCGTGCAGTCCGCAGCGAACTGGTCGAACGCGGTCTGGAACGCCGCACCCTGGGCGACGGCCTCGTCGACGGGCGACTGGTCGGGATCGAGTGCTCCGTCGAGCACCATGGCCCGGACGTTCGACGGGAACGCCTCGGCGTAGGCGGTACCGATGCGTGTCCCGTACGAATACCCGACGTAGGTGAGCTTCTCGTCGCCGAGCACTCCGCGGATGACATCCATGTCGCGGACGACTTCGCGGGTGCCGACGTGTTCGAGCACGTCGGCCCCGGTGCGTTCGACACATTGCGCCGCGTAGTCACGATGATCGGCTTCGGTGGCGGCGATCCCCTCTGGGCTGACGTCGACGTCCGGTTCCCGACGCTCTTCGTCGACTCCCTCGGACGTCAGGCAGCGCACTTCGGGTTCGGAGGCCCCGATCCCACGTGGGTCGAATCCGATTCGGTCGAACCTGTCGGCGATCGGGGTGCCGTCGGCTTGCTCGGCGAGGTAGAGCCCCGAAGACCCCGGACCGCCCGGGTTCATCAGGATCGACCCGATCTTCTCCCCCGTCGCCTGAGTGCGAGAGATCGCGATGTCGATGGTCTTGCCGCCCGGATCGGCGTAGTCGAGTGGCACGGTCACTCGGGCGCATTGGACTGCATCGCCGAGTTCGGACCCATCCGTGTTGTAGGACTCGCACGATTCCCACTGCAGATTCTGGGTGTAGAACGCCTCGAGCCCCGCAGGAACAGGACCGGCCGGAGCCGAGAACGTGGAGTCGGACGCGGTGGACGGATCGGGGTCGGCACCGGGCCCGGGCGCGGAGCAGCCGGCGAGGACGAGGGCGACTGCGGACAGTGCCACGACCGACGTCGTGGTGCGCGTTCTCATGAGTCGATCGTGCCAGGTCTTTCCGGCCACACTCCATTCTCGCTGCCCGGCAGGGACGGCCGTCGAGCACTAGCGTCTACACGGTGCAGGCCCTCAGACTCGCCCTCGCCCAGATCAATCCCGTCGTCGGCGATCTCGAAGCGAATGCGGCGGCGATCGTCGAATGGACCGTCCGTGCCGCCCATGACGGTGCCAACGTGGTCGTGTTTCCGGAGATGGCCCTGACCGGGTATCCGGTCGAGGATCTGGCGTTGAATCCGTCGTTCGCCGCGGCATCGGCGCGGGCACTGACGGGGCTGGCGGAGTCCCTGGACCGAGCGGGGTGCGGCGATCGCATCGTCGTGGTCGGGTATCTCGACCGCGATGTCGAGGGCTCGAGAAACAGCGCGGCGGTGATCGTCGACGGCCGGGTCGCAGCTCGGTACGACAAGCATTCATTGCCCACCTACCGGGTGTTCGACGAGGCACGTTATTTCGCGCCCGGCTCCCGTTTGAGCATCGTGACGGTCAACGGCGTGCGACTCGGACTCGTTGTGTGCGAGGACATCTGGCAACCCGGTGGATCCGTTGCCGCCTACGCCTCGGCCGGAGTCGATCTACTGCTGTGCCTCAACGCGAGCCCCTTCGAGCAGGGGAAGGACACGATTCGTCACTCTGTCGTCCAGCGCCGAGCCACCGAGATCGGGACCCCCATCGCGTACGTGAACGCGGTCGGCGGTCAGGACGAGCTGGTGTTCGACGGGGGAAGTCTCGTGCTCGGTCCCGACGGCTCGACGTGGGGCCGGGCTCCGCAATTCGTCGAGCACTTGCTGATCGTCGACGTGGATGCCCCCACGGATCCGGTCGCGGACTCCCCCGCGGTGGCGGGCTGGATTATTGATCGCGTCGCTCTGACCGACGTGGCGATCAGCGGCTGGCAGCGTACCGAGCCGTACCTGGCTCAGCCCCTCGGCGCCGAGGAACAGGTGTGGGGCGCGTTGGTGACCGGGCTACGAGATTACGTGCACAAGAACGGCTTTCGTGCGGTCACCCTCGGTCTGTCCGGTGGAATCGATTCGGCGGTCGTCGCCGCCATCGCCGTCGATGCCCTCGGCGCTGACGCGGTGTACGCAGTGTCGATGCCCTCGGAGTTCTCCTCGGAGCATTCACGCATCGATGCCGAGGATCTCGCCGCGCGCACCGGCATTCACTTCCGAACCGAACCGATTTCCCAGCTGGTCGCCGGCTTCGTGGACCAGCTGCACCTGACCGGCGTGGCCGAGGAGAACGTCCAGTCGAGATGCCGGGGAATCGTGTTGATGGCGCTGTCCAACACCTTCGGTCATCTGGTCCTTGCCACCGGGAACAAGTCCGAACTGGCGGTGGGTTATTCGACGATCTACGGCGACGCGGTCGGCGGCTTCGCACCGATCAAGGACGTGCCCAAGACGCTGGTCTGGGGATTGGCGCGATGGCGCAACGAGTCCGCGATAGACCGCGGAGACGTCCCGCCGATCCCCGAATCGAGCATCGACAAGCCGCCCTCGGCCGAGCTTCGGCCGGGTCAGCTCGATACCGATTCACTGCCCGACTACGACACCCTCGACGCCATCCTGTTTCGGTACGTCGACCACGATCAGGGCGTCGCAGACATCGTCGCGGCGGGTTTCGACGCGACCGTCGTGGCGGACATCGTGCGCAAGGTGGACACAGCGGAATACAAGCGGCGGCAGTATCCGATCGGCACCAAGGTCACCTCGCGGGCGTTCGGGCGCGATCGTCGGATGCCGATCACGGTCGGGACGGGCGCGTCCGAGCCCCCGATGTGACGATCGGCTGTTGCTTCGACTGTGACAAATTGCACTCCCTACCAGCATTCCTGCGACGGAAGGGCGGTGGCAGACTGGTCACGTCATCACACCCCATCCCGGGGACCCGCCGCGCGGGCCTCGAGGACCAGAAAGGGACAAAGATGTCCGAAAATGCTGTGTACGGCGGTTCGTCCACCGAATCCCAGGCGACCGCGCTGACCCGCAAGACCCGTACCCACCATCTGCTGCAGATGAAGGCAGAGGGTGAGCGCTGGGGAATGCTGACGGCGTACGACTACTCCAGCGCCCGCATCTTCGAGGAAGCCGGCGTGCCTGTGCTTCTCGTCGGTGACTCCGCGGCCAACGTCGTGTACGGCTACGACACCACCGTGCCGATCACCATGGACGAGTTGCTTCCTCTCGTACGTGGAGTGGTACGCGGCGCACCGCACGCGCTCGTCGTCGCAGATCTGCCCTTCGGTACCTACGAAGCCTCACCGCAGCAGGCCCTCGAAACCGCTGTTCGTTTCATGAAGGAAGGCCTCGCGGGCGCGGTGAAGCTCGAGGGCGGCGAGCGGGTCGCACCGCAGATCGCGGCCATCACCGCTGCCGGCATCCCCGTCATGGCCCATGTGGGATTCACCCCGCAGAGCGTCAACACCCTCGGCGGATTCCGCGTTCAGGGTCGCGGTGACGCGTCCGAACAACTCGTCGCCGACGCCATCGCCGTGCAGGAGGCAGGTGCGTTCGCCGTCGTCATGGAGATGGTCCCCGCCGACATCGCCGGCCAGGTCACCCGCAAGCTCACGATCCCGACGGTCGGCATCGGAGCGGGCAACGAATGCGACGCTCAGGTTCTCGTGTGGCAGGACATGGCCGGATACACCAACGGCAAGACCGCCAAGTTCGTCAAGAAGTTCGCCGACGTGGGTGATTCGCTGCGCACCGCAGCCACCACGTACATGTCCGAGGTGCGCTCGGGAGTCTTCCCCGGACCCGAACACAGCTACTGACCGTCGTCGTCTGATCCCGGTTCGGATGGCACACTCGGGCCATGACAATCAGACGGGGTACGACGTCCATTGCAGGACGAAGCGCAGTCGCACTGGTCGGTGCGGCTGCGCTTCTCGCCGTAGTGGGGGCATGCAGCACCGACACGACCAATACCGGTTCGTCGTCGACCACGACGACCGCTCCGAGCACGACGGTGGCGACGACGACTCCTGCGGGAGCGGCTGTCACCGATGCCCAGAAGCAGCAGCTGTGCACCGATCTCGAGGCGCAGCTGTCGAATTGGCGCGTGCAGGGCCCCACTCTCGGTCGCGGCGGTCTGAACATTCTGGTGCAGACCTGGGCTGCGCAGAGCGGCGTCATCAACCTCCAGGTGGTGCAGAATCGCGCGCTCGTCGACGACATCACGAAGGAAACGTGCTCGGACGTGCGGGACGAGGCCATCCGCTCCCTCGACATCCCGGATCTGGCCTCCGGTCTGGTCGGTTTCTAGGATGCGCACCTTGTACCCGGAGATCGAGCCCGTGGAGACCGGTCACCTCGACGTCGGCGAAGGGCAGCAGATCTACTGGGAGATCTCCGGCAACCCCGATGGCGAACCAGTGGTGTTCGTGCACGGCGGTCCCGGCGGTGCCACCAATCCGCTGCAGCGTCGCTACTTCGATCCGCAGGTCTACCGCATCGTGTTGTTCGATCAGCGAGGCTGCGGGCTGTCGACCCCACATATTGCCGACGGGGCAGATCTGTCGGTCAACACCACCGATCGCTTGATCTCCGACATGGAAAAACTCCGCGAGCACCTGAACATCGACACCTGGTTGGTGTTCGGCGGATCCTGGGGCTCCACGTTGTCGCTGGCCTACGCACAGACGCATCGCGAGAGGGTGCGAGGACTCGTGCTCCGAGGAATCTTCCTCGTCCGGCCGTCGGAGATCGACTGGTACTACCGCGGCGGTGCCGGACACATCTTCCCGGACCTGTGGGAGGAGTTTCTCGCCCCCATTCCGGAAGGCGAACGAGACGGGGATCTGGTCGAGGCATATCACCGACAGTTGATGTCCGAGGACGACGCTGCCGCGACCCGGGCCGCGGTGGCGTGGTCGTCGTGGGAGGCAGCGACGAGTTACCTGCTCCCGAAACCCGATGCTGTACAGCATAATTCGGATGCGCGTTTCGCTCGCGCCTTCGCCGGAATCGAGAATCACTACTTCCGCAACGGGTGCTTCCTCGAAGAGAACCAGTTGCTACGCGACGCGCACCTGCTCGACGGTATTCCTGGTGTGATCGTGCAGGGCCGCTACGACGTGGTGTGCCCGGCCACGAGCGCGTGGGCACTGCACAAGGCCTGGCCGAGTGCAGATCTGGTGATCGTCGACGATGCCGGCCATTCTGCGGCCGAGCCGGGCATCGTCCACCACCTGGTCGAGGCGACCGACCGCTTCAGGCCGTGACAGACGGATAGTCGAATCGGACTGTGCGCGAGTCGGTGTCGGCCCGAGTCAATCGGACCTTCACCGACTCCCCCGCAGGCGGCTCGCCGTCGCACTTGCCCATGACGATCGGTTCGGACACGAGCACCTCGGCGTCACGCTTGCCCTCGGCACCGCGCAGCACCACTGCGTCGAACGTATGACCTACGCGATCTTCGAGCACGTGCGCTTCGGTCAGATCGATGCAGGCTCGGTCCACTTTCGATGCTGCAGAATCCGATCCACGCATGATCGCCGGTAGCTCCGGCAGCGCCTGCGCCGCCCACTCGGGGACGGGCACACCGGCGACCACGGCCAGACACACCTCGGTGGCGAACCGATCCGACAGCCGTCGCAACGGGGCCGTCACATGGGCGTACGGCGCTCCGATACCCGAGTGTTCGACGGAATCGTCGGTGCCGGGTGCATCGATGGTCGAGTTCGGGGTCCGACTGTCGAACGCCGAATAGTCCGCTCCCCGAAGCAATCCCGTGGCCTGAGTCATCATCGCCAGGGTCGACGGTTCGTCGGTGGGCAGGCCGGCGAGTACCGCGCCGGCGGATGCTCCGGCGGGCCACTCGATTCCGAGTGCGTTCGCGGTCTTCTTCAGGGTCTCGACGGCCTCGGGCGGTGCGGGCGGAAGCGTGCGTACGATGCCGATTCCGGCGTCGAGCATGATTCTGGCTGCGCACATGCCCGTCAGCAAGGACACCTCGGCGTTCCAGCCGTCGACTGCTGTTCGCGGTTGCAGAACGATTCGCCAACCGCGGCCGTCCGGAACCACTTCCTGCTCGGGGAGCGTGATGTCGATGGCTCCTCGACGCCTCGCTGCCTCCGCCCGTAGGTGTCCGAATTCGGCAAGGGCAGCGATCGACGGGTGCGGTGTGCCGGCGTCGAAGTCGGCTTGCACTCCCGTGTAATCGAGACGCGCGGTCGATCGCACGAGCGCCCGGGTGACGGTCCACGCCGCGGCTTCACCGACGTCGTCGAGTTCGATGGTCCACAGCGCAGCGCAGCGAGTCTGTCCCTCCAACAGGCTTCCCGAGCCCTCCGACAACTCACGCGGGTGCAACGGAACAGATCCGTCGGGGAGATAGTACGTCTGGCCGCGTCGGCGGGTTTCCACGTCGAGCGCTCCCCCCGGCATCACCAGCGCACCCACGTCGGCGATCGCGTAGTGCACCACCAAGCCGTTGGCCGTCTTCTCGATGTGCACCGCTTGATCGAGATCCTTCGAGCCGAGTGGGTCGATGGTGACGAAAGGAATGTCGGTGCGGTCGATTCTGCTGTCGGCGTGCAGGTCTCGGGCTTCGATCGCTTCGCGCATCACGTCTGCGTCGAAGACATCGGACAGACCGAACTCGGATCTGATGGACTCGAAATCGAAGTTCGGAGCCCTCAGCCGGGTGAGCAGCACCGTCAGTTGTTCCAGTCGTCGTCGGAGTCGGCGGCCTTGTTGCGGGCGGCTGCGATCTTCAGCGCCTGCTCTGCGGTGGCCTTGTCCGGATACGGACCCATGCGGTCGAGGGCATTGGTCTCCTTGCCCTGCACAACCTGCTTGGTGCTGATGTCGTAGTACCAGGAGCTGTCGTCGTCGGTCATGACTTCCAGTGTGCCCCATACAGCCACGCCGCAGGTGTACCGCGCGAAAAATTGGAGTGCGAACGAGTCGGCCTGTAAGCCGGATCCTGTGCATCGACCCGCTCTCGCGAGATCGAATAGACGACCATCCATCTGGGCACACCGTTGCCGGGTACCTCGAGCAGTCCACCCGCAGGCTCGGGCGAGCAGCCCTCGAGCACCTGCGCAGCTGCACCCCTTGCGCGGTGCAGCCTTCGACCTTGCTCCGGGCGGGGTTTACCTAGCCATCCCAGTCACCTGGGATGCTGGTGCGCTCTTACCGCACCGTTTCACCCTGACCTGCGCTTCGATCCCGAAGAACCGAACCGCAGGCGGTCTGTTTTCTGTGGCACTGTCCCGCGAGTCACCTCGGGTTGCCGTTAACAACCGCCCTGCTCTGTGGAGTCCGGACTTTCCTCGGCCCGAAGCGGAACGGAACCTGTCCGTCGGTACTTCGAGCCGCAGCCGTCCAGCCAACTCGTTCGCGATTGCGTACTCTACCCGCCTCACGTCGGATGCCCGGCGATTGCCCGGCCATGAAGAACAGAGGCACTCACGATGGCCGCGGCAGCGGTGACGACCACCCCCACCCAGGCGGCGGCCGTGTAAGCATCCTCTCCGGGGAAGGTGGAGCCCGGACGCGTTCCGGCGGCGAGTACCAGACCACCGATCGCGCTTCCGAAAGAGAATCCGACACTGCGCACCACCTGGTTGATACTCATGACGCTCGAGGTCTCCGAGGAGGGCACCACCGGCAGCACGACGGCCGGCAGCACGGCCGAAAAGCTTCCGACTCCGAAACCCAGAATCGCCATCACCGCACAGAGTTCAACGACGCCGGCGCGGGTACCGGCGAACAAGGCGAGAGCCACCACAACGATCAGTGCGCTGACCGTCAGCGCGCTGCCTGCCCCCACCCGACGCAGCACTCTGGGCACCAGCTTGCCGGCGAGAAATCCGAACACCGAGAACGGAACCAGGACGAGGCCCGCCGCGAACACGTCGAGGCCGAAACCGTATCCGGCACCGGAAGGCGTCTGCGCGTAGCGCGTAACGAGGGTCAGCAGCAGATACATTCCGATGCCGCCGAGAAACATTGCGCCGTTCGCTCCGACCACGGCCCTGTGACGAAACAACCGAAGATCGACGAGCGGTGCCGAGCTTCTCAGTTCGACGAGCACCCACATGCCCGCAGCGACGACCGCGATTGCAGCCAGCACCCCCGCCGTCCAAGGGCGGCTCCTCCACAGCGCGGTCTCACTGATGAGAACGAGCGCCAAGGCGATAGGGAGCGCTAACAGCACCGCACCCGGAACGTCGATGCGGGTCGCGCGCTTGCGCGTCGAGGCAGGAACAACTCGCAGAGCAACGGCAAACGCCATGACCGTCATCGCAGCACCGAATCCGTATGCGAGCCGGAGACCGCCGTGCTCGGCCAGAAACCCCGACAAGGGATAGCCCACACCGACACCCGCAGTAGACGCGACCGACAACAAAGCGATGGTCGATCCGGACCGCTTGTCGGACAGATGATCTCGCACCACACCCATCAGCATCGAAGTCAGGGCCAGTCCCACTCCCTGGGCTGCGCGGCCGAGGAGCAGCCAGGAGAAGGACAGCGGCAGTGCGGTCAGAATGCCTCCGGCCGAGACGACGCCCAGCGTCCCGAGGATTGCTGCCCGTCGATGCGGACCCGATCCGAGGCGGCCCAGCACCGGTGTCGTGACGGCACCGGTCAACAAAGCAAACGTCAACGTCCATTGTGCACTGGAGAGGGAGACGTCGAAAGTGGTTGCGACGCTGGTGATCAGCGGGGCACCGAGGCTACCGACAGCGGCGACGACGACTCCGAGGAACAACAGAGAAGGCACGAGCATTCGTGATTCGTCGTGCTCGGAGCCGGAGATCAACGGTTCGTCTCGCTCGTGATGTGGTCGAACAATCCGGCGTGGATACGAGTGCCCACTCCGTTCGCCCAGGGTTGGTCGACGTCATGAATCTGCAGGGCCGCGCCACTGTTGAGCAGCATGCCGAACGCCAGAAACGCTTTGACGGTCACCGCATCGAGACCGGTGACCTCTACGACGGTGTTCCACATCCGGCCGAACGCCTCTCGAACGGCGTCGCGCACCTCTTCGTCGCCACACGCGGCGATCCCCTGCAGCTGCAGCAAGAGTGAGGTTCGATCCTCGAGCATGGCGTAATAGCACTCCCCCATCGAGGCCAACGCTTGCTGACCGGTGGCAGTACCTGCGGCCTCGCGCATCCCATCCGCCACACGGTCGAACGAGGCGACCACCAGCTCGGAGAAGAGTGCCTTCTTGGTTCCGAATATTCGAAAGATGTAGGCCTGGGTGATCCCTGCTTCGCGGGCGATCCTGTCGGTCGAACCGCCGTGCAGTCCGGACGATGCAAATTCGTCTGCCGCTATCCGCAGTATTTGCTGCCGTCGTTCCGGGCCTGTCATCCGTCCTCTCTGCGCCATACCGCCAAGTTACTGGTTACTAACTGCTGACTTCAATGGTTGTTCTCGTGCGCTTCACTACAGTTCCTTCCATGAGTGAATGGGTTGTGCTGCTGCGCGGCATCAACGTCGGCGGCATCAACATCAAGATGGTCGACCTCCGCGCAGCTCTGGCCTCGGCCGGCTTCACGAATGTCCGCACGATTCTGGCGACCGGCAACGTACTGCTGCAGTCGCCGCTGGCGGCCGCCGCCCTCAAAGCACAGGTGGAGAGAACGCTCGCCGAGGCGTTCGGCTACCGAGCCTGGGTTGTCGTACTCGACGTCCCGACACTGAGGGCGATAGTGGAGTCCTACCCGTTCGACGCCGAAAGGGAGGGCTGGCATCCTTATGTGGTGTTCGGTAACGACGATAGCCATTTGACTGAATTGTCCGCTCTTGCAGTGGAACTCGACCCCGATCTCGAGAGGATTGCCGAGGGGAACAGCGTGCTCTACTGGGAGGTGCGCAAGGGCAACACCACCGACAGTAGGTTCGGAAAAGCCACGGCGAAGGCGAAGTACAAGGCCACGACCACCACGCGGAACGTCCGCACTCTCGTGAAGATTCTCGCGTGACCGTTCTCGCTGCGGCATTGGTCGCCGCCGTTCTCGTCTTCGCCATCGTTCGCCCGCGCGGTCTTCCCGAGATCGTTGCTGCACTTCCAGCGGCCGCAGTTGTTCTTCTCGTCGGCCTCGTCAGCCTCGACGCCGCCCGTGAGCAGGTACTCGAACTCGCACCCACCGTCGTCTTTCTGGCGTTCATTCTGATCCTGGCGCATCTGTCGGATGCCCTCGGTGTGTTCACCTGGATCGCTGCGAAGCTACGCCGCGGATCCAAGGGCAGCCCCCGCAGACTGCTGACCCTCGTGTTCGCCGCTGCCGCGGCCACCACAGCCGTACTGAGCCTCGACGCGACCGTGGTTCTGCTGACACCGGCCATCATCGGTGCCGCTCGGATCCTGGGGATGTCGCCGCGTCCACACAGTTACGCCACTGCGCACCTGTCCAATTCGGCGTCGACCTTGCTGCCGGTGTCGAATCTGACCAACCTGCTGGCCTTCGCCGCGACGGGCCTGACCTTCCTGCACTTCACCGCGCTGATGGCACTGCCGTGGATTTTCGCGGTCGCCATCGAACTGGCGGTGTTCCTGATCTTCTTCCGCAAGGATCTGACCCGCACGGCGACCCCACCGAGCGGTCCCACCGAGCAGAACACCGACGACGTGCCAGCACCTCGCACCACGCTGGCGATTCTCGGCGCGACACTCATCGGTTTCGCCGTCGCGGGATTGTTCGATATCGAACCGTTCTGGGTCGCTGCGGTGGGATCGATCGCGCTCGCGATCCCGGCACTTCGAGCTCGTCACACCACATCTCGCGCCATTCTGCGCGGTGCCGACCTGCCGTTCTGTGGCTTCGTCTTTCTTCTCGGCATCGTCGTTCTCAGCGTGACAACCGGCCCGATCGGCGACTGGCTGGCACGAATTCTGCCGTCCGACACCACCTTCGCGTCTTTGCTCGCCGCGGCTGCCATTGCGGCGGTGGCGTCGAACATCGTCAACAACCTGCCCGCGACCCTGCTGCTACTGGCCGCGTTCGGTGCCGACGCCCCCCCGGCTTTGTTGTTGGCCATGGTGATCGGGGTGAACCTCGGGCCCAACCTCACCTACGTCGGATCGCTGGCGATCATGCTGTGGCGACGCGTCGCATCGGCCAATGACGAGCCGGCAGATCTGCGCACGTTCACCGTCTTGGGCGTGATCACGACACCGCTTACCATCGTCGGCGCAGTGGCCGGCCTGTGGCTTGCGCTGCAGATCTGAGCCTTCGGCGCGGCTGTGGAGGACGACGGGATGTCCACGGCGGAGTACTCGATTGCCTAGTTTTACATCCCGGCAACGGCTGGGGTGTCACGGCACTCGCTCAGATCAACAAGTTGGTCGTGAAGCCGTGAGATCATGGACACAACAGTCAATGAGCGCAACCGTAGGGGTGAACATGGGTAAAGCGATTGGTGAACTCGTCCTGGTGTTGGTCGGCATCGGCCTCACTACCGTTTCCTTAGTCGGGTCCGTCCCCTCCTGGTGGTTAATTGTGGGCATTGTTGTCACCCTGGTGGCGGTTGTTCTCATTGTGCGTGGCGTGATTCAGCGACGTCACGCTGATCGCGCTCCCTTGCCAACTTCAGATACTCCACCAAAGCAGTCGGTTACCAAAAGTAAGAATGTAATACAATCCGGCGGCGACGTGAACTTTCATGGGAAATTCGGAGACAATCGTAAGTGAGAAAACGCAACGAAGAGCTTAGCGGTGGACAGCAGTCTGTTTCCGGCAGTGAATCAGTAAATCAAGCAGCGCGTGATATCAACTATATAGTCAACAATAATACGATTGTTCAGTATGTAAGCAAAACAAGCGATGCAGAGATTGAAACAATTTCTCGCAGGGTTTTTGGTGAAAACTATCTGCAACTCACAGAACGAGCACACGCAGAGGCGGCTCGGCTGGCCGAGGAATTTATTCAGATTTTTCTAGACTTACTAAACGAAGAAGCGCCTGAAACGATATATGCATTCGACACACCGAGAATGCTGTCAGCAATGTACAGCTCTCAGAAGGCTTACGCGGAGTCGGGTGACAAGGAGATGGCAACCGCTTTAGCACGGATGCTGATGCGGTTGGCCGTAGAGGAGCCGCGCACGGCGACCGATGTTCTCTACCGCCAGGCTGTGGAATGTATTCCCAAGCTTGCTCAAGAGCATGTACACGCCTTGAGCGTTATTGTGGTTCTGACTCAACTCTGGGAATCCGATGTGGAAACGGTCGATCAAGTGATCGATTCCCTTGACACGGCTCTAGGTCCATTTTACGGAAAAGTGCCGAAATCGAACTTCGACTACCAGTATATGAGCGGTTGCGGAGCGGGCCAAACTTTGATCGGTCCCACACCGTACAGCCGAATTTCGGAAACATACATGTGGTTGCTACATCATACTACCGAGGATTCATCGCTACCAGAAGCGCTCGCTTCCGGTGACTACAAAGACGCAATGGAGTGTGTTCACGGTACTAACAATTTATACCGCGTCTCGAAGGCTGGCTATCGAAAGCACGGTTTCGAGGGCGGACACTTTCCTGCTTTCGGTCTCGGCAACCCTATTCAGGTTCATTTGCAGAATAAACGATTCTCGGATGAAGAGCTCCGAGCTGCTATTGCACCAAAGAACCCAGAATTAGTCGAACTGTTTGACACGCTCAGAGCAACGTCCGCTCTTGCATTCGAGCTATCGGCCATAGGCCATACGATTGGTCTTGAGAATTTCAAGTCCGTTGGTGGTGATACGACCGTGTCGGCAGAGGACAACTGGAAGAATCTTTAGCATTTGCCCTCTGTCGACGTGGTCACTCAGCCCCTGTTACTCGGTCTCGGTGCTGATCTTTCGCAGAGACAACCCTGTCCATCCCGAGCCGCCCTTGATCCCTCGGATCAGCCCGACCCAACCCCACATCTCGCACCGGTAGCCCGCAGAGGGCACGACGAACAGCATCTGAACCGTTCGAGTGTGTGCCGAGCTTTCCGTGGACTCGGAGATCCGCTGAGCGAACAACGTCCCGTCCGGTGCGTAGACGCGGATCTGGACGTTGACGTAATTGTTCTGGACGCCCTACGGAGGGACCGACCGGTTGATCGCACGGAATGAACAGGTCTTGGTTTCCGGTGTGCAGCCCACCGGATGAGTAGGAGTAGGCGTATCCGATGACACTTTCGAGACGTTGGGTGCGATCCTGGAGGTTCGCTAGATCCGCTGCGGTGTTGTACGTCCCGAGCTTGAAGTCGTCGAAGCCCTCTACGGCTGTTCCGAGATCCTGCCGGGTCTGCCCGGTGATCTCTTCGTAGACGGTGTCTTCGTCGTAGTCCTGGCCGAAGTTGGAGCTGATCGTGAATGCGCCCTGTGGGCGGCTGCTTCCTGGTGTGGTCATGCGGTTCTCCTGACGTTGCAATCTCTCTTCAGCAGCGCGCTTTGCGCTGTCGAGCCGGATGGGCTCGGGTCGTGCAGGACGATCGAGAACAATTCGGCTACAGGTATTCCGAGCTCGTTCATCACCTCGAAAGTCGGTGGTGCGCCAGCACCCCTCGACCTGGGCGCGCCGGCATCGGGCAGCGACAGCTCGTGTCGAACCCAGCTGTCGAGGTCTGCGAGGTAGCGCTGGAGCCCGGTCATCTGCCCGTCCTCGACCTTGGGTTCGGATGCGAGAACCTCTCGGGCACTCGAGTCAACAGCGACTCGATCGAGCCTGAGACGACGTGAGAGCCGCGTCTGCGGGTCATCGGACCACCTGGAACTTCGCCGCCTTCGAGGCGTCTCTGCGGACGGCTGAGACGGCTTCTCGCTTCGCTTCGATCTGCTCGTCGGTGTCGGGCAGGCCGAGCTTGCCGAGCAGCTGAGCGAGCAGGCCGCGTTGAAAGCGGACCTCCGCTATCAACGGGTGGATCGTCAACTGCCGAGCCGATGCGAGCACCGTCAGCGGTTCGCTCCGCTGCGACCGCTCGAGTTCTGCGATCTTGTCGGTGACTCGGCACGCATGGGTCAGGATCTCGACCTTCTGCGGTTCGGCCTCGAGCTCGAACTCGTCGAGCGTCGTCGTCCACAATCGCTTGCCCGCAGATCCGAGGCTTTGCGGCATCCTTGGGCGTCTCGAAGTAGGCACAAAAGCCCCAATCTTTCTGGGTGAGATCGCCCCTGACATAGGGCTCGCTTGAAAATTGAACTTTCCGTTTGCTCACGGAGGACGGCACCCGCATTACGTGGCGATCCTTAGTGCGTGGGCAGGGGTGCATCCCCCTGGGTGGCCGGCACGAGACCCGCGTTCCTGCTGCTCAGGCTAGGCAGAGGCCGGCGACAACCCAGACCCCGGAAGCGCACTCACCCGAGCAGGCACGCTGCACCCAGGGCAGCAGCGGCGTACTCGAGCGAGCAGTGCAGGTCGGTGGGTGTTGTACCGAATGTCCGAGTCTGAGACGTTGGAGTAGTGATCGAACAGAAAATTCCTGTCTGTTCATCGAGCATCGTTGTCGTGCAACACCTTCACTCGGTGTAGTTGGCGACCAAAGCGTCGGCGAGTTCTTCGACACCGACCGGCCTCGATCCGTCTACGAAGCGAACTCCTCGCGCTTCGAGGGCGCGGACGAAATCCATCGCCGCGCGTTGCTTTAGTCGATGCCGCTGATTGGCAGCTCGTCGGCAGAGTCGGCACCATCCATCGGAGTGCCGATCTTCTGACGATCAGATCGGATGCCCTTGCGGACAGCGTTCCTGTACCTCCAAATCTTTCTCCCTCCTTCCTGTTTGAACAGGGTTTACGGCGCACGAATAAGCCCCAGCGCGGCGCTGGAGCGTTTGAGTAATGCGGGGTGTGGTCGAGAGACCGACGACGAAGGGCACCGAAACCCTTCCGTACTACCTATGGGATTCAATTACTGCGAGCGGTTACGCGTACGGCTGCCTCGGCTTTTTTCTTGGCCCGGTATCGGCGTTGGTTCTCGTTCCTCTGCTCCCGCTTGCACGCGGGCGCTTTGCAGATCCTGGGCTACCCACCGCGCTTGCGATACAAGCCGTGGGCCTTCGAGTAGCAGACGTTGCACCTGCACTTCTCCCACGGTTTGTCCTCGAACTCGCACGGAGCGTCGAGGACGGGAAGCTTGAGCGGACCTTGGCAGTAACGGCAGGTGGTCGGCAGTTCAGCTGCCCGAGAATAAGACTCGACAACGAACTTATGACCGCCTTCGATCATGTCCCCGAGGTCTACCGCCGCCTCGGCTAATCGCAGTTCGTCCCTTCGAGGAGTCCGTCTCCGTCCGTAGTCCTTCTTCGAGACGGCAAGCTTCTCCTCTCTCTCGTTCTCGGTGAACGCGATCTGGGACAGCTCGTAGTTTACGGGTGGGATCTTCGAGCCAGTCGCTGGCGTCGGGTGAAGACATACTCCTCCTTACTGTTGCTCGAGCGACCCTTTGTCGCTCATGTCCTGAATGCCGTGTTCGCACTGTCAGCTACGGCAGGATGCTCGGCATGATTGATCCGATATGGGCAGGTGTCGTCGGCGGTGCTGTCGGTGGTGGGTTCACCACGTTGGCAACCATCTTGGGAGCACGGAACGAGCGCAAAGGCAGGCTTGACGAGCTGGACAAGACGCGAGACATTGCCGAGGACAAAGCTCGGCGTGAGTACAAACAGAAGCTTGTGACCGACTGGCGAATCGGTCTTGCACAGGCCGCACAAGAGGAGGCCGAGTGGGAGCGACTCATGGACCTGGACGCGGCAGCACCAATTCGGCCCAAAATCACCGGACAAGTGTGGTTCGAGAGCCTCCGCCCCCACCTCCCGGCATCGGAAGCCGGGTTACAGGCGCTCGTGTTCGGCGCGGAGGTGTCGTACGACCCGGTTCGGGGCTTGCGACTCGCCGATGAGATTGCACGTATCGAACGTGAGTGGGGTCTGATCTAGTTCGGCAAACGCAGCTCCAGCAAGCAAGCGGTCTCGCCTGCGGTCGGTAGCTCCACCACCGACTCAAGGTAGCCCAGCGCTTGTAGTTCCTCGATGCTGTCTGCGACTCGTTCCGGGTCGAGCCCCGGTACATCGTCGGCTTGCCCTGCGCCTCCCATCGCTATCGCCGTCGCGACGATCAGGTCGCTGTCGAGTGTTTCGGGGTCTTCGCTGACGGCTGCCAGCCAGTCGGCAACTCTCAATCGTTTGTCCTTTCGTTAGTGGGTAGGTGTCTCCTGCCCACCATCAGAGAACCACGAGCAATACGGTATGTCAAACCGTTTGGACACACCGAGTGGTACGGTGCTGGTCATGGCACGAAAGACCGAACCCGACTGGAGCGTCACGATCGACGTCGGCACCGATTGGGTAGTCGAGATGCAGTGGCCCGAGGGTGAGACCCAAGGTGGCCCCGCAGCTCTCGTGATCCGACCGTCGGACCCCGACTCGTACCCCGCAGGTGGTCTGTCGAGCACCGTCCTGCGAGAGATCGACTTCCGCTACGCAGCCGAGCGCCTACGCAAGCAGCTCGCGTTCCACGATCGCTGGAACAAGGCCGACAAGAACTACGAAGCCAAGCGGATGGACCGAGTCCGAGCCGCTTTTGCAGAGGGCATCACCGAGCAGTACCTCGCGCTGCTCGCCAGCGTGTACGTCCACCGAGTCAACATCGGCCAGGACAAGCCCGTACAGCAGCTCGCAGACGAGCTGGGTAAGTCCCTGACGACCGTGAAGGGGCATCTGTGGCAGGCGCGCAAGCGCGGCCTGCTCACCGGGTCCAGCGGACGCAAAGGCGGTCAGCTGACCCCCGAGGCGACAACGATCCTCGAACGAATCGTTCCGCATGACTGACCCCCCTTGCGCGAAGGCGATGACGCTGATAGTGGCTCAATACAAAGCCACGACGGCTTGCCACGACTAGTATCGGCGCATGGCAAATCTTGAAAACTTCCTACTTAAGCATGATTGGGAACTTTACGACCCTTCGGATTCAGAGCCGAACGTTATTTTGTCGATACACCTTCAGATAAAAGATCGAATGCAGCAGATTGTAGACCACCTTGCCGCTGCCCAATCGAACGAGTCCGACGCCGACGCGGAAATGGAATACGAGTGGATAGTCTTCTATCTATTCGTTCTGTACGGAGTCAATAATCTAATATTTCGCCCTAGCTATTCCGGTGAACCCGAAGAATACGTCTTTACGCGGAGAATGGAAGGCCGTCACCTGGAGGCATTCCCTTATTCCGTGCTAAACCTTCGAGATCCACTAACTTCCGATGCTGTTCGCAAGGAGTATATGGTTCTGATTATCGGATGGCTCGGAGGCGTCCAGACTGCAATCTCCAACCATCTTGCGGTTGAACAAAACGAGAAGCTGATCAGAGCGCTTCGCGATTGGGATAGGCAGGTTGATACTATTCGCCGAGCCTACGAAGATCAACAGCAGCGACACATTGATAGGTTAATCGCTGAGGCAGAATCTGCGGCAGCTTCTGCTACGTCGGCAGCCGCTGCCACACAGCTGGCTGCTGGAACGGTTGGTGCAGATTCCTTATCAATGCACTTCGACAGCCTATCGACATCCGAACAGAAGTCGTCTTTTCAGTGGACAATCACCGCAATGGTCGCGCTTGTTGCATCCGGGGTGGCGGCCGTAATTTTAGCTGTTAGCTACAAAGACGCGTCCCTAGGCACGCAAGCGCTGCATCTCGCTTGGTCGTTGCCTCTTTTTGCAGTAGCGGCATACAGTGCGAGACTCGCCAATCATCATAGGCTCGCCGCGCGATGGGCCCATACCTCGGCGGTGCAGGTAAAATCTGTTCCCGCGTTTCTTCAGCTACTCAACAATGCGGAGAGCCGTGAGAGCGTACTCCTTGTGTTAAGCACCCGGTTGTTTTCGACGCCCGAGGCCTCGGACGACGCGCACACCGGTCATATGTCTATCGTGCCAGCAGAGACGTTGGAAGCAATTCAAAAGATTGCCAGCAGTCTTCCGAGGGGAAGTGCGTAGAGCTGCCACCCGCAATGGCTAGCGGGTGGACGACCGACCGGAAGGTCTAGGCACCGATACTGCGCCGTTCTCGATCACCTCACCGGAGCCCGGTTCCATCTCCGAGAACAGTTTCTGCCACTGCTGGACGCTGCCTTCCGGTCGGAGCGGCTCGGTCAGCGTCTCGAGATCGCCGAGGTTCAGGTGCACGTTCGGGTCCTTCTCGTCGCCGTCGAACGTCCATGTCAGCTCGACACCCATCGTCCGCAGCCAGATGTTCCTCTGCTCCGTGGTCTGACGCTCCCACCACTGCGAGAACAGCTCACCGGTCGGTTGCCACGTCCACCCCGCCGCCTTCGTCTCGGCTTTTGCCAGCTCCTCCTGTCGAGCAGCAAGCTCGGCTATCCGCTGGTCCAGCTTCACTCGCTGCGGAGTGCCGGCCTTGAATGGCCCGGTGCCGAGCTGCCCGACGAGATCGGTCAGGGTCGAGTCCAGCTCGGCCAGCTCTGCCGAGTGATCCGATCCCGAGTCCCAGACTCGTTCTTTTCGCTCGGACTCACCGAGCATCGTCAGCAGCAGCGACTCCGCAACGTTGTCCGCGTAGTCCTCACGAACACTCCGGTTGCCACACGTCGTCTTGTACTGAGCCGACGCGCACCGGTACCGCACAGCCCGCCCGGTGCCGCCTATGAGTCGGTACGCTGGCCTTCCGCAGACCCCGCACTTGATGACTTGGAGTAGCAGCGACTGGGACCGCTTCGTCGGTTCCTTGCGGTTCTCTCGGTTGCCGAGTTTGGCTTGCACACGCTCGAACACGGGCACCGTCAGGATTGGTTCTGCACGGACAATCGGTGAACCGTCGTCGGCCCGCACGATGGTGTCGGGACCGAACTTCTTCTTTCCGTTCGAGTCGCGCTGAACGCACCCCTGAGCGTCTGTCAGCGGTTCTCGGGTTACCGCGTAACCGAGGAGAGTCGGAGACGACAGCGAGCGTTTCAGCGGTCCAAGGTGCCACTGGTAGCCGCTCACCTTGCGGCCTTGGTGTTCTGCGAACCCATCCTTCGCGGTCGGTACACCCCGCTCGGTCAGGTCGTGAGCGATCGCTCGGAGCGGTTCACCACCGAGCACCCGATCGACCACGGAGCGAATCACCACGGCGGCCTTCGTGTCCTGGACGTACCGTCACGGCCCGTCGTCCTGCTGCTCGGGCAGGTACCCCCACGGAGGTACACCGCCCCGCCACTATCCGGCTTTCACATTGTGCCGGAACGCATTCGAGTTTCGCTCGGAGATCGCTTCGAGTTCCATCTCACCGAACGATGCGACGAGCTGGGCCATGACCTTGCCGACCGGAGTCGACAGATCGAAGTGCGACTCGGTAGCCGAGACGAGGTTGACTCCGTAGTCCTCGGACCACCGGATCATGTCGGTGAGGTGGTGCATACGCCTGACGAGTCGGTCGACTCGGTAGAACACGATCACGTCGTACTCCTCGGGCGTTGCGAGCCAGCCTCGGAGTGACGGACGGTCGAACGGTGACGTCGACCCTGCCGAGACGTCCAGATCCTCGGCTACCCCGATCACGTTGTACCCTCGATCGGAGCGGAGTTCCTCGCACTTCCTTCGCTGACGCTCGGGGCTCGTGGACTCGTCTGTCATTCGGGATAACCGAACGACCACAAGGGCTTTCGGTGCAGTGGCAGTCGGATTCGGCAGTGTAATTCTACACAGTCCAGTAGGCGATCGGCACCATCGCCGCCGCGGCATTCGGGGCGTTGCAATGCACGGTGGATCTTGCGCGGATCCTCCGCGCTAAGGACACGTCCGGCCAATTAGTCGCCTATTTCGCTGGTCAGTACGCGGGCCAGAGCATCCAGTTCGATGGTCACATTGCTGCGATAAACAACCACAAAGGTTACGAAACTCGCTTCGACATTTTCATCGGTGCCAGGGATTGCGACGAAAGTGACGGCGGTGGGCCGAATTTGCAGTTTCGGGACGTCAACGTGGTGTCTGCCCTAGGGCTCACCGGCCCTGGCATCCCGGACACGGTTAGTGTCCCCGACTCTCGACGAGTCACCGCGGTCGTGGAGGAATTCGAGGAGAGGACTTGTCTTCTACTGCTCGATCCCGTCTCTACTGAGATCCGATAGTCAATCGCGAGGTCTCGGACTGTGAGACCGTGGCAGATCGCGGCTGCAACAAACAAACGTCTGTAGAACATTGTGCCTTCGCGTGACGCACTAGCGGAACGGGTCGAAGTTACACAAGCTCCACGTAGTCGTTGAACGTCGAGTCCCGTATACCAGCGGAGCGATCAGGCCAGTCCAGCCAAGTGCGAGGTGTCGTTCACCAATCGCACCGATGCCCCGCCGTCGGGGTAGAACTCGGCGATGCTCAGCGACGCCAGATCGAGGTGCAGTCGATACAGCAGCGACGGGCCTACGTCGAGAGCGAGTTGCAGCAGCATCTTGATCGGGGTGACGTGGGTGACCACGAGAAGGGTCTTTCCCGCGTATTCGGTGAGCAACTGGTCCCGGGTCGCTTCGATGCGTACGCGCACCGCGTCGAAACTTTCCCCGTTCGGCGGGGCCACCGAGGTGTCGCCCATCCACGCCTGATGCTGCTCTGGAAATCGCTCTTTCGCCTCACCGAACGTCAGAGCCTCCCAATCACCGAAATCGGTCTCGATGAGACCGTCCACGGTGGTCACGGGCAATCCCAGCTTGCCCGCAGTCGCTGCAGCGGTCTGCTGAGCCCGCGCCAATGGCGAGGCCACGATCGCATCGATATCGGTACGCGAACCGAGAACCGTTGCGGCAGAATCAGCTTGGCGTCGACCCAGTTCGGTCAAGTCCGGATTGCCGCGGCCGGAGTAACGTCGGTCGACCGACATGGGGGTCTGCCCGTGCCGCAGCAACAGCAGGCGAGTCGGCTCCCCCATCGCACCGGTCCACCCCGGAGACTCGGCCTTCTTCGCAACCGGCTCGGCGTCGGGCAATTCCGACAGGTCCACACCCTCGGCCGCTGCGTCCATCGCCTCGTTCGCCAGTGCGTCGGCGTGCGAGTTCTGCGAACGCGGAATCCACTCGTAGGTGACGAAATCGAAGCCGCCAGCCAGTTCGGCCGCTTTCCGCTGAAGCGGAATCATGTCCGGATGCTTCACTTTCCAGCGTCCGGACATCTGTTCGACGACGAGTTTGGAGTCCATGCGGATGGCAACCTCACGTGCCCCGACGACACGAGCCGCAGTGAGTGCGGCGATCAGGCCGTTGTATTCGGCGACATTGTTGGTCGCCACGCCCAGCGACGCTCGACGCTCGGCGAGCACCTGCGAGCGATCGGCGCTGAACACCACCGCACCGTATCCAGCCGGCCCGGGGTTCCCCCGCGATCCACCGTCCGCCTCGGCGACAACTCGCGATACTTGGCTCAAATTCCGGATTCCTTCGTGCGCACCAGGATTGCATTGCACTCGGAGCAGCGAATCAATGCATCGGCCGGCTTGTTGGCGATGCCGGCGATCTCGTTGCGATCGAGCTCGATTCGGCAGGCCCCGCAGCGGCGAGCCTGGAGCAACGCAGCACCGCGTCCGGTGAGAGCTCGTTGCTTCTCGTAGAGAGCAAGCAGATCCGCCGGCAACCCCGAAGCCAAGGACTCGCGTCGCTCGGCGCTGCGCTTCTCGGCGGTGTCGAGGTCTGCAACCGCGTCGTCACGGCGTCGACCGGCGTCGACGAGTTCGTCCTCGATCTGGGTCAGCTGCGCACCGGCGTGCTCGTAGTCCCGCTCACTGGCCTCACGCTGCTCCATGACCTCGAGCAGTTCCTCCTCCAGGATGCCCTGGCGACGCTCGAGGCTGCCCAGTTCGTGCTGCAACTCGGTCATCTGCTTCGGCGCGATGGTGCCGCTCTCGAGCATCTTCTTGTCGCGCGCCTCGCGCTGACGAACCGCGTCGACCTCACCCTCGAGTTTGCGAATGTCCCGATCGAGGTCGTCCATAGAGATCTGTACCGTCACGGCCGCATCCTTGCGAGTGGTGCGCTCGGTCTCGAGCTTGTCCACCTCCTGCTGCTCGGGGAGGCTTTTGCGGCGATGGGCGATCTGCGAGAGTTCGGTATCCACACCGGCCAATTCGAGCAGCGAGGCCTGGACTTTGGGATCGACGTTCACGCTTGATGACTCCTGCGACTATGGAAGTTGGTAAGAGATCACCCTACCGGCTGCTCGAAACCGAGAAAGCCGGATCGGCTCCGACCGCCTGTCGCGGGTCACCGATCACAGCGTCCAGGGGTCGGTGCGCACACCGGTGACACTGCTGCCCCAGCCGTCCGTGTCACCGAACGCGGCATCGACGATGCTGCGCGCCTGTTCGCACCACGGGAATTCCGACGCCCAGTGCGCGGTGTCGATCACCGCGGGGCCTCCCGCGCGCAGATGTTCGTCGACGGGGTGGTGCCGCAGATCCGAGGTGACGTACACGTCGGCGTCGGTGCGCGCGACTGCCGAGAGGAACGAGTCGCCTGCTCCCCCGCACATCGCGACCACGGAGATCGTGGCGGTGGGGTCACCGGCAGCTCGGACGCCCCAGCTGGTGGCCGGCAATGCGTCCCGAACAACGTCGGTGAACTCGGCGAGGGTCATCGGATTCGGCAGTCGACCGATGCGCCCCAAGCCGGTGCACGACGGTAGGGCCGCGGACTCGAATACATCGAACGCGGGCTCCTCGTACGGGTGCGCACGCCTGAGCGCGGACTGCATCCGCGCGCGGTCGGCCCGGGATGCAACCACCTCGATTCGGTCCTCGGTCTCGGTGTGGACTTCGCCGACGACGCCGAGCGTCGGATGAGCACCGGGCTGCGGCCGAAATTGGCCCAGCCCCTCGGTGTGCCAGCTCGCTTCGCTGTAGTCGCCGATCTCACCGGCTCCGGCGTCGAACAGCGCTTGGCGCACCGCCGCAGTGTCGGCGGACGGCACGAATACGACCCATTTGTCGTGCGCCGGAGCAGGAATGGGATCGAGTGGCCTGGTGTCGATCACACCGAGGGCCGACGCGAGCGCGTCGGAGACACCGGGATCGGCCGAGTCGGCGTTGGTATGGGCGGTGAACAGCGCGCAATCGGCCTTGATCAGGCGGTGGATCACCGAGCCTTTGGCGGTGTCGGCCGCAACCGAATCGACTCCTTTGAGCAGCAGAGGGTGATGGGCGACGATGAGGTCGGCGCCCCAGGAAATGGCCTCGTCCACGACGGCCGGGGTGACGTCGACGGCGTAGAGCACTTGTTGCACTTCGGATTTCGGATCTCCACACACCAATCCCACCGAGTCCCAGCTCTCGGCCAATCGAGGCGGGTATGCCTTGTCGAGAACCTCGATGACGTTCGCCAGAGTCACTGCCATGTCGATTGCTCTCCTCACAGAACGGTGTTCAACGCATGCACCAGTATGTCGACGTGTGCCGAGTCCCGTACGGCGACGCGTAGGTAGTTGCGATCCAGTCCGGGAAACGTGTCGCCGCGTCGAATCGCAATTCCCTTCGTGCGCAAGCGTTCTCGGATCCCGTCGGCGCCGTCGACCCGCGCCAGAAGAAACGGCGCTCGCGCCGGGCCGGCAACGTCGAGACCGAGTGCGGTCAGTCTCGTGATCATCTCGGCACGTTCGACGTCGATCCGCAGGGCTTCGGCTCGGGCCTGCTCGACCGCGAACGGCTCGGTACAGGCACGGATTGCTTCGAGTTGCAGTGTGCCGAGCGGCCAGTGCGCACGGCCCCGCTGCATTCGTTCGAGTACGTCGCGATGGGCCAGAGCGTAGCCGCACCGCAACCCCGCCAATGCCCACGTCTTCGTCAGGCTTCGGAGTACCAACACGTCCGCGACGCTGTCCGAGGAGACCGATTCTCCTGCTCCCGTCACTGCGTCGGCGAATGCTTCGTCGACCACGACCGTGCGGCCGGGCCTACGCAGACCGAGTACTTCTTGTCGGGGATGCAGCACCGACGTCGGATTGGTGGGATTGCCGACGATCACCATGTCGGCGGCCTCGGGCACCAGGCCCGGATCGAGCAGAAACGGCGGCGGGAGTAACACCCGATGCACGGGAATGCCGGCCTGCTCGAGCACCCAGTCGGGCTCGGTGAACGACGGGTGCACGGTTGCCACGAGGGCCGGCTCGAGCCGTGGCAGCATCGCGAATCCTTCTGCTCCGCCACCGAGCAGCAGTACCTCGTCCGGCGAGCGTCCGTGGTGTGCGGCGACCTGCTCCCGAGCCGCCCGCTCGGCTGCCCCCGATGGATACGAACCGAGCGAGTCCAGTGCTGCAGCGAGCCGATCACGAAGCCACGGGGGCGGGCCGTCACCGCGCACGTTGACGGCGAAGTCGACGAGGCCCGAGCCGACCTCGAGATCTCCGTGATGACGGAGAAGTGCATCGGGGCCGGACGCTGTATCGGACATCGCGACGAGCCTAGCCGTCACGTGCACCGATAGGCTCAAGCCATGTCTGCCGCTCTGCCCGCATCCGTTGTCCTGTTCGATCTCGACGGAACGTTGACCGATTCCGCACCGGGAATTCACGCAGGATTTCGCCACGCGCTGGCCTCGGTCGGCGCTCCCGAACCGACCGAACAGCAACTTTCTCTCGTCGTCGGTCCACCGCTGATCGACACGCTGCGCTCGATGGGACTGGACGAGGAGGCAGCTCAGCGCGCGCTCGCCGCCTATTTCGACCGCTACGACGAGCGAGGTTGGGCCGAGAACACCGCCTTCGACGGCATCGAGACAGTGCTGACGCGATTGCAGGATCGCGGTGTTCGGCTGGGCGTGGCGACGTCCAAGTCGGAGCGCTTCGCCGTCCGGATTCTCGACCACTTCGGCTTGTCCCGGTACTTCGACTTCATCGGCGGTGCCAGCAACGACGGGTCGCGGCGAGCGAAGTCCGACGTCATCGCGCACTCGCTGACCAATCTCGGCATCGATCCCGTGGAATCCTCGGACGGCGGCACCGCAGGGGTGATCATGATCGGCGACCGCGACCACGATGTGCACGGCGCGGCTCGGTTCGGAATTCCGGCGGTCTACGTGGAATGGGGCTACGGCATCGACGGTGAGAGCGACGACGCCGCGTTTACCGCGTCGGACATGGACGAACTGGCCGCCGTGCTCGAGCAGAACACGCAGGCGTCACGATGAGCGAGCCACTGCACGTGACGTTCGTGTGCACCGGAAACATCTGTCGATCACCGATGGCCGAGAAGGTGTTCGCCGCGCACCTGAGCGAGGCGGGTCTGGGTGACGCTGTCCGCGTATCGAGCGCGGGAATCGACGGGTGGCATGTCGGCGACGGCGCAGACCCGCGGACGGTCGCAGAACTCGATGCGCACGGCTACGAGAGCGAGCACGAAGCGAACCAGGTGGGACCGGACCACCTCGCTGCCGATCTGATCGTTGCTCTCGACACCGGCCACGCTCGATCTCTACTGCAGTTGGGTGCACCGGCCGATCGGGTGCAGCTGCTGCGTTCGTTCGATCCCGACGCCGACGATGCGTCGGTCGCAGATCCCTACTACTCGTCGGATTCTGCGTTCACCGAGGTGCGAGAACAGATCGAGGATGCCGTGCCCGGCTTGATCGATTGGGCGCGGTCTCGGCTGGCCGCCTGACCCGGCTACCGTGGTGGGGTGGAGAAGTTACGGTTCTTGCTACGTCCGAAGTGGTTGGTGCTGGCCGCCGTCGCGCTGGCGTTCGCCTTCTTGTGCTTCAGCGTGCTCGCTCCGTGGCAGCTGGGCAAGAACACCTCGACTTCTGCGCGCAACGACTTGATCACCCGATCGGTCGGGGCAGATCCGGTGCCGATCACCGACGTTCTCACCGGGAACGGATTCGCGGCCGACGACGAATGGCGGCGGGTGATCGCGCAGGGCAGTTACGTGGAGAATTCCGACGCCCTGGTGCGGCTGCGCAGCATTCGTGAGCAGCCCGCGTACGAGGTCATCACTCCGTTCGTCATCGACGGTGGCCCTACTGTTCTCGTCAACCGCGGATACGTGCTCCCGGTGGAGGGAACGCGACCGCCCGAGTTCGCAGCAGCCCCAACCGGCCCGGTCGCTCTCGATGCCCGCGTTCGTCAGGCCGAAGGAACATCACGTGAGCCGATCCAGGAGGACGGCCGCCTGCAGGTGTACAACATCAACCCAGAGCAGATCGGCGCAGCGGTCGGCGTCGACGCGATCGACGGGTACCTGCAGCTCGACGACGGTCAACCCGGTGGCCTCGGCCTCATCGAGCTCCCGCAGACCGACGCGGGCCCCTATCTGTCCTACGGGCTGCAGTGGCTGGCGTTCGGCATCATGGCACCGTTGGGTCTTGCGTATTTCGTCCGCGCCGAGCTGCGGGAGCGACGCATGTCTCGAACCGAGATGGCCGACGCGATGTCCGATCAGTCCGACCCCACGTCCGACGACGATTCCGCGCCGGACGACGAAGAAGAATTCACTCTTCCCACCCGACGCGAGAAGCGGGCCAGAGCCCGCGCTGCATCACAGGCGAGAACGCCGACGGACCCTCGCTTGGCCGATCGATACGGCAAGAACCGCTGACGCGGCCGTCGCGAACTCTTGCACCCGTGTCGACAGCACGACTGCTCGCCGAAGGTCCCGGGCCGTGGGCGCTCGCCCGTCGCCGAGTGTCGGCCTGATCTCCACGCCGTGCCGGTATTGAGTGCGCCCACCGAGCTGGAGTCCGAGCGCACCCGCCGACGCGGCTTCCGGCACCCCCGCATTGGGGCTGGGATGGCGGGATGCGTCGCGTCGCCACACCTGTAGCGCGTGGGCAGCAGAACCCTGCACCAGCGGTGCAGCGAGAACGGTCGCCGCACCCGTGACTCGTGCCGGCAACAGGTTCAGCGCGTCGTCGAGGCGTGCGGCGGCCCATCCGAACCGTAGGTATTTCGGAGACCGGTATCCCACCATTGCATCGAGTGTGTTGCTGGCTCGGTATGCCAGGATTCCCGGTACGCCGGCCAGGGCTCCCCACACCACGACACCGACTGTTGCGTCGGATGTGTTCTCGGCGATGGATTCGAGTGCCGCGCGTGCCAGCCCGTCGGAGTCGAGGAATGCCGGGTCACGTCCGCACAGTGACGGGAGCAATGCGCGTGCGCCGGGCAGGTCGTCTCGGTCGAGGTGATCGGCCATCGAGCGACCTACTACCGACAGCGATGATCCGCCCAGCGCGGCCCACGTCGCGGTAGCCACCAGAGCGGCCTCGGCCGGTGGGCCGAGACGCGACACTGCTCGCGTGGACGCGATTCCGAGTGCGGTGACGCCCCCGACCAGTGCGGCGGTATGGATGACACCCGCAATCCTGTTGTCGCGGTAGAGCCGAGCCTCGACGCGAAGGGCAGCCGTTCCGAATCCTGCTACCGGATGCCAGCGCTGTGGGTCTGTGAACACTCGATCCAGGCCGTATCCGACCAGCAAACCGATCGCTCGGGGGTGTGTCCACATCGCACGAATCTATCCACCGGCCATCCGGTGTGCGGAATCGGTACGGGTCAGGCCCAGCGCCGGTTGTACGCGCCGGAGAGCTGACGGCTCCTGAAGTCGATGTCGCTTCCGTCGTTGAGCAAGGCGATGGCCATACCGACGAAACCGATTGCTGCTACCACGAACATGGTCATGATTCCCCCAAGAATCGTTGTGGGCCTGCCGCGGCGGTGCCGTGGCCGACGTGTTCCGTAACAGATTGTTACCCGCCGGTAGGGCGATTCCCACTGCTTTGAGGTCGGCGTCACGTGTGTCTGTCGTCACGAGACGCCGGACACATAGAACGTCCAAAATTCAACGGCCACCGCCGATCTCGTGCATTTAGTGACCGCGACTATCGACCGACGGGCACCGCATGCATGTGCGGCTCCTCGGCCACGACCGAGCCGATGAAATCGTCCACCACCTTCACCCGCGCCAACCCCGTCAGCTCCCGCGGAATCACCGTCCAGTAGGTGCGTTCGACCGAGACGAGGCCCGGCAACACCGGAATCAACGTGTCGTCCGGTTCGCCGATATAGCTGGGCAACGGCGCAATTCCCACGCCGGACCGCGCCGCGATCCACTGGCCGGTGATGTTGTTGGTCTGAATCTGCGCCCGACCGTCGGGCAGAATCGAATCCAGGATGCGCAACGGCGCAACGTCGAGCAGCGCATCCACGTAGGAGATCAGGGCGTGCCCACGCAAACCGTCGACCGAGTCGATCGTCGGCTGCGCAGCCAAATATCGCTCGGCGGCATAGAGCGCCAGGGTGTAGGTCGCCAGTTGCCGGGCCACCACCAACCTGGGCGACGGCCGTTCCAACGTGATGGCAATGTCGAATTCCCTGGTGGCCAACGAGTTGTGCTCGGTGGCGGTGACGAGTTCGATATCCAGATCGGGGTGCTTGTCACGAAGCGCACCCAGCTTCGGCGTCAGAACGAAGGCACCGAATCCGTCCGGGGCAGCGATGCGTACCGTCCCTCGCAGCGATCCGGTATCGGATGTCTGATCTTCGAAGGCGGCGATCAGCGTGGACTCGACGGTTTCGGCGTACCCGACCAGCCTTCGCCCCGCCTCGGTCAATCGCCATCCCGTCGGGGTTCGGTCGAAAAGACGTTGCCCTGCGGACTTTTCGAGTGCCGTGATGCGTCGACCGACCGTGGTGTGGTCCACGCCGAGCGTTCGAGACGCATCGGTCAGACGTCCCGTTCTCGACACTTCGAGGAAATAGCGGAGGTGGTCTGGGTTGAACACTCGCCCAGCCTATCCCCCTGTGCATTTATGCACGGCAATCTGCGATTTTGGCCTTTGACATGTGCATCGATCCCAATGAGACTCGAGACACACCGATGGAAGGAACGAACGTTGACCGACGTCATCTCACACTGGCTCGATGGTAAGACTTTTTCCGGATCTTCCGATCGGACGTCGCCGGTCACCAACCCCGCCACCGGGGAGGTCACCGGCACGCTCACGCTCGCCGACCGGAGCGATGCCCGGGCCGTCATCGACGCCGCCGCAGCTGCCTTTCCCGCGTGGCGCGACACCTCCCTGGCCAAGCGCACCTCGATCCTCTTCTCCTTCCGAGAACTGCTCAACGCCAAGAAGAACGAGCTGGCCGAGATCATCACGGCCGAGCACGGCAAGGTGCTCTCGGACGCCCTCGGCGAGATTTCTCGCGGCCAGGAAGTGGTCGAATTCGCTTGTGGCATAGCCCATCTACTGAAGGGCAGCTACACCGAGAATGCGTCCACCGGAGTGGACGTCTATTCCATTCGTCAGCCGCTCGGGCCGGTGGCCATCATCTCCCCCTTCAATTTCCCTGCCATGGTGCCGATGTGGTTCTTCCCCATCGCCATCGCCGCCGGTAACACCGTCGTGCTCAAGCCGTCGGAGAAGGACCCGAGTGCCAGCATCTGGCTCGCGCGGCTCTGGGCCGAGGCAGGCCTGCCCGACGGCGTGTTCAACGTGCTGCAGGGAGACAAGGAGGCCGTCGACGAAGTGCTCGAGAACAAGAAGATCAAGTCGATCTCCTTCGTCGGATCGACGCCCATCGCTCAGTACGTCTACTCGACAGGCACCGCCAACGGCAAGCGCGTCCAGGCCCTCGGCGGTGCCAAGAACCATGCCGTCGTCCTCCCCGATGCAGATCTCGACCTGGCCGCGGACGCCATGGTCAACGCCGGCTTCGGCTCGGCGGGTGAGCGATGCATGGCCATCTCCGCTCTCGTGGCCGTCGGGAAGATCGCCGACGAGCTCGTCGCCAAGATCGCCGAACGCACCACACCACTGGTCACCGGCGACGGCACCCGCGGTGCCGACATGGGCCCGCTCGTCACCCGGGTACACCGCGACAAGGTTGCGTCCTATGTCGACGCAGGCGAGGCGTCCGGCGCCACGATCGTCGTCGACGGCCGCACCGTCCAACCCGACGGGGCTGCGGACGGATTCTGGCTGGGCCCCACGCTCATCGACCATGTGACACCGGACATGAATATCTACACCGACGAGATCTTCGGTCCTGTGCTCTCGGTCGTGCGTGTCGAGACCTACGACGAAGCCCTCACCCTGATCAACGACAATCCGTACGGCAACGGCACGGCGATCTTCACCAACGACGGCGGGGCGGCGCGGCGTTTCCAGAACGAGGTCGAGGTCGGCATGGTCGGTGTCAATGTGCCGATCCCCGTTCCCATGGCGTACTACAGTTTCGGTGGCTGGAAGAGCAGTTTGTTCGGCGACAGCCACGCTCATGGCACCGAAGGAGTGCACTTCTTCACGCGAGGCAAAGCCGTCACCAGTCGCTGGCTCGATCCCAGCCACGGCGGTATCGATCTCGGCTTTCCTGCAAACAACTGAGTTCTACAAAGCCCATGTGCGTGGAAACTCGTAGCCCACTACGAAGTTCCACGCACATGGAGATACCGCGAAGGAGCACTCCATGGTTGCCAATATCTCTTTCCCACGTTTTCTGAAACTCGGCGGCGGTGCTGTCGAGGAGCTGGGTACGGTACTGACCGACCTGGCCGTATCTCGTCCCCTACTCGTCACCGATGCGTTCATGGCAGGCAACGGTTCGGCCGATCGACTGATGACGATCATGACCGAGGCCGGTAAGTCGCCTGCTCTGTTCTCGGGCACCGTGCCCGATCCAACGACGGATTCTCTGGTCGCCGGTCTCGAAGCGGTGCAGCAGCATTCGGCCGATTCGATCATCGGGTTCGGCGGCGGCAGTCCGATGGACACGGCCAAGGCGTTGGCCATTCTCGCTGTTCAGGGCGGGACCATGCGGGACTTCAAGGCCCCGGTGCTCTCCACCGGTCCGGCGCTTCCGATCATCGCCATTCCGACGACCGCGGGAAGTGGTTCGGAGGCAACGCAGTTCACCATCATCACCGACGTGGCCTCGGACGAGAAGATGCTGTGCCCCGGCCTGTCCTTTCTGCCGATCGCGTCGATCATCGACTTCGAGCTGACGATGTCGATGCCGGCGCGTCTGACCGCCGATACCGGCGTCGACGCTCTGACACACGCCATCGAGGCATACGTCAGCAAGAAGGCCAACCCCATCTCCGACGGTTTGGCGCTCAGCGCTATTCGCACCATCGGAAGGTCGCTGCTGCGGGCGTATCGAGACGGAGAAGACCGGCAGGCACGCGAGGCCATGATGCATGCGTCCACCCAGGCGGGAATGGCGTTCTCCAACGCCAGCGTCTGTCTGGTCCACGGGATGAGTCGACCGATCGGCGCGCATTTCCATGTCGCACACGGATTGTCCAATGCGATGCTGTTGCCTGCCGTCACAGCCTTCTCCATCGGCGGAGCCCAGTCCCGCTACGCCGACTGCGCCCGCGCCCTCGGTGCGGCATCGGAAGCCGATTCGGACGCGGTTGCAGGTGGCAAATTGCAGGACGCCATCGTCACGCTGTGCCGTGAGGTCGAAGTTCCCACTCCTGAGACGTTCGGCATCGACAAGTCGACGTGGGACGACCTGTTGCCGTTGATGGCCGAGCAGGCCCTTGCCTCGGGCAGCCCCGGTAACAATCCGGTCGTCCCGACGGCAGAGCAGATCGTCGATCTGTACCGCCAGGTGTACGCCGGGATCTAGACCGAATCACCGGACACGCGGGCGGCAACACTGTCGCGCCGCGTGTTTCGGCGTTGAACGATGATTCCGCCGATCACCGTCACCGCTGCCAGTACGGCCGAGAGCAGAATGGACGATCGTTGCTCGGGCCGCACGACCATCATGACGAGGACGAACACGATGAACCCGATAGCCAGATAGGTCAGCCACGGGTAGAGCCACATCAGAACGGCCGGGCGTTCACCGTCGCGATCGAGTTGGCGACGCAGCACGAGTTGACTGCTGGCGATGGCCAGGTAGACGAACAGAGCTACGGCACCGGTGGTCGCGAGCAGGTAGGTGAAGAGCTTCTCGGGAAGAATGTAGTTTCCGACGACGGCAAGGAAGCCGAGAACCATCGAGGCGATGACGGCAACCCACGGCACCCCGTTGGCGGTGATCTTCTTGACTGCGCGCGGCGCATCGCCACGATCACCGAGCGAGTAGAGCATGCGGGAGGCGGTGTAGAGCGCCGAATTCAGGCACGACGCGACAGCAGTCAGAATGACGATGTCCATGATGGTCTCCGCGTGGGGAATTCCCATCTTGGACAACACATACTGGTAGGAGCCGGTGGCCGGGTCCAATTCGTTCCAGGGGACGAGCGCGACGATGACGAAGATCGATCCGAAGTAGAAGATCGAGATACGCCAGATCACCGAATTGGTCGCGCGGGTGATGCCCTTTGCAGGATCCTTGGATTCGGCTGCAGCGATGGTGACGATCTCGGATCCCATGAAGGAGAACATCGTCGTCAGCATGGCTGCGATCACCGCGCCGAAGCCGAGCGGCATGAAGCCGCCCGAGGCCCACAGTTGGTCCACGCCACTGACTTCGGAGTTCGGCAGCCAGCCCAGGATGGCGGCTATGCCGAGGCCGATGAACGCGACGATGGCCACTACCTTGACCAACGCGAACCAGAACTCGAACTCGCCGTAGTTGCCGACGCTGATCAAGTTGGTGGCGGTGAGCGCGACGACGATGATCAGAGCCCACATCCATTGGGCACCGCCCAGCCAGTTGGTGAGGATGGCGGCAGCGGCGGTCGCCTCGACGGGGATCACCAATACCCAGAACCACCAGTACAACCAACCGACGGAGAAGCCGGCCCAATGTCCCAGTGCCCGGGTCGCATACGTCGAGAACGAACCTGTGTCGGGGTTGGCGGTGGCCATTTCCCCGAGCATGCGCATCACCAAGATGACGAGGAGTCCGGCGAAGAAGTAGGCCAACAACACCGCAGGTCCCGCGGTGGCGATGGCGTTGGCAGAGCCGACGAACAGTCCGGCACCGATCACTCCGGCTATCGAGATCATCGTCACGTGTCGCGGTTTGAGACTGGTTCCCAGTCCGTGCTCTCCGGTATCTGGCTTATCCGTAATTGCCATTTCAACAGTTCAGCACAAGGTCGGGCCCTTCGCAGCAGGTGACCGAATTGTCCAGACAATCAGTAGTACAAATGGCGGGCTTACGCACGGCCCCTGCCGGGCATACTGACGACATGACTGTCGATGCTGGGCGCACCACGGACTCGATCACCATCGTCGGCGCGGGTATCGCGGGTGCCGCCTGTGCCCGAGTACTGCGCGCGGCGGGCGTCCCGTTCCGCATCGTCGATCGAGGACGTGCCCCGGGCGGACGGATGTCCTCCCCCCAGCTTCACGGGCGTCGTGTCGATCTGGGTGCCGGTTACTTCACCGTCCGCGATCAGGATTTCGCGACGGTTGTGTCGGACTGGGAGTCGAGGGGCCTTGCGCGCCAGTGGGCCAACACCTTCGGCATCCTCAAGCCCGAGACCGAACCGTGCACCACCACCGGGCCGGTCCGTTGGGCAACGCCACACGGGCTTCGTTCTCTGGTGCGAGACTTGCTGGGAGACTTCGATATCGAAGGATCCTCCGAGTTGAGCGGCCTACCCGACGGCCACGTCGTGGTTGCGATGCCCGATCCTCAAGCGACTCGACTGACCACAGTCCCCGACGCCGTCGATTACGAACCGGTCATCGCGGTGGCATGTGGATTCGACGGGTTGGATGTGCCGTTCCGCGACGCGGCCTTCGTCAACGATCATCCCGATATCGCGTTCGTCGTCGACGACGGTGCCCGGCGGGGTGACGGTGCGCCGGTGCTGGTGGTTCACACGACCCCCGAGCGGGCACAGCAGCACCTCGCCGATCCCGACGCAGTGATCGCCCCGGTCCTCGACGCGCTACGCGAACTGTCGGTAATCTCCACGGCACCCAACTGGACGCATGCCCATCGCTGGACGTTCGCGAAGCCTGCGGCGCAACATGATTCCACCTTTGCGCTCGAGCTGCGGGACGGACGGCTCGTCGGATTTGCAGGCGATCAATGGTGTGAATCCGGCGCGCCCAGGGTGGAAAGCGCTTGGCGATCGGGCACGGATCTGGGTACGGAACTGGTTGGTCGGCTCCAGAGCTGACGCCGTCACACCTCAGCAGAAAAATGTCACCGTCTCGCTCAACGGTGCACGGCTGGTGCGGAATCCGTTGATCGGGTGGCTCTCGTCGGGGTAGCCGAACGAGATGCCGGCTACCACCCGGCGGGTATCCGGGATATCGAACCATTCGTGGACGAACGGCGAGTACGCGGCGAGCGCGGCCTGAGCTATCGCGCCGAGCCCGAGACTCTGCGCCCCCAGCAGGAACGTCTGCAGATACAGCCCACAGTCGACGGCACCGTACACACCCAGGTCCGCATCGGTGGTGATGATTGCCGCGTGTGGGGCGTCGAACAGCTCGAAATTGCGAATGAACTGACGCGTCGTCGCCTCGGTGTCGGACTTGACCACGCCGATGCTCTCGTAGAGCGCACCGCCACACTCACGACGACGTGCCCGGTGCAAGGCGTTGTAGTTGGCCGGAAACGGAAAATCCGGTTGCGGCACACCGGACGCCACATGTTCCACCAGGGCCTCGGAGAACTTTCGCGTGGCGTCGCCCTCGGTCACGATTATTTGCCACGACTGGGTGTTCGACCACGATGGAGTGCGCTGGGCGGCCGCCAACAACTTTTCGAGCACGTCCCGTGATACCTGCTTCGGCAGGAACTGCCGGCATGAGTACCGCTCGTCGAGGAGTTCGGTCAATGCTTCGTACCGGGTCACGTCGTCCGCCTCGTGTCATCGCTGTCGGGTGCGGATCGAACGTAGCACCACCGCTGCGCCCGACGGTCCGCTGTCGGACCGTCGGGCGCGAGGCCGTTACTGAAGTGGCAGGAGGATGTCCTTCACCCGCGGGTCGGTGGCGAGGAACTCCTGGACCGCAGGGTCCTTGAACGCGGCGACGAGGTTCTTGATGTTGTCGCTGCCCGCCCACCGGCTACCGATCGTGAGCTGGCCGGCGAACTCGTCCGGTGCCGGTGGTGCGAAGATCTGCTTCTCGACGGGAATTCCGGCCGCAAGGTAGTACTCCGTATAGCCCACTGCTGCATCGAGATCCGGCAATGCGCGCGATTGCGCGGCGAAGTCCAGCAACGTGAACTTCAGGTTTTTCGGGTTACCGACGATGTCCTTCTGGGTGGCTGTCGACTTGTCCACCGCCGGGTCGAGGGTGATCAGACCGGCTCGCTCGAGTACCCACAGACCCTGCGCTTCGTTGGCGGGATCCGAGTAGAGCGAGACCGTTGCGCCGTCCGGCAGTTGAGCTGGGTCGGAGTACTTGTCGGACCACAATCCGAAGCCCCAACGGAACACCGGGGTTGCGGCCTCTTCCTGGAAGTCGGGGTTGGATTCGAGTACCTGTCCGAGCCACAGCTTGTGCTGGTACACCGTGGCGGCCACCTCGCCCTCACTCACCGCGCGGTTGATGGTGTTGCTGTCGGCGAGTCCGCGGAATGCAACCGTGATGCCATACTTGGGAGCTACCTGATCGGCGACGAATTCAACGAGTGCCTGCTCGGATGCGTTGCCTTCGGCAGTGGCGACGACGAGTGTTGCGCCCTCGGTTTCGTTGGCCGAGGCCGTGTCGCCGAAGAACGCGATGCGGACAACCACGGCGAGTGCGATCAGCAGCACGACGGCCCCAATGATCCAGGGCGCTTTCCGACGGTTCTTCAGCTCGAAGCCGTGCGCTTCGGTGGACGTTGTCATGATGGATGAGACCTTTCGAATGTGGTTCAAGCAGTGCGCAATGCGCGCTGATGAGGTGTGGTGAAGCGAACGAGCGCATCGCCGACGAGCTGCACGACGGCGACAGTGAGAATCAGGATGACGATCGTGGCGATCATGACGGTGTGATCGAATCTTTGGTACCCGTATGTGACTGCGACATAACCGATTCCGCCCGCTCCGATGGTGCCGGCGATGGCCGAGTATTCGATCATGGCGATGACGTTGATGGTCAGGCCCCCGATGATCGACGGCACGGCCTCGGACAATTGTGTGGTGGTCACCTGCAGCGTGGAACCGCCGGACGCCCGGGCGACGTCGACCACCGACGTCGGGACCGAGCGGAGAGAGTTCTCGACGATGCGGGTGAAGAATGCGATGCCCGCCAACGACATCGGTACCACCGCGGCTGCAATACCGATGTTGGTTCCGGTGATCCAACGAGTGACCGGAACCAACGCAGCCATCAAGATCAGGAACGGCAACGACCGCCCGATGCTGACGATCCAGCTGATCGGCGCATGGAACACCGGGTTTTCGAACAGTCCGCCGGGGCCGAGGTTGAACAGCACCGCTCCGAGCGGCACACCGACGAGCACCACGATGAACATCACGATGCCGACCATGGTCAGTGTGTCGCCGAGCGCAGGCAGGAGCAGAGCAGGCAGCTCGTCGACCGGAACCTTGTTGCTTGCGGCCACGATTGCGATCACGACGCAGCCTCGAGGATCGGCTGCGCGGTCTGTGCAGATCCGGACAACCCCAGGGCTTTCAGTGCACCGGGGACGCGTCCACTCAGGTGGGCACCGATGCCGAGCGACGCACTGCCGACAGCCACTCCGGCCACTACCTGAACGGAGGCTCCCAACAGCGCAACCGGTGCGCCCAGGTCCTGGCCCAGCCGCGAGATCCAGTCCTGCGGAACGTCGGGCGAGTCGTAGGTGACGTACCAGCGCACGTCGCCGGCTGCAGCCTGTGCGTCGTCACGCCTGGGGCGCAGCTCGTTGCCGAGCGCCGACGTGTGGTCGGTCAGTAGGTCGACCAGCCGACCCGATTCGACGATGCGTCCGTGATCGAGTCTGGCCACCGAATCAGCGGCTCGCAGAACGGTATCCATTTCGTGGGTGATGAACACGATGGCTAGGTCGAGGTCCTGGCGCAGTTCTCGCAGCAACTCGACCACCGATTCGGTGGTCTGCGGATCCAAGCCGGAGGTGGCCTCGTCGGAGAGCAGCACCGACGGTCGAAGCGCCAACGCACGCGCAATTCCCACTCGTTGCCGCTGTCCGCCCGAGAGTTGAAAGGGATAGCGAGCGGCTTTGTCGGACAAACCCACTCGGTCGAGAAGCTCACCCACCCTCCTGTCCGTCTCGGCTTTCGTGGCCCCGAGGAAGTCCAATGGCAAGGCGACGTTCTCCGCCACGGTTCGACGCGAGAGAAGACTCGAAGACTGAAACACCGTGCCGATGCGCCGCCGCGCAACCCGAAGTTGTTTGGTATTCAACGCCGTCAGGTCGTCCCCGTTGACGATCACCGAGCCCGAGGTGGGCCGGGTGAGCAGGTTGATGCACTGGGCCAGCGTGCTCTTGCCCGCACCGCTGGGGCCGACCACGGCGAGAATCTCGCCGGACCGAACCGAGAAATCCAGCCGGTCGAGTACGACGGTTGTGCTCTCCCCTGTCCCGTAGGTCTTGGTCAACTGCGCTATTTCGATCATGCTCCGACGCTCTTTTCAGTGATGTGACGGCGCAACACTGAGGTGTCGGCGGCTCGATGACCAGCTATCGACTCATCACGATCCGAACTGTTCCCACCGGCCTGGGTCGTCGGTAGCGTCGCATCGCTGTCGATATCCAAGACAGGTCGTCCTGCCGAAGGAGTTCCCCCGTGTCACGCGAGATTCGTTTCAATGCCTTCGACATGAATTGCGTCGCGCATCAGTCCCCCGGTCTGTGGCGTCATCCGCTCGATCAGTCGTGGCGGTACAAGGAACTTGGTTACTGGACCGATCTTGCGAAGCTGCTGGAGCGCGGGCTGTTCGATGGACTGTTCGTGGCCGACGTCCTCGGCACCTACGACGTGTACGGCGGCAATCACGACGCAGCCATCCGGCATGGAGCGCAGATTCCGGTGTCGGATCCACTCCTGCTCGTCAGCGCGCAGGCCGCCGTTACCGAGCATCTGGGCTTCGGCATCACCGCGGGAACCGGTTTCGAGCATCCGTATCCGTTCGCACGCAGACTCTCCACGCTCGATCATCTGACCAACGGCCGCATCGGGTGGAACGTCGTCACCGGGTATCTGCCGTCGGCGGCGCAGAACATGGGACACGACGATCAGCTGAAACACGACGATCGTTACGACCACGCCGACGAATACCTCGAGGTGCTCTACAAGCTGTGGGAGGCATCGTGGGACGACGACGCGGTGGTCCGTGATCGCGAAACGGGCGTGTTCACCGACCCCACCAAGGTGCATCGAATCGGCCACCGCGGCAAGCACTTCACAGTGCCGGGTATCCATCTGGCCGAGCCGTCGCCGCAGCGGACGCCGGTGATCTTCCAGGCCGGCGCGTCACCACGCGGCGTGCGGTTCGCGGCGCAGAATGCCGAGGCGATCTTCGTCGGCGCACCCACCAAGGAGATTCTGGCGCAAACGGTTTCGAATATTCGTCGAGCCTTGCGCGATGCCGGCCGCGATCCGTACTCGGCACGGATCTACCAGTTGCTTACCATCGTCACCGACGAGACATCAGAGCTCGCCCACGCCAAGCACGACGAGTATCGGTCGTATGCCAGTGCCGAGGGTGCGTTGGTGTTCATGTCGGGTTGGATGGGAGTCGACCTGTCGCGGTATGCGCTCGACGAGCCGCTCGGCAATGTCGAGAGCAATGCGATTCAGTCGTTCGTCGCGTCGTTCCAGTCGATCGGGGCCGACGGCAAGGAATGGACGGTCCGCGATATCGCCGAGTGGGGCGGAATCGGCGGTGCCGGTCCGCGCATCGTCGGCTCCCCCGGCGAAGTCGCAGACCAATTGCAGGAGTGGGTGGACGAGACCGACGTCGACGGATTCAACCTTGCGTACGCCATCACCCCGGGAACGTTCGAGGATGTCGTTCGGTTCGTCGTTCCAGAATTGCAGCGGCGGGGTGTCTATCGCACCCAATACACACCGGGCACATTGCGTCACAAGCTCTTCGGTAAGGGTCATCGACTGCCCGAAGAACACCGGGCGCAGCAGATCGTGCGGGAGGTTCGGGAAGCCGCGAGAATTTCGTGATGGTGGGCGCAGAGGGGTTCGAACCCCCGACCGCTGGTGTGTAAAACCAGAGCTCTACCGCTGAGCTATACGCCCGAGTACCGGCGGCCTGGGGATATCCCCGGGCCACCGGAACGCTTGGAGAAATTTATCGTGTCTGCTGTCTAACTACAATTCCGCAGGTCAGCTCACCTGTGCGAGTGCCTCAGCCCACGATGAACTGTCTCGGGCTTCCCCGGGACCGTTCATTTCGGCGAATCTGATGATTCCGGACTTGTCGACCACGAAGGTTCCACGATTGGCGAATCCTGCGCTGTCGTTGAACACGCCGTACGCCTGAGCCACTTCACCGTGTGGCCAGAAGTCGGACAGCAGCGGAAAGGTATAACCCTGCTCTGCTGCCCAAATCTTGTGGGTCGGAGGCGGACCTACCGAGATCGCCAGGATCGCGGTGTCGTCGTTCTCGAATGTCGGTAGCTCGTCGCGCACTCGGCACAGCTCGCCCTGACACGTGCCGGTGAAGGCCAGTGGATAGAACACGAGCAGAACGTTCTTCACGTCCCGGTACGACGACAAGGTGACCAATTGGTTGTTCTGGTCTTTGAGGGTGAAGTCGGGCGCAACAGCGCCAACCTCGATCGGCATCTAGAACCGTCTTCCTGTGTCGAGCATGGGCCTACCGCTTGCTGGCAGGGGTCTTGGGCTGAACCAATCGACTTCCGATCCAGTCACCGAGATTGGCCGCAGAGGTCTGCGTCAACCCGGCTGTCGGAGCGGACTCGGCAATCTCGCTGGGCTCCACATGACCGGACATGCCGGTCTTGGGGCTGAGGACCCACACGATGCCATCGTCCGAGAGCGGACCGATGGCATCCATGAGTGCATCGACCAGGTCACCGTCTCCGTCGCGCCACCACAGCAGTACGACATCGATCACCTCGTCGGAATCCTCGTCGAGGGTCTCGCCACCGATCGCATCTTCTACGTCGGCGCGCAGATCATCGTCGGTGTCCTCGTCCCAGCCCAGCTCTTGAACGACCATGTCGCGAGTGATGCCAAGTTTCTGAGCGTAGTTCTGAGCGTCCGCCGCGGCGACCACGGTGGTGACCTCCTTGAATTGTGGGTGCAGTAGACAAAGCGAACAGGGTCGAAGCCGTTCGCGCAAGCTGACCGCGCCGAAATTGCGTACATAAATTTCTACTGGTGGGTATCGGACCTCTGTACTACCAGAACCGACGAGATGCGGCAGGATTGGGGAGGAATCACGAGAACGAGGAATGTAGATCGCCGTCACAGGGGCGAGCTACCGGACCGGGCGCCACACCGAGCGTCCGCCACATTGAGGAGTGCACACGTTGTCCGAAGTGAACAGCGGCGAACGGCAGAACACATCGTCTGCAGGCAAGAAGGGCTCGGACGGCCGGGTCCGCGTCATCCGTGAGGGTGTCGCGTCGTACCTGCCCGATATCGACAACGACGAGACCAACGAATGGATCGAATCGTTCGACGGCTTGCTGGAGAGGTCCGGACCCAACCGCGCTCGCTACCTGATGCTCAGGTTGCTCGAGCGCGCCGGCGAGCGCCGCGTCGCGCTCCCGTCGCTGACATCGACGGATTACGTCAACACGATTCCCACCGAGAACGAGCCGTGGTTCCCCGGCGACGAGTCGATGGAACGCCGCTATCGCGCCTGGATCCGCTGGAATGCCGCGATCATGGTGCACCGCGCACAGCGTCCGGGCGTCGGCGTCGGTGGCCACATCTCGACCTACGCGTCGTCGGCTGCGTTGTACGAGGTCGGCTTCAACCACTTCTTCCGCGGCAAGGATCACCCGGGCGGCGGCGACCACATTTTCATTCAGGGCCACGCCTCCCCCGGCATCTACGCCCGCGCGTTCCTCGAAGGCCGCATCCCGGCCGAGCGCATGGACGGCTTCCGCCAGGAAGCGAGCCACGTGAACGAGGGCGGCGGACTGCCGTCGTACCCGCACCCACGGCTGATGCAGGACTTCTGGGAGTTCCCGACGGTGTCGATGGGCCTCGGTCCGATGAACGCCATCTACCAGGCGCGCTTCAACCACTACCTGAACGACCGCGGCATCAAGGACACCTCCGATCAGCACGTGTGGGCGTACCTCGGCGACGGCGAGATGGACGAGCCGGAATCGCGTGGACTCGCGCACGTGGCCGCCACCGAGGGCCTCGACAACCTCACCTTCGTCGTCAACTGCAACCTGCAGCGTCTCGACGGCCCGGTGCGCGGCAACGGCAAGATCATCCAGGAACTGGAGTCGTTCTTCCGCGGAGCCGGCTGGAACGTCATCAAGGTCGTCTGGGGCCGCGAGTGGGACTCGCTGCTGCACAAGGACCGCGACGGCGCACTGGTGAACCTCATGAACACCACGCCCGACGGCGACTTCCAGACCTACAAGGCCAACGACGGCAGCTACGTCCGCGATCACTTCTTCGGCCGCGACCCACGAACGAAGGAGCTCGTCAAGGATCTCTCGGACGACGAGATCTGGAACCTCAAGCGCGGCGGCCACGACTACCGCAAGGTGCACGCTGCCTACGCGGCTGCGATGTCGCACAAGGGCCAGCCGACGGTCATCCTGGCGCACACCATCAAGGGCTACACCCTGGGCAAGCACTTCGAGGGCCGTAATGCCACGCACCAGATGAAGAAGCTGACGCTCGACGATCTCAAGACGTTCCGCGATCTCCAGCACATCCCGATCTCCGACGAGGAGCTCGAGAAGGATCCGTACATGCCGCCGTACTACCACCCCGGTGCGGACGCTCCCGAGATCCAGTACATGCTCGATCGTCGCAGCAAGCTCGGCGGATTCGTCCCCGAGCGCCGCGTGGACGTCAAGCCACTGCCGCAGCCCGGCGACGACACCTACAAGACGCTCCGCAAGGGCTCGGGCAAGCAGGAAGTCGCCACCACGATGGCACTCGTGCGCGTCATGAAGGAGCTGTTGCGAGACAAGGAGATCGGCCACCGAATCGTGCCGATCATTCCCGACGAGGCTCGCACGTTCGGTATGGACTCGTGGTTCCCGTCGCTGAAGATCTACAACCGCAACGGCCAGCTCTACACCTCGGTCGACTCGGAACTGATGCTCGCCTACAAGGAGAGCTCGGTCGGTCAGATCCTGCACGAGGGCATCAACGAGGCAGGCTCCACGTCGTCGTTCACCGCGGTCGGTACCTCGTACGCGACGCACGGCGAGGTCATGATCCCGCTGTACATCTTCTACTCGATGTTCGGCTTCCAGCGCACCGGCGACGGTCTCTGGGCTGCAGCAGACCAGATGGCCCGCGGGTTCGTGCTCGGTGCCACGGCAGGTCGCACCACCCTGACCGGTGAGGGTCTCCAGCACGCCGACGGTCACTCACTGCTGCTGGCGTCGACCAACCCCGCGGCGGTGGCGTACGACCCGGCGTTCTCCTACGAGATCGCGCACATCGTCAAGGACGGTCTGCGTCGCATGTACGGCGGCACCAAGGGCCCAGACGGAGAGTTGCTGCCTGGTTTCGGCGGCGAGAACATCTTCTACTACATCACCCTGTACAACGAGCCGTACGTACAGCCGGCCGAGCCCGAGAACCTCGACGTCGAGGGGCTGCTCAAGGGCATCTACCGGTTCGCAGAACCCCAGGAGGGCGACGGACCCGAGGCACAGCTGCTCGCGTCCGGCGTCGGCATCGTCTCGGCCCGCAAGGCACGTGAATTGCTGTTCGAGGAGTGGGGCGTTCGTTCGGCCGTGTGGTCCGTCACCTCGTGGGGCGAACTGCGCCGCGACGGCGTCGAAGCCGAGAAGGAGTCGCTGCGCAACCCGGGTGCCGACAAGCGCGTTCCGTTCGTCACCTCGGCCCTGGCCGATGCCAACGGCCCGGTCATCGCGTCCTCCGACTGGATGCGCGCCGTGCCGGATCAGATCCGCCAGTGGGTTCCGGGCGATTACGTCACCCTCGGAACCGACGGCTTCGGCTTCTCCGACACCCGCCCGGCTGCACGACGGGTGTTCAACGTCGATGCCGAGTCCATCGTCGTCGCCACACTGTCCGCTCTCGCGGCATCGGGCGAGATCGACAAGTCCAAGGCCGTCGAGGCTGCCGAGAAGTACAAGATCGACGACGTCACCGCAGCTCCGACGTCGTACGCCGATACCGGCTCGGCGTAGGTCTTCGCCGTGATCGGCCGACCCCCGTTCCACCTCGCGACGAGAGTCCAGCGCGAGGTGGGCGGGGGTCGGGCGTAGGTTCTCCTTATGTCCGATGCGAAACCCGATTCACCGGACAGTTCGTCCGCGCGTGATGTCTCCCGGCGCGACGCTTACCGTGAAGCGTTGCGTGAGTCGTTGGCTCGTGACTCCCCGGCCCGTGACTCCCCCACCCGTGATTCGCTCACGACCGACAACGAGGTCCACCTTCCGGTCAACTCGTTGGCCCCTTCGCGCCAGAAGCGCGACCCTCTGCCCGACGCCCTGTTGCGACGCGTCAAACAGTTCTCCGGCCGCCTCTCGACCGAGGCAGTGACCACGATGCAGGGCCAGTTGCCGTTCTTCGGCGATCTCGACGCCGCCCAGCGGGCCAGCGTCCAGCTGCTGATCCAGACGGCCGTCGACAACTTTCTCGAATGGCTCAAGAACCCGAACAGCGACATTCGATTCAGCCTCGACGCCTTTCAGGTGATCCCGCAAGACCTTGCCCGACGCCTCACATTGCGTCAGACCGTCGACATGGTTCGGGTGGCGATGGAGTTCTTCGAGCAGTGGCTCCCTGCGCTCGCCCGCAACGACCAGCAGTTGGTCGCGCTGACCGAGGCCGTGCTGCGGTACGGCCGCGAGCTGGGGTTCGCAGCGGCGTCCGTGTACGCGAGTGCAGCCGAGTCACGAGGGGCGTGGGACACCCGCCTCGAAGCGCTCGTCGTCGACGCCGTCGTCCGCGGCGACACGGGATCGGACATGCTTTCCCGTGCTGCCACGTTGAACTGGGACGCCACTGCGCCCGCGACGGTATTGGTGGGCACTCCCCCGGAAGACCGCGGCGTATCCGTCGTGGGCACCGTGCACTCCGTCGCTCAGAAGCACGGTCGAGCTGCGTTGGCGGTTGTTCAGGGGACCCGATTGGTGATGGTGGTCAGTGGCCAGCTCGACGACACCGCGGCGCATCACGCGTTCATCGACGACATGTTGCAGAACTTCTCCGACGGCCCTGTCGTCATCGGTCCCACCACCCGCACCTTGGGCGCAGCGCACTCGAGCGCGGTGGAGGCCTTTGCCGGCATGCAGGCCGTGGCGGGCTGGCGGGGCGCACCGCGGCCGGTTCACGCCGGCGAGTTGCTGCCCGAACGAGCATTGCTGAACGACGGGGCAGCTATCTCGGCTCTCAACGATCATGTCGTCGTTCCGTTGGCCGCGGCAGGTTCGGGTTTGGCCGACACGCTCGATGCGTATCTCGACTGCGGCGGTGCCGTGGAAACCTGCGCTCGGCAGCTGTTTGTTCATCCAAATACCGTCCGGTATCGGCTCAAGCGCATTGCTGAGGTGACCGGTCGTGATCCCACTCACCCGCGCGACGCGTACGTCCTTCGGGTCGCGGCAACGGTAGGTAGGTTGGCTCGAACGCATCACGAACCGACATATCCAGCCCCATATGTCACACAGGTCACATTTGGTGAAGTGGTCACGTAACGCCGAACCGCCTTCCGGCGATAGCGGGTCTCCACGAGGCAATTTGTAGGGTTCCCACAAATTGCTTGTCGAGAGTTCATCGAGCGCGACATCACTGATCGAGGGCCCGACAGTGTTCTCTTAACCCTGTGATTGCGTTGCTTGCGCCCGGTCAGGGCTCCCAGACTCCCGGCATGCTGCTGCCTTGGCTCGAAATCCCGGGCGCGGCCGATCGACTGGCCTTGTGGTCCAAGGCCTCCGGCCTGGATCTCGTGCGACTCGGCACCACCGCCACCGCCGAGGAAATCACCGACACTGCGGTGACTCAGCCACTGGTCGTGGCGTCGGCCCTACTGGCCTTCGAGGAAATCGCCTCGCGTGGACTGTTCCCCGACGACGCCATCGTGGCCGGCCACTCGGTCGGCGAGCTGGCGGCTGCTGCCATTGCCGGCGTGATCTCCTCCGACGACGCGGTATCTCTGGCGGCGGTGCGCGGTGCTGCGATGGCCAAGGCCTGCGCCCTCGAACCGACCGGCATGTCCGCCGTACTCGGCGGCGACGAAGCCGCAGTTCTGGCCCGGCTCGAAGAACTCGATCTCGCCCCGGCCAACGTCAACGCTGCCGGTCAGATCGTTGCTGCAGGTCTGCTGACCAAGTTGGCGGAACTGGCCGAGAGCGCACCCGAGAAGGCGCGGGTCCGAGCACTCCCGGTCGCGGGTGCCTTCCACACCAAGTACATGGCATCAGCAGGCGACACCGTCGCCGCGGCCGCAGCCGCCATCACCCCGTCCGAGCCGACGCACACCCTGCTGTCCAACTCGGACGGTCAGCCGGTCGCATCGGGCACCGATGCGCTCACCAAACTTGCTGCCCAGGTCACCCGCCCCGTGCGGTGGGACCTGTGCAGCGCATACCTGCGTACCGCGCAGGTCACCGGACTTGCGGAGCTGCCCCCGGCAGGCGCACTGGTCGGCATCGCCAAGCGTGAACTGCGCGGCGTGCCCAACCTCGGCCTGAAGACACCGGCGGACATCTCCGCATTGGCCGAGCTCGGATAGCTCGGTCACCTTCACACCGCAGTCTCGGTACTGCGGATCGACTTCCACTCCCCGAGTGGCAGAAATGCACAACCGCGTCTCGAAGCACATGACTTCGGCGTTCGACACAGAAGAGAAGGGAGCCACAACAGTGGCCAGCCAGGAAGACCTCATCGCCGGACTTGCAGAGATCATCGAGGAGGTCACGGGCATCGAACCGTCCGAGGTGACCATCGAGAAGTCCTTCGTGGACGACCTCGATATCGACTCGCTCTCCATGGTCGAGATCGCAGTGCAGACCGAGGACAAGTACGGCGTGAAGATCCCCGACGAAGACCTCGCAGGTCTGCGCACCGTCGGCGACGCCGTCAACTACATCCAGAAGCTCGAAGCGGAGAACCCCGAAGCCGCAGAAGCTATCAAGGCCAAGCTCGACGACTCCGCGAGCGAGTGACACGACCCATGACCAACCCATCCACCGCCAACGGACGCTTCCCCAGTGTCGTCGTCACCAGCCTTGCTGCGACCACGTCACTCGCGGGTGACGTCGATGCCACGTGGAAGGGTCTGCTGAACGGCGAAAGCGGAATCGGCACTCTGGAAGACGATTTCGTCACCGAGTACGATCTGCCCGTGCGGATCGGCGGACACCTCGCGGTGAACCCGCAGAGTCTGCTCTCGCGGGTCGAGATCCGTCGCCTGAGCTACGTGGAGCAGTTGTCCACGGTGCTCGGTCGTGAGGTCTGGAAGAACGCCGGCTCGCCCGACGTCGATCCCCTCCGCCTCGGCGTGTCGATCGGTACCGGACTCGGTGGCGGCGATTCTCTCATCGACGCCAACGACAAGATGAAGGCCGGCGGCTACCGCAAGGTGTCCCCGCTCGCCGTTCAGATGGTCATGCCGAACGGCCCAGCAGCGGTCGTCGGGCTCGAGCTCAAAGCACAAGCCGGCGTCATCACGCCCGTCTCCGCCTGCTCCTCGGGATCGGAAGCCATTGCGCATGCATGGCGGATGATCGTGATGGGCGACGCGGACATGGTCGTCACCGGCGGCGTCGAGGGATACATCGACGCGGTTCCGATCGCCAGCTTCTCCATGATGCGGGCGATGAGCACCAACAACGACAACCCGAAGGGTGCGTCACGTCCGTTCGACAAGGATCGTGACGGCTTCGTCTTCGGTGAAGCGGGTGCGCTCATGGTCATCGAGACCGAGGAGCACGCCAAGGCACGCGGCGCAACGATCCACGCCCGCCTGCTCGGTGCCGGAATCACCTCGGACGGGTTCCACCTCGTGGCCCCCGACCCCGAGGGCAAGGGTGCCGCGCGTGCGATGCAGCGCGCCATCGAGACCGCAGGCCTGCAGAAGTCCGACATCACCCACGTGAACGCCCACGCAACGGCAACTCCCATCGGAGACACTGCCGAAGCGCTGGCGATCAACAAGGCAGTCGGAAATCACGCAGCGGTGTACGCACCGAAATCCGCTCTGGGCCACTCGATCGGCGCTGTCGGCGCCCTCGAGTCGGTACTGACGGTGCTGGCAGTGCGAGAGGGAATCATCCCTCCCACACTGAATTTGGAGAACCAGGATCCCGAAATCGATCTCGATGTCGTCAAGGGCGAGCCCCGCGTCGGACAGATCGACTACGCGATCAACAACTCGTTCGGATTCGGTGGGCACAACGTAGCGCTCGCCTTCGGTAAGGCGTGATCCACTGAGTCGACTTCTCGACTCAGCGAATCCCGCTCTCGCAGTGCATGATCCGAGCTGGGGCCGTTCTTTCGACGGACGGCCCCGGCTCGGGCCTCGCCCCCGCCAGGGGCCCTGAAGAAGGACAACGCGATGACCATTCTGGCCCCTGTCACACGATCCGGCACCTCCACCGATCCGCGCGACCCCCTCACCCGCCTCGAAAAGCTCTTCGACGCCGGAACCACTGTCCCCCTGCATGATCGGGACAAGTCGGGAATTCTGGCCGCATCGGGCGAAATCGACGGCGTCCACACCATCGCCTACTGCTCCGACGCCACCGTCATGGGCGGTGCCATGGGGGTGGACGGCTGCAAGCACATCGTTGCCGCGATCGACACCGCCATCGAACAGCGCGCCCCGATCGTCGGCGTCTGGCACTCGGGTGGTGCTCGCCTCGCCGAGGGCGTCGAGGCTCTCCATGCCGTCGGACTCGTCTTCGAGGCCATGGTGCGAGCGTCCGGCCTCGTCCCACAGATTTCCGTCGTCCTCGGTTTCGCAGCCGGTGGTGCAGCGTACGGTCCCGCTTTGACCGACGTCGTCATCATGGCTCCCGAGGGACGCGTATTCGTCACCGGACCCGACGTCGTTCGCAGCGTCACCGGCGAACAGGTCGATATGGAGTCGCTCGGGGGCCCCGACACGCACCACAAGAAGTCCGGGGTCTGCCACATCGTCGCCGACAGCGAGATGGACGCGTTCACCCGCGCCCGCCGTCTGGTGTCGATGTTCTGCGAGCAGGGCGTGTTCGACATCGCCGCCGCAGAACACGGCGACACCGATCTACGCGCACTGATGCCCGAATCCAACCGTCGTGCCTACGACGTGCACCCGATCATTCACGAACTGCTCGACAACGTCGAAGGCGAATCGACGTTCGAGGAGTTCCAGGGAGGCTGGGCTCGCAGCATCGTCATCGGTCTCGGCCGCATCAGTGGCCGCACCGTCGGCGTGATCGCCAACAACCCCATCCGACTCGGAGGTTGCCTGAACTCCGAAAGTGCCGAGAAGGCAGCGCGTTTCGTTCGCCTGTGCGACGCCTTCGGTATACCGCTCATTGTGGTCGTCGATGTGCCGGGCTACCTGCCGGGCGTCAGCATGGAATGGGAAGGCGTCGTTCGCCGCGGAGCGAAGTTGCTGCACGCGTTCGCCGAGGCCACCGTCCCCCGCGTCACGCTGGTCACACGCAAAATCTACGGCGGTGCCTACATCGCGATGAATGCCCGCGCACTCGGTGCCACCGCGGTCTACGCCTGGCCCGGCTCCGAGGTCGCCGTAATGGGCGCGAAGGCGGCCGTCGGCATCCTGCACAAGAAGGCGCTCGCCGCCGCACCGGAGGAAGAGCGAGAGGCACTGCACGACCGCCTCACCGTCGAGCACGAGAGCATCGCAGGCGGTGTCGATCGCGCAGTGGCCATCGGCGTGGTCGACGAGGTCATCGAGCCCAGCAAGACCCGAAGCACGGTTGCGAAGGCTCTCGCCGCAGCACCTGCGGCTCGCGGAAATCACAAGAACATCCCGCTCTGATCGACTCCGACCGCTACCTACTGCGGTCTGTCAGCCCTGCCCCTAAGACCCACCCCGGTTGGGAAACCCACCCCGGTTGGGATCAATGCGCCTTTCAGGCACTCCATGTGCAAGAAAGCCACATTGATTCACACCGGGGACGGGCGAACGAGGTCAAAGGACGGGCAAACGAGGTCGGTCAGCCCTGGATCCATCGGTGATCGTGTGCCAGTCGGACGACGGCCGATCGCACGTCGAGTATCTGCGCCGCCGTCAGCGTGCCGTTCGACGTCAGTAGTTGCTCGGTCAGCTCGGTGGTGAAGTCCGCCTCGGACAAGACATCCGCGCCTGCGTCGTCGTGGCGCTGGTGACCACTGACGGGTGCGGTGTTGTGGAATGGGACGTCGGGTTTGTGCCGGGTCACCAGAGCGGTCGACGTCGGCCCGTCGATGATCTGAACCTCGGTGGCCTTGAGACCCCGGTCACCGTCTACGGCAACGTATTCGACGCGTACTCCCGGTGCCAACAGTCGTTTGTCGAAGTCCAGATCGTTGACGTGGATGAACACGTCCTCGCCGCCCTCGTCCGGCGCTACGAATCCGTACCCCTTGAACTCGTCGAATCGAATCACTTTTCCGGTCGACAACATCGAACTCACCACTCCACGGTCGTTCCCACATGCCTACCCCAGGCACGAACGCGAAACTACCGCCGCGACGAATCCCCGGCAACCGCTGCTAGCCGACGTTGCGGCTGAGCCAGGTCACTTCTGCTCCTGCGCCTCCGGTGCGGAACGGCTCGAGTGCGGCATCCCAATCCGAGCCGAGCGCGTGCTCCACTGCGGCGGCGAGGTTGCCTTGGTTGTTCTCCATCAGGGCGCGCAGTCGCATCTCGCCGAGCACCACGTCCCCGTTGGCACTCGTCGATCCGCGCCAGAGACCCAATCCGGGTACGTGCGAGAACCGTTCGCCGTCGACGCCTTCGCTGGCGTCTTCGGTCACCTCGTAGCGCAGCATCTGCCAGGAGCGCAGGATGCCGGCGAGCTTCGCTCCGGTGCCTACGGGCCCGATCCAGTCCGTGGTGGCGCGCAGCTGACCGTCGGATGCCGGCTGCGCGGACCACTTCAAATTGGCACGGCAATCGAGGGCGTCGGACAACGCCCATTCGACATGCGGGCACAGCGCAGCGGGCGACGAGTGGATGTACACAACACCCGACGTCGCATCTGCGAATTGGTTCGATCCACGCATTGCACTACCTCCAGCTTCGACGAGGGACGTCTTCCCCAACGACCTCGACATGCTCGAACTGGTTGCAGCGATTCAACGCGTGTGTGTACTAGTGTGCCCCGAGTTGCCCCTGTTGCGCCAGTGCAATCTGTGAACGGTGGTGTTTCACCCGGCCAGGACGGCGTCGGAGAGCTCGGGCCAGAGCGGTTTGGCCCAATCTCCGAAGTTCCGATCGGTCAGCACCACACACGCGATCCTCACCGACGGGTCCACCCACAGGAACGTCCCGGCCTGTCCGAAGTGGCCGAACGTAGCCCTCGAGTTGTTACTCCCAGTCCAGTGCGGGGTCTTGTCGTCGCGCAGCTCGAACCCCAGACCCCAGTCGCAGGGCTTGTGCGATCCGTACCCGGGCACGATTCCGTTCAGGCCGGGAAACTGCACGTCGACGGCCGAAGACAGTGTCTGCGACGCGAGGAGAGTCGGTTCCAACAGCTCCGCGGCGAACTTGGTCAGGTCTGCAACGGACGAACGGGCACCGTGACCGGCCGACCCGGGCAGCGACGTGTCGACCATCCCGAGCGGACCGCAGACGGCCTCATCCAGGTAGTCGGGAAAGGTAATTCCCGACTCTGCTTCGATGAGCTCGGCCAAGACCTCGAATCCCGCGCTCGAGTAGATCCTCTTTGTGCCGGCAGGAGCCTGCACCTTCCGCTCGCCGAACGCCAGTCCCGAGGCATGCGCCAGCAGATGCCGCACAGTCGACCCCTCCGGCCCTGCGGGCTGATCGAGCTCGACGGCACCTTCCTCGACCGCAACGAGCACCGCGTAGGCGGCGAGCAATTTGGTGACCGACGCCAGCTCGAAGACGCGCGCGGTGTCCCCCACCTCCTCCCGCACTCCGGCGTCGGTGACGACGGCAGCACTGACATGGTCGACGGGCCACGAGGCAGTGAGATCGAGGGTAGTCACGACCCCAAAGCCTAATTGTCCGTCGATGCCGGTGGATCGGTCCCCCGCCGGGCTAGTCTCGGACGACAGGAATGGGAGAAATGCGATGTCGGTTGTGTATGGATCGTGCAATCTGTGCGAGGCGATCTGTGGTCTCGAATTCACGGTGGAGAACAACGCGGTGGTCTCGATCCGCGGCGACGAGAAGGACCCACTCTCCCGGGGCCACATCTGCCCGAAGGCTCTGTCGTTGATCGACCTTCATGCCGACACCGATCGGCTCACCACACCGGTCAAGCGGGTGGGTGAGAAGTGGGAGAAGATCGGCTGGGATGAGGCGTACGACCTCGTCGTCGACGGCCTCGTCTCGACGCGGAAGAAGTACGGATCCAACGCTGTCGGGCTCTATCAGGGCAATCCCAACGTGCACTCGATGGGTGCGATGACCCACGGCATTCCGTTCACGTCGCTGCTGCGCACCCGCAATCGGTACTCGGCGACGTCCTTGGATCAGTTGCCGCACCAGCTCGTCGACCATTTGCTGTACGGCCACCAGCTCCTGCTGCCCATTCCGGATATCGATCGAACCGATTTCTTCCTCGTCCTCGGCGGCAATCCGATGGCCTCCAACGGCAGCATGATGACGGTGCCCGACTTCGCCAAAAGAGCACGCGCACTCCGTAAGCGGGGTGGCCGACTGGTAGTGGTCGATCCACGTAAGACCGAAACGGCGGATATTGCCGACACCCACTTCTTCGTTCGTCCCGGCAGCGACGCGCTGCTGTTGCTGGCGATGATTCACACGATCGTCGCCGACGGCTCCGTCCGTGTCGCCGACTACGTCGATGGTGCCGATCGACTTGCCGATCTCGTCGCCGAATTCACGCCGACGGCGGTGGCACCGATCGTCGGCATGTCGGCAGACGACATCTCCTCTCTCGCAACGGAATTCGCTGCGGCGAAGTCTGCAGTGGCGTACGGCAGGATGGGGGTGTCGACGCAGCAGTTCGGCACGGTGTGCCAGTGGGCGATCCAGGTACTTAACATCATCACGGGCAATCTCGACCGACCGGGCGGTGCGATGGTGACCGATCCGGCGATCGATCTGATCTCGCAGGGCATCGTCGGTCGTGGCCATTTCGACAAGTGGCGCAGCCGCGTTCGCGATCTCCCCGAGTTCGCCGGCGAGTATCCCTGTTCGACGCTTGTCGACGAGATCACCACCGAGGGCAAGGACCAGATTCGTGCCATGGCCGTCCTGTCCGGCAATCCGGTGCTGTCGATGCCCGGCGGTACTACCCTGAACGACGCGTTCGCGGGACTCGATTTCATGGTGTCGTTCGACTTCTACATCAACGAGACCTCGCGGCACGCACACGTAATTCTGCCGCCGACGATGTCCCTCGAACGCGATCACTACGATCTGATCTTCAATTCTTTCGCGGTACACAACACTGCCAAGTACATGCCCGCAGTTCTACCCAAACAGACTGATGCCAAGCACGATTGGGAGATCTTCCGCGACTTGTCACTGCGCTACAAGAACCGCATGGCAGGCTCCACCGTCGATCGCCTGAAGGCACGATTGACGCCGAAGAGCGTCATCGGCGAGGCCCGTCTGCGCCTGTCCCCTGCTCGCACTCTCGACATCCTGCTCCGTAGCCGACGAAAAGGGTTGTCGCTGAAAAAGCTTCGAGCCAACCCACACGGCATCGATCTCGGTCCGCTGCGGCCGGGCTTTCCCCAGAAACTGAAGACCAAGGACAAGCGCGTTCAACTGATTCAGGACGTGGTGGTCGGCGAACTGCCTGCTCTGGTGGATCTGATGAACTCGAGCGTTGTCCCCAAGGACGACGAGCTCCTGCTGATCGGTCGACGGCATCTGCGCAGCAACAACTCGTGGATGCACAACACCGCTCGGCTCACCAAAGGCAAAGCGCGACATCAGCTTCTGGCCCACCCGAACGATCTCCTCCAGCGCGGGATCGAGGACGGTTCGATGGTGTCGGTCACCTCCGCGGCCGGTACCGTCGACATCGAGGTCGCGGCGTCCGAAAAGATGATGCCCGGGGTGGTGAGCATGCCGCACGGATTCGGACATCAGCGCCCCGGCGTGCAGCTCTCGGTCGCCACCACTGTCACCGGACCGAGCGTCAATGACATCACCGACCCCGCCCGAGTCGACGCGGTCTCGGCGAACGCGATTCTCAACGGCGTTCCGGTGCAGGTGAGGGCCAAGTAGCGCCCCCGATGGAACCACGAGACGGCGTGATTCTGTACGATTCTGCTGGCTCGTACCTGGTACGGGATTGGGGCGGTAGCTCAGTCGGTTAGAGCCGTGGACTCATAATCCATTGGTCGCGGGTTCGAGCCCCGCCCGCCCCACCACGAGCCGGCCGTCGAAATGTGCGAGCCATCGCGGACAGCGGATGTCCTCGATTGTGGGGACACTGAAGCCATGTGGAACCAGAGCGAGGCATTACCGGGTCGAGTCGATCGCGCGAGCGAATGACTGCGTCGGAATCGTCGCCGCCCGCGTCAGCCCATCCCCCGACGTGGAAGTTCGACTACCCGATCATCCATGCCGAGACACGGGCGCAGTGGCGATACTGGTTGTCGCACAATCACAGCTCGACCCGAGGCGTCTGGCTCTGTTCATGGCGGACCGGCACCGACCGACCCCGTTGCCCATATCCCGCGGCTGTCGAGGAAGCCATCTGTTTCGGTTGGATCGACTCCACCAGCAGCATTCTCGACGAGGACCGTGGCCTGCAGCTGTTCACACCGCGCAGACCCAAGAGCCCGTGGACCAGACTCAACCGAGAACGCGCAGCCGATATGGAAGAACGCGGCCTCATGACCGACGCAGGTCGCCACGCCATTGCTGCCGCGCAGTCGAACGGGTGGTGGACAATTTCCGATCCGGTCGAGAACCTCGAAGAACCGCTCGAGTTGAAGACGGCACTCGACCGTGACCCAGACGCTCGTAACAACTGGGACGACTTCCCTCCCAGCGCCCGTAAGCAGATGCTGTGGTGGATTGTCAGCGCCGTTCGAGACGACTCTCGTTCAGGTCGAATCGATCAGATCGTGGCCGAGGCCGCGATCGGTCGACGTGCCCGCGGCTGAGTAGAGCGATTTCGCGAGCGCCGATCAAGTCCCTACCACCTTGCGATACAGAGCCGACCAATACACCAGCAGTGCAGCAGCATTGGCCCCGAACCACAGCCACGTCAGGAATGCCGCTACCACGCCGGTGACGAAGAATCCCAGCACGAGGGCCACCACCCAGCCGAGTAGGTAGGCGAGGATCGTGATGACAGCCGCTGCGGTACAGCGCCACGGGGATTGCTTCACGGTGTGTAGTGCAGCGCGCAGAGGGTTTCGGCGACAGTCCACTGCCGCTGGAAGTATCAGCAGCGCAATGACTATGACGATAACAGGGAGCGGGGGGAAGAGAATTGCGAGCGCAACGGCCGCCCCGGTCAGCACCACGCACCACGCCAGTACCCGCGGTCGTCGCCACGTCCGGCTCAGTGCACCCGACACGTTGCCGTCCACCACATCGAGTGCCGTCGAGGCGGTGAACCATAGGGCGCACACCACCGTTGCGGCGGAAACGACGACCAACGCAGCGAATCCGAGGGACGACGCCGGAGCCGGATCCCCCACCACGGTCAGCGCCTGAATCAGAGCCGAGACGATAACCACCGATGCGAGCGGTGGCACCTCTCTCATGGCGCACCGACCGTCGAATTGCGGTCGAGTACGTCCTGCACCGAACCCGAGTAGAGAACGGTTGCGCCGACCTTCACTTCGACGGTACTGGCATCGTCGGACGTGGCCGTACCGTTAATCGTCTCGTTACCGGTTGTCGTCCCGGCACATTCGATGTCCGCCCCGGTGCCCGAGCACACGGGCGCAACGAGGATCTCGATTCCTTGATCGAACAGCACGTCGTTCACCGCGTAGCGGAGGTTACCGAGTTCCGCTCCCCCGACCGGGGCGAGCGCAGCGGTCTGCGAGCACCCCGCGCAGGCCAGCACCGCCGCCACCGAGATGAGATGTCTACGAACACCGTTCATCGTCCCTGCCTCGTCTCGTACGCAATCAGTCTGGCGTGCTCGTCGAGGTGTTGCTGTTCCAGAGCGGCGTCGGTGATGGCGCTCAGGTCGAACGGCGCGGGCAGGAGGAGTTCGGTGTTGCGGTCGAGGCTCGAACCTCGTCGCATCAGCGGATTCTCGGCCCAGTCGTTCGCAGCCAACTCACGACTACGCGAGGCGAGGTCCAGGTAGCTGCCGCTGTTCCCGGGCGTGATCGGCGACGCGTGATCGAGCACGGTCGTGAACAGCGACAATGTCCCGTCTCTGTTGTCGACGATCTCCACCACCTGCTGTTGCTGCGGAAAGTCGATGCACGACGCGGTGGTGATCTCCCAGAACCCTCGTCCGTCTCGCGAATGCGCCAGGATCTGATTCTGGTGGGTGTGACCGTTGAGCCAACCGATCACCACAGGATATTTCAGAAGCAGATCGATGAATTCGTCTGCGCCGTACAGCTTCACCGACTGTCCCGGCCGCTGTGCACGGTTCTCCAGGGTCAGGCTGTTGTGGTGGGTGTAGATCAGGACGAGCTTGCGTTCGGCCTGCGCCTTCTCCAATTGCTGGGTGAGCCAGTCGAACTGGTCCTCGGGCACCGCACCGTCGGGCCCGGCGACGGCGTTGCAGGTGTCGAGTCCGAACGTGCGAACGTTCGGAGTCGGGTCCGCCGCCCACCAGGTTTCACCCGAGTCGAGGTTGTGCTGGGTGAAACCGTGCCCGATCGGCCCTGGGGTGGGAGTCGTCTCGAAGTGCTCTTGCATGAACTCACGCTGCTCGAAGAGATACCGAGCCGGATCCGCCGACACTGCCCGAAACCCGGGCCGGGCGCCGGATCCGACCCCGAGCGCATCGACCATCCTCTGCAGCGGACTACCCGTCGACGCGTACCCGGCCAATGCCGAGGTGGCCGTCGCTTCGAGTGTGTACGCCTTGCGTCCGCCGACCGCGAGGGCATGCAGCTGAGAGGAGAGATCGAACGTGCCGAGCAACAACGTGTCGTGATTGCCGTAGACGGAATACCACGGGACGGGTAGCCCCACCGATTCGACGGTCCCCGACATCGCCTGCGTCAACAGATCGGGAAGCGTCGGAAATCCGTAGTCCCCGAACGACCCTCCCGACGGATCGCCCGGCCGATACGCCCACTGCGCCTCGGGCCACGCTTGCACGCCCTCGAAGACGTCGGATGCGCCACTCGTAGGCCGGACCGCGACGCCGTCGAGAACGTCTATGTACCAACGAAGTTCGAGATGAGAATGCATGTCGGCGCTGTCACCGGTGACAACCGCGGCCCCCATGGGAGCGCCGGTGACCGAACTGATTCGTGCATCCGCAAATGCCTTCACCATCGCTGCCGTGACGTGCACGGTCAGCGGGTCCTGCGGGTGGAAGGCCGAGCCCCACGCCGCATGGTCGGAGACGATCATGGGCTCGATCCGACCGGGCGATTGCGCATCGATGACATGCATGTCCGACAGGTGCCCCAGGTAGAGCAACGACCGCCTGGCCTGCACCCGAGACGCGCTGGGTGCCCGCCCGAGGATGTCGAGGCGAGGGACGTAGGGCTCACCCGGCCCCGCAGCAAGCACCCGGTACCGACCGGGGCCGGTCGACGATCTCAGGATGGTCTGCGCCAGCGTTCCGCCGACATCTGTCTCTCCTGAAGCCGGCTGCGCCCGAGCGACAAGGGCGTGGCCCAGAACCTGCGGTGCGACTCCCCATGCCGCGGCGAGGGTGCCCACCCGGGTGACGAATTAACGACGCGACAGACCAGCCATGGAACTCCCCGAATCCGAGAACCGCACCACATACGCCTCGCATTCGACGAGGTGACTGCCTATTTTTACAGGGAAAACCGCGGACTGGTTGGAATTCGAGCCTTCATGGCACCACTGTGACCGGCCAGCGGCCCGCCTTGACCAGTCGCACTGCCACAGATCCCGCCAATCGGTGCCCGGCGCGTTCGGAGGCCCCCACCACGACGGCGTCGGTGCGGAGTCCATCGGCAACCGCGACGAGTCCGTTGTAAGGATCACCCTGCGCAGTGCGGAATTCCCAGCGAACCTGCTCTCGCTCCCCGAAGCGGGCCACCGAGGTTCTGATGTAGTCGAGGAGTTCGTCGGCGATCTGTCGGCCCGTTTCCACCATCGAGATCCCCGCCTGGCCCCACGACGCGGTGGCGATGGGCTGCACGTAGACCAGCACCAGAAGCGATTGTTGCCTACGGGCCAGTCCTCCGGCGTATGCGGCGGCCCGCCAGGACGAATCCGAGCCGTCGACGCCCACCACGATGGACTTCGGGCCGTCGTGGCCGTACTCGAATCCCGTAGATTCCTGCGCATTGCTCACGACATGAGGCTACTGCCAGCCCGTTGGTGCAGGGACCCCGGCGCAGGGCGGTACGGTTGATGTGCTGCGCAACCGGTTTGCCCGGCATGCGCCACACGACGGGAGAAGCAATGACCGACGACGAACAGTTCGACGCTCCGTCGACCGACCCGGCAACTGTATTCGCCGCTCTGGCCGACATCGTGTATCGCGGCAGTAGCGCAGAAGAGGTCTACACCGCTATCTGCAACGCCGCGACGATGGTTGTCCCTCACTGCGATCACGCGAGTCTCATGTTGTTGCGCCACGGAAAGGCCGTCACCGTCGCGGCCTCGGATGACGTGGCACGCGTCGTCGACGACATCGAACGCGCCACAGGTCAGGGACCGTGCCTGGATGCGCTGACCACCGAGGCCGTCCAACTCGAGCCGGATTTCAGCAGCCCCACCCAGTGGCCCGCAATGGCTCGGGGTGTCCTGAACCGCACGCCGGTCCGGGGAGCGATGGGGTTCCGCCTCAAGGTCGACGAGCAGAAGGTGGGTGCTCTCAACCTGTTCACCGACACCGCAGGTGCCTTCGATGCCGACACCGCCGACAAAGCCGTCATCCTGACTGCATTCACTTCTGTGACGGTAGGGGCGATGCTGAACGGCCAAGAGGCATCGACCTTGCGCGACGGCCTCGAGAGTAACCGTGAGATCGGCAAGGCGATCGGCCTCATCATGGCGCTGCACAAAGTATCCGACGAAGAAGCGTTCGCACTGCTCCGCAAATCGTCGCAGGATCTGAACGTCAAGATCGCCGATCTCGCATCGACGGTCGTCCAGCGGCACGGCAAGGGCCTGTCGAGCTGAACGAGCCGAGATCAGTGACCGCTCTGCACCTTCTTCGGTAGAGCGAACACCAACGCCAACGCAACGACGCTGAACGCGGCACTGACGGCCATGGCCATTGCGGCACCGTGCAGGAAGCCGGATCCCACGGTATCGGGGCCGGTGATGGTGAGTGAGCCGAACAGCACACTACCGATGACTGCGATACCGATTGCGGAGCCGACGCGCTGCATCGTCGAGATGACGCCGCTCGCGGCCCCTGCGTCGTCGCGGTCGACGGTTGCGACGATGAACTGCGCGTTGGGAGCGATGAACGCGCCGTTGCCCAAGCCCGCGATGAACAGCGGGACCAGCAGAGTCCAATGGGAGATGGTGTCGGCGGAACTGGTCGCCAAGATGATCCACAGCCAGATCAAACCGATCGACACCAGCGATGCGCCGAGGATCAGTACGGTGCGGCCGAGTCGGATCGTGAGCTTGTTGCTCTGCGAGGACGCGATGATGCTGCCGATCGCGAACGGTATCGAGACCAACCCGGACGAGAGGGCCGTATTGCCGAGCCCGGTCTGCCACAACAACGAGATGGTGAAGAAGATGCTGGTGAACGCTGCGAAGTACACCAGCGCGAGAATCACACCGCCGGTGAATGCCGGTCGGGTGAACAGTCGCGGCGGCACGAGCGGATTGTGTCCGCGACCGCTGTGGATCACCTCCCACCAGCCGAACACTGCAATCAGGCCCACGCCTGCAGCAATGGTCACGTAGGTCCAGAACGGCCACCCGAGCTCCTGGCCTTCGATCAGCGGTACGAGTAGCGCGATGAGGCCGGCGGAGATCAGCACCAACCCGAGCCAGTCGATGCCAGGCCTTGCAGTCGGCTCGGATTCATCCTTTTTCGGCAGCAGAACCGCCGCCGCGATCAGACCGACGATGCCGATCGGCAGGTTGACCCAGAAGACCAACCGCCAGCCGTTCTCCTCACCGAAGGCCTGGATGATCAACCCGCCGACGATCGGCCCCAACGCAGTCGACACACCGATGACCGCACCCATGATCGCAAATGCCTTGCCGCGCACAGGACCTGGAAACAGCAGTTGAATGAACGCTGTGACAGCGGGCACGAACATCCCGCCTGCCAGACCCTGAACCACTCGGGCAACCACCAACTGCAGATCGTCCTGAGCGAGTCCGCAGGCGAAGCTGGCCACCGTGAACAGAGCGAGGCCGGTGAAGAACACCCACTTGTGCCCGATCCGATCCCCGACCTTGCCCGCCGGAATCAAAGCGAGACCGAACGCGAGCGCGTAGCCCGAGATGATCCACGACAGAACGGATTCCGATGCCTCCAGCGTCGTGCTGATCGTCGGCAATGCGACGTTGACGATGGTGGTGTCGAGCAGGGCCATGAACATGCCGAGCAACAGAACCACCAGGGCTTGCCAGGCGCGCTTGGGTACCTCGATCGCCGGTGGGGTCGCTGACGCAATACCGTCGGTCACTGCACTGCCCTTCCTAGTAGTCGCTGAGCAGTATCGACCGAACGGTCTGGTATTGCTAGCCGATCATTGCGGACGCGGCGAACATCCAGGACAGGCCGGTGGCCAGAGCCACGAACCCCGAGGCCACGATTCGACCTGCCCACTGACCTTCCAGCAGAGCCGTTTCCACGCGAGCCGTGTCGGCGTCGGTCGTCTCCATCGGTGTCATGTTCCACTTCCCACCCTGCATCCGCGGCCGTCGTTTCCGGCCGCCGGATACCCCCGGATTCGACGCCGAAACTAGCGCAACTCCACAAAGGCCTCCACCGCGTCGAGAAATGGGTGCTGCGCGGCCAGTAGCTTTGTCCTCGCCAGCGGCACCGAAAACCATTCGATGCGGTCTACCTCGGGAAACGATTGCATCTTTCCGGATTTCGGCGGCCATTCGATCTCGAATGTGTTGCTCATCGCAGTGGAGACATCGAGGTCGGACTCGATCCCGAACGCGGTGACGATCTTCCCGCCGCGCTGTGTGGCGGTGCCGAGCTCGATGGGGTTGCCCGCAGGCACCTCGATGCCGACTTCCTCTCGGAACTCGCGCTGAGCCGCGGTCCACGGGTCTTCGGCCTCGGTGAACTCCCCCTTCACTATCGACCACGCACCGTCGTCCTTCCGCGCCCAGAACGGGCCGCCGGGATGGGCGATCAGAACCTCCACCACGTCGGCGTTCACCCGAAACAGCAGAATGCCCGCGCTCTTGTTGACCATGTGATGAGCGTGCCATCAATTTGCACGCTCACCGTCATCCCCCATCACCATTCGAGCAGGCGCGCACGGTTCGCCCCTTGGGCATCGACACCGATTTTCGTTGAATTGCCGTCTTTTGACTCGGAGAGTGCCGCGAAAGCGGGTACCAGCTATTGTCTACCGATGCAAGAGCGCGCAGAATCGACCAGGCAGGCCGTACTCGTGGGAGCCGCATCGAGCTTCGACAAGTTCGGCTACGGCACAGCCAGTCTGAGCACCATCATCGCCAACGCCGGCGTCAGCAAGGGTGCGATGTACTTCCACTTCTCGTCGAAGGAAGATCTGGCGCAGGCCGTGATCGAGGCACAGATGGCTCTTGCCACCGCTGCCACCGTCACCATCATCGAAAGCACACCGAAGGCCATCGATGCCCTGATCCTGATCACCAAGGAGTTGGCGCGTCAGCTGCAGACCGACCCCATCGCACGTGGCGGCATGCGGTTGACGTTGGAATCGACGACGGCTCAGAATCCGAATGCGCAATCGTTCGACGACTGGATCGGAATGATCGCGAAGTTGACCGAGCGCGCCCGGACCGAAGGCGACATCGTCGACGACGTGGACACGGCCGCACTCGCCAGGATGATCGTTGCATCGTTCACGGGAGTTCAGACCGTCTCGGAGATGCTCACCGGACGCGCCGACCTCCAGCTTCGGATGACCGAGATGTGGCACCTGTTGCTACCGTCGATCGCCCCTCGCCGGCGACTGGCCCGGATACGAGCGGTAGCCGATGCACCGCTCATCGACTGGAACGATCGCTGAGCGGTAGCCACGGTTCGGGTGTCGCCGTGACGGACATCGCCGAGAGCACGACCCCGTCGTGCTCGAACTGAATGCGGTGAATGCCGTCGGTCGTGTCGCTGTCGACGATGACCGTGCACGGGTTGGCCCATTCGGCGAACCCCAAGAACCTGACCTCGAGGGACGTGAAGTCCAGTCCCACGCAACCGGTGGCCAAACGCAACGCCTGACGGGCGGCTTCGAGCATGGTGACGCCCGGTAGGTATTCCACCGAATGATCGAACATCGCCAGGTTCCGCGGATCCGGAGCCACCACGAGCGTCCCGTCCGAGGTATGACGAGCCAGTACGACATCTGAGGGGTCGAGACGGCCGACTCCGGCCGGTTCTACCACCTCGGTTCCGGCGGGAAGGTACCGAAAGTGTGGGTCGGCCATGGTCGGCTTGCGGACCTTGGAGTAGACGTCCGGTCCGATGGGACGCACGGACGCCGTTCCGGAGGCGACGACCTGACCGCGGTTGAGCAGTCGAGCCGACAGCTTCAGGTTGTCCAGCGACTCGTCCTCGAATGTGCGGTCGGTCGTGATCGACTCGGCGACAAGCGAATCGTCGATGTTGTCGACCGACAGCAGGTCGAGAATGTCGAACCGGAAGTGCTCGATGTAGACCACGTGGTCGAGCGGGACGTCGTGTTCGACGTGACAGAACAGGCTCACTGCCTGCCGCAGCGCCTCGGCGATCATCAACGAATCGTGGGTGCGACGTACCGGCACGAACATGCGATGCGACGTCGGCAGCTGTACCGCCGCACGATGCATACCGTCGACCGTCTCGTAGTCGGTCAACAGCACGTCCGCCGGAGAGCGCCGATGCACGAGCTGGCGTGGAACGGTGGATGCGTAACTCAAACTCACTTCAAAGCCCCTTAGAACCCGACCGATCCGTCTTTTTCCAGCACTTCCGAGCGTCCCGGATCGCACGAACAGTATGTCGCGAGACACCGACAAAACTGGCATCCGTCGACCTGATTCATTCGATCGATATACAGAAGATTCGGTCACGATCTGATAGCTGTCCGGGACTCTCGGTACCACATGTGCGGTACGTTCTCGCCGACCGACCCGGTCACGGGCGAGCGACCCCGGACAGCAAAAATCCCCGCCCGGACAAGCCGGACGGGGACTGCGCTCCCCCACCTGGACTCGAACCAGGAACCCTTCGATTAACAGTCGAATGCTCTGCCAATTGAGCTATGGGGGATTACCTTGCGGCGTCACACTCTCGTGCGAGCCGTTGGAAACAATAGCGCACACCCCCTTGTGAGTACCAAATCGGGCCCACGAGAGCGCCGGAACAGCTTCCGCTGTGTACCGAATCGCCCTGCTCGAGGTTCGTCGGGCAAGATGGAAGAACGGCCGCACGCTCTACGGAAGGACCCACTGATGATTCGTTTGGTACTGGCGGCTGGAGCTGCATATGTACTGGGAGCCAAGGCCGGACGGGGCCGCTACGAGCAGATTCGCAAGACGGCCAGCGCCGTCGCGTCGAGCCCGGCCACCAAGAAGGCCATCGAGGTCGGCCGTCAGAAGTTGTCCGACTCTCTGAACACGCAGCCGAGACTCGAGCCGATGAAGCCGGTCGACGACGAAGACCAGGTTTTCGTCCCGCGCGATCAGCTGCGGCGCTAACCGACCTCGGCGACGCTTCCCACGGCGAGTTCGAGCAGGCTGCGGCGGTACTGCTCGAGGGCGATGAGATCACCGAACAGGGCGTTGTAGTCGTCCGGCTTCTCCGCAGGCGACATGCGCTGCAGCTTGGACTTCAGTTCGGCGACCTGTTGGCCCACCCACACCTCTTGAAGCCGGGCGAGCACACCGGAGATGTAGCGCGTGAGAGCGTCGTCGGCCACGCGCATCGGATCGACGGCCAACTCCGTCACCAACGACACCACCACGGCGTCCTTGGCCTGCTTGGCCACTGCGTCGACCCACTCCCCACCGCCCAGGCCCGCGGCAGTGCCGCCGGCCGCGGCCACGGCATCACGCACCGCGGCGTACGCCGGATGATGAAAGCTTTCGGGTGGCAGCGAATCGAAGACGGTGCCGGCGACCGCGGGCATCTGCAGCACCGCTTTAAGGGCCTCTCGTTGCGGCCACAGCGTCGGATCGGTGGGGTTCGGACGCGGCGGCCCGGTGGGGGCTTCCGTCGGCGCTGCCTGACGCTTCTCGAAGGGCACGCGTTTACCGCTCGTGTCGCCTCGGGCACCCTTCTTCGCCTCGTCGCGCACGCGGGCGAGCACCATCGCAGTGTCGTCCCAGCCGGTCCACCCGGCGAGCTGCCTGGCGTACTCGTCCCGCAGTGAGGCGTCCTTGATTCGCGCGACCACCGGAACAGTGCGCTTGAGCGCTTCGACGCGCCCCTCGGGCGTGTCCAGATCATGCTCTCGGAGCAGCGATTTGACGACGAAGGCAAACATCGGGGTCCGCCGGGCCACGAGATCGCGAACAGCGTTGTCACCGGATTTCAGGCGCAGGTCGCACGGGTCCATTCCGTCGGGTGCGACGGCGACGAAGGTCTGCCCGGCGATCTTCTGATCCCCCTCGAACGCCTTCATGGCCGCGGCCTGGCCGGCGTCGTCACCGTCGAAGGTGTAGATCACCTCACCGCGAAAGTAGCTGTCGTCCATCATCAGTCGGCGCAGCATCGCGAGGTGGTCTTCGCCGAACGCGGTGCCACAGGACGCCACCGCGGTCTTGACGCCGGCGAGGTGCATCGCCATGACGTCGGTGTAGCCCTCGACGATGACGGCCTGATGCGACTTCGCGATCTCCTTGCGCGCGAGATCCAGCCCGAACAACACCTGAGACTTCTTGTACAGCATCGTTTCCGGAGTGTTGATGTACTTTCCGGGCATCGTGTCGTCGTCGAACAGTTTGCGTGCGCCGAATCCGATAACGTCGCCGCTCTGACTGCGAATGGGCCACACCAATCGGCGCCGGAATCGGTCGATGGGTGTGCCGCGCTTGCCCGGGGTTGCCAGGCCGGCGTCGACTATCTCCTTGGCTTCGAAGCCCTTGCCCAGCAGATGTTTGGTGAGGGTGTCCCAGCCGTCGGGTGCGTATCCACAGCCGTAGGCCAGCGCGGCGTGGCCGTCGAAGTTGCGTTCGGTCAGGTAGTCCCGGGCGGCCTGGGCATCGGGCCCGCTGAGCCGACCGGCGTAGAACTCCTGAGCCGCCGCGTTCGCGGCGATCAAGCGCGCTCGGGTCCCGCGGTCACGTTGGACCGATGGCCCTCCGCCCTCGTAGGAGATCGAGTAGTTCAGCCGATCGGCGAGTTGCTCGACGGCCTCGACGAACGAGATGTGCTCGATCTTCTGGAGGAAGGAGTAGGCATCACCACCTTCGCCGCAGCCGAAGCAGTGATAGTGGCCGTGATTGGGCCGAACATGGAACGACGGGGACTTCTCGTCGTGGAAGGGGCACAACCCCTTCATGGAGTCGCCGCCCGCGCGCTTGAGCGAGACGTAGTCGCCGACTATGTCTTCGATCCGTGTGCGTTCGCGAATGGCGGCAATGTCACGTTCAGGAATTCGGCCGGCCACGACTGGAGTCTAGCGTCGAACAAGACGCCCGACACCCGTCGATCAACCCCAGCTGGCCTGAGCCCCGAGCGACCGCTTGTCCACCAGTTCGAGTCGACTCTCGGTGTACGACGCGATCTGATCCACGACGACGCGAGTCCGTTCGGCGTCGCTGTTCGCGCGTTGCCACGCGGGCACCAGGATGGGATCGAGTTCGCCCGGCGCCGAGCGCATCAACCACTCGGCGACGCGATGGATCCGGTCACGTTGACGTTCCTGCCGAATCTTGTGCCCGGCGTCGGACATGACGTACCGCAGTGCCATCGTCTTGAGCAGAGCCACTTCGGACGCGACGATCGACGGCACCACGAGGTCGGCGTCGTATCGCGTCAACGCTGCCGTGCCGTACTTCTGGCGGGTTCCGTCGATGGCAGCCGTGGCGAATCGCCCGACCAGCTCGCTCGTCATGTGCTTGAGCGCCACGGATGCGGTGAGGGTGCCGTCGTATCTGCCGACCGCGACGACGACGTCCATCTTGGACAGCCGGCTCGCCGCCTCGATCAACTCGTCGACGTCGAGTCCGCGGAACTCCGAGACACCGAGTTCGGCCAGTGCCCGCTGCTCGATCGGATCGGATAGTGCACGCAGGTCGATTCTGGCGTCGATGACGCCGTCCTCGACGTCGTGCACCGAGTAGGCGACGTCGTCGGACCAATCCATGGTCTGCGCTTCGAGGCACTTGTGCTTGTCCGGTGCACCGTCGCGTACCCAGCCGAGAATGGCCGAGTCGTCGTCGTAGGCACCGAATTTCGCGCCCGGCGCGGGCCTGGTCCACGGATACTTCATCGCGGCGTCGAGGGCGGCGCGGGTGAGGTTGAGCCCCGCGCTGTTGCCGTCGGAGTCGAGGATCTTGGGCTCGAGGCCGGTCAGGATGCGCAGGTTCTGCGCGTTGCCCTCGAATCCGCCGCAGTCCTGGGCCACCTCGTCGAGGGCTCGCTCGCCGTTGTGTCCGTAGGGAGGATGACCGATGTCGTGTGCCAAGCCCGCCAAATCGACCAGATCGGGGTCGCTGCCGAGCCCCTCCGCGATGCTGCGCCCGATCTGCGCGACCTCGAGCGAATGCGTCAACCGGGTGCGCGGGGTGTCACCGTCGCGGGGCCCGGTCACCTGGGTCTTGTCCGCCAGACGACGCAGGGCAGCACAGTGCAAGACCCGCGCTCGATCTCGCGCGAACGCACTCCGATGCGAGGCGTTGTCCGCCCCGGATCGAAGCCCAGCGGTCTTGGGCGGTTCGGGAACGAATCGTTCGACGTCGTGCTCGGAGTATGTGCCGGTCATCTACTGGCCTGCCGTGTAGGAGAAATCAGCGGTGAAGTGCGTCAACTGGTACCACAGCAGCGCGCCTGTCTCCCTGGCTATTCCGTGCGCCTGCGACTCGCGGGTGTAGACGGCAGGCCCGGTGCGGGTGGGCGACGTCCACGCATCGAGATCGGCGTCGCGCGCCATGGTTCGGGTGCGCAGCGAGTGCCACGGATCGCTGACCAGCACCACCGATGTCTTGCCCTGATCTCGTAGCGTGGCACTGACGGCTTCGATGCTTTCGAGGGTGTCCGATCCGGTTTCGACGGCCACGATCGCGTCGGCAGGCACGCCCTGATCTATCAGGTAATTGCGACCCGACGCCGCCTCGGTGAACAGGTCACCTTCTTGCTTGCCGCCGACGGTGACGATCTCGGGAGCGATGCCCTGCTCGTACAACGACGCGGCCTGCGCCAAGCGTGCCTCGAACACCGTCGAGGGCGTACCGCTGTACTGCGCAGCACCGAGTACGACGATGGCGTCCGCCGCAGTATGGTCGTCGATTCGAGCCACCTGCCACACGCGCACAGCGGTGCCTGCCACCAGAACGAGGGCCATCAGTATCACTCCCGCGACCAACCGACCCGTCCAGCGTCCGAGCGTTCCGAAGAAGCCCAGCCGCTCGGGACCGGGGTCCGGGGCATACCGGTCGTCGTACGGGTCGCCGTACGAATCTCGGTCGAGAGTTGGATTCACCCCTCGAGTTTGCCAGGCCCGCGCATCTTCGGCGGTCACGGCGCGCCTCGGAAGGTCAGAGCCACCCGCGGTCCTCGGCGACTCGGACCGCTTCGGCCCGGGTGCTGGTGCCGGTTTTTCCGATCGCCGAAGAGAGATGGTTGCGCACTGTACCTTCCGACAGGTGCACCTGCGCCGCGATGGCACCGGCCGTTCCACCCTTCGACGCTGCGCGAAGAACTTCCTGCTCACGGGCGGTCAGCGGCGAGACGCCCTCGGTGAGCGTCTCGGTGGCGAGCGCGGGATCGACGACGCGCAGACCCATGTGGACCCGTCGCACGGCATCGGCCAACTGTTTGGCTGGAGTGTCCTTGACGACGAATCCGGAGGCTCCGGCATCGATCGCACGGCGTAGATATCCGGGCCGGCCGAACGTCGTGACGATCAGCACTCTCGACTCCGGTACCACCTGAGCCAGCTCGGCGGTGACGTCGATGCCGTTCTTGCCCGGCATTTCCACGTCGAGCAGCACGACGTCGGGTCGGTGTTCGAGAACCGCCGCCACCACTTCGTCGCCTCGTCCCACCTCGGCGACGATGTCGAGGTCGTGTTCGAGCCCCAACAATGCCGCGAGAGCACCACGCACCAGCGCTTGGTCGTCGGCCAGCAACAGCCTGATACTCATGGTGCCGAGACCTCCACCTTGAATCCGCCGGTCGGAACCCGGGCGACCGTCAGTGAACCACCGGCAGCGCTCACGCGTTCACCCAACCCGCGGAGCCCGTTTCCTCCACAGTGTTCCTCGGCCGGCCCGCATCCGTCGTCGACGATGGAAATGCTCGAGGGCGTCAGCATCACTCGGCAGTGGCGTGCGTGGGAGTGTCGCACCACGTTGGTCACCGCTTCGCGCAGGACCCAGCCGAACAATTCGCGGTGTCGCAGTGGAACGACATCGGCATCCGCGGGCAGCTCGACGTCGATGGCGGCGGCCACCAGAGCTGTTCGTGCGCTTGCCAGTTCGGTGCCGATGTCGATTTGACGCATGCCGCCGACAGTGCTGCGCACATCGGCGAGTGCTTGCCTTGCAAGGGTTTCCACCTCGGCGATCTCGACAGCTGCTCGGGCAGCATCGATCTCGAGCAATCTGCCGGCCAGTTCACTCTTGACAGTGATGACAGTCAAGGAATGCCCGAGAATGTCGTGCACGTCTCGGCTCATCCGCTCACGTTCGGCGACGATGGCCAGATCCGCCAATTGCTGCCGCGCCACGGCCAATTCGTGGTTGCGCTGGAAGACCTGGGTGATACCCCACGCGGCGGCCGAGCTGATCAGCAACTGAAACGCGAAAAAGTTGTCGGGCTCCCAGGACGGGATGACCCGCGGTGCCACTTCGATGGCCACCACCATCACCGCGACCAACGTCCACGCCTGCCGAACCGGCAGCGTCATCATCGCCAGCACCGCGATGTAGATCGTTGCGCCGAATCCGGTGGTTCCGATCAGCGCGCTCATCGCCGCGGTCAGGGCCAGCATTGCCGCGAGCGCAATCCAGGCCTGCCGTACCGGCAGCGGGTGTCCGCGGCGGTCACCGTTGCGAAAGCGCCAGAAGGTGGCCGTGAACACGACTCCGAACCCGACGATCGCGGCAATACCGAGGACCCGTGCCGCCACAAATTCCAACGACAGAATCTCGTTCAACGGATAGATCAGGTATATCAGCCAGATGGCTCCGAACATCCAGCCGTACCGCCAAACCCTGCCCTCGGGGAGGTCGGCGGTGAACGTGGTCATGTCGCCCACGGTATCTCCGTGGGCGACAGGATCGGTGGTTTCCGCGTCAGGCACGCTTGGTGTCTTTCCGGAACAGCAGCGCCGCTCCTGCGATGAACACCACCGCCCACACCACCAGGTTGACCACTGCGACGGCGAGGATGCCTGCGTCGGCCGAGGTGAACGGAGCCCGGGCCACAGTCGCCAGACCGTACAGCGGGGTGAACTTCGCCAGCATCGGGAACCAGCCGCTGTCACCGAGCGGGACGAACAATCCGCCGGCCAGAGCGAGGAAGGCCAGTACCGGTCCGAGGATCTGCATGACGTTCTCCGAGGGCAGCAGGTACCCCATGAACAACCCGAATGCGGCGAACACCGCAGATCCGAGCCACGCGATCACTCCGCACGCGAGCCACACCCAGATCGGCATGTCGGCTCCGAAGAATGCCGCGACGACGAACACCACGACGATCGCTGCAGCACCCATCGTCATGGCGACGAGCATCTTGGTGACGATGTAAGCGACAGGTTTGAGCGGAGTCAGTCGCAGCTGCCTGCTCCAGCCCTGAGCGCGTTCGACGGAGACCATCGCTCCCCCACTGGTGGTGGCCAGCATCGCTCCGTAGACGGCCATGCTGATGGCGATGTAGCCCGTGACGTTGCCGTGCGCGAAAGGGTAGTTGGTCCGGTAGTCCGACTGCGTCCCGAAAATGACGAAGAACACCGGGGGCATGACCAACGTGAAGACCAACGTGCGCTTGTTCCGGAACAGGCGACGGATTTCGAGTCCGAGGAACGTGGGCGAAAATCCGCCGTACGCAACGGCTCTGGCAGCGGTGGGGCGGGGCGAGGTCGTGGTCATCGGATACTCCCGGCGAGTTCGGTGTCGGCATCGGTGGTCAGGGCGAGGAAGGCGTCCTCGAGGTTGCGCGAGACGATTTCGAGATCGGTCGCGTGCGCGTCGTTGAGCAGGTAGCGGGCAACGCAGTCGGAGTCGCGTCCGTGCACGATCACCCGGTCGCCGCGCGTCTCGACCCGGTCGACTCCGGGAAGAGCGAGCAACATTGACCGGTCGACACCGGGCAGAGTGGCGGTGACCGTGCGTCCCGCCGCGAGGTTCTTGACCTCGGCGGCGCTGCCGTCGGCGACGATCTTGCCGTGCCGCACCAGGACAATTCTGTCGGCGTAGGCATCGGCCTCGTCGAGGTAGTGCGTTGCGAACAGCACTGTTCGGCCGGTACTCGCGTCCTGGCGAATGGCGTTCCAGAAGTCACGTCGACCCTCGACGTCCATGCCGGTGGTCGGCTCGTCCAACACCAGCAGATCCGGGTCGGGCAACAGTGCAAGTGCGAATCGCAGTCGCTGTTGCTGGCCGCCGGAGCACTTGGCCACTCGCCGGTCGCCAATGTCGGCGATGCCGGCCCGAGTCAGGACTTCCTTCACCGACCGAGTTCGGGCGAACAGCGCCGCGGTCAGTTCGACGGTTTCGCGGACGGTCAGGTCGCGAAGAAGTCCGCCGGTCTGCATCACCGCCGAGATGCGCCCCTGAGCGATGGCGTCGGCCGGAGTTCCGCCGAACACCGATACCGTCCCGGTGGTGGGTATGGCCAGGCCGAGCATCATGTCGATGGTCGTGGTCTTGCCGGCACCGTTCGGTCCGAGAAAAGCGACTACCTCGCCCGGCTCGATGGACAGGTCGATTCCGTCCACCGCACGGACCGATCCGTATGTCTTCGTGACGCCTCGCAGTTCGACTGCCTTCGTTGTGGTCATGACAGCTACTCTGCTGCGATCCGAGCCCGACCACCTCGACCGAGCGTCACGATTGCACGATGACAACTGTCATGGATCGACCTGCTCGATTCGGACACGACCCAGCCGGTAGATTTCAGCGCATGGCAGTCCAGCACCGGCGGCACTCCAGCGCCACAGTCCGTAGGTCGGTCCATCGATTCCGTCGCCTCACCGCAACAGGTGCTCTGACCTTGTTCGCTGCGGTTCTCCTCGCCCCCGGCGTCGCCTCCGCCGAGGCACCGTCGCGCCTCGCCACCCAGATCACCGACAACGTGCAGGCACTCGATCCGGACTCGCTGGCCGAGGTGCAGACGTCCATCGACGACCTGTACGGCGGCAGCCAGCTCAGGCTGTGGGTCACCTACGTTGCGGATTTCGACAACATGTCGGCGGCCGACTGGGCACGGCAGACGTACGAACGGAGCGATCTCGGTCAGCGAGACGTCCTGCTCGCAGTGGCGACCGTCGATCGGTCGTACTACCTCGGCGTCAACACCGGGCTCTCACAGATCACCACGGCGGAGCAGGACGACATTCGTGTCAACGACGTCGAACCTGCGCTGGGCGAAGAGGATTGGTCGGGAGCGGCCATAGCTGCGGCCGGCGCTCTCGGCGAGGCCTATGCGTCGAGCGGCGGAGGTGGGTCGTCGGCACCGCTGCTGATCGGTGTCGGGGTGTTGGCCGTCGCAGGCGGCGGAGCTGTTGTCTACTCCTCACGGCGCAAGAAGGCTCGAGTGGCCGCCGAGGTGGAAGCGGTGGCGAAGATCGACCCGAGTGACCCGGCAGCATTGGCCCAATTCCCGATCGACGTTCTCGACACCCGCGCCAAGGAAATTCTGATCGAGACCGACAACGCCGTGCGAGCCAGCGAGGAGGAATTGACCCTCGCCCGAGGCGAATTCGGCGATTCGGCAGCCGCTCCCTTCATCACGGCGTACGACAACGCAAAGAAAGCTCTGGCCTCTGCCTTCGAGATCCGTCAGCGGCTCGACGACGCCATTCCTGAAACCCCCGATCAGCGACGGGCGATGCTCGTCGAGATCATCTCCTCGTGCGGCCAGGCAGATCGCGAACTCGACTCTCGGGTCGAGGAATTCGACGGATTCCGCGACCTCGTCATGAACGCCGGTTCGCATCTCGACGAGCTCACCCAAGCCATCATCGGCTTGACGGTGCGCATTCCGCAGTCCGAAGCCGTACTCGCTCAACTGCATTCGGAATTCTCCGAGACCGCATTGAAATCGATTGCCGACAACGTCACGATGGCCAAAGATCGAGTTGCGCTGGCCGAGGAGAACATCGAAGCCGGCCGCAAGGCCGCAGCACTGCCGCCCGGTAAGCAGGGCCCGGCCGTCACAGCGATTCGGACCGCGGAACGAGCCGTCGATCAGGCGAAGTCATTGCTCGACGGAGTCGACCACGCCCGCGACGACATACGGCACGCAATAGCCACCCTGCCCGACGCCATCGCGGACGTCCGCCGGGACATCGAGCAGGCTCGCGGACTGGCCGAACACGGCGGTACCGAACTGCAGGCGGCGATGGCCGCGGCACAGACGGCATTGAAGAATGCGGAGACGGCACAGTCGAGCGATCCGCTCGGTAGTTACACCGCCCTTGCCGCAGCAGATTCCGAACTCGAGAAGATCGTCGACGAAGCGTCGGCGGAGAAGGCCGCCGAGGATCAGCTGCGTGCGCGTCTGGAACGCGATATTGCGGCTGCTCAGGCGCAGATCACTGCTGCTGCGGACTACATTTCGACGCGCCGCGGCGGCGTGGGTGCCGATGCTCGAACGCGTTTGTCCGAAGCCGAACGGCATCTCGGTGCAGCTCGTCAGCTCGAGCCGGACAATCCCGACGAGGCTCTCAAGCACGCGCATGCCGCCAGCCAATTGGCTTCGCGCGCGTCGCAGATCGCCCAGTCCGATGTGCAGAACTGGGAAGATCGGCACGGTCCACGCGGCGGCAGTAGCGGCGGCAACGTAGCAGGCGCCGTGCTCGGCGGAATCCTGATCAACAGCGTGCTGCGCGGAGGCGGAGGCGGATTCGGTGGTGGATTCGGCGGCGGGGGCTTCGGCGGCGGTGGAGGCGGCGGCTTCGGTGGCGGCGGCGGCCGCTTCTGATTCGACCCAGACATGCGACAGGGCCCGATCTCTCACCGAGAGATCGGGCCCTGTGTATTGCCTACAGCCCTACGCGCCGATCAGACGGGCGGCGATGTAGCCCTCGACCTGATCGAGAGCCACGCGCTCCTGTGCCATCGTGTCGCGCTCACGAATGGTGACGGCGTGGTCGTCGAGGGTGTCGAAGTCGACGGTGATGCAGAACGGGGTACCGATCTCGTCCTGGCGACGGTAGCGACGGCCGATGGCTCCGGCGTCGTCGAATTCGACATTCCAGTACTGACGCAATTGCTGCGCAAGATCTTTCGCCTTCGGCGTCAGGTCGGCGTTACGCGAGAGCGGGAGCACCGCGACCTTCACCGGGGCAAGACGACGATCGAGCTTGAGCACGACACGCTTGTCGACGCCGCCCTTGGCGTTGGGGGCCTCGTCCTCTGTGTACGCGTCGACGAGGAACGCCATCAGCGACCGAGTCAAGCCGGCGGCCGGCTCGATGACGTACGGGGTGTACCGGGTGTCGGTGGCCTGCTCGTAGTAGCTCAGGTCCTGGCCCGACGCCTTCGAGTGCACCGTCAGGTCGTAATCGGTGCGGTTCGCGACGCCCTCGAGCTCACCCCAGGCGCTGCCCTGGAAGCCGAAGCGGTACTCGATGTCGACGGTGCGCTTGGAGTAGTGCGACAGCTTTTCCTTGGCGTGCTCGTACAGCCGCAGGTTCTCCGGATCGATGCCGAGATCGGTGTACCACTTCATGCGGTAGTCGATCCAGTACTGATGCCACTCGTCGTCCTCGCCGGGCTTGACGAAGAACTCCATCTCCATTTGCTCGAACTCGCGAGTGCGGAAAATGAAGTTTCCCGGTGTGATCTCGTTGCGGAAGCTCTTGCCGATCTGGCCGATGCCGAACGGCGGCTTCTTGCGTGAGGTCGTCAGCACGTTGGCGAAGTTGACGAAGATGCCCTGGGCGGTCTCGGGGCGCAGGTAGTGCAGCCCCTCTTCGTTGTCGACCGGGCCGAGGAAGGTCTTGAGCAGGCCGGAGAATGCGCGCGGCTCGGTCCACGAACCGGGCTCACCGGTCTCCGGGTCGCGGATATCGGCGAGGCCGTTCTCGGGCGGGTGGCCGTGCTTCTCCTCGTAGGCCTCGATGAGGTGATCGGCACGGTAGCGCTTGTGGGTGTGCAGCGACTCGACGAGCGGATCGGAGAACGTCTCGACGTGTCCGGAGGCCTCCCAGACCTGGCGCGGCAGAATCACCGACGAGTCGAGCCCGACGGTGTCGTCGCGGCTGGTGACCATGTTGCGCCACCACTGCTTCTTGATGTTCTCCTTGAGCTCGACGCCGAGCGGACCGTAGTCCCAGGCCGACTTCGTACCGCCGTAGATTTCGCCGCACGGGTAGACGAGACCTCTGCGCTTGGCGAGGTTGGCGACGGTTTCGACCTTGGACTTGGGTGCCACTGGCGGAGCTCTCCATCTTCGGTTACATCGTGTAAGAGGTGACGTGGGCGGTTTTCGCCCTGATCAGACTATCTGGCTCGGTCATCGATTCCGAACAGCGGTCGGGCACCGAAATTGACATGCGCACCTGTGCATATCACAATGAATATGATTTGCAATAACGATGACTGCACTAGCCTGAGTTCATGACGTCGACCGTGCAGGGAGATTTCGACAACCGACCGGTGACCGAAGGAGCCGCAGCCATGTCCACGGTGCACACCCACAGAACCGACTCGTCCATGGAGACGGCGGCGCATCTGCAGGATCCGGAACGCCCGGTGCACGACGACCCGTTCGCCGCCGCTCCCCCGGCGTTGCTTCCGCCGAAGGAGACTTTGGCCGCGGCCGGCGACATCCTGCGTGCACTGGCCGCACCGGTTCGGATTGCGATCGTCCTGCAGCTCCGAGAATCCGAGCGCTGCGTTCACGAACTCGTCGTCGCCCTCGGTGTGACACAGCCGTTGATCAGCCAGCATCTGCGGGTTCTCAAGGCGGCCGGCGTGGTTCGCGGAGAACGTAACGGCCGCGAGGTCCTGTACCGACTGGTCGACGACCATCTCTCCCACATCGTCGTCGACGCCGTGGCTCACGCCGAGGAAGGCCGAAACCTGTGACCGAGAAGACGACCGATACCGCCACTCCGAGACGACCCGTCGTAGTCGGAGTACGAGCCACGAAGCAACGCAGTGCGATCTCGGATCTGCTCGACACCATCGAGGAGTTCAAGTCCGCGCAGGATCTGCACGACGAGCTTCGCAAGCGCGGCGAGGGTATCGGCCTGACGACCGTGTACCGCACACTGCAGACGCTTGCCGACGCAGGAACGGTCGACGTCCTGCGTACCGACAACGGCGAGTCGGTGTATCGGCGCTGTTCGTCCGGCCATCACCATCACCTGGTGTGCCGCTCGTGCGGCTTCACCGTCGAGGTCGAGGGTCCCACCGTCGAGAAGTGGTCGCAGAGTGTCGCCGAGTCCAACGGCTTCAGCGACGTGAGCCACACCATCGAGATATTCGGCACCTGCAGTCAGTGCAGCACGGCCGGTCACTGAACAGCTCTCACCCCACCGCACCCGCCAGGCGAGGCACCACCGAATCGATGGCGAACGGAATGGACAGCACCGAGTTGTACGTGATCGCCCCGCGCTGATCGGTGGACAACGGAACGATCGCGTCGTTGCGAGCAGCTGTCAGCGTTCCGAAGATCGGGTTCTCGGCCACGACGTCGATGTCGTCGCCGGTGCCGAGATAGAGCACCACATCGGCGTCGAGCTTCGAGATGTTCTCGGCCGAGACCGGAACGAAGAAGTTGGTTCCGTTGTCCTCGGCCAGGATCGGGTCCGGAATCCCGAAGCCCAATGACGTGACGAACGTCCCCCGCGCGTCCCCCGGCAGATATGCGCCGAACTGACCGTCGTACGGAAGTACCACGGCGGCAGTCTTACCCGCGAACTCCGGATGTGCGGCTCGAACCTGTTCGAGTGCAGCCGTGGTCTGGGCGTTCAGCTCCTTGCCACGATCGGATTCGCCCATCGCGCGGGCGATGGTGTCGGTTGCCACCTCGCGATCGACGGCGTATGCCGCCGATCCGGCCGGTCGAGCGACGGTCGGGGCGATGTCACTGAGTTGCGCGTAGGTGGCCTCGTCGAAGCCGGCGTTCAGCCCGGTGATCAGATCCGGTTGCAGAGAAGCGATCAGCTCGAAGTTCGGTTCGGACTCCGAACCCAGCAGCGTCAGTGGTGCGTCGCCCACCAACTCGTCGGTCCACGGACCGAGTCCGGTCTCGTAGAAGGTGTATCCGGTGTTTCCGACCGGGACGGTTCCGAGCGCGATGACGGCGTCGGCGTCGGACACTCCGAGTGTGACTATGCGGGTGGGCTTCTCCGGAACGGTCGTGCTGCCGTAGATGTGGTCGATGACCACCGGGAATACACCGTCCGCAGACTGGGCCGCGCTGTTGTCGGGTTCTGCTGTGGAGCAGGCAGTTGCGGACGCGCCGATGGCCATCACCGCCACCACTGCCGTCAGCATTCTGGACACTCGAACCGCCATTGCAACCGCCTTCACGTGAGTAAGTAAAGGCTTACCTTAGACGACCGTTCAGGGGAGCAAACCCTCACGGGCCTTCTCGACCCCGGCGAGCACCAGAATCAACATCGTCAACATCGCTTCGTCGTCCAACCCGTTGGCCGGAAAGGTGTAGCGCAACAACACATCTGCGAGCTTGTCGTGGGTGTTGACCGAAATCGCGCCGAACTGCGAATCGGCGTTGCGGTCGGCTACCTTCTTGTGCAGTGCGGGCTTGAGCGGTCGATCCCAGGCCAGTACCGCGGTGAGCGAAAGCACCTCGAGCTCCGGCGAGAGCTGCACCGCGCGTAGCGAGCACAGCGCACCTGCATAGTCGAACCCCAGAGAGCCTTCCTCCCCCACAGTGACAGTGGCGAACTGCGTCAGCGCCAACTGAGCCCGCGTCTGCAAGGTGAGGCCAGTTACATCGTCACTCATATTTCACTCCACCGAATCGTCGGTCCCGCGACGCGAATTCGATGCAGGCCTCCCACAGATCTCGACGATCGAAATCGGGGAACAGTTTCTTCTGGAACACGAACTCCGCGTAGGCCGACTGCCACAGCAGGAAATTGGAGGTTCTCTGCTCCCCCGAGGGACGCAGGAACAGGTCGACGTCGGGCATGTCCGCCTCGTCGAGGTACTTCGCAACGGTCGCCTCGGTGATCTTTTCCGGGTTGATCTTTCCGGCGGCAACCTGACGCGCGATTTCTCTTGTGGCATCGGCAATTTCGGCTCGCCCGCCGTAGTTGACACACATGGTCAGCGTCATCACCGTGTTGTGCTTCGTCAGCTCCTCGGCCACTTCGAGTTCTTTGATGACGCTGCCCCACAGTCGCGGTCGCCGACCTGCCCAGCGCACCCGCACACCCATCTCGTTCATCTCGTCTCGTCGACGCCGGATCACGTCGCGATTGAAGCCCATCAAGAACTTGACCTCGTCGGGACTGCGCTTCCAGTTCTCCGTCGAGAAAGCGTACGCAGACAACCACTGCACACCGATTTCGATGCAGCCACAGACGGCATCCATCAGTACTGCTTCGCCCTGCTCGTGCCCTGCGGTTCGCGGCAATCCACGATCCTGAGCCCACCGGCCGTTACCGTCCATGACCAGAGCGACGTGACGAGGAATCAGCTCCGGCTGCAAGATCGGCGGCCGCGCACCCGAGGGGTGCGGGTCCGGCGGGCGAACCGCCGGCCGTTCGTCAGGCCGGTGTTGCGGCTCGCGTCGTCGAATCACGGTCCCCATCCTGCCCGACGGTGTCGGCGAACACGGAGTCAGGTTGGGCCAGCGGCACCTGGTGTGGATGCGAGCGCTCGATGAGCGGAAGTGTGCGGAGCTGGCGTTCGAGATGCCACTGCAAATGAGCCGCCACCAGGCCACTGGCCTGCTTTCGGACCGCATCGGAGGTGGTGACGGTGTAGTCCCACTCCCCTCGTTCGAGGGCCACCATCAAATCCAGTACACCGGTCGATGGCGTCGCAGATCCCGGCGGTCGGCAATGCACGCACACAGCGCCACCTGCGGCAACGTGGAACGCACGGTGCGGCCCCACCGCAGCGCATCGAGCGCAGTCCGTCAGTGCGGGAGCCCATCCGGCGAAACCCATCGCACGCAGCAGATACGCGTCGAGTACCAACTCGGGCGGCCGCACGTGCTGCGCAAGGGCACGCAGCGCGCCGACGGTCAGCTGATGCAGGCGCTGCGCGGGGGCGTGTTCTTCGCCTGCCAGACGCTCGGCGGTTTCGAGGACAGCGCAGCCGGTCGTGTACCGGCCGTAATCGGCAACGATGTCCCCGCCGAACGCGTCCACCGTGTGCACCTGAGTGACGATGTCGAGGTTGCGTCCCGGATAGAGCAGCACGTCGATGTGCGCAAACGGCTCCAGCCGTGCGCCGAACTTGGACTTGGTGCGGCGCACCCCCTTGGCCACCGCACGAACGATACCGTTCTCCCTGGTCAGCAACGTGACGATGCGATCGGCCTCACCCAGCTTGTGCTGGCGCAGGACGACTGCGTTGTCACGGTATGGCCTCACGCTCTCCAGTGTCCCACGTGGGCGTCGACGAAGATCGTTCCCGCGCTGACGGTGAGTCGATACTGTGCACACGTGGATTTCCATCGGTCGACACTCGTTGCTCAGGCTGCCGAACTCGCGTCGAGACGCGTCACCTCGGTCGAGGTGGTCACCGCTGCGCTGGATCGCATAGAACGCAGTCAACCCACCCTCAACGCGTTCCGGATCGTGCGACGAGATGCCGCCCTCGCCGAAGCCGCCAAGGCCGATCGGCTGATCGCTGCGGGCTCGTCCGCTCCCCTGCTCGGCGTTCCTATCGCAGTCAAGGACGACGTCGACATCGTCGGCGAACCGACCGCCTTCGGCTGCGCGGGCCGGTTTCCTCCTGCCACCGAGGACTCCGAGGTGGTCCGCCGACTGCGTGCGGCAGGGGCGATCATCGTGGGAAAGACCAACAGTCCCGAACTCGGGCAATGGCCGTTCACGGGCGGCTCGTTCGGCCACACGAGAAATCCGTGGCATCGAGACCGGACTCCGGGGGGCTCCTCCGGTGGTAGTTCTGCCGCGGTAGCAGCCGAATTGGTTTCCGCCGCTTTGGGTTCCGACGGTGCCGGTTCGGTGCGCATCCCGGCGTCGTGGACCAACCTCGTCGGCATCAAGCCGCAGCGCGGCCGAATTTCCACCTGGCCCGATGCCGAGGCGTTCAACGGCATCACCGTCATCGGACCACTCGCCCGAACGGTGGCCGACGCAGCCCTGCTTCTCGACGTGGTCTCCGGTGGGCACGACGGCGATCTGCACCGGCCGACTCCGCTGACCGTCTCTGACGCCGTCGGCCGCGACCCCGGTTCGCTGCGCATCGCGTTGAGTCTGCGCAAGCCGTTCATTCCGACACCCGCGGCACTGGATCCCGAGATCACGGCTGCGGCGTACGAGATGGCTGCCGTGCTGCGGTTGCTCGGTCACCGCGTGGTCGTCGACGATCCTGCGTACGGAATGTTGTTGGGGCTCAACTTCTTACCGCGGTCGTTGGCCGGAGTCGCGGCCTGGCTCGACCGCCTGCCCGACCCGTCTCTGGCCGACCCCCGCACCCGAGCCAACGCCCGGAGCGGACGAGCCCTCGCCGGCGCACCGCTGCGGGCAGCCCGCGCGGCGGAGCCACGGATAGCCCGCCGCATCGGCCAGTTCTTCGACGACTACGACATCGTGCTCGCCCCGACGACGGCCACGCCGCCTCCGCGGGTCGACGCCATCGACGGCATCTCCAACGCCGACACCGACCGTGTGATCACCGAACACTGCCCGTACACGTGGCCGTGGAACGTCCTCGGTTGGCCCAGCGTCAACGTCCCCGCGGGACTGACGAAAGCCGGTCTACCGATCGGTCTGCAGCTGATGGGCCACGAATCCACAGAGCCTCTGCTGGTCTCGGTGGCCGCTCAACTCGAGAACGTACTGCAGTGGCATCGCCGACGCCCCGAGCCGTGGTGGAACCGGGTGAGCGACACCTCGTAGCCTGCTCGTCAGGGCACGTCAGAAGCCGAGCTTGCCCATCTGCTTGGGGTCGGTCTGCCAGTCCTTGGCGATCTTGACGTGCAGATCCAGGTAGATGCGGGTACCGAGCAATTTCTCGATCTGCAGTCGCGACGCGGTGCCGACCTCTTTGAGTCGCGAACCGCCCTTGCCGATGATGATGGCCTTCTGGCTGGACCGTTCGACGTACAGGATCGCGTGCACATCGAGCATGTTGTCGTGGCCCTCGCGCGGCACGACCTCCTCGATGACCACTGCCAGCGAGTGCGGGAGCTCGTCGCGGACACCTTCGAGCGCTGCCTCGCGGATCAGCTCGGCCATGAGGATTTCCTCCGGCTCGTCCGTCAGCTCCCCGTCGGGATAGAAGGCGGGCCCCGGCGGCAATTCGGAGGCCAGGAGGTCGACGAGCTTCTCGATCTGCTCACCGGACTCGGCCGATACCGGGATGACGTGCGAATTCTCGCCCAGCAACTTCGACAACGACATCAACTGCTGTACGACGCGTTCCTTCTTGACCTTGTCGATCTTGGTCACGATGCCGATCAGGGTGGTCTTCGGCGCGATGTGCCGCACCTGTTCGAGGATCCACCGGTCGCCCGGTCCGATCTTCTCGTCGGCGGGGATGCACAGTCCGATGACGTCGACCTCGGAGTAGGTGTCCTGCACGAGGTCGTTGAGGCGTTGTCCCAGCAGCGTTCTCGGTCGGTGCAGCCCCGGGGTGTCGACGAGGATCAGTTGCGCGTGGTCGCGGTGCACGATGCCGCGGATCGTGTGGCGCGTGGTTTGGGGCCGCGAGGACGTGATGGCGATCTTCGATCCCACCAGCGCATTGGTCAGGGTCGACTTGCCGGTGTTGGGCCGGCCTACGAAACAGACGAATCCGGATCGGAACTCTTCGGTGTGTTGCTCGGACATCGAGCACCTCCAGATTTCAGTGTTGGTGAGTGACGTCCGACGAGTCGTCGTCCTCGGTGGATTCTTCGTCGGGTTCGAGCTTTTCGACCAGCACGGTGGTGATGCGGACGCGGCCCTTGGGGTCGGCTCCACCCTCCCCGCGCAGCAACAGTCCGTGAGTGGTTACTTCGGAACCGGGCAGCGGCACTCGGCCGAGCTCGTAGCCGAGGAGTCCGCCGACGGTATCGACCTCCTCGGATTCGATGTCGATACCGAAGATTTCGCCCAGATCCTCCAGCGGTACCCGCGAGGACACCCGGAACCGTCCGTCTTCGAGTTGCTCGATGGGTGCTACCTCGTCCGAGTCGTATTCGTCGGCGATCTCCCCGACGATCTCCTCGATGACGTCCTCGATGGTCACCAGGCCCGCGATGCCGCCGTACTCGTCGACCAACAACGCCATGTGGTTTCGGTCTCGCTGCATCTCGGCGAGAAGACTGTCGAGCGGCTTGGAGTCCGGCACGAACACCGCCGGACGCATCAGTTCGGAGACCTGTACGCCTCGCCCACCGTCGGTGGAGTAATACGTCTGCTGCACAAGGTCTTTGAGGTACACCACGCCGACGATATCGTCCACGTTCTCGCCGATCACCGGGATGCGAGAGTGCCCACTGCGCACGGCCAGCGACGTCGCCTGCCCCGCCGACTTGTCGGATTCGATCCACACCATTTCGGGCCGCGGCACCATGACCTCGCGGGCCGAGGTATCGCCCAGCTCGAACACCGATTGAATCATTCGGCGTTCGTCGTCGGCCACGACTCCGCGCTCGCGCGCCATGTCGACCAGCTCACGAAGCTCGATCTCGGATGCGAACGGGCCGTTGCGAAATCCCTTACCCGGGGTGATCGCGTTACCGATGAGAATGAGCAGCCTGCTGATCGGCCCGAGGAGCCAGCCGAGGGCGCGCAACGGCAACGCTGCGGCGAGCGCGATCGAGTACGCGTTCTGCCTACCCAGCGTTCTCGGACCGACGCCGATCACGACGTAACTGACCAAAACCATTGCCACAGCGGTTATCACGAGCGCGGTGGTCGAGTCGATCAATTGGGTCAGGCCGCCTGCGAGCAGCACCGTGCCGCCGATTTCGCACAGAATACGAAGCAGCACCATGAGATTGACGTACCGCGGGCGGTCGGCAACCACGACGACGAGGCCAGTGGCACCCGGTCGCTCGTCCTTGACCATGTCTTCGATTCGCGCCCGCGAGACGGTGTTCAGGGCCGAATCGACTGCGGCGAACAAGCCGCCGAGAGGAACCAGCAGAACGGCGAAGACGATGAGTGCGGCAGCACTGCTCACGCGCTAGGACCCCGCACTCCCGCTGGTCCGAACACGCACATCATCGGTCGAGACCGTCGACGAAGCCGGCCTTGCCGAGCAGCCGAGCGTCTCGAACGGCCTGTTCGGCTGCCTGCTCCGCACGCCTGGCGTCCTCGTACCATTCGGCCAGCAGACGGTTCTGCAGCTCGAACATTTCCTTCTCTTCGTCCGGCTCGGCGTGGTCGTAGCCGAGCAGGTGCAGCACGCCGTGCACGGTGAGCAGCGCGAGCTCGTGTTCGAGCGAATGTCCTGCTGCCGCGGCCTGATCCGCCGCGAAGGACGGGCACAGCACGATGTCTCCGAGCATCGCCGGTCCGGGCTCGGGAGCATCGGGGCGACCGCCCGGTTCGAGCTCGTCCATCGGAAACGACATCACGTCGGTGGGTCCGGGCAGATCCATCCAGCGCATGTGCAGATCTGCCATGGTTGCCGAATCCACCAGCACCATGGACAGTTCCGCAGCGGGGTGCACGTCCATGCCGGCGATCGCGAACCGTGCGACCGAGACCAGTTCGGGCTCGGAGATGTCCATCCCCGACTCGTTGGACACTTCGATACTCATCTAGCCACTACCCACGCTCTCGTTGCCTGCATTACCGTTTCCGTACGCCTGAATCATCTTCTCGCCGAACGCGGCCCACCGGCACGGCGTTGCGCGCGGTTCGCGATGACGCCCTCCGATGCGGCCTCGAAGCGCTCGTAGGCGTCGACGATTTCCGAGACGAGCCGGTGACGCACCACGTCACTACTGGTCAGTTGCGCGAAATGGATGTCGTCCACATCGGTGAGAATCTCCGACGCCGCACGAAGGCCCGAGCGGGCACCTCCGGGTAGGTCGACCTGCGTCACGTCTCCGGTGACGACGATCTTCGATCCGAATCCGAGACGCGTGAGGAACATCTTCATCTGTTCGGCCGTGGTGTTCTGCGCCTCGTCGAGAATGATGAACGCGTCGTTGAGCGTACGGCCACGCATGTAGGCGAGCGGCGCGACCTCGATGACTCCGGCCTGCATCAGCTTGGGGATGGCCTCGTCGTCCATCATGTCGTGCAAGGCGTCGTGCAGTGGACGCAGATACGGGTCGATCTTCTCGTGCAAGGTTCCGGGCAGAAAGCCCAGACGCTCACCTGCCTCCACCGCAGGCCGCGTCAGGATGATGCGGCTGACCTGCTTGGTCTGCAATGCCTGCACTGCCTTGGCCATGGCCAGGTAGGTCTTGCCCGTTCCGGCAGGACCGATTCCGAACACGATCGTGTTGGCATCGATCGCGTCGACGTAGCGCTTCTGGTTCAACGTCTTGGGCCGAATGGTCTTGCCTCGACGCGACAGAATGTCCAGGCTCAGCACCTCGGCGGGAGAATCCGACACCCCCTCGGTGAGCATGGCGATCGACCGGCGCACTGCATCGGGAGTCAGTGGCTGAGCACGTTTGGCCAATGCCGCCAATTCGGTGATCACCCGCTCGGCCAACGCCACATCGGGCACCTTCCCGGTGAGCGTCACGGCGTTTCCTCGTACGTGGATGTCGGCCGTCAGCATCTGCTCGAGCGCCCGGAGGTTCTCGTCGGACTGTCCCAGCAGCGGCATCACTGCTTCGGGGGCGAGCTCCAAGGTGGACCGAACGTCGCGCTCGGCGGGAAATTCGCTGTGTTCACTCACGTGGTGGCTATGGCCTGCTCTCTTGTTTCGACCGGTGACGCTGATGTTTTCGAACGCGTCCGTCAGGTCGCGCTCGGACCAAGTTTAACGCCGCAGGATCGATGCGCATTCCTATTACCCACGGCGCTCGCCCAGGACGGCCTCGAGCGAGAGCGCCCAGCACCGCGAATCCGGGTTCAGGAAGGCGAAGTGGTCCTCGCCCGGCACGATCGCCGGCTCCGCGTCGTCGCCCGCGGCTCGTGCGGCCTCGACGTACCTCGAGCTCTGCGAAGCCGGGACCTGAAGGTCATCGGATCCGTGCAGACAGATCGTCGGGATGCCGATGGGTAGTCGGGCCAGAGGTGAGGCCGACCGGTACAGCTCGGGCTCGTCGTCGTAGCGGGCCTGCAGCAGGGCCTCGACCGCCGGATTGGTACGTCCCGACGCCCCGCGCGGCTCCAGATCGAGGACACCCGCCTGCGAGACGATGCGCGACGGCCGGACCGTCGTGTCGGTTTCGCCGCCGAGCCACACTGCCAGGTGGCCGCCCGCCGAGTGCCCGATGACGCGGACATCGTCGACACCGACCGGGGCGTGGTGCTGTACCACCCCGGCCACGGCGTCGAGTGCGGCGCGCACGTCGGCCTGCATCTCCGGCCAGTGCCCGCCCGCACCGACGCGTCTGTACTCGATGTTCCAGGCCACCGCACCGGCTCCGGCGACAGCTCGGGCGAACTGGGTGCCCAGATTCGACGCGTACTGCCCACTCCAGAATCCACCGTGCACGATCACGACCACCGGTGTCGCGGGCGTGACCGGCGCGGACGGCAGATAGAGGTGACCGAACTGTTCCGGATGCTCGCCGTACGCGATCTTGATGCGAACGCTCATGCGTTCGGGAAATCGGGCGGAAGTTGCGCCCACCGCGTCGTCAGAACGCCGAGAGCTCCCAACGCAACAGCTCCGGCCGTCGAGGTTCGCAGCACCGTCGGCCCCAGCACCACCGGGGTCGCGCCTGCCTCGGTCAGAGCCGCGATCTCTCTGTCGTCGAGGCCACCCTCGGGTCCGACGACGATCGCGACCTCGGGCACCGAATCGAACGGCAGGTCGCGAAATGCCGAGGTGGCCGCTTCGTGCAACACGGCGACGATGCCGCCGCCCGCCACGATCCGGTTCACGAGTGCGTACACCGAGCGTGAATCGTGCAACTCGGAGACCTCGGGGATGTATGCGCGACGCGATTGCTTGGCCGCCTCGGCGGCGGTGCTGCGCCAGCGCGCGACCCCCTTGGTCGCCTTGGGCCCTTCCCAGCGAGCGACGCATCGCGCCGACTGCCACGGCACCACGGCGTCGATCCCGGCCTCGGTGGCCAGCTCGATCGCCAGTTCGGAACGGTCCGCCTTCGGCAGCGCCTGAACCAGCGTCACCGTGGGAGTGGCTCGCGGCATATCCGTGCGCGACTGCACCGTCAGTTCGAGTCGGTTCTTCTCGGCACCGACGACGACCGTGTCGGCCAGACCGCCGGCACCGTCACTGAGCAGCAGCCGCTCGCCGACTCGGATCCGCCGCACGGTCGCGGCGTGATGACCTTCTTTGCCGTCGAGCACGGCGAGCTCTCCCACGGCCGGCAGCGGCGTGAGGTAGAAGACCGTGGGGGCCATGAATCAGCGCCCGCTGAAGGCTTCCCGCAACCGCGAGAACAGGCCACCGCTGTGTGCCGAACCGGTGGTGACGACCTCCGCCGAATCGCGGTCGCGCATGGTCTTGAGCTGTTCGAGCAGGTGGGTCTGCTTGCTGTCCAGCTTGGTCGGCACGATGACCTCGAGGTGGGCGTGCAGGTCACCGCGGATACCGGAACGAAGCTTGGGCATCCCGTGCCCGCGCAGCACCGTCGTCGAGTTCGGTTGTGTCCCTTGCTCGATCGAAATTTCGGTCGGGCCGTCGATGATGGCGTCGACCGTCACCGACGTCCCGAGTGCCGCGTCGACCATCGGGACGCGAACGGTGCAGTGCAGATCGTCGCCGTCACGGACGAACACCTCGTGCTGCTGCTCGACGATCTCCACGTAGAGATCGCCTGCGGGGCCGCCACCCGGCCCGACCTCGCCCTGCGAGGCCAACCTGATGCGCATGCCGTTGCTGACGCCGACCGGGACCTTCACCGAGATGTCCCGACGCGAACGCACCCGGCCGTCGCCGCCGCACTTTCGGCAGGGGTCCGGGATGGTCTCGCCTGCACCGCGGCAGGTGGGGCACGGACGGCTGGTCATGACCTGGCCGAGGAACGAGCGCTGCACCGACTGCACTTCGCCGGCACCGCCACAGGTCTCGCACCGAACGGGCTTGGAATCGCCGTTGGTGCCCGAGCCGGTGCACAGGTCGCACAGGATCGCCGTGTCGACGGTGATGTGCTTGGTGACGCCGGTGGCGCATTCGTCGAGGGTGAGTTTGGTTCGCAGCAGCGAATCGGCTCCGGGTTGTACGCGTCCCTTGGGTCCGCGCTGTCCACCGCCTGCGCCGCCGCCGAAGAACGCTTCGAAGACGTCGCCGAGGCCGCCGCCGAATCCGGCACCGCCGAATCCGCCGCCACCACCGCCGCCGCCCTGCTGCAGAGGATCGCCGCCGAGGTCGACGATTCGACGCTTCTCCGGATCGGAGAGCACCTCGTATGCGGTGGAAATGTCCTTGAACCGGGCCTGTGCGGCCTCGTCCGGGTTCACGTCCGGGTGCAACTCTCGCGCCAATTTGCGGTAAGCGCGTTTGATCTCCTGGTCCGTCGCCTGCTGGCCGACGCCCAAAGTCCCGTAATAATCCCGTGCCACGTCGTCTCTTTCGTCCTAGAAGATGAATCTCGTTCGTTGATGCTGTGTCGCGGCCGCTGTGCCCCCGCGGCCGACGATGGATCGTCGGCTCGCGTCAGCGCTCGGCCAGGACCTCGCCGATGTACCTGGCAACCGCCGCGACCGACGCGATTGTTCCTGGATAGTCCATTCGGGTGGGGCCGAGAACGCCCATCCCTCCCAGGACCATGCCAGCAGAGCCGTATCCGGTGGAAATCACCGATGTTCCGCGCATCTCCTCGACCTGCGTCTCCTCGCCGATACGCACGGTGACGGTGCGGGTGTCCTGCGTCACGGCGAGCAGCTTGAGTACCACCACTTGCTCTTCCAGCGCTTCGAGTACCGCTCGGAGCGATCCCGGAAACCCTGCGTCGCCCGCGAAGTCCGCCGCGTTGCGCGTCAGATTGGCCGTTCCGCCGAGAACCAGCCGCTCCTCGGGATGTTCGACGAGCGATTCCACCAGCACCGTGGCCGAACGAATCATCGCGTCACGCAGGGCGGGAGGTGCATTTTCGGCCAGCTCGGCCACGGCGGCGGACGCCGCTGCCAGCCGCTTGCCTTCCAGTGCGCCGCCGAGCAACCGCCGCAACTGGGCCAAGTTCTCGTCGTCGATGACGTCACCTAGTTCGACGATGCGCTGATCGACCCGGCCGGAGTCGGTGATGAGCACCAACAGCAGCCGAGCCGGTGTGAGAGCGACGACCTCCAGATGTCGAACCGAGGACGCCGACAGCGTCGGGTACTGAACCACGGCTACCTGCCGGGTCAGCTGAGCGAGCAGTCGAACCCCGCGGCGCAGCACATCGTCCAGGTCGACGCCGTTCTCGAGAAACTCCAGAATGGCGCGACGCTCGGCCGCTGACAACGGTTTGACGTCGGCGATCCGGTCCACGAACTGGCGGTAGCCCTTGTCGGTCGGCACCCGCCCGGAGCTGGTGTGCGGTTGGGCGATGTAGCCCTCTGCCTCGAGGACAGCCATGTCGTTGCGCACGGTCGCACTCGACACACCCAAGTTGTGACGCTCGACAAGAGCACGCGATCCGACGGGCTCCTGAGTGGACACGTAGTCCGCCACGATCGCTCGCAGAACCTCGAACCGCCTGTCGTCGGTGCTCGACATCGGTGCCCACCTCCGTTCTCGTTGCCAATCGTCGCTCGAGTCTAGTAGCCGAGGAACGCATGCTCGTGCAAGGCCTTACTGTGGTCCGAGTGGAAACTGTCTTTCGATTCGGTCCAGCGGTTCGAGGCTCGCGATGATCTTCAAGGGTGTACGAGACGGAAAGCCCTACCCGGAGCACGGCCTGTCCATCAGGGACTGGTCAAGAATTCCTCCACGCCAACTGCGTTTGGACGAGATCGTCACCACCACCAAGGTGCTCGAACTCGACCGGTTGTTGTCCGAGGACTCCACCTTCTACGGCGACCTGTTCCCCCATGCTGTGCAGTTCCGAGGCGTCATCTACCTCGAGGACGGTCTGCACCGCGCTGTCCGGGCGGCGCTGCGCAGTCGAACGGTGTTGCACGCCAGAGTGTTCGACTACGACGCCCTGGGAGCCTGAGGGTTCGAAAGCCTGAGAACACTGCAGCCTGAAACAGATCGTTCAGGCCGCGGCGATGGTGCGCACCACGGCGTCGGCGAGCAACCGGCCGCGGTCGGTCAGCACGAGGTGATCGCCTCGCTGCACCATCAACCCGTCCGCCACGGTCTGCTCGGCGGCTGCGAGCTCGGTCGGCCCCAGCAGGCTCATCGGCACTCCTGAGCGCAGACGCACGGTCAGCATCAGTTCTTCGAGATGACGATCCTGCGCGGTGAGCAGCTCACTGCCCTGCACCGGCAACTCGCCCGCGGCGAGTCGATCGGCGTAGGTGGCCGGGTGTTTGACGTTCCAGAATCGCGTGCCGCCGATGTGGCTGTGCGCTCCCGGCCCGGCACCCCACCAATCGCCGCCGTCCCAGTAGCCGATGTTGTGCCGGCAACGCGCATCGGCATCGGCGGCCCAGTTCGATACCTCGTACCAGGACAGGCCTGCCGCGTTCATGGCCGTGTCGATGCGCTCGTATCGGCTCGCCAACACGTCGTCGTCGGGTGCGGGCAACTCACCTCGACGCACCTTTCGCGCCATGGCGGTGCCGTCCTCGACGATCAGTGCGTACGCGGAGACATGGTCGACGCCCGCGTCGAGCACCGCCGCGAGTGATTGGTCGAGGTCACTGTCTCGCTCGCCCGGCGTTCCGTAGATGAGGTCGAGGTTCACGTGCTCGAAGCCGGCTGCGGACGCTTCCTTCGCCGCGGCCACCGCTCGTCCCGGAGTGTGGGTGCGATCCAGAACCGCCAGAACGTGCGGTGCCGCGGACTGCATGCCCAACGACACCCGCGTGAACCCGGCGTCGCGCAGCCGCTCGAAGAATGCAGGCGACGTCGATTCCGGGTTCGATTCCGTGGTCACTTCCGCACCGTCGGACAGCCCGAAGCTCGACCGGACCGCGCCCAATACGTCCGCGAGGCCGTCGCCTCCGAGCAACGACGGCGTCCCACCTCCGACGAAGACGGTGTCGGCTGTCGGTACTCGACCCGCGCCCGTTCCGATCAGGTTCGCCGCAGCGTCGAGTTCTCTGCGCAGACCCTCCAACCAAGACTGCGGCGACGCCGATGTGCCCAGCTCCCCGGCCGTATACGTATTGAAGTCGCAGTACCCGCATCGCGTGGCGCAGAAGGGCACATGCACGTAGATCCCGAACGCACGTTCCCCCACTCCGTCGAATGCGCCGGACGGCAGCTCGAAGACTGAGGAGGTATCGACGACGGTATTCACGGACTCCAGTGTCCCAGAGTTCACCGCCGGCCCGATCCACGCGCCGCCCAGGGCGTTGTGCACGCACGACTCGCACCCTGCCAGCCTATTTACCGGAATTTCGGGGTAAATAGGCCGCCGCGGTCGGCACCCGGTCGATGACGTGGCACAATGGCACCCGTGACCGACTCAGGAATTCGACTCGTGGCGCGCCGCCATGTCGATCTCGGCCGCGTCTGCAGCGCGTCGTGTCGACACACGACCGGCTGCTGACCCAGCCCTCCTTGGAGCACGTCCATTCGATCCACCGGTTCCGCACCATTTCGTGAGCGCTCTTCTGCGCAACGATCGGAGCCGGCCCGCACCGAAGATGCAGGAGCATTGCATGTCGTCGACCAGCGACGCGACCACCGACGCTGCCTCCGCCACACCGCGAGAGCGAGCGCCGCGGCCGACCAAGCGTCGCGCCGAAGGCCAGTGGGCTCTGGGCTATCGAGAGCCGCTCAACGCCAACGAGCAGTCCAAGAAGGACGACAACCCGCTCAACGTGCGCGCCCGCATCGAGAACATCTACTCGAAACAGGGTTTCGACAGCATCGACAAGGGCGATCTGCGCGGCCGGTTCCGCTGGTGGGGTCTCTACACCCAGCGTGAACAGGGCTACGACGGCACCTTCACCGGTGACGACAACATCGACCTGCTCGAGGCGAAGTACTTCATGATGCGCATCCGGTGCGATGCCGGTGCATTGAATCTGGAGCAGCTGCGCACTCTGGCTCAGATCTCGAAGGAGTTCGGGCGCGACACCGCAGACCTCTCCGATCGCGAGAACGTCCAGTTCCACTGGATCGAGGTCGAGAACGTCCCCGAGATCTGGCGTCGAATCGAGGCAGTCGGCCTGAAGACGACCGAGGCGTGCGGAGACTGCCCCCGTGTCGTGCTCGGCTCCCCACTGGCAGGTGAAGCGGTCGACGAGATTCTCGACCCGACGCCGGCCATCGACGAGATCGTCGAGCGCTACATCGGCAAGCCCGAGTACTCGAACCTGCCACGCAAGTTCAAGACCGCGATCTCGGGTCTGCAGGACGTGGTGCACGAGATCAACGACGTCGCCTTCATCGGTGTGAACCACCCCGAGCACGGACCAGGACTCGACCTGTGGGTCGGCGGCGGCCTGTCCACCAACCCGATGCTCGCGCAGCGCGTCGGTGTCTGGGTTCCGCTCGCGGACGTTCCCGATGTGTGGGAAGGCGTCGTCTCGATCTTCCGTGACTACGGCTACCGCCGGCTTCGCACCAAGGCGCGCCTGAAGTTTCTCATCAAGGACTGGGGCATCGAGAAGTTCCGCCAGGTCCTCGAGGACGAGTACCTGCACCGCAAGCTCATCGACGGCCCGGCTCCCGAGAAGCCCGCTCGGCCCCGTGATCATGTCGGGATCCAGAAGCTCAAGAACGGGCTCAACGCCGTCGGTGTCGCGCCCATCGCGGGTCGCGTGTCCGGCACCATCCTCGCGGCCGTCGCCGACGCCGCCGAGAAGGCCGGGTCGGATCGCGTCCGATTCACGCCGTATCAGAAGCTGATCGTGCTGGATGTTCCGGACGAGACGCTCGAGCAGCTGATCTCGGACCTCGATGCGCTGGGCCTGCCTGCCCGCCCCTCGCATTGGCGCAAGAATCTGATGGCGTGCAGTGGCATCGAGTTCTGCAAGCTCTCGTTCGCCGAAACCCGCAAGCGCTCACAGGTTCTCGTCCCCGAGCTCGAAGAGCGCTTGTCCGACATCAACAGTCGACTCGACGTTCCGATCACGATCAACATCAACGGTTGCCCCAACTCGTGCGCGCGGTCGCAGATCGCCGACATCGGCTTCAAGGGTCAGTTGGTCGACGACGGGGACGGGAATCAGATCGAGGGTTTCCAGGTTCACCTCGGAGGCAGCCTCGGCCTGGACAGTGCGTTCGGCCGAAAGTTGCGTCAGCACAAGGTCAACAGCTCCGAGCTGGGAGATTACATCGACAGAGTGGTGCGCAATTTCGACAAGCACCGCGAAGACGGCGAACGGTTCGCTCAATGGGCCGTGCGAGCAGACGAGGCGGATTTGCGATGAGTACCAGACTGAATTTGACGGTCGACCAACTGAAGGACATCGCAGAGCGCGGTGCCCGCGAACTCGACGGCGCAAGCCCGCTCGAGTTGTTGCAATGGACCGAGGACACCTTCGGTAGCGACTTCATCGTCGCCTCCAACATGCAGGACGGGGTTCTCGTTCACCTCGCTGCACAGGTTCATCCCGGAGTGGACGTGTTGTTCCTCGACACCGGTTACCACTTTGCCGAGACCATCGGAACGCGCGATGCCGTCGAGGCCGTCTACGGCGTGCACGTCGTCAACGCCCGCGCCGAGAAGACTGTGGCAGAACAGGATGCGATCGACGGCAAGGACCTGTTCGCCCGCGAACCGAACCGCTGCTGCGCGATGCGCAAAGTGGCGCCGCTGAAGAAGGAACTGGCGAACTACAGCGCGTGGGTCACCGGCATCCGGCGAGTCGAGGCCCCGACGCGCGCCAACGCTCCGTTGATCTCGTTCGACGACGCCTTCGGCCTGGTGAAGATCAACCCGATCGCACCGTGGTCGGACGAGGAGATGCAGGCCTACATCGACGAACATTCGATCCTGGTCAACCCTCTCGTCGACGAGGGATATCCGTCCATCGGGTGCGCACCGTGCACCGTCAAACCTGCCCCCGGAGCCGACCCGCGCAGCGGTCGTTGGGCCGGCAAGGCCAAGACCGAATGTGGGTTGCACGCCTCATGACACTCGACCTCACGACGGCGACCGTCGGACGCACCCATCTCGATGCAGATCGGTTCGACACCCTCGACGCACTCGAATCCGAAGCCATCCACATCTTCCGAGAGGTGGCCGGCGAATTCGAGCGCCCCGTCATCCTGTTCTCGGGCGGCAAGGACTCCACCGTTCTGCTGCACCTGGCCATCAAGGCGTTCTGGCCCGCTCCCCTGCCGTTCGCGCTGCTGCACGTCGACACCGGGCACAACCTGCAGGAGGTGCTGGATTTCCGCGACCACGTGGTTGCGAAGTACAACCTGCGCCTGCACGTGGCCAGCGTCGAGGAGTACCTCGCCGACGGACGTCTCACCGAGCGCCCCGACGGCATCCGCAACCCTCTGCAGACCGTTCCTCTCCTCGACGCGATCTCCGAGAACCGGTTCGACGCCGTGTTCGGCGGTGCCCGACGCGACGAGGAACGCGCCCGCGCCAAGGAGCGAATCTTCTCGCTGCGCAATGCATTCGGGCAGTGGGAGCCCAAGAAGCAGCGCCCGGAACTGTGGAACCTGTACAACGGCAAGCACTCCCCCGGCGAGCAGGTGCGCGTGTTCCCGCTCAGCAATTTCACCGAACTCGACATCTGGCGCTACATCGCTCGCGACGACGTGGAGTTGGCCAGCATCTACTACGCCCACAAGCGCCCGGTGTATCAGCGCGACGGCATGTGGATGACGCCGGGCGTCTGGGGCGGACCGGCCGAAGGTGAAGAGTTGCAGACACTGTCGGTGCGCTACCGCACCGTCGGCGACGGATCCACCACCGGCGCCGTCCTGTCCGAGGCTGCCGACAATCAGGCAATCCTGGCCGAGGTCGCCGCGTCCAGGCTGACCGAACGCGGAGCCACTCGCGGCGACGACCGCGTGTCCGAGGCTGCCATGGAAGATCGCAAACGAGAAGGATACTTCTGATGAGCAGCACGGGCATATCCAATGGTCATTCCGCAGGCTCCACTCGCGGCACTCAGCTTCTTCGCCTCGCCACCGCGGGCAGCGTCGACGACGGCAAGTCCACTCTCGTCGGACGGCTGTTGTACGACACCAAATCCGTTCTGGCAGACCAGATCGACGCCGTCACTCGGGCCTCGGTGGACAAAGGATTGTCCACTCCCGATCTGTCGCTGCTCGTCGACGGTCTACGGGCCGAGCGTGAACAGGGCATCACGATCGACGTTGCCTACCGGTACTTCGCGACGCCCAATCGCTCCTTCGTTTTGGCCGACACCCCCGGCCACGTGCAGTACACCCGCAACACCGTCTCGGGCGCGTCGACGGCGCAGTTGGTCATCCTGCTCGTCGACGCCCGCAAAGGCGTGATCACTCAGACCCGAAGGCATGCAGCGGTCCTGGCCCTCCTCGGCGTTCCGCGTCTGGTGCTCGCCGTCAACAAGATCGATCTGGTCGAGGACCCTGCGACCGTCTTCGCCGAGATCTCGGCAGAGTTCAATTCGCTGACTTCCTCGCTCGGCTGGTCCACCGAGGACGTCATCGAAATTCCGGTGTCCGCGCTGCACGGCGACAACGTCGCGGTCAAGTCCGACAAGACCCCGTACTACGACGGGCCCACCCTCATCGAGCACCTCGAGTCGGTCCCGGTGGACGCCGAACCGCACCGGGTCGGTCTGCGCTTCCCCGTGCAGTACGTGATCCGGCCGCGCACAGCGGAATTCCCGGACTATCGCGGATATGCCGGCCAGGTCGCAGCAGGCTCCGTCGACGTCGGCGACGAGGTCGTCATCCTGCCGTCGGGCACCCGAACGACAGTCGAGCGCATCGACACCGCGGACGGCGAGCTGCGTACCGCGCATGCCGGCCGTAGCGTCACCCTCGTTCTGGCCGACGATGTCGACGTCTCGCGCGGCGACACCATCGCCTCCCCGCAGGACGCACCGGAACCGATCGGCGACTTCGAGGCCACGGTGTGCTGGCTCGCCGAGAAGCCGCTTCGCCCGGGCGCTCGTCTGCTACTCAAGCACGGCACTCGTACCACCCAGGCCATCGTCGGGGCTCTCGTCGAGCGTTTCGACGAACAGGACCTCACTGCACACGAGGGCCCGGAATCGTTGGAGCTCAACGAAATCGGACGCATTTCTGTTCGCGTTGCCGAGCCGATCGTGGCCGACGACTACGCCGTCAACAGGCACACCGGCAGCTTCTTGCTGATCGATCCGGCCGGTGGCAACACACTGGCAGCCGGCCTGGTGGGCAACGCACTGGCTGCCGTCGAGCTGGGGTCGGCAGTTCCGGCGTGACGGCTCTGCTCGCGGTAGCGCACGGCAGCCGCGATCCCCGCTCGAGCGAGACGATCCACCGCGCCGTCGACGTCCTGCGTCGACGGCGTCCGGATCTCGATGTGCGCGTCGCGTTTCTCGACCTGAGTGAGCCCAGCGTCGAGCAGGTACTCGACAACTTGGCCGATGCAGGACATGCCCGCATCGTCGCGGTTCCACTGTTGTTGGGCAAAGCTTTTCACGCGAAGGTGGACCTGCCCGCGCTGTTGGCTGCAGCACGGGTCCGGCATCCGCGCGTATCGATCGGTCAGTCCGAGGTGCTGGGCGACGACCCACTTCTCGTCGACGCCGTTCGCGATCGTGTTGTCGACGCCGGCGCGGTGCTCGGCGATTCGACGGTAGGAGTCGCCTTGGCTGCCGTCGGATCGAGCGACTCCTCGGCGAACGACCGTAGCCGTCGAGTTGCGAACGAAGTGGTGTCCGGCACCGGCTGGGCGGGAGTTGTCACCTGTTTCGCCACGTCCGTCGATCCGTCTCCACTGGACGCGGTCGCGCAGTTGCACGCGCTGGGAGCCACCCGGATCGTGGTGGCTCCCTGGTTCCTGGCACCCGGGAGGCTCACCGACCGCATCTCACAGGTGCTGGACGGCGTCCCGAACGTGACGTACGCCGATGTTCTGGGCCCTCATCCGGCAGTCGCCGAGCTCGCCTCCAGGCGGTACGACGCAGCTCTCGCGCACGATCGCTCGATCGCATAGCACGAAAGGTACTGCTCGTCCGATCAGTGCACCGGAGCCGATTCGGTATCCGTGATCGTCGGAACCCGAGTCGCGCGGACGTAGACGGTTTCGCCCTCGTGCAGCCCCAGCGCCTCGCTGTCGCCGCGCGTGATCTGCGCCGCGAACAACTCGCCGGTGGCCGCGTTCTTGAGCTCGACCTTCACCTCGAAGCCGAGGCGTACGACCCGTTCGACGACGGCCCGCGTCACCCCGGCGGATTCTGCCGTGCCGCTTGCCTGCGCCTGCGCCAACGACGGGTCCCGTCCGACACGAATGTCGTGCGGGCGCACCAGAAGTCCGTTCAGCCTGGCCACCTGACCGAGGAACGACATCACGAAGTTGTTGGCAGGGCGATCGTAAAGATCCTCCGGGGTGCCGACCTGTTCGATTCTGCCCTTGTTCAGCACCGCGATTCGATCGGCGACGTCGAGCGCTTCTTCTTGGTCATGGGTCACCAACACGGTGGTGACGTGCACCTCGTCGTGCAATCGGCGCAGCCACGTCCGTAGATCTGCGCGCACCTTGGCATCGAGGGCCCCGAAGGGCTCGTCGAGGAGGAGAACCTGCGGGTCGACCGCGAGTGCACGTGCCAGCGCCATGCGTTGACGCTGTCCTCCGGAGAGCTGCGCCGGGTAGCGGCCTTGGAAACCGGCCAGACCGACGATCTCGAGCAGTTCGTCGACCTTCTTGGCAATTTCGGCCTTGGGACGTTTGCGGATCTGCAAGCCGAACGCCACGTTGTCGCGCACCGTCAGGTGTTTGAACGCGGCGTAGTGCTGAAACACGAACCCGATCTCGCGACGCTGCGGGCTCACCCAGGTGACATCCTGGCCGGCCAGCACCACTCGGCCCGTATCGAGCTGCTCGAGGCCTGCGATGGATCGAAGCAGCGTGGACTTGCCCGAGCCACTGGGTCCGAGCAGCGCCGTCAACGAGCCCTTCGGGATGTCGATGCTGACGTCGTCGAGGGCGGCGAAATCGCCGTAGCGCTTGTTCGCGCCGACCACGGAGATCTCGATCTCGGAAGATGTCTCGGTCATTACTTCGTCCTCTTCTTGTCGAGAACCGTCATCAGCAGCAGCACGATGACGGCGATCGCCATGAGCAACGTGGACGCCGCATATGCGCCCTGCTGATTGAAGTCCTCGTACCGTGAATTGACCAGCAGTGTGAGCGTCTGGGATATGCCGGGCAGGTTGGTGGAGACCATGATGACCGCGCCGAATTCTCCGAGCGAACGTGCGACAGTGAGCACCACGCCGTACGTCAGTCCCCATCGGATGGCAGGCAACGTGATTCGCCAGAACGTCTGCCAGGTACTCGCACCCAGAGTCGAGGCAGCCTCTTCCTGCTCTTCACCGATCTCGTACAGGACCGGTTCCACTTCGCGAACGACGAACGGCAAAGTGACGAATATCGTCGCGATGACCATGCCGGGTAGCGCGAAGATGACCTTGAAACCGAGGCTTTCGATGCCACCGAACCATCCGTTGGCACCCCACAGCAGGATGAGCGCGACGCCGGTGATGATCGGCGACACTGCGAACGGCAGGTCCACGATCGCTTCTAGTATCCCCTTGCCGCGGAACCGTCCGCGTACCAATGCCAACGCTGTGACGATTCCGAACACGACGTTGATGGGAACGACGATCGCCACGATCAACAGGGAGAGTTGGAGAGCGGATTGCGCGGCGGGAGTGGTGATCTGCTCCCAGAACGCCACCACCCCGTCCTCGAACGTGCGAAACAGGATGGCACCGAGGGGGAACAGCACGAGCACAGCGAGATAGATCAGTGCGACGGCACGCAGGGACAGTTTGATCGGGAGACCGATTTTCACGAGATCTGCTCTTCCCGTCTGGCCAACCTGTTGCCGATGATGCGGAGCACGAACAGCACAGCGAAGGCGATTGCCAACAGCACCACGGAGATTGCGGCTGCGTCGATCGGCCGGTCGTACTCGATGAGTTCACGGATGTACTGCGAAGCAACCTGCGTGTCGTTGGGGATGTTGCCGCCGATCAACACCACCGACCCGAATTCGCCGATGGCACGGGCGAACGCGAGCCCACCGCCCGAGAGCACAGCCGGAAGCAGTACCGGCAACACGATGCGCCGAAAGATGGTCCAGTTGTTCGCACCCAGCGATGCGGCCGCCTCTTCGACGTCCTTGTCGAGTTCTATCAGCACCGGCTGCACCGCACGCACCACGAACGGGAGCGTGACGAACAGCAGCGCCACGATGACCGCAGGCTTGGTGGCGTTGAAGACTATGCCGATCGGACTCGACGGTCCGTACAGCGACAGCAACACCAAGCTCGCCACGATGGTCGGTAGTGCGAACGGCAGGTCGATCAGGGCATTGACGAAACGCTTGCCGGGAAACTCGTCGCGTACCAGAACCCACGCGATCAGAGTGCCGAGAAAGAGGTTGATCACGGCGGCGGCCACCGACACCAGCAGAGTCACCTTGAACGTGGCGATGGCACGTGTCTCGGTGACCGCATCCCAGAAACCACCGAGGCCGCCGTCGAACGACTGAACCGTCAACGCCGCCAACGGCAGCAGCACGATGACACTGAGCCACAGAACGGCGACACCGAGGCCCAGCGGACCCACCGAACCGGGGCCCCGGAACTTGCGACCTTCCCGCCCAGCACGAAACCGAGGTGTCGCACTGGGCGGGACGATCGAACCAGGGGCGGCGGGTTCACCGGTCGACGACGACATCTACCGAGTACTTTCCTGGTAGATCGTCGCAATTGCGCCGCTGTCTCCGAACAGGTCGGCGTCGACCTGAGTCCAGCCGCCGAGATCATCGATGGTGTACAGCTTTTCGGGCGTGAAGAACTTGTCCGAGTATTCGGAGGCGATCTCCGGGTTGGTCGGCCGGAAACCCGCCTCGGCCCAGATCTTCTGGCCTTCGTCGGAGTAGACGAAATCGTTCAGAGCATTCGCACGCTCGAGGTTCGCACTGCTGTTGATCACTGCCACCGGGTTGTCGATGCGGAAGGTGACGGGAACGTCCACGTGCTCCACCTTCTGTCCCTGCTCTTCGATGAGCAGTGCCTCGTTCTCGTAGCTCAGTAGCGCGTCGCCCTGTCCCTGCAGGAACGCTTCGGTTGCGGCGCGACCGGATTCGGGCTGCACAGGGAAGTGATCGGCGACGAGCGTACGAACGAAGTCGAGACCGGCCTGCTTGTCCTGGCCACCGTTGCTCTTGGCGGCGTACGGCGCGAGCAGGTTCCACTTCGCCGATCCGGAGCTGAGGGGGCTCGGGCTGATGACCTGAACGTCGGGCTTGATCAGGTCGTCCCACGTCTGGATGTTCTTCGGATTGCCCTCGCGGACGACGATGGTCACCACCGAGCCGAACGGCACCCCGCCGTACGCGTTCTGGTTCCAGTCCTCGTCGACCTTGCCCGCCTTGACAAGTCGAGTGACATCCGGCTCGACGGAGAAGTTGACGATGTCCGCAGGCGCGCCGTCGGCGACCTTGCGCGACTGGTTTCCCGATGCGCCGTAATCGGCGTTGATCGCCGTACCCTCTCCATCCTCGGTGGCTGCGAACGCCGGACCGATTGCGTCCCAGCCGTTCTTCGGCACTGCGTAGCCGACGAGTGTCAGAGCCGGGCCACTGGCAGTGTCCGACCCGCCCCCGACGACATCGCTGGAACCGCCGCCGCAGGCGGTGACCAGAAGAGTTCCCACAGCTGCGAACGTGGTGAGCAGATAACGAGAACGATGCCTCATTGCGAAAGGCCTTTCATGGTGGTGTGACGATGAGGAAAGAACACAAGACACGCAAGGAGATTCGCGCTGAGCGCCGTAGCAGTCAGGACCCGGCCGGCGAAGCAGCGAACTGGCGACACGGACTCCGGTCCGTCGTGCGGACACACTGCGCTACGCGGCAACAGTGGATCGACGAAACCGATTCGCGAAGGAAAGAATCAACAACAGTCGATATCGGCGACTGCCAGCATGCCGACAGCAATCAACGCCAACTGGTGGCGGACGCGGTACTCGGCGGCAGAAGACACGGTCAGGAATCTAGCAGAGGTTCCGGACCGACTCTAATCAGAGGAGTCGTGCACGTGCACGACGGGCGCGTGTCAGCGAGTGATCAACCACGCGATGACGACCAACGCCAGCAGCGCGATCAGAGCCCATGTCACCCGAGACCGCGGCATTACAGTCCATCCTTCGTCGTAGACGTCGAGGCCGAGAGCTCGGCCTCGCGTGCTGCGCTGGCGTCACGGCCCAACACGCGCAGGATCACTGCCAGCACGCGATCGAACACCCGAGCCGAGACGAACGCAACCGGAACGAGCACTGCGAGGACGACCACCGACTGCGGAACGAACGGAAGGCCCGTCACCCACAGCTCGACGCCGTCCCACCACCGCGCGAACGATTCCATCCTCGCAGCTTAAACCAGGGCTCCACCTGAGCCGCGCCACGCCGAGTACGGCCTCTCAGTGGACGGCTGCCACGGATCGGTCGATGATTACGCCATGACGGCATTCGATGAGGTTTCGCCCGTGCCCCCGGTCGCCGAGGAGCCGGCCATGGGCTCAGGACATCCAGGCCTGGGCGGAACGGAAGTCCAAGGTGCGTTGGGCAGCACCGATGCGCCGGTGTCCACGTTGGTCTCCTACCGCAGCGCGTTTCCGCCCATCGACGACTACGCATTTCTCTCGGACTGCGAGACGACGTGCCTCATCGCCCGAAACGGCTCCGTCGAATGGATGTGTGTACCGCGGCCGGACTCCCCCAGCATCTTCGGAGCGATTCTCGATCGAAGTGCCGGCCACTTTCGAGTCGGCCCCTACGGTCAGTCGGTCCCTGCGGCGCGGCGCTATTTGCCCGGCGGCCTCATCGTGGAGACGACCTGGCAGACCGAGACCGGGTGGCTCATCGTGCGTGACGCGTTGGTGATGGGCCCCTGGCACAACACCGATCAGCGTTCTCGAACTCACAAGCGCGCACCGAGCGACTGGGATGCCGAGCACATCTTGCTTCGAACCATCAAATGTGTCAGCGGCACAGTCGAATTGGAGATGAGCTGCGAGCCCGCCTTCGACTACCATCGGGCACCCGCGACATGGGAGTACACCGGCAAGGTGTACGAGGAGACCACCGCGACCTGCGAGGCGAGCGCCGACGGCGACCAGCCCACCCTCAAATTGACCACCAATCTTCGGATCGGCATCGAGGGCCGCGAAGCACGCGCGCGAACCCGAATGACGGAAGGCGACAACATCTTCGTCGCGCTGTCGTGGTCCGATCTTCCCGCACCGCAAACGTTCGAGGAAGCGGCCAGTAAGATGTGGCAGACCTCCGAATGCTGGCGGCAGTGGATCACGATCGGCCGATTCCCCGATCATCCGTGGCGCGGCTACCTCCAGCGCAGCGCTCTGACCCTCAAAGGACTGACCTACGCACCCACGGGAGCACTGCTCGCCGCGTCGACCACGTCGCTACCCGAAACACCTGGTGGGGAACGCAATTGGGACTATCGCTACACCTGGGTCCGCGACTCCACATTCGCTCTGTGGGGTCTGTACACGCTCGGGCTCGACCGTGAGGCCAACGACTTCTTCGCCTTCATGTCCGATGTAGCCACCAGTGCAGACGGGGAGGTCAACCCGCTTCAGGTGATGTACGGCATCGGCGGTGAGAAGACCCTCGACGAGGCCGAGCTGCCGCACTTGTCCGGGTACGACGGTGCCCGACCGGTACGTATCGGCAACGGCGCCTACGACCAAGAGCAGCACGACATCTGGGGCACCATGCTCGACTCGGTGTACCTGCACGTCAAGTCGCGTGAACACGTCCCGGAGTTCCTGTGGCCTCTGCTCAAGCGGCAGGTCGAGGAAGCGATCGCGAACTGGCGCAAACCCGACCGTGGCATCTGGGAGGTACGCGGTGAGCCCCAGCACTTCACGTCCTCGAAGCTGATGTGTTGGGTTGCGCTCGATCGCGGTGCGAAGCTCGCCGATATCCACGGCGAGAAGGACTACTCGACCAAGTGGAACGAAATCGCCGACGAGATCAAGGCCGACATCCTCGACAACGGCGTGGACTCGCGCGGCGTGCTGACGCAGCGGTACGGAGATCCCTCTCTGGACGCGTCGTTGCTACTCGCACCGCTCCTGCGATTTCTGCCGGCCGACGACGAGCGCATTCGTGCAACGGTGCTCGCCATCGCCGACGAGTTGACCGAGGACGGCTTGGTTCTGCGCTATCGAACCGACACCACCGACGACGGTTTGTCCGGCGAGGAAGGCACGTTCACGATCTGCTCGTTCTGGCTCGTGTCCGCTCTGGTGGAGATCGACGAACTCCCGCGCGCCAAGCACCTGTGCGAACGACTGCTTGCCTACGCGAGCCCGCTCAAGCTCTACGCCGAAGAGATCGACCATCGCACCGGCCGTCACCTCGGCAACTTTCCGCAAGCATTCACGCACTTGGCGTTGATCAACGCCGTGGTGCACGTCATCCGAGCAGAGGAAGCGCAGGCATCGGGACACTTCCAGCCCGCCCACGCCAACCCCTGAGCTGTCTGGTTCAGCGGCCGAGTTGTCCCGCCCATTCGGCGACCAGCTCGGCCGCCGGTTTCGCCTGAGTGCGGCGATAGCCGGTCCCGGCCCACATCGACAGTCCCGACGGGTCACCCGCAGCTGCGGCCTTCGCGCGCATCGGCGCGGTCAGATAGTGCAGGTCGGGATACGCCAGCGGGGCGGCGTCGGAGTTCTCGCGCATGAACTCGTTCACCAAGCCCCGCGCAGGACGGCCCGAAAACGCCTTCGTCACGGCGGTACCCGACGCACTGGCCAGCTGCTCGCGGTGCACGGGCTTCGTTCCTGCCTCGGGAGTGTTCAGAAACGCGGTACCCAGCTGGGCTGCATGCGCAGCACCCGAATCCAGCAGCGGCGCAATGTCGTTGCCGTCCATGAGCCCGCCGGCCGCGATTCGGGGCAGATCCGATATCTCGCGCACTGCGACCAGCAACTCCGTCAACGGCCCTTCCGGAGCCGACCCGTCGAACGTGCCTCGGTGTCCGCCCGCCTCGGGACCCTGCACCACCAGCGCGTCCACACCGTTCGCGGTGGCGATGGACGCGTCGGAGGCGGTTGCCACCGTTGCCCACACTTCGGTTCCCACCGAATGCAGCTGGGCAACCTCGTCGGCATCGAAGGTGGCGAAAGTACTCGACACCACCGGCACCGGATGGGCAAGCAGCCAGGCGAATTTCTCCGGGTAGTAATCATCGCGGCGTTTGAGCACGCCGGGTTCGGCGTCGAATCGCTCGAACCACGATGCCAGATGCTGGGCGTAGGAGTCGACATCCGCGCCCGACGGCTCCTCGGGTAGGAAAAGATTGACCCCGAACACCAGACCCCGCATCGAATCCACCTGCGCGGCAAAGGCATCCGGCGTCAACAACGCGCCGGCGATCATTCCGAGTCCGCCGGCCTCGGACACAGCCCGGGCGAGCTCGGGAGTACTCGGACCGCCCGCCATGGGCGCACCGACAACGGGAACACGCAATTTCTTCAAGATCGGCGTCGTCACAGATTCGAAATGTACTCGCCCGACATTCGCGAGAGGGTTGGGCGGGGGCCGCGCGCCCCTGTTGCCGACTGCGCGCCCCTGTTCTGAAGCGAGCGGGGGCGCGCAGTCGGCAAAAAGGGTGTGAGGTTACGTCCGGCTACTTCTTCGGCTTGTCCGACGAGGACTCCGAGGACAGTGCCGCCACGAAGGCTTCCTGCGGAACTTCGACCCGTCCGATGGTCTTCATTCGCTTCTTGCCTTCCTTCTGCTTCTCGAGCAGCTTGCGCTTACGGCTGATGTCGCCGCCGTAGCACTTGGCAAGCACGTCCTTACGGATGGCGCGGATGTTCTCGCGGGCGATGATGCGAGATCCGATAGCAGCCTGAATCGGCACCTCGAACTGCTGCCGCGGAATCAGTTCCTTCAGCTTGGTCGTCATCTTGTTGCCGTAGGCCGCAGCGGCGTCCTTGTGGACGATCGCGCTGAAGGCGTCGACGGCCTCGCCCTGCAGCAGGATGTCGACCTTCACCAGCGCTCCGCTCTGCTCGCCGATCTCCTCGTAGTCGAGGCTGGCGTATCCACGAGTACGTGACTTCAGGATGTCGAAGAAGTCGAAGATGATCTCGGCCATCGGAATCGTGTAGCGCAGTTCGACACGAGTCTCCGACAGGTAGTCCATACCGCCGAGCTCGCCTCGTCGCCCCTGACACAGCTCCATGATCGAGCCGATGAACTCGCTCGGCGAAATGATGGTGCACTTGACCATGGGCTCGAACACTTCCCGCGCCTTGCCCTCGGGCCAGTACGACGGGTTGGTGACGATGTGCTCGGCACCGTCTTCCATCTCGACGCGGTAAACGACGTTCGGCGAGGTCGAGATCAAGTCGAGGTTGAATTCACGCTCGAGCCGCTCGCGGGTGATCTCCATGTGCAGCAACCCCAGGAAGCCGCAGCGGAAGCCGAATCCGAGAGCCACGGAGGTCTCCGGCTCGTAGGTCAGGGCCGCGTCGTTGAGCTGAAGCTTTTCGAGGGCGTCGCGCAGATCCGGGTAGTCGGAGCCGTCGAGTGGGTAAAGGCCCGAGTAGACCATCGGCCGTGGCTCGCGGTAACCGGTCAGCGGCTCGGTAGCACCCTTGCGGAACGTGGTGACGGTATCGCCGACCTTGGACTGACGGACGTCCTTGACGCCGGTGATCAGGTACCCCACCTCGCCGACGCCCAGGCCCTTCGTGGCCTTCGGATCCGGCGACACGATGCCGACTTCGAGCAACTCGTGCGTCGAGCCGGTCGACATCATCGTGACCTTCTCACGAGGGTTGAGTGCGCCGTCGACCACTCGGACGTAGGTGACGACACCTCGGTAGGTGTCGTAGACCGAGTCGAAGATCATCGCGCGGGCAGGCCCGTCCGGGTTGCCGACCGGAGCCGGCACCAGCTTGACGACCTCGTTGAGCAGTTCTTCGACGCCTACTCCGGTCTTGCCGGACACCCGCAGCACGTCGTCGGCCTCGCATCCGATGATGTGCGCGATCTCGGCGGCGTAGCGATCCGGGTCGGCAGCAGGCAGGTCGATCTTGTTGAGCACAGGGATGATGGTGAGCTCTTTGTCGAGAGCTAGGTAGAGGTTCGCCAGTGTCTGCGCCTCGATGCCCTGAGCAGCGTCGACGAGCAAGACAGCACCTTCGCACGCTTCGAGCGCGCGGGACACCTCGTACGTGAAGTCGACGTGGCCGGGGGTGTCGATGAGGTGCAGAACGAATTCTTCGCCGTCGACGACCCAGGGCAGACGCACGTTCTGCGCCTTGATGGTGATGCCGCGTTCGCGCTCGATGTCCATCCGGTCCAGATACTGCGCACGCATCGACCGGTCGTCGACGACGCCGGTGAGCTGCAACATCCGGTCTGCCAGCGTCGACTTTCCGTGGTCGATGTGGGCGATGATGCAGAAGTTCCTGATCCTGGACGGATCGGTGAACGTCGTGTCGGCGAAGCTGGGCACTCGTATCCTTCGGCTGGCGTGTTCGAAATGAGCGAACGGGTTTCCCTATCGTCCCACGAGCGGAACGGTGCGCCGTCCCCGGCTGTCCGTCGTGGCTGGTCGCCCGGTGAGTCAGGGCGGTTTGTAGCGCTGCCGCCGTGGCTACACTCGCCGCATGGCTGGCAACTGGAGCAGATTCGGCAAGGAACTGGGCAAGATCGCACTGCGCGAGGGCCCGAGGCTACTGCGTCAACTACAGAACTCCGGTGCGCTGCAGAAAGGCAAGGACGCGATCTCCGGAAGCGCGTCGCGCACACCGGCTCCGGCACCTCGCCCCGGCCGTCCGGTGGCATCGCAGACCAGGCCGACCGCCCAACGGGCGCGGACCATCGAGTACTCCCCCGATCTGGACGGCAAGGCCGATCCGGGTGAGATCGTCTGGACCTGGGTTACCTACGAGGAAGACGCCACTCAGGGCAAGGACCGCCCGGTGCTGGTCATCGGGCGTGAGGGCAACGATCTGCTCGGCCTGATGCTGTCGAGCCAGAGCAGCCGCGACGGCGACCGCGACTGGCAGTCGATCGGATCCGGTGCGTGGGACGCCGAGGGGCGACCGAGCTGGATTCGTCTGGACCGAGTTCTCGACGTGCCCGAGGACGGTATTCGTCGCGAAGGCGCAATCCTCGGTAGAGCTCAGTTCGAGTCCGTGGCAGATCGGTTGCGTCGGGACTACGGCTGGAACTGACCTCGTGCGCGTTTTGCGTATCCCTGGGTACGCAAAACGCGCACGACGCTAGGCCAGCCGCGTGATCTCCACGACCACGTCGAGAGCCGTCGAACCGCCGCCGGAGAAGATGCCCTTGAGCGGCGGGACGTCGGCGTAATCACGGCCGAGTCCGACCGACACGTGCTGCTCGTTGACGGCGATGGCGTTGGTCGGGTCGTAGCCCCACCACGCCCCGGTCCAGGCCTCGATCCAGGCGTGGCTCTGGCCTTCCACCGTCGCACCGATCGCGGCCTGTTTCTTCGGGTGCAGGTAGCCCGAGACGTACCGGCTGGGGATGCCGACGCTGCGCAGCATCAGCAGCGTCAGGTGGGCGTAGTCCTGACACACACCCTTCTTCTCCGACCAGGCCTCCACCGCCGAGGTGTGCACACCGGTGGTACCGGGAACGTACGACATCTCCTGGTTGACCCAGTTGGAGATCTCGACGACCGATTCCTGCGGCGGCAGACCCTTCGACAGCTTTTTCGCGACCGACGCGAGTTGCCTGTTCTTCGGCACGTACTCGGTGTTGTCGAGCACCTCGTTGAAGCGGTCGGTGATCGGGTCGCTGGCCAGCTCCTCCCATGAGGCGTTCTCGTCGGGGTAGACGAAGGGGTCGGTCTCGACCACCGACGAACCGGTCACCTCGAGCTCGGTGTGCGGCGCGTGCAGGTCGAATGCCGTCACCGCCGTTCCCCAGTAGTCGGTGTACCGGTAGGAGCGGGTCACCGGGTTGGTCTCGACTCGGTTCAGAATGACGTTCTGCCGGTTGTCACTTCGCGGCGTCAGTCGAGCCTCGTTGTACGACGACGTCACCGGTGCGTCGTACTGATAGCCCGTGGTGTGCACGACACGCATACGCCAGCTCACAGTTCACCTTCCAATTGATCTTCGTATGTGCCGGACCCGGCATCGGTCCACGCCACCCACGGCGCGGCATGGAAGTACTGCTTCGAGATCGCCTCGCCGAGTTCGCGGCAGGTTTCCTGCAATGCCAGCAGCCGATCCTGCAGGTCCTCGAGAATTGCACCGGGACGCAGGAATTCGAGCTCACTTCGAGCGCGACCGAGTAGGCGCTGCGCCTCGGCGCGGGCACCGACGCGACTGTTCGGCTGATGATCGAGCTGGTCGAGAGACCGTTCCGCCTCGGTCAGTGCGTAGAACACCGAACGCGGAAAGAGTCTGTCCAACAACATGAATTCCAGTACTCGCTGGGCATCGAGCGCGCCGCGGTAGGTGCGCAGGTAGGTGTCGTGGGCACCGGCCGAGCGAAGCACAGTGACCCAAGCCGGCGACGACGGCCGGTCACCGGCTCGCGAGAGCAACAACCGAACGATCATGTCGATGCGCTCGACCGAGCGACCGAGCAGGAGAAAGCGGTAGCCGTCGTCGTGGCTGAGGGTGGAGTCCGCGAGACCGGCGAACATCGCGGCGCGCTCCTCGATGTAGCTGAAGAACTCGGCCGGGCCGGTGCGCTTGGACGCCCTGATGCGCTCGTTCAATCCGTTGTACGTGGTGTTCAAGCACTCCCACATCTCACTGGACGTGACTTCACGCGCACCTCGGGCGTTCTCGCGCGCACTCGACAGTGAGTCCACGATCGAACCCAATCCGTCGCGGCTGAAGGCGACGACCTCGGTAAGCGACCACACGTCGAGCGAGACGTCCGGCTCGTGCTGGAAACCGAGCACTCGCAACAACACTCGCGAAGTGTGGTCGGGATCGACTGTGGCGTCTTCGAGAAGTTGGTGGACGGTGACATCGAGAATGCGGGCCGTGTCATCCGCTCTCTCCACATACCGCCCGATCCAGTAGAGCGACTCTGCGTTGCGCGCGAGCATTTACTGTCCACCGCCGTTCGAGTCCGAGTTCGTTGCCTGCTGCTGTTGCTGCTGCTGCTGCTGATTCATTTGTTGGTCCATCGTCAGCTCCGGGCCTTGTTCGGCCATCGGTGACTCCGGCGGAACGCTGACGATCTCGTCGCCAGCAAGTTCCTGCTCCTCCTGAGAGGTCCGAGTGGCGAGCACCCAGGTGTCCTTGCTGCCACCGCCCTGGCTGGAGTTCACCACCAGGGACCCCTCCGGCAACGCCACTCGGGTCAGTCCGCCGGGCAACACCCAGACGTCGTCGCCGTCGTTGACCGCGAACGGCCGCAGGTCGACGTGGCGGGGTACCAAGCGATCGCCGATCTTCGTCGGCACCGTCGAGAGCTGTACGACGGGCTGGGCGATCCAGCCGCGCGGATCCGCGCGGACCTTCTTGCTGATGGTGGCGAGTTCCTTCGGCGAGGCGTCGGGTCCGAAGACGATGCCGTAGCCGCCAGAACCTTCCACCGGCTTGATCACCAGTTCGTCGATGCGGTCGAGGACTTCCTCGCACTCGTCGTCGAGCCAGCACCGGAACGTGTCGACGTTGGCCAGCAGCGGCTTCTCGCCCATGTAGTAGTCGATGATGGTGGGAACGTAGGTGTAGACGAGCTTGTCGTCGCCGACGCCGTTTCCGACGGCACTCGAGATGACGACGTTGCCTGCGCGGGCGGCGTTGACCAGACCTGCTACTCCCAGCACCGAGTCGGGACGGAACTGCATGGGGTCGAGATAGTCGTCGTCGATTCGTCGGTAGATGACATCGACCTGACGCTCACCCTCGGTGGTGCGCATGTAGACGATGTTGTCTCGGCAGAACAGGTCTCGACCTTCGACGAGCTCGACGCCCATCAGCCGAGCGAGCAGCGAGTGCTCGAAGTACGCCGAGTTCGCCACGCCCGGAGTGAGAACCACCACGGTCGGGTCGGCCTCGTTGAGGGCGGCCGATGCGCGCAGTGCCCGCAGCAGATGCGAGGCGTAGTCGCCGACGGCACGCACGCGGTGACTGGCGAACAGGTCCGGGAACACCCGGGCCATGGTCCGGCGGTTCTCCATGACGTAGGAGACGCCCGAGGGTGAGCGCAGGTTGTCTTCGAGGACACGGAACGTGCCCTGCGCGTCGCGCACGAGGTCGATTCCGGCAACGTGGATACGTACGCCGTTGGGCGGGGTGATGCCGACGGCCTCACGGTGGAAGTGCTCGCACGACGTGATCAGGCGTTTCGGAACGACGCCGTCCCGCAGGATTTCCTGGTCTCCGTAGATGTCGGCGAGAAACATCTCGAGAGCCTTGACGCGCTGCTTGATGCCGCGTTCGAGACGCGACCACTCCCCTGCTGCGATGACGCGGGGCACCTGATCGAGCGGGAACGGGCGTTCTTGGCCGGACAGCGAGAACGTGATGCCCTGGTCGACGAACGCGCGTCCGAGCGCATCCGATCTGGCGTCCAGGTCCACGGCGTTCGCCGGGGCGAGCGCCGTGTGGATTCCTTTGTACGGCGTTCGAGTACGACCGTCCGAGTCGAACATCTCGTCGAAGGCGAGGCTGTACTTTCCGACGTCGGAGTACCCCCCGAACACCCCGTCTGCATCGGGTTCGACACGATCCGCTGACTTCGTTCTGGTCGCTTTGGCCTTGGAGGCGGCATGCGTTGCCGATCGCGGACTCATCCTGGCAATGTTGCTACAGAGACAGGAGTTAGGCGCGGTAGAAGCGTTAAATTCTTGAAACGGCTGTGGAGGGCGACGCCGGATTGGGTTCTGCCGTCCTGTGCTGGTATTCTCGATCTTCGGCGCAGGGCTCAACGCTCAGCAGCAGACTTCGGGCATTCCAGCATGGATCGCCCTGACCGGAATACCGACGAAGACGACAAGGATTTTACGCGTGGCCAATATCAAGTCCCAGAAGAAGCGGATTCTCACCAACGAGCGTGCACGCCTGCGCAACCAGTCGGTGAAGTCCTCCCTTCGCACCGTCATCCGCTCGTTCCGCGAGGCACAGGCTGCGGGCGACAAGGACAAGGCTTCCGAGATTCTTCTCGATGCCGGCCGCAAGCTCGACAAGGCCGCCAGCAAGGGCGTCATCCACAAGAACCAGGCCGCCAACAAGAAGTCGGCACTGGCTCTCGCAGTCAACAAGCTCTGATCTCGTACTGAGCTCGATCGAGCCCGCTGCATCCGATGAGGACGCAGCGGGCTTTGTCGTGCGCCGGGCACCCCGCTAGCGGTCACCCAACGAGGCGACCTCGGCGACAGCTCGCTCCACCGCGTAGTCCGCGTCCGCTGCTTGGCCTTTGACGTCGGCGTTCAGCTGCGCCACCACGCGCAGGGCCTGCGCTATCGAGCGGCCGTTCCAGCCGCGCGCTTGGCCCTGCGCCTTCTTGATCTTCCAGGGCGGCATTCCCAGTTCGCCTGCCATCCGGAACGGGTCACCGCGACCGGCCGAGCCGACGAGCGCGATTGTGCGCACGGCATCGGCGAGCGCATCCGCGAGAAGAACGTGGGCCACTCCCCGGTGCATCGCCCACCGCAAGGCTTCGAGAGCGCCGGCTCGATCACCGATGACGGCCTTGTCCGCGACGTCGAATCCCGATACCTCCGCCTTGCCCGAGTAGTACCGACGCACGGCGGCCAGATCGACTTTGCCTCCGGTGTCGGAGACCAACTGTGAACACGCCGAGGCCAATTCGCGGAGTTCGTTACCGACGGACTCGACGACAGCCTCGATCACCTCGCCGCTGACGCGGACGTCCGCCGCGCGAAACTCGCCCCGGACAAAATCGATCCGCTCGGCCGGTTTGGTGAGCTTGACGCATTCGTGGACCTGAGCCCCGCATTTCTGGAGGGCACCGACCATCGCTTTGGCGCGGCCGCCGCCGGAATGCATGACCACCACGACGGCACCCTCGGGTGGATCGGTAGCCGCGTCGAGCACCAGAGCGACTGCATCCTTACCGGCCTCGGCCGCCGCCTCGAGTACGACGACACGGTCTTCAGCGAACAGAGACGGACTCAGCAGTTCGGCGAGCTCGGGAGCACTTGCGTCACCGGTCCGCAGCCGGGTCACCGGGAGGTCCTCCCCCGGGATCGCCGCATTCGCACGCACCTGCGTCACGATCGCGGCCACCGCACGATCCATCAGTAGTTCCTCGTCGCCGAGTACCAGATGCAGAGGAGCCACACTCGAAGTCACGACCATGATCGTGCCATGCGCCGCCGACACCACGGACATCCGCTTCGGACCGTCACTCACCACACGACATGGGCCGTCCACAGCGCCAGAAGTGCAATCGCGAACGTGGCCGACACCCAGCGGAACAACGCCCATCGCAGCGCGCCCAGGAGCACGACAGTGCCGACGATCGCCGCCGCGATTCCACGGACACCCTCCGGAACGACGACCGATGCTGCCGGCACCGACGCGGCACGCTCGGCCACCGTGATCAACCACCACAACGGTGCCGACGCCAGCTGCGCCGTCACGTCGGCCAACGAGGTGCTGACCACAGCCAACACCGCAGTCACGATGCCCACCACGGTGATGGGAGCGACCACCGGCGAGACCAGTACGTTCGCAACCACACCCACCACGCTGAACGTTCCCGCCATTGCCGCGACGACGGGTGCCGTCACCACGTGGGCCGCCGCGGCGACCGCCACCACCTCCGCAGCTGCCCGGGGCCATCCTCGGGCCCGCAGCCAGTCCACCCAGATCGGTGCCACCAGCACCAGCCCCGCGGTGGCGAACACAGACAACACGAATCCGACGTCCACGGCGAGCCGCGGCCACCACCCGAGTAGTGCCAACACCGCGCCGCACAAGGCCGGGACCGCTTGCTTCCGTCTGCCGGTCACCAAGGCCAGCAAACCGATCGACCCCATCACCGCGGCGCGCAACACGCTGGGGGACGGTCGGGCCACGACGACGAAGGCGATCAGAACGACGAAGGCAATCGTGACGGTGGCGCGAGGCCCTATCCCTATGCCGCGCAACACCAACAGCACGGCACCGATCAGGATCGAGAAGTTCGCACCCGACACCGCCGTCAGATGCGTCAAGCCCGCGGCTCGGAAGTTCTCGACTACCTGCTCGTCCAATCGTGAGACATCGCCCACGACGAGGCCCGGCAGTAGACCTGCCCGGTCCGACGGGAGCGAATTCTGCGCCACGTCTGCCAGATTCGAGCGAAACGAGCCCGCCGCCGACGAGACCGGTCCGGGCTCACCTACTGCCACCGGCGGACCGGTCGTTCGGATGACGGCCACGGTCATATCGGACCTGGTGGGCACCCCGAGCCGGCCTCGGACCGTGATCTGCTGGCCCGGAAGTAGTGCCGACCATGTCGACTCCGGCGCCACGATCGATACCCGGCCGCCGACGTAGAGCGCCTCGCCGCCGACATCGACGCGGGTCATCTCCGCCTGCAACATCACCATCCGCGGCCCGGGCGCGGGTAGGCGTCGCGGGTCTTCTTCGAGATCGACCACTGCCGTGATCCATGCCCGATTCTGCGCGGCCGCAGCCACTGGATGCTCCGCCACTGAGCGCATCTGAAGCCAGATCGCACCGCCGAAACACAACGCCACGACGATCACCGCGGCCGCCCCGGACCACACGTGTCTCGCAGTGTCCGCTCGACCCGTCGAGATCCTTTGCAGCACAACGGCTCCCAGCACCACGATCGCGCACGTCACCACCGTGGCCGTCACCGCCGCGCTCGGACCGGCGAGAATACCGGTCGCAGTGATAGACCAGGATGCCGCCGCCGCCGGAATCAGGCGGATGTCGAAAGGAACTGGTTCCTCGGAGTCCGTCGACGACGGCACCCCGGTCACGAGACTCGGACCAGGTCGCGAATCTTGGTGAGCCGGCCCGGGCCGATACCGTCGACCTCGGCGAGCTGATCGACCGATACGAAGCGGCCGTTCGTGTCTCGCCAGCTCACGATCGACGTTGCCGTCACCGGTCCCACACCGGGCAGCGCATCCAATTCTGCGACCGTGGCCGTATTGAGGTCCACTGCTCCGCCGGCGGCAGGGCCCGCCTGGTCCGTCGTCGAACCGGCAACTCCGCCCGGCCCTGCATCCTGACCCGACGTGGTGCCGCTGACCGGAGGGGCCGCCGGAGCCGGCACCAGCCCCACGACGATCTGATCGCCGTCCGACACCCGAGCTGCCATGTTCAGCGCCAACAGATCGGCACCCTCCACAGCCCCTCCCGCTGCGGCCAAAGCGTCGGCGATGCGCGAGCCCGGTTGCAGCCGAACGAGACCGGGATGCGCGACGAGTCCGACGACACTGACGACAAGTTCTGTTTCCGCGACCGGTGCCGTGCCGGCCGTCTTGTCCGGCGACCGGCCCACCGACCCGGATTCGGACATCGCCGAGTCCGGCGCGCGGGTATCGGCGGCGTCGGTGGAGACCACCGCCAGTGGTGGTGCGGGCGCAGGCGTCGGCGCATCTCGAAACACCGCGAAGCCGGCGACGAGGACCACGAACACACCCGCCGCCGCCAACGCCTTCACACCGGGTCGGCCGGGATCCACCCGCGCGAATCGCCACCGCTGCGGTAGCAACGACGACCATGGTGATTCGGGACGCTGCGCGGCAGGAAGCAGCCACTCCGGATCGGGACGCACGACGCCGTCCTGTGGTTGCCCGATCGGCGGCTCGCCCTGGGGGTCATCGAATTCGTCGACTCGGCGCGGCTCGGCGCGCGCGGAATCATTCTGCCTCCGCACGGAATTCAATCGTGCCACCGTGTGTGCCCGATCGTCGTCGCCGCCCATGTCTCAGGACGCTAGCGCCTTCCGGACGAACCCGACCGGGGCGAACGGTGGTCGCGAACTGCCCTGTGCACAATCGAGAGTCTGTGGATGACGCGGCTCGATACGCCCTACCGATGACCAGGAGCGACGACTACGCCGACGGCACCGGGACCGACGTGTGCACCGAGCACCGCACCGAACGGCAGCACGTCGACGCTGGTCAGGTCCGGGATACGCGCCATCAGCATGGCTGAGACGTCCTCGGCTCGCTCGGCGCACTGCATATGATGCACAGCCACGACAACCCCGGATTGCGTACCGATGTCGGCCGCCGCGGCAGCTGCCGCGTCCACCAGCTTGCTCAGTGCTTTCGAGGAGGTTCGCGTCTTCTCGCGCAACACCAGCGCACCATCGCTGATGTACAGCACCGGCTTCATCGCCAGGGCCGTACCGAGCAGGGCTGCGGCAGTGCCGATACGGCCGCCGCGGCGCAGGTGATCCAATCGATCGACGACGATGAAACATCTCGACGACGCAGACCTGCGAACAGCATTGTCGTAGACCTCGTCGAGTCCGGCTCCACCCGCTGCGGCATACGCTGCTGCCAGCGCCGGGTAGCCCAATCCCATTCCGGCAGAACCGGAATCGACAACCTTCACCAACGATCCGATCTGCTCGGCGGCCTGCCGCGCAGCCTCCCAGGTGCTCGACAGGCCCCGGGAGATGTGCAGTGCGACGACGCCCGCCCCGCGACTGCGTTCGAGAGCTGCGGCATAGACCTCGGTCAGCTCGCCCGGAGACGCCCCCGCGGTCGTCACCGGCTTTCCGTCGGTCGATTGTTCGGGAATCTCGTCGATACCCTCACGATGGTCGACGCCGTCCACCAACACATGCAGCGGTGCCACCGTGATACCGCACTCGGCGGCTATGGACGCGGGCAGGCAGGACGACGAATCGGTGACGACGGCGACGGTCATGGGTGCCGGATCGCTGCCGCCGCTGCCACCGGTCGCAACACCGTCAGCATTGCGTCGGCCACGGCCACGTGTGCATCCCAACCCCAGTGGATTCCGTCGGGGTTGGCGTTCTCGGACTCGATGTTCGGACGAACTGCCTCCGCGAGATCGACCATCGGAACACCGTTTTCGTCGCTCCAGGCACGCAGCGCTCGTACCGCGGGCTCGCGCCCCGAATGCACCCGCCCGTAGGCGTCGCACCGATGCACCGACGGATAGGTACCGACGACGGGCAATTCCGGCCGCACGTAGGCCAATGCGGCGCGGGTCTGCTCGAGGTAGTCGACACTCAGTCGCGGCGGAAGCGCCACCGGCCAACCCAGATGCGACAGGACCGGCTGCACCGCTTGATAACCCGCGCGAACGACCCGCCGAAGTGCGGGCGGACGGATGTAGCGGATCTGCTCACGCAACGCGGTCGGTAGCGGCGACGGCAACGAGTCCATGCCGCCGATTCCGAGTACGACGGCACCGGCCCGCGGTATCACCGCCCACACTCGCGGATCCTGGGTCAGAGCCCACCACGCATCGCGGCTCGTCCAGCCGATGCGGGCTACCAGCTCGACATCCCAATCCAGCTCTGCAGCAACGATATTGGGCCACAGCCGAGGATCGTCGACCGGCAGCCCGCCCTCGGGTCCGTAATAGCTCAGCGAGTCCGCCAGCACGAGCAGCACGGGGCGCGCGGCGGCCTCCTCAGAGGACGTCACTGGCCACCCGCGCCGAGGCGTTCCAGACGTCGAGCCGCCAGGACGGGTTGTCACCGGGTCCGTGCGCACCGAGCTGTACCCAGCTGGTGTTGGCGAGGCCGCCGAGCACCGGCCAGCGATCGGTCGGCAGTGCGAGCAACGCTGCGGTCAGGGCAGCGATCAACCCTCCGTGCGCCACGAGCACCAGTGGTCGCTGGTCGCCGTCGGCACCCCACTCGGGGACGCCGCCGAGGAGCTCACGCACCAGCGGCACGCTGCGGTTCGCAACGTCGATGCGACTTTCCCCACCGGGCGGGGCGACGGTTGCGTCGGCACGCCAGGCCGGACGCGCCCCGGGGGCGATGTCGTCCACCTCGGTGTGGGTGAGTCCCTGCCAGTCGCCGAGATGTGTCTCCCGCAGCCGCTCGTCCGTGGACACCGGGACTCCAGCCGCGTCCCCGAGAGCTTCCGCAGTGTCGAGAGCGCGCTTGAGATCGGACGAGACGATGCGGATGGGCGCGCGGACAGCCAATTCGGCCGCAGCCGTCTTCGCCTGACTGCGGCCCAGCTCGGACAGATCGGTATCGAGCTGGCCCTGCATACGGTCGGTGGCGTTGTAGTCAGTCTGACCGTGGCGAAGCAGGATGAGCCGCCGGATCATTGCTCCGGTTCCGGTGCCGGATGCTGACCGAGGCCCGGAACCTCGATCGTCGGGCAGTCCTTCCACAGTCGCTCGAGCGCATAGAAGTTGCGCTCTTCGTTGTGCTGGACGTGCACCACGATGTCGGAGTAGTCCAGCAGCGCCCAGCGGCCCTCTCGGGTACCCTCGCGACGCACCGGCTTGTGTCCGGCCTCACGAAGCTGGTCCTCGATGTTCTCCACGATCGAGTTGACCTGACGCTCGTTGGGCGCGGAGGCGATCACGAAGCAATCGGTGATGTAGAGCTGGTCGGAGACGTCGAGGATCACCACGTCGCTGGCCAGTTTGTCGTCGGCTGCGAGCGCGGCGATACGCGCCATCTCGGCGGCTTCGGCTGTTGCAGTCACTTCGGTGTACTCCCACTCGTATGGCTCGGGTTCGCGGTCACTGCGCTGGTGACCGACCCGGCCGGTTGCTTCTTCTGTGGCGCCGGTTCCGACATGGTGACGGATCCGTCGAGGCGCTGCGCGCCCCGTGGTCGATAGAGGTTCCTCTTCGAGATGTATTGCACGACGCCGTCCGGGACGAGGTACCAGACCGGCCGATTTTCACCGGCACGACGTCGGCAGTCCGTCGACGATATCGCGAGTGCCGGGATTTCCATCAATGTGAGAGTGTCGGCGGGCAACGATCGTAGATGGTTGGCCAGATGATCGACGCCGAGCTCGAACCCCGGCCGCGTCACTCCGACGAACTTCGCGAGCTCGAAGAGCTCCTCCCAGTTCTGCCACGTCAGGATGGACTCGAGCGCATCGGCACCGGTGATGAAGTACAACTCGGCATCGGGGTGCTGCGCTCGAAGATCCCTCAGGGTGTCGACGGTGTACGTCGACTTCTCCCGGTCGACGTCGACCCGGCTCACCGAGAACCGAGGATTCGACGCGGTGGCGATGACCGTCATCAAGTAGCGATCCTCGGCCGGGCTGACCGACCGCCCCTCCTTCTGCCACGGGGTCCCGGTGGGAACGAAGATGACCTCGTCCAGACCGAACGTGGCCGCCACCTCGCTCGCAGCCACGAGGTGACCGTGGTGAATGGGGTCGAAAGTGCCGCCCATGACCCCCAACCGGAGAGTCGGCGTGGTGTTCGTGTCCTCACCGGGGCCGGATTCGTGCTGCACAACCGACGATTCTACGTCCGTGGCAGCGACGCCGGTTACACGCCTCATACCGGCAACAGTCGTGAGACCACCGTCGCGAGCTGTTGGGCCGACCGACACTCGTGCATCGCAATCACGTCTGCATACACCTTGGCCGCCGAATCACCGGATCCCCACTGAGATTTGGGTTCGGGGTTGAGCCAGTAGGCGTGCTTGGCCACCGAGACGATTCGGGCCAACGCCGGCAGCTTCGGTTCTCGATAGTTCGTCCGGGCATCGCCCAGAACGAGAACCGAACTGCGGCTGGTGATGACCTGCGCGTACTTCTCGTCGAATGTCGTCAGGGCATGCCCGTAATCCGAATGACCGTCGTAGGTCACCAGGTCCGCTTCCCGCACGATCCGGCTCATGGCGGCCCCGAGGTCTGCCCCGGAATCGAAGAACCGCGTCACCTCGTCGGTGGAGTCGACGAACGCAAAGATTCGCACCCGGGAGAACTGTTCACGAAGAGCGTGCACCAGCAGCAGGGTGAAGTTGCTGAATCCGGCCACCGACCCCGAGACATCGCACAGCACAACCAGTTCCGGCCGGGCACGACGCGGCTTACGCTCCACCAGATCGATGGGAATACCGCCGGTCGACATGGATTTGCGCAGCGTGCGTCGCAGATCGATGGAGCCGTGCCTGCTTCGACTGCGGCGCACCGCAAGTCGCGAGGCCAGCAACCGCGCCAGCGGTGCGACGTTACGCCGCAATGCAACCATCTCCGCGTCCGAGGCACGCAGGAAATCGACTTCCTCCGCCAGTTTCGGCACGCCGTAGCTCGCTACCCGGTCGCGGCCCAGTTTCTCGGCCGACCGTCGCCTCGTCTCACTTTCGACCATCTTACGTAGGTCGGCAATGCGTTGCGCTGCAGTACGTTTGGCCACCTCCGACTCGTAGTCGTCGGTGGGCCGATCCGGCGCGTCGTCACTCCGGCCCAGCAGGCCGTCGAGGATCTTACGAAGCAGCGTGTCGGGAGCAACATCACGCAACGCCTGATAGGCCGAGAACGACGGCCCGTTCGAGGACTTGTACTGACCGAGTTCCTCGACCATCTGGGCCGCCAGCATCTGGGTCAATTCGGCGGCCTCCGCCGAGTCGTCCGAGAGCAGTTCGACGATCAGTTCACGCAACGCATCGATATCGACCTCGCCTGTCTCGGTGCGAGGCAGCGCGGTGTCGATCTGCCCCGAATCCCTGGTCCCCGATGCCACCGGAAACCACAGGTCGAACAACGCGTCGAACACCCCGCGGTGCGTCGGCCGTCTCAGCAGCGCGCAGGCCAGCCCCTCGCGGACCGCTTCTCTGTCCAACAGATCCAACACCGACAGGACGCGTCCGGCATCGACGGTCTCCGACGGCCCCACCGAGATCCCACGCTTGCGTAACGCCTCGACGAAGCCGACGAGATGCCCGGGAATTCCGTGTGGGGCGAGCATGTCAGTTCAGCCGCAGTTCGGCGGCGGCGCGCACCTGATCGGACTGATGCTTGAGCACGACTCCGAGCGTCGACCGGACCGCGTCGTCGTCAAGAGTGTCCATGCCGAGGGCCAGGAGTGTGCGACCCCAGTCGATCGTCTCGGCCACCGACGGCAACTTCTTGAGCTGCATCCCTCGGAGCACGCGGACGGTCTTGATCATCTGCTCCGCGATCGCCTCGGGCAGTTCGGGAACGCGGCTGGCCAGGATTCGACGCTCGAGGTCCGCGTCGGGAAAGTCGAGGTGCAGGAACAGGCAGCGGCGCTTGAGGGCTTCCGACAGTTCGCGCGTGGCATTGGAGGTCAACACGACGAACGGGGTGCGCTCCGCCGTGATCGTGCCCAGCTCGGGAATGGTGATCGCGAAGTCGCTGAGCACCTCGAGCAGCAAGCCCTCGATCTCGACATCTGCCTTGTCGGTCTCGTCGATCAGGAGCACGGTCGGCTCGGTTCGGCGAATGGCCTGCAGCAGTGGCCGAGCCAGCAGAAACTCCTCGGAGAACACGCCGAGCTTCGTCGAGTCCCAGTCGGCACTCGAGCCGGATTGGATACGCAGGATCTGTTTGGCGTGGTTCCACTCGTACAGAGCCCTCGCCTCGTCGACGCCCTCGTAGCACTGCAGTCGCACCAGTTCGGCTCCGGTCGACTGCGCGACCGCGCGCGCCAATTCGGTCTTGCCGACTCCGGCGGGACCCTCGATCAACAGCGGCTTGCCGAGGCGATCGGCGAGAAAAACCGATGTTGCCGTGGCCTTGTCGGCCAGATACCCCGTCTCGGCCAGACGGGCCTGAACATCGTTCACGCTCGCGAACAACGGTGGTGTCGTCGGTAGGGCACGGTCCACGTCACAACTCCTGGAAGATCGGGTCTGGCGGGTCGAGTGGCTGCAGGCCGGTCAGACGGGTCTGACGTGCCCGTCGCCCCACACCGTCCACTTGGTCGAGGTCAGCTCGGGTAGGCCCATTGGGCCGCGGGCGTGCAGCTTCTGGGTGGAGATGCCGATCTCGGCACCGAAGCCGAACTGCTCGCCGTCGGTGAACGCGGTGGAGGCGTTGACCATCACGGCAGCCGCGTCGACTCGTCGGGTGAATTCGCGCGCAGCACCAATGTCCGACGCGACGATCGCCTCGGTATGGCCGGTGCCGTATCGGTCGATGTGGTCGATTGCCTCGTCGATGCCGTCGACCACCTTCAGCGCGATGTCGAGCGAGAGGTATTCCTGCGACCAATCGTCGTCGCCTGCGGGAACCAACCCCGGCAGATCACCGTGCACCGTGACGCTGTGCATCTGGAACGCCTGCAACAACCTCGGCACTATAGTCTCGGCGATCGCGGCATCGACCAGCACCGTTTCGGCGGCATTGCACACGCTCACCCGGCGGGTCTTGGCGTTGAGCACGATCTTCTCGGCCGTCTCCGCGTCGGCGGAGGAATGCAGATAGACGTGGCAGTTACCCACCCCGGTCTCGATGGTGGGAACCGTGGCATCACGCACGACCGCGGCGATCAGACCCGCTCCCCCACGCGGGATCACGACATCCACCAGCCCGCGGGCCTGAATGAGGTGGGTGACCGTCGACCGATCAGCACTACCGAGCAGTTGTACTGCCGATTCCGGCAGCCCGTGGCTCGTGAGCGCACCCTGCAGCGCCTCGACCAGGGCTGCGTTCGACTGCGCCGCGGACGAGGATCCCCGCAGCAGCACTGCGTTCCCGGATTTGAACGCCAGACCGAACGCGTCGACGGTCACGTTGGGGCGCGCCTCGTAGACCATGCCCACGACGCCCAGCGGAACCCGCATCTGCCTGATCTCGAGCCCGTTGGGGAGCGTCGATCCGCGGATGACCTCGCCGATCGGATCGGGTAGGCCCGCCACCTGCCGCAGCCCTGCGGCAATACCGTCGATGCGAGGTGCCGTCAGCCGCAGCCGATCGAGCAGACCCTCGTCCGTTCCCGCAGCGCGGGCGATCTCGATGTCGGCGGCGTTGGCTGCGAGCACCGGCTCCGCTGCGGCCAGCACGGCGTCGGCCGCGGCATGCAGCAGCGAATCCTTCTCCGCAGTGGTCAGCAACGCCAGTGCACGTGAAGCGACGCGGGCTCGGCGAGCAGCCGAGTGCACGTTCTCGCGCTCGTCGGCAGAGGACGGCACCGAAGCGGCCGAGACGGAAGCAGTCATGCACTACACACTAATAGGGCCGGGGAATGAAGCTGCATCTCCACGTCGTTGCAGCACAGCGTGGACATCGCCGACGTCACCGACGTCGAGACCGACAGACCGGAGGAACCACCTGTGAGTGCCCTGTTCGAGCCCCTGACATTGCGCGAGCTCACCTTTCCCAACCGGGTATGGATGGCACCGATGTGCCAGTACTCGGCCGACGAGACGGGCGAGAACGTCGGCGTCGCGGGCGACTGGCATCGCACCCACCTGGTGAGCCGCGCGATCGGCGGAGCCGGCCTGATCATCACCGAGGCCACGGCGGTCAGCCCCGAGGGGCGAATCAGCCCGTCGGACCTGGGCATCTGGAACGACACACAGGCCGACGCACTGGCCGAGATCGTCACCGAGATCTCGTCCTTCGGTACCGTCCCGGGCATCCAGCTGGCGCATGCGGGCCGGAAGGGCTCGACGGCGGCTCCCTGGCTCGGTGGCACATCACTGCCCGCCGAGGATCCCCGGAGCTGGGAGACCGTGGGCCCGAGCGCCGTACCGTTCGGTCGTTACGCGACACCACGGGAGGCGACAGCCGACGACATCGCAAAGATCGTCGACGATTTTCGTAACGCTGCGCAGCGCGCACTGAAGGCCGGGTTCCAGGTAGCCGAGATACACGGCGCGCACGGATACCTCCTGCACCAATTCCTCTCGCCAGCCAGCAACACCCGCACCGACGCCTACGGCGGCGACTTCGCGGGACGGACTCGCCTGCTGATCGAGGTGGTCGACGCGGTCCGTGAGGTGTGGCCGGCCGAGCTTCCGGTGTTCGTCCGTCTGTCGGCAACGGACTGGCTCGACGAACCCGAGAAGTCCGATGCTGCAGCCGACTTGGAAGCTCCGAGTTGGACCTCTGATCAGACTGTCGCGCTGGCGCAGATACTCACCGAGCACGGCGTGGATCTCGTCGATACGTCCACCGGAGGGAACGTACGCGCCGAGATTCCGGTCGAACCCGGCTACCAGGTGCCGTTCGCACGGCGTATCCAGAACGAGACCACGATGCCGGCCGCAGCGGTGGGGATGATCACCGAACCGAAACAGGCCGAGGACATCGTTTCGCTCGGCGAGGCGACTGCGGTGCTCCTCGCCCGCGAGCTGCTGCGCGATCCGTACTGGCCACGGCGCGCAGCCCGCGAACTCGGAGTGGAGATGGCACCGGCAGTGGCACCGCAGTACGAGCGGGCCTACTGACAGTCACATCACGAGACCGGTCACACCACGAAACCGAGCTTCTTGTCGACGACGTTGCGCAGCTGTTCGCCGCGGAAGTATCGCTGCGCGTTGTCGGCGAAGACGTCGGCGAGACGACTCTTCCACCCCGACGCGTCCCCGCTCATGTGCGGTGTGACGACCACGTTCTCGGCCGCCCACAGCGGGTGGTCGGCCGGGAGCGGCTCGGTCTCGAAGACGTCGAGCGCAGCCCCGGCGAGGTGTCCGGAAGCGAGATGCGTGAGCAGTGCATCGGCGTCGAGTAGCTCGCCGCGACCGACGTTGATCACCCTCGATCCGGGCTTCATCGCGGCCAACACGGAATCGTCGACCAGGCCCCTCGTCTGTTCGGTCAGCGGGGCAACCAGAACCAGGTAGTCGGCCCGCCCTACTTCGTCCACCAGATCATCACTGGCGTACACGGTGCCGAAGTCTCCGTCGCCGCCTCGCGCTGTTCGACCCACGCCGGAGACCGACATTCCCACGGCACTCAGCAGAGTCGCGATGGCACGACCGATTGCTCCGGTGCCCACGATCATCACGTGTGCACCGTCGATGCGTTCGGTCTCGCGGTGCTGCCAGGTCTTCGAATGCTGCAGTGTGCGCGAACGTTCGGAGTCCTTGGCGAACGCGAGGATCTGGGCCAGCACGAACTCCGCGATAGGTCGGTCGAACACTCCACGCGAATTGGTCACGACCACATCGGATTCCACCAGTTCGTCGAACAACAACGAGTCCACTCCGGCAGCGGCGATATGGATCCACTTCAGCGAACCGCAATGCGGCCACGCGGATTCGACTGCGGGCGAGAAGAAATCCCACAGCAGCAGGGCTTCGGCACCGTCGACGGCCTCGGCGAGCGTGTCGGCGGTGGCATATCTGATGTCTGCGACCTTCGCGACGGACTCGAGTCCGTCGGGAAGGTCGCCGGCATGCAGAACGGCCAGAACCGGAGGCACTACTTCGACTTGTATCCGACGAGCTCGACGCCGGACGCAGCGACCTCGTCGTCGTTGTCACCGGGGCACTGGGTGCCGCGCAACGACCGGCCGGCGGTTTCGGGCATCAACAGGATCGGAACGAACGCGATGGCAGCTGCGATCATCATGTACCAACCCGGGATCAGGTTGGAACCCGTTCGGTCGATCAGGAACGTCAGAATCAGTGGTGCCGTGCCGCCGAAGAGCGCCGTCGAGACGTTGTATCCGATGGCGAACGCTCCGTAGCGCACCTGGGTGGGAAACAGTGCGGGCAGCGTCGACGACACGCAGGAGCACATGATGACCAGCAACACTCCGAGACCGAGCAGGCCGATGCTCTGGCCGATCAGGCCGGTGTTGATGATCAGCAGAAACAGCGGGACGCTGAACACGAAGTACCCCACACAGGCGACCAGCAGCAACGGCTTTCGGCCCACCCGGTCGGACAGAGCGCCGATGGGGTTGATGATCAACATCATGATGATCATGATGGCCACGAGAGTGAAGTTCGACTGAGTCGTGCTGTGCCCCAACGTGTCGCTGAGGTACGAGGGCAAGAACGTGAGCACCGTGTAGTACGCGATGTTGAGCAGCAACACGAATCCCATCAGAATCAGGATTCGCTGCCAATACGTCAGGGTGGCCTTGAGGGAGGTGACTGCTCCACCTGCACCTTCTTCGACCGTGCCGCCGTCTTCCTTGGCCTCGGCGAACACAGGAGAATCCTCGAGCCGGGTCCGCAACCACAACGCGACGATGCCCAGCGGGAGCGTCACCAGGAACGGGATTCGCCAGCCCCAGGCCTCCATGGTCTCGTCTCCGAGCCCGACGTTGAGCAGGGTGCACAGGGTGGCACCGCCCACCGTGCCTGCGAGGGTGCCGAATTCGAGGAACGACCCGAAGAATCCGCGGCGCTTGTCGGGCGCGTACTCGGCCATGAACACTGCTGCGCCGCCGTACTCACCGCCGGTGGAGAAGCCCTGCACCAGTCGGCAGACGAGCAACAGCAACGGTGCTGCGATACCGATGGTGTCGAACGTCGGCAGCACACCGATCGCCGCCGTGGCCAACGTCATCATCGAGACGGTCAGGACGAGGACCTTCTGACGACCGATTCGGTCGCCGAGCGGGCCGAGCACGATGCCGCCGATGGGGCGAATGATGAACGACGCGGCCAGCACGGCGAACGTGGAGAGCAGACTCGCTCCCCCGTCGTCCGACGGAAAGAAGTTGGCGGCGATGTAGACGGCGAGGTAGCCGTACACCGCGTAGTCGAACCACTCCACGGCGTTGCCCAGTGCGGACCCGCCGATCGCGCGATGCAGAATTTTCGTTTCGTTCGCGCTGAGTGTGTCGGTACTCGGCGGATATCCGGTCGGCGAAGCTGCCGACCCTGAAGTTTCGGTCACGGTCCAATACCTCTCGCTTTATGACAACGTGGAGCGTCGGTTTGGTACTTCGCAGCGTCCGACTTTACGTCGACGCCGGACGCACGTCTCGAACAACCCCCTCTTGGAAAACTAAAGACCAGGTGGCGCAGCGATTCTGGTGGCGATCAACGCGTACGCCTTTGCGCTGTCGGTCAATTGCTGCACGGCGACGGACTCATCCGGCCGGTGCGCCTGGTTTTCGATCTCCCCGGGACCGAGCACGACGGTGCGGATACCCATCTGCTGTGCCACGAAACCACCATCGCACGAAGCCGTCCAGATGTCAGTGAAACCGGCAGATCCGATGTCGCGAACCGATTGCATTGCAGTGGTGACCAATCCATCGTCCGCAGCGGTCAGAAAGCCCGGCATTTCCATCGACACCTCGAGATGTACCTCGATTCCCGAACCGGTGATACCTGCCGCGTCGATCCGCGAACGCAGCTCGTCCACCACCTCCGCAGCGCTCTCATCGGGTAGCAGCCGACGGTCGACCGTGAGCACGCACCGGTCGGCAACCATCGACGTACCGGTGCCTCCTGTCACGGTGCCCACGTTCCAGGTAGCGGGACCGAGTTCGGCGTGTGGATCCTCGTCCAATTCGATCTGCCAGTCCTCGATGACGGCGACGATGCGGGCGGCAGCGGATATCGCATTGGCACCGTTACGCGGACGACCTGCATGAGCCGAATGCCCGCGCACGTCGATCTCGATATTCGCGGCTCCTCGGCAACCGACGATGGTCACCAAGTCCGTCGGCTCGGCCACCACGCAACACTGGAAACGACGGGGTCCCGGGTCGGCGACGAATGCTCGAATACCCAAGCCCGTGTCTTCCTCGTCCACCAGACACGCCAACGTCATCGGGAAGCGATCTGCAAGACCAGCACGGTTCACCGCATCCATAGCGGCCACCACTGCGGCCACTCCCCCTTTCATGTCGCATGCTCCCCGTCCGACCATGCGCCCCTCTCGCACGACCGCGGTGAACGGATCCGTCGTCCAACCGGTGCCCGCCGGAACGACGTCGGAGTGGCCGACGAACAGGACCCCGGGGGTGTCATCGGGTCCGATCGAGGCGATCACGTTCGGTCTGCCGGGAGCGACCTCGATCGTGCGAACGTCGAATCCCAGTGCGCGACATTGCTCCGCGAGTATTTTCGCGCACTTTTCTTCGGTGTCGCCCGGATTTTCACCGCCCGCCTCGATCAACGCGGCTGTGAGAGAAACGATCTCGCTTTCATCCACGGCGTCGAGCAGAGACTGCTGGGCACTCGGAACGGTCATCGCGTGGGGTCGGAGGCGAGCAGATGCTTCGATTTTTCCACCGCGACGGCCAACCGCCTGATGCCTTCCTCGATGCGCTCGGGTGTCGACGAGGCGAAGCACAGCCGTAGCGAATCGTGAAACTTGCCGCCCACCGACAACGCCGGTCCGGGAATGTAGGCAACCCCCTCGGCCAGTGCGGTTTCGAACAGGTCCTGCGTCGAGAAATCGTGGTCGTTTCCACGTAACGTCGCCCACAGAAAGAAGCCCCCGTCGGGATCCGTGGTGGACATCGCGTCACCGAAGTGTGTCGCAATGCTGCTCTGCATCGCCATCTTTCGCGGTAGGTACACCGCAGCCAGCGACCGCAGGTGCTCCTCGAGCAGCCCGCGCCGGATGTACTCGGCCACCATCCTCTGTGCCGGAAGATTCGTACAGGTGTCCATTGCCTGCTTGGCGTTGACGATCAACCGACGCGCTTCGGGGGCCGCGTCGACCCACCCCACGCGCAGACCGGGAGCGATCATCTTCGAGAAGGTCCGCACCGAGAAGATCAGCGGATCGTTCGGACTCAGCGCCCCGAAACTCGGGATCGGGTCCCCCGAGAAACGCAGCAGGCCATAAGGATCGTCGTCGAGAATCACCGAACCCCATCGGTGTGCCAACTCGATCAACAACAGTCGACGCTCGAGTGACAGCGTGACCCCGGACGGATTCTGAAAGTTGGGAATCACGTAGATCATCTTCGGTAGACGCCCGGCTCGCTCGACGAGTTCGGGTAACGCCTCGACGATGAGACCGTCACTGTCCATCGGTGCCTCGAGAATGTCGCCGCCGTAGCTCAACACGGTGGCAGTTCCGTTGGTGTACGTGGGACTTTCGACGATGACCAGATCACCGGGATCGACGAACAGCTTGCAGGCGATGTCGAGACCCTGCATGCCGCCCGAGGTGATGACGACCCGATCCTCGGACGTGGGTTCGCCGACGGACTCGAGATACGCCAACAACGCGTCGAGCAGACCCGGATCACCCTCGGTGGCACCGTAATCGAAGGCGTCCGCTGTGAGCACACTGCCGGCGATCTCGGTGAACGCCGCAGCCGGAACCGTCTCGGCCGCAGGAGATCCCATCGCGAACCTGACGATGTCGTGTTTCTGGGCGGCGAGAAGCGATGTCGACGAGTCGATCACCGATCCCACCAGTTGGTCGGTGCGCAGGGCCCAGGGAATGGCAGGAGTGGAGCCTGCGGAACGACCCGCAGCTGCAGGAGTGGAGCCTGCGGTGGAGGTGGTCATGTCTCACTCCTTCGTCAGTAGTTCTCGGGGGTATGCGGTGAATGTTTCGACGCCGGTGTCGGTGACTCGGACTGCTTCGGACACCTCGTATCCGTAGTCGTCCATCCACATTCCGCCGATGATGTGAAAGGTCATGTTCTCGGCCAGAACGGTCTCGTCGTCGGTGCGGAGGCTCACCGTGCGCTCGCCCCAGTCGGGGGCGTACGCGACGCCGATCGAGTAGCCGATGCGCGAGGGTTTGTGGAGGCCGTGCTTGGCCAGGCTGGTGTTCCATACCTGAGCCAGCTCGGTTGCGGTGGCCCCGGGGCGGACCGTTGCCAGTACCTCGTTCAGCGCTTCACCGGTGGATTCCGCGAGGTATTTCAGACGCGGACTCGGCTTGCCGAGCACGATCGTCCGAGCCATCGGAACGTGGTACCGCCGGAACACGCCGGCCAGTTCGACGACGGTGGTCTCGCCGCGTACGAACCGTTGATCCGACCACGTCAGGTGCGGAGTGTCCGCTCCGGCCCCGGTCGGCAGCATCGGCACGATGGCAGGGTGATCGCCGCCGAAGTCGGCAGTGCCGCGTACCTGTGCGTTCATGATGGCGGCAGCGGCATCGCACTGCCGTTCCCCTACCGAAATTGCTTGGTGCGCAACAGACATCGCGGCCTCGCACACCGTCGCCGCACCGCGCATCAACGCGATCTCGGCCGGCGACTTGACCACGCGGATCCAATTGACCAACTCGTACGAGTCGGTGAATCGGTACTCGGGTAGCGATTTGACGAGCGCTTCGAAGGCCTTGGGGCTGAAGTAGTACGAGTCCATCTCCAGTCCCACTTGACCGTGCTCGAAGTTGTTGACCAACCCCAACTCTCGTAGCTTGGCGGCTACCCAGACGAACGGGTGGGTGTCTCTGCGCTGAACGAACGTCTCCGGGTATCCGAAGGTGTGGTCCTGCGGCAACCACGACGTACGGAACGCACCGTTGGCATCCATCTCGCGAGCGAAGAAGTACAGCTCGCCGTCCAGCGGCACGTACAGCATTTGCGGGGTATAGAACGAGAGTGCGTTGTAGCCCAGCAGATAGTAGAGATTCGCGGGGTCGGTGACGATCAGCGCAGTCAGGTTCTGCGACGCCATGCGCTGACGGACGGCTGCGAGCCGGTCGGCGTATTCCTCCTCGGTGAACGTGATGGGCGTGCTGTTCGGTACGTCCGGGTAGCGAGCCAGGCCGGGAGCAGCCCGTCCTGGAGTCTGCGCGGGTCCGATTGCGGTGACGTAGGCATCGTCGGATGAGGCGTTCACGGGCACCCCCTTCGGGAGGTCTTTTAGTAGATTGTTGACAATCAGGCTATCCGCAGGTGCCGGTGGGGAGCAAGGGCTGCCGTGTTAAAGCTGTGTTGCGCCCGAAGGCTCTACCCGGGTGTGGCGAGTACGGATTGCTCGGCCTGCTCGTCGACCATGGCTCGCGTCAGATCGTGCACGGCGGTGTCCATGTGTTCGTGGACGCCCTTCTCGAGCGCATCCCAATCCGATCCCAGCAGCAGATCGACGATCAGCTGATGTTCCTCGACCAGGGCTTCGGGACGGTAGTAAGCAGTTTCGAGATTTGCCATGCAAATGCGTGCCTCGGCCGCCAGCGTGGCGTACATACGAGACATCCGACTGTTCCTCGTGGCCGCTACCAGGGCAGTGTGAAAGGCAAGGTCGCGTTCGGCGAGGCCACGCCAATCCGCCCGATCGATGAACGGCTGCATCTGCATCACGATGGCCGAGAGTTCGTCCGCGGTCTTGATCAGCTGGGCACGATCGCCATGTACCAGAGTCCATGCCGCACCGACCTCGATCGCTGCACGCGACTGGTAGATCTCGGCGACGTCGCCGCTGCTGAGCTCGACGACGAACACACCGCGGTTGCGGTAGCTGACGAGCAGTCCCTCCTGATTCAGACGCTGCAACGCCTCTCGCACGGGGCCACGTGAAATCTCCAGCTCCGCCGCGACATTCGCCTCGTTGATCTGTTCTCCGGGCGCGTAGGACCCGTCGATGATGCGATCGCGAATCTGATCCGCGATCACCATCGACGTGTTGCGTGCGTCGATCGGTGTCAGGCGTCTCGAACCGGGCATGATCAGAACCTTCCTCAGCTGCGGGGAATCGCGAAGTATTTGTACTCCAGAAACTCGTCTATTCCGACTTTCCCGCCCTCGCGGCCGAGTCCCGATTGTTTGACACCACCGAACGGGGCTGCCGGATTCGACACCAGCCCGGTGTTGAGCCCCACCATGCCCACCTCGAGGCGCTCCCCCATTCGCAGAGCCCGATCGATGTCCTGGGTGAACACGTATCCGACCAGTCCCCATTCGGTGTCGTTGGCCAGCGTGACGACCTCGTCCTCGGTGTCGAAGGGAACGATGGCGGCCACCGGTCCGAATATTTCCTGGGACATCAGATCCGATTCGGTATCGACATCGGTCAGGACGGTCGGAGGGTAGAAGTAGCCCGGCCCGTCCGGGGCCGCACCTCCGACGACGGCGCGGGCACCGCGCGCGAGAGCATCGTCGACCAGAGCCTGGACCTTGCCTCGGCCTGCGTCGTCGATCAGCGGCCCCACCTCGGTCCCGTGAGAAGCGCCCGCGCCCACCCTCAGCGAGCCCATTCGGTCGGCCAAAATATCCGAAAAGCGTTGTGCCACACTGCGGTGAACGAAGAACCGGTTCGCTGCGGTACATGCTTCGCCCATGTTGCGCATCTTGGCAACCATGGCTCCGTCGACGGCGCGGTCGAGGTCTGCATCGTCCATGACGACGAAGGGCGCATTCCCGCCCAGCTCCATCGACGTCCGCATCACCGTCGCCGCCGCTTGTTCGAGCAGAATCTTGCCCACCGCCGTGGATCCGGTGAAGCTGATCTTGCGGGCAGCGCCGCTGCTCATCCACGACCCCACGACACCCGACGCATCGGTGGTCGGCACGATGTTGACGACGCCCGCAGGCACCCCCGCCTCGTGCAGAATCTGTACCAGCGCAAGTGCGGTCAGCGGCGTCTGCTCGGCGGGCTTGAACACGACGGTGCAGCCTGCCGCAAGGGCAGGCCCGATCTTGCGAGTTCCCATGGCCAGCGGGAAGTTCCACGGCGTGACGAGAATGCAGGGCCCGACCGGCGCGCGGGTGACCACGATGCGGTTCTTCCCGTCTCCGGTCAGGGTGTGATCACCCGAGATGCGTACCGCTTCCTCGGAGAACCAGCGAAAGAACTCGGCTCCGTACGCCACCTCGCCGCGCGCGTCGGCGAGCGGTTTACCCATCTCGGCGGTGATGATCGCAGCGAGCTCCTCCGAGCGGGCCATGATCATCTCGTATGCCGTCCGCAGTATGTCGCTTCGCACTCGCGGTGCGGTGGCCGCCCACTCCGCCGCGGAGTCGACGGCTGCAGCGAGCGCTTTCTCTGCGTCCGCGATACCGCCGTCCGCAACCGTGGCGATGACCTCGCCCGTGGCCGGGTCCACGACGTCGAATCGGGCGTCCGATACCGACGGAGACCACGCCCCACCGATGAAACAGTCTGTGGGAGAGGTGATGCGCGGACGCGTGAGGCTGGTGGTCGAGCTGGCGGTCATGGCCGCGGTCCTTTCGTCGAACGTGGATCGAGTATCTGTGCCAGGTGTACGGATGCATCGTCGCCCGAATCACCGGTGAGTTGGCGCACCTGCATGTGACAGCTGAATCCGTCGGTCAGAACAGGAGTGTCGGGTTCGGTGGCCCGCAACGCGGGCGCGAGAGCCTGCTCGGCGACATCCATGCTGAGCTCGTAGTGTCGACTCTCGAAACCGAAATTACCTGCTACACCGCAACATCCGGTGGCCTCACGTACCGACTCGATGCCCACCGCCGCGAGGGCTCGGCGCTGCGTTGCATCGCCGAAGACGGCGTACTCGTGGCAGTGAGTCTGCACCGTGACCGCAGCCGGCATGCCGCCCGAGGGCTGCCAGCCCGCGCTTGCTTGATCTATCACCGCTCCGGCGAAGCTCTGGACGCGCGCCGCGACCCTCCTCGCCGCGTCTGTGGGGACCAGTTCGGGCATGTCCTTGCGGAACGCGGCCGCGCAGCTCGGTTCGGTCACGACGATCGGTCTGTCGGTACCGTCGTCCAGCGCCGCAACGGCTTTCGTCAGCTGCTTGCGAGCGGACTTCAGCTGACCGGTCGAAATCCACGTCAAACCGCAGCACACATCCGTTCGGCATTCGGTGGTGCGTCCGGAATCTTCGAGAACGCGTTGCGCCGCACCCGCGACCTCGGGGCGAAAACCTTGTGTGAACGTGTCGACGACGAGCACGACATCGGCGTCGCGGCCACCGCCGATTCGGACGGCATCGGCCAGTTCCCTCGACGACGCGAACCGGGGCAATGCGCGTTCGGTGGTCAGCCCACCCAGACGTGCCGCCACTGCCGACACCCGGGGTGTCAGCAGACGATTGAGCAGCGGTGCCGTTCGCTTCGTCACCGCGAGCCATCGAGGCAACCACCCGAGCGAGTAGTGCGAGAGCGGCCGCAGCCGCCTCGCGTAGTGATGGTCGAGGAACTCCGATTTGTACGTGGCCATGTCGACGCCGACGGGACAGTCCGAGGAGCAGGCCTTGCACGACAGGCAGAGATCGAGCGACTCCGCAACGTCCTTCGAGGCCCATCCGTCGGCCACCGTCGGAGAACTGCGCACCATCTCCTGCAGCACCCGCGCCCGGCCTCGCGTCGAATCCTTCTCGTCACCCGTCGCACGGTAGCTCGGACACATGACGCCACCGGTGGTCGTTCGACATTTACCCACGCCCACGCAGGATTGGGTGGCATGGACGAACGGGTCCAGATCGGGTCGCGACCCTATCTGGTGCAGATCGAAGCTGGTCTTCCACTCCCGGGCCGGGATGCCTTGAAGCATCAGGTTGTCCATCAGGGGTTCGGGGTCGGTGATCGATCCTGGGTTCAGGATTCCCGCGGGGTCCCAGATGCGCTTGAACCGGGAGAAGGCGTCGAGCATGCGAGGGGAATACATGACCGGCAACAACTCCGAGCGCGCGCGGCCGTCACCGTGCTCGCCCGAAAGACTGCCGCCGTGCTTGACGACGACGCGCGCGGCAGCGCGCAGGAAGTCGTACATCACTCGTCGTCCGGCGTCGGTGCGTTGGTCGAAGGTGATCCGTACGTGCATGCAGCCGGCACCGAAGTGTCCGTACATCACTCCGGTCAAGTCGTGTTCGGCCAGTAGCGAATTCAGGTCCGCGAGATACGCCGACAGGTTTTCCGGTGCCACGGCGGCGTCTTCCCAACCGCCCCAGGACTCGACTCCACTCGCCAGGCGCGTCGCCAAACCGGCACCGTCCTCGCGCACCCGCCACAACGCTGCGCGATCGGCCGCATCGGTCACGATACGACCCTCTTTGACGCGCCCGAGCCGACCGAGCGCCTCGAGCAACCGAGATGCCTTGTCCTGCACTTCTGTCGCATCGGCCCCGTCGAGGTCGACGTACAACCAGGCATTGCCTGCAGGGAGCCCTCGTACCGAGTCCGGTCCGCGGCGATACTCCATCGTGCCGGCGATGTTGTCGTCGATTCCTTCGACGGCGGCGGGTGAGAACTCGAGAATGGTCGTCACGTCCGCCGCGGCGGCCACCACGTCGTCGTATCCGAGACACAGCAGCAGTGCGGCTGGGGGTACGGGCACGACGGCGACGGTCACCGACACGATCACCGCGCAGGCACCTTCGCTTCCGACGAGTGCGCGGGTAACGTCGAAACCGTTCTCCGGCAACAGATGCGAGAGGTGGAATCCCGATACCTGACGCGGGATGCGACCCAACTCGACCCGCAGGAGGGCCAGGTTGTCGGACACCAGCGAGCGCAGCTCGTTCGAGATACGTTCGGCTGCAGCGACAGCCGCCGAGTCCTGGGTTCGCAGCGCCTGCACACCGGTGCGCGTGACTCGGAGCAGGTATCCATCGGCGGTCACCACATCCATGGCCACCGTGTGGTCGGCGGTGCGTCCGTACCGCACGGAGTGGTTACCGCACGCGTCGTTGCCGACGGCTCCGCCCACCGTCGCGCGGGTCTTGCTGGACGGATCGGGCGCGAAGGTGAATGCACCGTCGGTCCGCGTCACCAACTGACGTTGCAACTCCGAGATGACGATTCCGGGCTCGACGACGGCAGTCCTGGACTCGGTGTCGACCGAGAGCACCCGGTTCATGTGTCGCGAGAAGTCGAGAACGATTCCGCGGCCGATTGCATTGCCCGCCATCGACGTTCCACCGCCACGCCCGATGACGACAACCCCGGCGGCGGCACACAGCGACACGACCGTAGCCACTTCGTCGGCGCTGCGCGGAAAGACGACAGCGGCCGGCGGGACTCGGTAGTTCGATGCGTCGTAGGAGTATTCGGCCAACCGTCGGGACGAATCGTCGACGTCGATGCCCAGTCTTCGCACTCGCTGTACGAGTGCGGGCACCTCGGAGCGAACAGGGGCTGCTGTCACAGCACGTTCTTCAATGTCCGCGACAACGCGTCGAGTCCGTACGTCATCTCGTCGTCGCTCACGATCAGTGCGGGAATGATGCGAACCACGTTGCCGAGCGCACCGCAGGTGAGCAACAGCAGCCCTTCGTCGATGGCACCCTGTTGCACCCGCAGAGCAGCGGCGGCGTCGGGATTGCCCGAGCTGTCTACGAATTCGAGCGCCTGCATCAATCCGAGCCCCCGAGCATCACCGATGGCCGGGTGCTGTTCCTTCAGCGCGAGAAGGCCGTCGAGGAGAACTCGGCCCTGCGCTGCCGCGTTGTCGACCAGCCCTTCCTCGCGCACGACGTCGAGGGTTGCGACTCCCGCCGCAGCAGCGACGGCATTGCCGCCGTAGGTTCCGCCTTGAGACCCCGGCCATGCCTTACCCATCAGCTCTGCCGAGGCGGCGATCGCCGAGATCGGGAACCCGCTGGCGAGTCCTTTTGCGGTGATGAGGATGTCGGGAGTGATCGACGAGTGCTGATGGCCCCAGAACGTTCCGGTGCGTCCGACTCCGGCCTGCACCTCGTCGACGATCAGGACGATGCCGTGGGTGTCGGCGCGTTCGCGCAAGCCCTCGAGGAATGCAGGGGGCGTGGGGAGGTATCCGCCGTCGCCCAGCACGGGCTCGATGATGAACGCAGCCGTATCGGCGGGGCTGGACATCGTCATCAACAGGTAGTCGAGTTCCTTCAGCGCGAAGGCGACTGCGGTGTCGATGTCCCATCCGTACCGAAATGCATACGGAAACGGTGCGATGTGCACCCCACCCATGATCGGCGAGAATCCCGATCGGAACTTGGTTCCCGCCGTGGTGAGCGATGCAGCCGCCACCGTTCGCCCGTGAAAGCCACCGTGGAATGCAACGATGTTCGGTCGACCGGTTGCCATGCGCGCCAATCGGATCGACGCCTCGACTGCCTCGGATCCCGAGTTCGCGTAGAACACACTGTCCAACCCGGCAGGCAACACTTCTCCGAGCTTGTCGGTCAGCGCGAGCAGAGGCTGATGCATGACGGTCGTGTACTGGGCGTGGATGATCTTGCCCACCTGTTCGCGAGCTGCCTCGACCACGCGGGGATGGCAGTGACCGGTGCTGGTGACGCCGATCCCGGTCGTGAAGTCGAGGTACTTGCGCCCGTCGGTCCCGATGATCCAGCTGCCCTTTCCGTGGTCGACGACAATCGGGGTCGCCTGCTTGAGTGCGGGGCTGAGGTGGGTGCGAGTCGACGCTGTCATGGACGCCATCGTCACCCACCGATTCCGGATTGTCAACAATCTGCAATTGTGAATTCCGGGCGGGATCGACCCGTTCGGTCGAGCCGAGAGCGATAGGGTTCGGTCGTGTCCGCATCGAACCCCCGCTCGAGCAGCCCGCGCATCGTCGTACTGGGCAGCATCAACATGGACCTGATCACTCGGACCCCCGCCCTGCCCGAACCGGGCGAAACCGTGTTGGGGACCTCGTTCGACACCGCACCCGGCGGCAAAGGTGCCAACCAGGCGATCGCGGCGTCGAAGTCGGGAGCTCGCGTGAGCTTCGTCGGGGCGGTCGGGGACGACGAATTCGGGCCGACACTGCGGCACACCCTCACCAGCGCAGGCGTCGACGACCATGCTCTGCGAACCGCAGCAGGAGCGTCCGGTATCGCCGCCATCACCGTCGACGACCGAGCCGAGAACAGCATCGTGGTCGTTGCCGGAGCCAACGGCGGTGTGCACGAACTCACCGACGACGACCTGGCGGTCATCGGCGGTGCCGATATCCTGCTGTGCCAGTTGGAGATTCCCCTCGAGACCGTGCTCGCCGCGTTCGAGTACGCGCACTCCCACAACATCGTGACGATGCTCAACCCGTCCCCCGTCCGGGATCTGCCCGACGCTCTGGTTGCCGCCACCGACGTCCTGGTGGTCAACGAGGCCGAGGAAGCGCGCATCGGGAGTCGAGTGAAGAACATAGAACATGTGGTCACCACGCTGGGCGCACGAGGCGCGAGATATCGCGGCTCGGAATCGTTCGAGGTACCCGCGCCGAAGGTCGAGGCGGTCGACACCACCGGAGCGGGTGACGCATTCGCCGGAGCACTCGCGGCATCCTGGTCGAGCGGACCCCGCGCTGCCATCCAATGGGCCGTCGCCGCAGGTGCTTTCGCTGCGACGGGAGCCGGCGCGAGCGCGTCCTCGGGAACGAGGGCCCAGATCGAATCCCTCCGCGGTGCGGACGCGCGATGAGTGCGTACGACCCGACCGAGCTCCGCCTGCTGCGCCGCGCACGCGATCGAATGGATCGCGATTTCGCGAAACCGCTCGACGTCCCGTCACTCGCCAGAACCGCGCTGATGTCCACTGCACATTTCAGTCGCCGGTTTCGGGAGGCCTACGGCGAGACGCCGTACGCGCATCTGATGACACGACGGATCGAGCGCGCCAAAGCGCTGCTGCGACGCGGAGACGTCACGGTCACCGAGGCGTGCTTCGCCGTCGGCTGTACCAGTCTCGGGTCGTTCAGCTCGAGATTCACCGAGATCGTGGGCGAGACACCGAGCGCCTACCGCGCCCGCGATCATCGTGGCAGCCACGCCGTACCCAGCTGCACCGCGATGGTTCTCGGACGCCCGATGCGAGGGCCCACATCCCCGACGGCGGCGGTGACCGAGCCGAGCAGAATCGAAGAAGCATCTGCGGCCGGGGCGTCCTAGCCTTCATCCATGACACTTTCACTGAGCCACGTTCACGTCTACACCGACGACCCCGATGCCTCGGTAGCGTTCTACCGGGACGCTCTCGGACTCGAGGTCAAGAGCGAGGTGGCCAACGACGGCTACCGCTGGATCACGCTGTCCACCAGCGAACAACCCGAGATCGAGGTCGTGTTGTCGCAGCCGCACGCGGGCCGTTCTCGGGAACTGGGCGATCAGCTCGCCGCGCTGCTGGCCAAGGGCGAGTTGCCGGGACTACTGTTCCGCGCCGACGACCTCGACGCCGCGTTCGAGCGGATCCGCGCGGCGGGTACGGGCGAGATACTGCAGGAGCCGACGAGTCAGCCCTGGGGTGCCCGCGATGCCGCGTTCCGTGACCCGGCCGGAAACATGGTGCGCGTCAGCCAAGCCTGAAGTGTGGCGCCCGCCTCGACTACAGAGCCGAGGCGAGCGCCAGACCGCCACCGCACGCGAGTACGGACGCCACCAGTGTGCCGATCGCGTTGACGGCGGCGTCGACCCGACGGCCCTGCTGCAGTAACCGCACGGTGTCCACGGTCGAGGTACTGAAGGTGGTGTAGCCCCCACAGAACCCGGTTCCGAGAACTGCCTGCGCATCGGTGGAGCCGGCGCGCAGCATCACCCAGCCGGCCAGCAACCCGAGCAAGAACGAGCCCGAGATGTTGATACCGACGGTTGCCCACGGGAAGCTCGTGCGCGAGCTCAGCCGTGACTTCACCTCCGCATCGACGAAGAATCGCGCGACCGACCCGAGCGCGCCGGCCAGGATCACCAGGGCCGCGATCATCGGATCACTCTGTTGGCGAACATGATTCCGGCTCCCGCCGCCACAACTCCCAACACCACACTGACGACGGCGTATGCCGACGCCAGTCCGGTGAATCCGCCCCGGACACCCTCGACCGTTTCGAGGGCGAAGGTGCTGTACGTGGTCAACGCGCCACAGAACCCCGAACCGCCGAGCAACCGGAGCCGACGCCGTCCACCCGTATCGGGACCACTGCGCAGCAGCGACTCGAGCAGCAACCCCAGCACGAACGCACCGACGATGTTGATTCCGAAGGTGGCGAGAGGCCACTGCGACGTCGTGTGCGGGAGACGTTCCTCGATCGCATAGCGAGCAGCAGTGCCTGCCGCGCCGCCGACGAATACCGTTGCCAAGGCCGCGAGGTTGCGATGCGATGCCGGGTCGCTCACCGCCGGCTCTGCTCTCTGTCGTACCGATGCTGCACGATGAACAGTATGACGACAGCGACGCACGCGACCGTAGGCAACTTGCGCGAAGACGCCGAAAGGCTGCTGCGTGAGCTCGCCGGCCCCGATGCGGTGTTGCGCGAGGACCAGTGGACGGCAATAGAGGCGCTGGTCGTGCACCGTCGGCGGGCGTTGGTGGTCCAGCGGACCGGTTGGGGTAAGTCGGCTGTCTACTTCATCGCCGCGAAACTACTGCGCGCCCAGGGTCTGGGACCGACGGTCATCGTGTCGCCGCTGCTGGCGTTGATGCGAAACCAGGTCGCCTCTGCGCAGCGCGCCGGGGTGCGGGCGGCGACCATCAACTCGGGCAACATGACCGAGTGGGACGAGATCCATGAACAGGTGAACTCGGGTGAGCTCGACGTGCTGTTGGTCAGCCCGGAGCGCCTGAACAATCCCGACTTCCGCGACCAGGTGCTGCCGTCGTTGGCCGGTGACGCCGGCCTGGTCGTGGTCGACGAGGCCCACTGTGTCTCCGATTGGGGACATGATTTCCGGCCCGACTACCGGCGGATCCGAACCCTCATCGCCGAACTGCGCGACGGCATACCCGTGCTGGCCACCACGGCGACCGCGAACGACCGGGTGGTCGACGACGTCGCCGCCCAACTCGGGGTCGGCGGCGGAGACACCCTGGTCCTACGCGGCGGACTCGCACGAGACTCACTACGGATGTCGGTGGTGCGGATCGAGAACGCCACCGAGCGCGCAGCGTGGCTCGGCGATCACCTGAAGACCCTGCCGGGCTCCGGAATCATCTACACGCTGACGGTCTCGGCCGCCAAGGATCTCGCCGCGCTGCTCACCGACCAGGGCCACGTCGTGGCGTCGTACACCGGTCAGACCGACCCCACCGAACGCGAATCACTCGAAGCCGACCTACTCGCAAACCGGGTCAAGGCGCTCGTCGCGACCTCCGCACTCGGCATGGGGTTCGACAAACCCGACCTCGGCTTCGTCGTGCACATGGGGGCACCGTCCTCGCCGATCTCCTACTACCAGCAGGTCGGTCGCGCCGGCCGCGCCACCGAACGCGCCGACGTCGTACTACTCCCCGGCCACGAGGACCGGCAGATCTGGAGCTATTTCGCCTCCGTCGCATTCCCGCGGGAACATCTCGTGCGACAGGTCATCGAGGCACTCGATACCGACAAGGCTCAGTCGACCCAAGCTCTCGAGCCACTGGTCGAGCTCAATCGCAGCAGGCTCGAGATGGTGCTCAAGGTCCTGGACGTCGACGGGGCCGTCAGACGCGTCCGTGGCGGTTGGATGGCCACCGGTGAGTCGTGGACGTACGACGCGAGCCGCTACGAACGCCTCGAGCAAGCCAGGGACCGTGAGCAGCAGGCGATGCTCGACTACCAGAGCACCGATGGGTGCCGGATGGAATTTCTTCGTCGGCAGCTCGACGACCCCGATCTCGGCGCACCCGGCACCGAGTCCGACCGTTGCGGCCGATGCGACAACTGCACGGGCGAGCATCTCTCGTCCGCGGTCGATGCCACGTCGGTCGACTCTGCGAGGGCCCGGCTCGATCGCCCCGGACTCGATCTCCAGCCCCGAAAGCAGTGGCCCAGTGGGATGAAAAAGCTCGGTGTATCGCTCTCGGGCAAGATCGGCAACCCGCACCGACCGGGTCGCGTTCTCGGCCGCCTCACCGACCTCGGGTGGGGTGGACGCTTGCGAGCCCTGCTGGATGCACCCGACGCTCCCGTCACCGAGGCGCTGGAGAAGGCCTGCATCTCGGTGCTGGCCAACTGGGACTGGGCCGACCGCCCGACCGCCGTGCTGGCCCTCGACTCCCCCACCCACCCGCTGCTGGTGCGCTCGGTAGCCGAGCGCCTGGCAACCGTCGGGAAGCTGGAGAACCTGGGAGTGATGCAGGTCAGACCGGGACATCCCCCGGTATCGGCCGCGAATTCGGCCTTCCGAGTTGCCGGCCTGGTGGACTCGTGGGAGGTTCCGGACGTATCGTCCGTAGACGGGCCGATTCTGCTCGTCGATCTGCTCACCGACACCGGCTGGACGTTCACGTGTGCAACCGCAGCACTGCAGGCTGCGGGAGCGGATGCGATCCTCCCCTTCGCATTGGCAACGCCCAAATAGGGCATAGCGGCAACGCCGAACCAGGGCCTTCTCGGAATGCGGGTTTGAAAACGCGCCAGGTGGGTACCGCCAGCCGATCCTGAAATATGTGAGCACCATCACAATCGGCGGTTAACCAGGCAAAGCATGTCCGATTCGGGCGTCGATTCTCCGACGCACTCGATATGCTCCCGCCTCCTTGTTACGGTCGTATTTCCTATGAAGCCTGCATTGCTGAGAGGTACCCCGCTCACTGCGCCGGACGCAGTGAAGTTTCGTAAGCCACAGATCTCCGACGGAGTCCGGCTCTGGGAGATCGCAAGAGATTCACGAGTTCTGGATCTGAACTCCAGCTACTCGTACGTGTTGTGGTGCCGAGATTTCGCGGCCACCACTGTCGTATCCGACATCGACGGCCGCGCAGTCGGTTTCGTCACCGGATACATCCGCCAGGACGCCCCTCGAACGCTGTTCGTGTGGCAGGTCGCCGTGGATGCGGACCAGCGCGGCAAGGGACTTGCCGGTCGCATGCTCATGGAGCTGCTCGACCGCCTCGAGCCACAGGGCATCACGCACCTCGAAACCACGATCAGCCCGGACAACGAAGCGTCCATCGCAACCTTCACCAGCCTCGCACGCAAGCAAGGTACCGACATCGTCAAGTCGGATTTGTTCGCGCCCAACGATTTCCCTGATAGCCACGAAGCAGAAGAGCTCTACACCGTAGGCCCGGACGCATCGCGGAATTACGAAAGGAACAAGCAGAACATGACCGAAAAGAACACAGTGACAACAGAGAAGCCCGACGTATTCGAGACCGTCGAGTCCGGCGTGCGTAGCTACAGTCGCCAGTGGCCCGCCGTATTCACCACAGCGAAGAACTCGGTCATCACCGACGAGAACGGCAACGACTACCTCGATTTCTTCGGTGGCGCAGGCGCACTCAATTACGGCCACAACAACGACATGATCAAGAGCGCGTTGGTGGACTACATCACCAGCGATGGCATCACGCACGGACTCGACATGTCCACCGTCGCCAAGCGTGAGTTCCTCGAGTCGTTCAAGAAGAACATCCTCGACCCCCGCGGCTTGGACTACAAGGTTCAGTTCCCCGGTCCGACGGGCACCAACACCGTCGAGGCAGGGCTCAAGCTCGCTCGCAAGGTCACCGGGCGCGAGGCAATCATCAACTTCACCAACGCATTCCACGGCATGACACTCGGCGCGTTGTCGGTCACCGGCAACTCGATGAAGCGAGCTGGCGCCGGAATTCCATTGGTGCACACCACTCCGATGCCGTACGACAACTACTTCGGCGGCGTCACCGAGGACTTCCAGTGGTTCGAGCGCGTTCTCGACGACTCGGGCAGTGGATTCAACCGACCGGCCGCGGTGATCGTAGAGACCATTCAGGGCGAGGGCGGAATCAACGTCGCACGACCGGAGTGGTTGCGCGCGTTGGCCGAACTGTGCTCGCGACGCGAAATTCTGCTGATCGTCGACGACGTGCAGATGGGCTGCGGCCGCACCGGCCAGTTCTTCTCGTTCGAGGAAGCCGGCATCACCCCGGACATCGTCACCCTGTCGAAGTCCATCGGCGGCTACGGCATGCCGCTGGCGCTGACACTGTTCAAGCCCGAGCTGGACGTCTGGGCACCGGGTGAGCACAACGGCACCTTCCGCGGCTTCAACCCGTCGTTCGTCACGGCAAAGGCAGCCATCGACCACTACTGGTCCGACGACAAGTTCGAGAAGGAAACCCTCGCCAAGGGCGAGCACATCCAGGATCGGTTCATGAAGTTGTGCGCCAAGTTCGACGGCATCTCGACTCGCGGTCGCGGCATGGTCCAGGCTCTGGTGTTCGACGACGCGGAGTTGGCCGGCAAGGTGTCTCAGCTGTGCTACGACGAGCGTCTGCTCGTCGAGACCGCGGGCCCCAAGGACGAGGTCGTCAAGCTTCTTCCCCCGTTGACCACGACGATCGACGAGCTCGACCGCGGCCTGGACATCATCGAAAGTGCAGTGGCGAAAGTTCTGTCCTAGCAGCGTCCAGCACACACCGACATCGAAGGAGACATCGCATGATCGTTCGCACCACCGAAGAAATCACCGGAACCGACCGCGACATCTCGAGCGAGGACGGCAACTGGCGCAGCAAGAGAATCATTCTGGGCGGTGACAAGGTCGGCTTCTCGTTCCACGAGACCACCATCCAGCCCGGAACGGTGAACAACTTCCACTACGCGAACCACGTCGAAGCGGTGTGGCTCATCGAGGGTGAAGGAACGCTGACCGATCGCGAGACCGGACAGACGTACGAGCTCGGACCGGGGTCGATGTACCTGCTCAACGGGCACGAGCGTCACACCGTGGAGCCGCGCACGACAATGCGCATGCTGTGTGTGTTCAACCCGCCGGTCGTCGGCAACGAGACGCACGACGAAAACGGCGTGTACCCCCTCGTCGAGGTACCTGCGTAACGCATTTCGTCACAACACCGGGCCCGCACCGACGCATCGTCGGTGCGGGCCCGGTGTCGTCGTTGTCGGTCGATGCGTGACACGACTCTTCGCTATCCTGGACGAGGTGAATGCTCCGACCGCGCCCGCGGAAACGTATCGGCAATTGCTCTCGATGCTGGACGGAAGAACTGTTGCAGTGCTCACCGGTGCCGGCATGTCGACCGACTCCGGAATTCCGGACTATCGGGGTCCGAAGTCACCACCGCGCAATCCGATGACTTTTCAGCAGTTCATCGGTGATGCCGAGTTCAGAAGGCACTACTGGGCGCGTAATCACGTGGGTTGGCGACACATGGACGCGGCAGTGCCCAACGACGGCCACCGAGCCCTGACCCGTCTCGAACGCGCAGGAGTCGTCACCGGCATTATCACCCAGAACGTCGATATGCTGCACACCAAGGCCGGCAGCCGCAACGTCATCGATCTCCACGGTGTCTACGCCCGCGTGCGCTGCCTGAACTGCGAGCGGTTGGTGTCGAGGTTCGAGTTGGCCAGACGCTTGGATCGAGCCAACCCCGGCTTCGTCGAATCCGTTGCTCCGGCCGAGGGCGTCGAGATCGCACCCGACGCCGACGCGATCATCTCGTCCACCGCGCATTTTCGGATGGTCGATTGCGAATCCTGTTCCGGCATACTCAAACCCGACATCGTCTATTTCGGCGAGAGTGTCCCCAAACCGCGCGTCGCCGAGGCCTTCGACCTCGTCGATCGCAGCGACGCGCTGCTGGTGCTGGGGTCCTCGCTGACCGTGATGTCGGGCCTGCGATTCGTCAGACACGCGTTCAAGACCGGCACGCCCGTTGTCATCGTCAATCGGGGTTCTACCCGTGGCGACGAATTCGCCTCTCTCACACTGCATACCGGCTGTTCGGAAACAGCGACAGCGCTGGCCGACGCGTCCGATCAGGCGCGGACGAGATCGTCCGCGTGAACCACCGGACGCTGTAGCTCCGCGGCCAACTCCCCCGTGGACCGCCCGAGCATTCCGGACAACTCCCCGGAGTCGTAGGCGACGACCCCACGGGCCACCAGTACACCGTCGGTATCGACGAGAGAGACGACGTCTCCGCCGTGAAAAGAACCGGACACGGCCGTGATCCCCGCAGACAACAACGACCTGCGCCGCTCGACGACTGCTCGCACGGCACCGGCATCGAGGTGTAGCTCACCTGCCGCGTCGGCCGCATGCCGCACCCAGAACTTTCGTGCCGACAACCGCGTCGGGCGCGCCGCGAAGGCGGTGCCCACTGCGGATGTCGTCAGAGCGTGAGCAGCATCGGATGCCGCGGCCAGCAGCACCGGAACCCCGGCGTCGGCCGCCAGGCGCGCAGCAGAGAGTTTGGAGGCCATACCGCCGGTACCGAGCGCTCCCCCGGACCCGGCGACGACGCCGTCCAGATCCTCCGGGCTGGTCACCTCGGGGATCAACGTGGCCGAGCCCTTACGCGGGTCACCGTCGTACAGCCCGTCCACATCCGAGAGCAGGAACAGCGCGTCGGCACCGACGAGGTGTGCCACGAGTGCCGCCAACCGATCGTTGTCACCGAACCGAATCTCGGCGGTGGCCACGGTGTCGTTCTCGTTGACGATCGCTACTGCGCCGAGCGACCGTAGCCGATCCAAGGTGCGCTGCGCATTACGGTGATTGGTTCGCCGCGCGATGTCCTCGGCGGTCAGCAACACCTGCCCGACCGTGCGGCCGTACCGGTGGAACGACGAACTCCAGGCGTGGACCAGAGCAAGCTGCCCCACGCTCGCCGCAGCCTGCTTCGTTGCGAGGTCACGCGGGCGTCTGGTGAGGCCGAGTGGTGCCATGCCTGCACCGATCGCGCCCGACGAGACGACGACCACGTCGGTGCCGCTACGCATCCGCGACTCGATGGCGTCGGCCAACAGGTCCAGTCGAGCCAGATCGAGACCGGCATCGAGGCTGGTGAGCGCCGAGGATCCGATCTTGACCACGATGCGCTTGGCGTCGGCGATCGTACGACGGGTATCGGTGAGAGCCTCTGCGGGCGAATCGGATTCACGCACCGACACCTCGTCTACTCCTGTTCGGTATCGAGCCCGCGGCGAACCTGACGGGCGTGCTTGCGCTCGGAAGCACCGATGCGCTCGACCTGATCGAGTCGAGCATCGGTGCCGCGACCGGTCATCGTGATCTCGACACCGGCCGGGGTCTGCGGTTCCCAATCGAAGGACACGTCGCCGATGGTGACCGACGCGCCCGGCTGAGCGCCCGCCTTGATCAGTGCATCCTCGACGCCGAGCCGCGCGAGGCGGTCCGCGAGGTAGCCGACAGCCTCGTCATTGGTGAACTGCGTCTGGCGCACCCACCGTTCCGGACGGGTACCGCGCACGATGAAGCCGTCCGGGATGTCCGGATCCTTGACGACCTTGAAGCTGTCGTCGTTTCGTGCGACGGGACGCAGCACCTGACGCCGCGGCTCCGGTGCCGGGTGCGCTGTGCGGTAATCCTCGACGAGCTTCGCCAACGCGAACGTCAGAGGCTTGAGACCGGCGCGCGTCACTGCGGAGATGGTGAACACCGGCCAGCCGCGAGACTCGAATTCCGCGGTGACCATTTCGGCGAGCTCGGCACCCTCGGGAATGTCTGCCTTGTTCAGTACGACGATGCGGGGCCGGTCGGCGAGATCACCGAGGCTGGCATCACCGGACAGGGCCGGCTTGTAGGCCGCCAGCTCCGCTTCGAGAGCGTCGACGTCGGAGATCGGGTCACGGCCCGGATCCAGTGTCGCGCAATCGACTACGTGTGCGAGCACAGCGCATCGCTCGAGGTGACGCAGAAAGTCCAGTCCGAGACCGCGGCCCTGACTCGCGCCGGGGATCAGTCCGGGGACGTCGGCGACGGTGAACGTGGTGTCTCCACTGGAGACGACACCGAGGTTGGGCACCAGTGTGGTGAACGGGTAGTCGGCGATCTTCGGCTTCGCTGCGGAAAGAACCGAAACCAACGAGGACTTACCGGCCGACGGGAATCCGACGAGGCCGACGTCGGCGACGGACTTGAGTTCGAGGACGAGTTCGCGTTCGATGCCCTCTTCGCCGAGCAGAGCGAAACCGGGCGCTCGACGAGCCTTGGACGCCAGTGCTGCGTTGCCGAGCCCGCCGCGCCCGCCGGGAGCGGCGTCGAAACGCGTTCCCTCACCGATCATGTCGGCGAGGACGTTGCCCTTCTTGTCGAGCACGACGGTGCCGTCGGGGACCTTGAGAATCAGGTCCTCTCCGTTGGCCCCTTCTCGGTTTCCGCCCATGCCCTGAGTTCCGTTGCCGGCCTTCGCATGACTGGAGAAGTGGAAGTCGAGCAATGTGTGGACGTTGCTGTCGACGACGAAGATGACTCCGCCACCCTGACCGCCGTTGCCGCCGTCCGGACCGCCGAGAGGCTTGAACTTCTCGCGGTGAACCGAAGAGCAGCCGTTGCCACCTTTGCCGGCGCTGACGTGCAGCACCACGCGGTCGATGAATCGTGACATAGCTGTCTTCGATCCTTTCTGGAAGAAAAACGGGGTGAAAAAAGCGATAGGGGCGGACCGGTCTCGTGACCCTGGTCCGCCCCTATCGGGAGCTGTGAACGTGCGCGGTGGACGTCCGACCCGGGCAGTTGCCTGCCGTGCCGGTCATCGTGAGCGCGAGCTGCAGAAGGACTAGGCCTCTACAGTGACCGGAACGATGTTCACGGTCTTGCGTCCGCGCTTGGCACCGAATTCGACTGCGCCGGGAGCGAGTGCGAACAAGGTGTCGTCGCCGCCACGGCCGACGTTGACGCCGGGGTGGAAGTGCGTGCCGCGCTGGCGGACCAGGATCTCGCCTGCGCCGACGGTCTGGCCGCCGAAACGCTTGACGCCGAGGCGCTGTGCGTTCGAGTCGCGACCGTTACGGGAGCTTGATGCACCCTTCTTATGTGCCATGTTGCATACCCTCCTCGGGGTGAATCAGCTGAAAAGAACTCGGGTCCGGTAAGACCTGGTTACTTGATGCCGGTGACCTTGAGGACAGTCAGCTTCTGCCTGTGTCCCTGACGCTTGTGGTATCCGGTCTTGTTCTTGAACTTGTGGATGCGGATCTTCGGGCCCTTGGTGTGCTCGACGATCTCACTGGCGACCGAGATCTTTGCCAGCTTGTCTGCATCTGTGGTCAGGTCGGATCCGTCTACGACGAGGACCGGAGCAAGCGAGACAGCAGTGCCGGGCGCTCCCTCGATCTTCTCGACCTTGACGAGGTCACCAACAGCGACCTTGTACTGCTTTCCGCCGGTCTTGACGATCGCGTACGTTGCCATCGGAGGGCTACCCCTTGCTTCTTCGAACTTGCTCGCGTTGCGCATGGCACCGCGACTGGTCTGGTAAAACGTGTTTGCTTGCTCCCATTCGGCCGATCCGGACCGAACTGCATCCGAACCACTCGAGAACTGTTTCCACTTGCAGGACCGCTAGGCACAACAAGACAGTGTCACCGGGAGCGACTTATCAAGGTTACGGCAGAGAGACGGCCAGGGTCAAACCGTCTCGACCCCTACACATCGATGTCCACCGGCGGGCCTGCCGGACGTGCCGCTGCCCGTCTCCTGCGCGGACGTGCGGTCGGCACGTCCACCTGCTCGACAGGCTGCTCCGCCGCCGCTGTCAGCGGCGCTGAATCGGCCACCGTGTCACCGCTACCCGAACCTGCGTCGGCACCATCGTCGGCGTCTGCCGTGGCCGAAACCACCATCAGCACACCGGCATCCGGCGCAGCACTGGTCGGCGCGGCGGCCTTCCGAGCCACCCGTCGGCCCCGTCGTGGGGTGGCCACCACCGGCTCCGGCTGGGCGGGGGTGTCGTCGGAGGACTGCGTCGCCCCGGTATCCGCGGAACCGCCGTCGCCGACGGATTCTGCAGCCGGCACCGGCTCGTGAGCCTGCGCGCTGTCCACGGTTGCCTGCGCGGCGTCCGCGTCCTCGTTCGCCGCTGCGGCGACAGCCACGTCCTCGGCCGAGACCACGGTGACCGACTCGTCCTTGTCACCGGCGGAGCCGGACGATGCCTGCGAGACCTCCGCGGGGCTGACATCGGCCACCACGTCGTCATGATGCGCTGCCATCGCCAGAGCCACGGGGTGTGCCCGCTTGATCGACGGGTCGACCACCGGGTGGTCGGTCCCGTCCGTCGTGCCCGACTGTCCGTTCGGCGTCGACCGCTCGGTGTTGTCGGACCGATCGTTTCCGTCGGACTTGGCGTCCTTGCCGCGTCGACGCCTGCTGCCGTTGCCCGAACCGTTCGAGTCCGAACGTGACGAGCTCGGGCGTCCACCGTCGGAGTCCGGCTTGGCGTCGATGGGGAACGGATGCACGATGATTCCGCGACCCTGGCAGTGCTCGCACGTGGTGGAGAAGGCCTCGACCAATCCCGTGCCGAGCTTCTTGCGCGTCATCTGCACCAGACCGAGCGAGGTCACCTCCGACACCTGATGACGGGTCCGGTCACGGCCCAACGCCTCGGTCAGGCGGCGGAGCACCAGATCACGGTTCGATTCCAACACCATGTCGATGAAGTCGACGACGATCATGCCGCCGATGTCGCGCAGACGCATCTGGCGGACGACTTCCTCGGCCGCCTCGATGTTGTTGCGGGTGACGGTCTCTTCCAGGTTGCCGCCGGAGCCGGTGAACTTTCCGGTGTTGACGTCGACGACCGTCATCGCCTCGGTGCGATCGATCACCAGCGTGCCACCCGAGGGCAACCACACCTTGCGATCGAGGGCCTTGGCCAGCTGTTCGTCGATGCGGTGAGCTGCGAACACGTCCACGGAGCTGCCGTTGGCCTCGTAACGCTGCAGGCGCTCCATCATGTCCGGAGCCACGGTCTCCACGTAGTTCGACGTGGTCGTCCACGCCTTGTCACCCTCGATGACGAGCTTCGAGAAGTCCTCGTTGAAGAGGTCGCGGATGACCTTCACCAGCATGTCGGGCTCTTCGTACAGCGTCTGCGGCTGCACGCCCTTGCCTGTTTCTGCGTTCGCGGACCGCTCTTCGATGCTGGCCCACTGGGCCTGCAGCCGCGTCACGTCGCGTGCGAGTTCTTCCTCGCTGACGCCCTCGGCTGCGGTCCTGATGATGACGCCGGCCTCGGGGGGAACGATGTCGCGCAGAATTTCCTTGAGTCGCTTGCGCTCGGTGTCGGGCAGCTTGCGGCTGATTCCGGTGGAACTGCCACCGGGAACGTAGACGAGGAAGCGTCCGGCCAACGACAGCTGAGTCGTCAAGCGGGCGCCCTTGTGGCCCACCGGGTCCTTGCTGACCTGCACCAGAACCTGATCGCCCGGCTTGAGGGCCTGCTCGATCTTGCGCGCGCTTCCGCCGAGACCGGCGGCGTCCCAGTTGACCTCGCCTGCGTACAGCACACCGTTACGACCACGACCGATGTCGATGAACGCTGCTTCCATGCTGGGCAGGACGTTCTGCACGCGGCCGAGATAGACGTTGCCGACCATCGAGGCGGTGGCGCTACTGGTCACGAAGTGCTCCACCAGAACGCCGTCTTCGAGCACGGCGACCTGCGTGGTCAACGGATGGTCCGGGGTGGCCTTCTCGCGAACGACCATCACGCGGTCCACCGACTCACGACGAGCGAGGAATTCCGATTCGGTCAGAATCGGCGGACGACGTCGCCCGGCATCACGGCCGTCACGGCGACGCTGCCGCTTGGCCTCGAGCCGAGTCGAACCGGAGATGCCCTGCACCTCGTCGCGCGGTGCGCGGCTCTTGTTGCGCGGCTCGCGTTCGTGCACGACGGTGTTGGGCGGGTCGTCCTCGGACGAGGCAGCTGCTTCTGCCGCGGCCTCGGCTCCGGTCTTACGACGGCGGCGGCGCCGACGACGACGGCTCGAGCCGTCTCCGTCCGAATCGCCGTTGTCGGAATCACCGTTGTCGGAGTCGCCGAAGTTGTCCTGAGCGCCGGACTCGGACTCGTCGTCACTGTCCTCGCCCTGCTTGTCCGACCCGTCGGTGGTGGCGTCGGTCGTGGCGTTCTGCCGATCGGACCCGCGGCCGCGTGACCGCGAGCGACGCGAACGCCGTCCCGAACTCGAGGACTGGTCGTCGCCGGAGGTCTCGTCGGCATCGGAATCGTCGGACTCGTCCGCTCCGGTGGACTCGCCGTCTACCGAAGAGGCGGACGTGCTGCTGTCCGTCTCGGAGTCGGTGTCGTCCGAATCCTCGTCGGTCGAGTTGTCGTCGGACGACTGCTCTCCGCGTCCACGCCCACGACCGCGGCGACCGCGACGACGGCGACGGGGCTGAGACTGGTCGTCGTCGTCTCCCGAGCCGTCCGCTGCCGAGGACGCCCCGGACTCGTCGGACGACGCATCCGATGCACCGGACTCGGACACGGGAGCACCGGACACAGCGGTGTCCTGCGCGGCGGTGTCGGCGGCGACCGTCGAGACGTTCTCGGCGACGGGCGACTCGCCGGTCGCGGGCTCGTCCGTGGCCTTGTCGGACGCAGCGTTGTTATCGGACGGTGCTTCGTCCTTGGGTGCGGCATTGCGGCTACGTCGACGCCGTGCGGGGGCCTCGGACGGAGCATCCGCCGATTCTGCTGCGGGCTCTGCCGCTGCCGGCTGCAGGAACACCGGCGTCGCGAAGGTCGTGGCCGTGGGTTGGGCGGCCTCGGGCTCGGCCGTGGGCGCGCTGGTGAACAGCGTTGCCTCGGCAGCGGGGACCTCTACCGAGGGAGCCGTCTCGGCCGGCACCTCTACCGATGCGGGCTCGGGCTGCTGGCCTGTCGACGCATCCGGTGCCGGCGACTCCGCTGCGGAGGCATCGGGGGCGGGTGCGGTCGGCCCGTTCACCGAATCGCGCACCGACTCGGCAACGTCTCGGCTCAGACTCGACTGCGCGCTGCGGGCTTCGATGCCGAGCTCACCGAGAGTGACGAGCAACTGCTTGCTGGTCACACCCAGAATCTTCGCCAGTGCATGCACGCGCAGCCTGGTCGGCAATTCGATGGTGTCGGGTTGCACGGAAACCGCGTCGGATTTCGCGGACGACACCGCGTCGGTGTCCTCCGGATTTCCTGCGTTCGTGCTCTGTACATCTTCGGGCGGGCTTTGATCGGCCACGTAGTCTCCTCGGGCCCCCGGGCGCGTTCATCCGAAATCGGGTGTGACGCGGCCACGCGAGGGCAATCCTTGTGTACTCACGTCGGGTTGGACGTCAGCTGTTCGGTCTCGCTCTCCACAAATCGTGTGAGCCACCTCGTGAATCTCGGTGGCCGACGACGGCGTGTGCAGTGCCTGGCTGGATGGTGGTGTCTCGGCGATCCGAGCGCCTGATCATCAAGCATGAACGCGAACGAGCCTGTCTCTCGTTCGCGACTCTGCGATGACGGGCAGCGGGTCGACGACAGTCATCCGATCGATCCCACGAGCACTTTTTCTCTAGCGAACTTCGGTAAAGCTGAACAGAGGTGGAGCGTGTGAACGTACAAGTGCTGTGGGGTCGATCTCCGTCGAGTATCCCACACGCGATGATCCATACGAGCCACGCCGCACCGATCGGACTTCGAGCGGGTGCGGCGTGACTGCGGAAGTGCTCTGCGACGGGCTTCTAGGAGGCGGTCAGGTCGGGGAACCACAGGGCGATCTCGCGCTCTGCGGATTCCACCGAATCGGATCCGTGTACCAGGTTCTGCTGACCGTCGAGGGCCAGGTCACCTCGGATGGTGCCGGGAACTGCTTTGGCAACCGGATCCGTGCCGCCGGCGATCTGACGGAAGGCTTCGATGGCACGGGGGCCTTCGAGAACCGCGGCCACCACGGGCCCGGAGGTGATGAACTCGAGAAGGTCGGGGAAGAACGGCTTGCTCTCGTGCTCCGCGTAGTGAGCCGAGGCCACGTCGCGAGAGACGGTCTTGAGCTCGAGGGCGACGATGCTCAGACCCTTCTTCTCCACGCGGCCGAGGATCTCTCCTACGTAACGCCGGGCAACTCCGTCTGGCTTGATCAGTACTAGGGTGCGATCGGTCACGTCGACGACAGTAATGGACACCGGCACCCGGTCGCGCGGCGCATGGCCCCAACCGACCGGTCCGGTGTCAGTCGCGTTGCCCGGGCAGCATGCCGCGTCGAATGCGTTCGGTGATGTCCCGGCGCAGATAGAGCAGATACAGCCACACGGCAAGGAAGATCAGACCCACGGCGCCGATGGACAGATGGAACACGGCCCCGGCCATCACGAAGAACTGCAACGCGAGGTTGAGCTTCATCGCCCAGGGTTCGCCCTGTTTCCCCGCGGCCAGAATCATCACCACGGCGAGCGCCACGATATAGGTGGTCGAGAACCACGTTGCGCCGCCGCCGAGAGTCGCCACGACCGGAAGAGCGAGCAGAGTCACGATCGCTTCCAGTACCAGTGTGCCCGCCGACACACCGCGAAATCCCTTCCACGGGTCGGTTGTCGGTGGTCGAAACTCTGCTTCGCTCACGCGGGATCCTTTCCGAACAACGTGCGCGCTGCGCCCACGGTCACCACCGAGCCGGTGACGACGACCCCGGCACCGGACACGGCTTCGCCGGGCTCGGCCACTTCTTCGGCCAACCCGATCGCCGTTTCGAGCGCATCGGGCAGCGTCGACGCCACCACGACCCGCTCGTCGCCGAACTTGGCCACGGCTATGTCGGCCAACGCGTCGACATCCATCGCTCGACCGGACCCGTTGTGGGTGACGACGATGTCGTCGAACACCGGTTCCAATGCTTCGAGGATCGCGCCGACGTCCTTGTCCGCCATGACACTGACGACTCCGACGAGTTTGCGGAAGTCGAATTCGTCGGTCAGGGCGGCCGCCAGTGCAGCGGCCCCGTGCGGGTTGTGCGCGGCATCGAGAAACACCGTGGGCGCGTTGCGTACTCGCTCGAGACGACCGGGATTGACCACGGTCGCAAAGGCTTCGCGCACGGTGTCCTGGTCGAGTTGACGGTCCGGGCCCGCCCCGAAGAATGCCTCGACTGCTGCGAGAGCGAGAGAGGCGTTGTGCGCCTGGTGCTCTCCGTGCAACGGCAGGAAGATGTCGGTGTAGACACCGCCCAGCCCCTGCAACTCCAGCTGTTGTCCGCCCACGGCTATCTGCCGACCGAGAACGGTGAACTCCGATCCGGCCCGTGCCACGGCAGCGTCTGCCTGCACCGCCGCACGAAGCAGGACCTCGGACACCTCGGGCTCCTGCTTGGCGAGGATGGCCACCGTGTCCCGTGGCACGAGTAGTTCCGGTGCCTTCTTGATGATGCCGGCCTTCTCCCCCGCGATCGTGGACAGATCGTCCCCGAGGAATTCGACGTGGTCGAGACCGATCGGGGTGATGACGGCGATCTCACCGTCGACCACGTTGGTGGCGTCCCAGCGGCCGCCCAGCCCGGTTTCGATGACGGCGACCTCGACCGGTGCCTCGGCGAAGGCCGCGAACGCCATGGCGGTGACGACCTCGAACTTGCTCATCCGCGGTCCACCGGCGGCCTCGGACTGTGCATCGATCATCTCGACGAACGGTGCGATCTCGTTGTAGGTGTCCACGTAGGTGCGCGGGGACACCGGACGGCCGTCGATACTGATCCGCTCGGTGGCCATCTGCAGATGCGGGCTGGTGGTGCGGCCGGTACGCCGATGGAAAGCGGTCAGCAACGCATCGATCATGCGGGTGACGGACGTCTTGCCGTTGGTTCCGGCCACGTGGATCGACGGATACGCCTTCTGCGGAGAACCGAGCAGGTCCATCAGCGCCGAGATTCGGGCGGTAGACGGCTCGATCTTCGTTTCGGGCCAACGCTTGTCGAGCTCGGCCTCGACGAGTGCGAGCTCGGCCAGGTCGACCGGGGTCGGTGGTGGTGACGGCAGGGCGTCGTCCGGCTCGGTCACTTAGCTTCCCATCGATTCGAGGCGCGCGCCGATGCGCGCGATCTCTTCGCGAGCGATCGTCTGACGAGTTCTGATCTTGTCCACCACCGCATCCGGGGCCTTGGCCAGAAATGCCTCGTTGCCCAGTTTGCCGGTCGTCTGTGCCAACTCCTTCTCCGCAGCGGCGAGATCCTTCACCAGTCGCGCGCGTTCGGCGACCAGATCGACTGTGCCCGAGGTGTCGAGCTCGACGACGACGGTGGCCTTGCTCGTACGCACCTCCACCGATGCCGTCGCCGCGAAGTCCGCACCCGGCTCGGTCAACCGGGCCAGCGAGGTCACTGCCGAGATCTGGCCTTCCAGGTCGGCGTCACCCACTCCGACGATGCGAGCGGCGACCTTCTGCGAGGGCTTGAGCCCCTGATCGCTACGGAACCGACGAATTTCGGTGATGAGGCGCTGCATGTCCTCGATGCGTTGCGCAGCAACAGGATCGACCGGATCGGCGGCAGGGGTCGGCCACGTGGCGACCACCAGGGACTCGCCCCCGGTCAGCACCTTCCACAGGGTCTCGGTCACGAACGGGACGACCGGGTGCAGCAGGCGCAGCACCGCGTCGAGCACGTTGCCCAGGACTCCACGGGTGGATTCGGCGATGCTCTCGTCGGCGAACTGTACCTTCGCGATTTCGAGGTACCAGTCGCAGACCTCGTCCCACGTGAAGTGGTACAGCGCCTCGCACGCCTTGCTGAACTCGTAGCGATCGAACGCCGAATCCACCTCTGCTCGAACCTGATCGAGTCGGTCGAGGATCCAACGGTCGGCGTCGGTGAGTGCGGCGCGCGACGGCAGCTCGGCCGGCGCTGCGCCGTTCATCAGGGCGAACTTGGTGGCGTTGAACAGTTTGTTGGCGAAGTTGCGCGAGGATTGCGCATGATCCTCGCCGACGGACATGTCGGCACCCGGGTTGGCACCGCGGGCCAGCGTGAACCGCAGTGCATCCGCACCGAAGCGGTCGACCCAGTCGAGCGGATCGATGCCGTTGCCCCGAGACTTGGACATCTTCTTACCGAACTGATCGCGAATCAGTCCGTGCAGGAAGACATCTCGGAACGGAACCTGTGGGCCCTGCTTTCCTGCGGTGATGGCGTCGTCGGCTCCGACGTAGGTGCCGAACATCATCATCCGGGCGACCCAGAAGAACAGAATGTCGTAGCCGGTGACGAGTACGCCGGTCGGGTAGAACTTCTCCAGTTCGGGAGTGGCCTCCGGCCAGCCCATCGTCGAGAAGGGCCACAGGCCGGAAGAGAACCAGGTGTCGAGGACGTCGGGGTCCTGCTCCCACCCCTCGGGTGGGGTCTCCCCCGGTCCCAGGCACACAGTCTCGCCGTCGGGGCCGTACCAGATCGGAATTCGGTGGCCCCACCACAGCTGACGCGAGATGCACCAATCGTGCATGTTGTCGACCCAGGCGAACCAGCGCGGCTCTTGACTCTTGGGATGAATGACGGTGTCGCCGTTGCGAACTGCGTCACCGGCCGCCTTGGCCAGGGTGTCGACCTTGACCCACCACTGCAGCGACAGACGCGGCTCGATCGGCTCACCGCTGCGCTCGGAGTGTCCGACGCTGTGCAGGTACGGGCGCTTCTCGGCGACCACTCGACCTTGCTCGGCCAGGGCCTCACGGACCTTGACACGCGCCTCGAATCGGTCCATACCGTCGAACTGCGTTCCGGTATCGGCGATGCGGCCGGCCTTGTCCATGATCGACGGCATCGGCAGTGAGTGCCGAACGCCCATCTCGAAGTCGTTGGGGTCGTGCGCCGGAGTGATTTTCACTGCGCCGGTACCGAATTCGGGATCGACGTAGTCGTCGGCGATGATCGGTATTCGTCGTCCGGTGAACGGATGTTCGAGGGTGGTGCCCACCAGAGCCCGGTAGCGCTCGTCGTCGGGGTGCACCGCCACAGCAGTGTCGCCGAGCATCGTCTCCACGCGAGTGGTGGCCACGATGACGTGCGGTTCGGAGTCGTCCAGCGACCCGTATCGCAGCGAGACGAGTTCACCCTCGACGTCCTCGAACTTCACCTCGATGTCGGAGATTGCCGTCTGCAACACCGGCGACCAGTTGACCAGCCGCTCGGCGCGGTAGATCAGACCGTCGTCGAACATGCGCTTGAACATGGTCTGCACGGCCTCGGACAGGCCGTCGTCCATGGTGAATCGCTCACGGCTCCAGTCGACACCGTCGCCGATACGACGCATCTGGCCGCCGATGGTGCCGCCCGACTCGCGCTTCCAGTCCCACACCTTGTCGATGAACAGTTCGCGACCGAACTCTTCCTTGGTCTTTCCGTCGGCGGCGAGCTGCTTCTCCACCACCGACTGCGTGGCGATGCCCGCGTGGTCCATTCCCGGGAGCCACAGCACCTCGTACCCGAGCATGCGCTTGCGCCGACTCAGCGCGTCCATCAACGTGTGGTCGAGGGCGTGGCCCATGTGCAGGCTGCCCGTGACGTTGGGCGGCGGCAGCACGATGGAGTACGGCGGCTTGTCGCTGGTGGCATCGGCCTCGAAATAACCGGCATCCACCCAACCCCGGTACAGCTCGGCCTCTACCTCGCTGGGGTCCCAGCTCTTGGGCAAACGGTCGGCTGGGTTGTCTGGGGTCTCTGGCGCTGAACTGGTCACCGGTCGATTCTAGTGGCCCAGTATTCGCGGCATCGACGCGCTCTCGCCCAGGACATGCCCCGCCAGAAATGCCAGTACCACCTCGTACCAGACCTTGGTGTGTTGAGGCGTCAGAATCCAGTGGTTCTCGCCGGGGAAGTACAGGAATCGGTGCTCGGTCTCACCGTCGTCGTCGGCGGGAAGTCCCGATTCGCTGAGCAGTTCGTACCACAACCGCAGGCCCTCGCCGATCGGCACGCGATAGTCCTTGTCACCGTGGATGACCAGCATCGGCGTCGAGATGTCCGCGACGAACAGGTGCGGAGAGTTCTCCACCGCCATCTCGGGGGACATCTCCCGCGCCCAGTACCACGGTGCGTCGGTCGTCGGTCCGAACTGATCGAGTGCCCACAGACTGGCGTGGGTGACGATGGCGTCGAATCGGTCGGTGTGCCCGGCGATCCAGTTGGCCATGTACCCGCCGAACGAGCCACCCATTGCGGCGGTGCGTGTGTCGTCGATATCGGTTCGGGCAACAGCGACGTCGGTCAACGCCATCAGATCGGTGAACGGGGCACTGCCCCACGCGCCCCAACCACGCTGCACGAAGTTCTGGCCGTAGCCTGTGGACAACGCCGGATCCGGGAGCAGCACCGCGTACCCCCGCGCCACCATCAGCCATGGGTTCCACCGCCAGGACCACGTGTTCCACGAACCCAGCGGGCCGCCGTGCACCCACAGCAGCAGCGGCGCGGGCGAATCGTCCGATACAACGTGCGGCAGCGCCAGCCATCCTCGGACTCGACTGCCGTCCTCGACGACGGTCTCGATCTCGGTCAACGTGCCGGGCAGCGGGCCGTTGTCGATTCCGGCGTCGAGGTCGACCACGGTGCCGTCGGACAGGTCGATCGAGACCGGGTGCGGGGCGGCCAGATACGAGGCGGCCACAGCGACTACGCGCTTGCCGTCCGACGACACGTGAACGTGCGTGTACGCGTCGTCGGTATGCGTCAGACGACGCGGCTCCGCACCCGGCTCGATCACGAAGATCGGCGACCTGCCGTCGTCGTCCGCGGTGACCAACACGCCGGACCCGTCCGGCAGCCAGACCGGACCGATCGGCCATCGATCCCAGCCCGGAGCGAGATCGGTGACGGAGTCCGTACCGAACTCGTACTGCTGCAACGTCATTCGTGGCGCTTGTTCGGGAGTCGAGATCGATTCACGGACGAACGCGACGGCACGGCCGTCGGGCGAGATGGCCGGTGCACCCAGATCGGCATCCGCGTCGTCGACGATCGTGGTCCGTTCTCCGGTCCCGGTGCCGATGCGCACCAGTATCGTGCGGACGGTTGCCAGCGGGCCGGGCACCGACCACGTGGAGACGACGAAAGTGCCGTCGGCGCTGATGTCGAAGGCCGCTTCCTGCAGAGCGCCTGCCGCGTCACGCGTCAGATCACGCAGTGGTGCCGACTCGAGGTCGGTTTCCGTCTCGCCTGCGAACAGATGCGGGGTTGCGGGACCGAGATCGTGATCCCAGAAACGCACCGGCACACCGGTGTGCAGAATCGCATCCACCTTGTTCGTCTTGCGCTCGGTACGCAGGCCGTCGTCGTCCTCGTCTGTCGTGGACGAGCCGAACACCGGCGAGAAGCCGGCGAACCGATCGACGGACCGAGCCGCTCGCACGTCACCGATTCCCGCCGACCGGGTCTCGACCACGTGGGCCTCCCCGCCGGCGGCGGGCAGTACCCACAACCGTGCCGGATCATCCTCGCTGGAGCGGCGCGAGAACATCAGATCCCCGGACGCGGTGAACACCGGCGCGCTCTCGCCCAGCTCGCCGTGGGTGATTCGCCGCGCCGGAGAACGTCCGTCCACGTCGATCTCCCACAGCGACGTTCGGTACTCGGTGCGCGAATCACTCAGAGCAGCAACGACAACGACCGCACGAGAACCACTGCGATCCACCGCCAACCCCGTGACACGTCGGGCCGCGATGTACTCGTCGATGTTGTCGTAGACACTCATGCGAACGACAGTAGTGGCAACAGATCGTTCCGCGTCGGCTGTGCCCGGTTCAGTCCTCGCCGAGATCCTCTCGCAACTGAGCGAGCGTGCGCGCCAGGATTCGCGACACGTGCATCTGCGAAATTCCGACCTTCTCGGCGATCTGCGTCTGCGTCATCGACCCGAAGAACCGGAGCACCACGATGCGACGCTCGCGCTCGGGCAGCTTCTCCAGTGCGGGCCGCACAGCGAGGTAGCTTTCCATCTTCTCGAGTTCCGGGTCGTCGGCACCGAGCGTGTCCATCAGCGGGAGGCGATCCTCGCTTACCACCGAATCGACCGACACGGTCTGATACGCGCTGCGGGCAAGCAGTGCCTGCGATGCTTCCTTGACGTCGATCCCGAGTTCGGCGGCAATTTCGCTCGCGGTCGGGGCGCGACCGAGCTTCTGCGACAACGATCCCACCGCCTGCGAGATCATCGAGTTCAGCTCTTTCATGCGTCGCGGTACCCGTACCGACCAGCCGGCGTCGCGGAAGTAGCGACGTGCTTCGCCCATGATGGTGGGGACGGCGAACGAGACGAAATCCGACCCACGCTCGATGTCGAACCGGTCGACTGCATTGACCAGACCCAGCCTGGACACCTGCAAGAGGTCCTCGTGCGCTTCACCGCGCCCACCGAATCGGCGCGCGATGTGTTCGGCGAGAGGAAGGCAGCGCGTGATGATGCGGTCACGCAGCACGGAACGCTGCGGTGAATTCTCGTCCAGCGCCTGCATCTGCTGGATCAGTGCGACCACGTCGCTGTAATCGTCGGACTCTCGCCGTGTGCTTCGTTCCTGCGGCACCGGCACTAGACCTTGCTCCTCCGCTTGACCACGTCGATCGCGACGGTGCGGCCGGCAACGTCGTCGATCGCGTCGTCGGCGCGGAGTTCGATGGAGTCTGCGAGAGTTTGCAATACGTGCCAACCGAAGCTGTCCTGCTTCGGGACCGACGTCGGAGTCAGCGTGGACGTCACGACGATTCGGATCCCGGCATCGTTGACGGAGAACCTGCACGAGAGTTCCGCGTCGGCGACCGAACCTTTGATGAGCTGGGAGCACACCTCGTCTACGACTAGTTTCACGTCGGCGATGTCGTCGAGAGTGAAGTCACTGAGCACCACGAGAGTCTCCGCGACGGCCCGCACCACCGGCAATTGGTCGGCTTCGGCGCGCACCCTCAGCTCGACCGGTGCACCGGAATCTCGCTCCAGTTCTTCGATCTTGCTGACCCCAGCCATCCGCACTTCCCATCGTCGCCAAGCAGTTCGTTTCTCGTGTGCCGAGCAAGACTACCCAGCGGGGAAGCTTTCAACCCTCGCAGTACACGAGTGTCGCCCCCCGAACACACCGCGGAACGAACCTGCGGTGAACGGCCGACCGGTGCGGGTGACGTGCGCCCGTCGAACTGGCACGATCGACACCGTGGCACATTCGGATGAGGATTACTCGCAGGCCCTACGAACTCTCGCCCAGCGACTCGGTACGTCGACGTCGTACCGAGGCTGGGACGACACCGAGCACGACGTGAGCGACGCGACCCTGCGGCAGGTATTGGCTGCACGCGGTTACGCGACCGAAACCACCGAGGATGTCGATCGGGCACTGGAGGACATCGAGAACGCACCGTGGCGTCGCCTGCTTCCGCCCGTGGTCGTCACGACCCAGGGCACCGACGCGACGGTGTGGGTGCATGTGCCACACGGCAATCCGGTGGAAGTGTCGATGGTGTCCGAGGACGGCGACGCCATCGAGGTACCGCAGGCCGACGTCTGGGTCGATCCGCGCGAGGTGGACGGACGGCTGATCGGACGTGCCACGTTCGTGGTGCCCGGCGATGCCCCGCTGGGATGGCACAGCCTCACAGCGACGACGATCGGTGAGGACAACACCGTCCGAACCTCGGACACGGTCGTCGTGGTCACACCGAAGTCGTTGTCGCCCAATGCCGAACTTGCCGACAGGCAACGTACCGGTCTGCTGGCACAGCTGTACTCGGTGCGCTCGACGCGTTCGTGGGGCATCGGTGATCTCGCCGACCTCGAGGACATGGTCGACATCGCCGGCCGCGTGCATGGATTCGACTATCTGCTGGTCAATCCGCTGCACGCCGACCGGCCGACGACGCCCGTGGAGGCCTCTCCGTATCTACCGACCACGCGACGCTTCTTCAATCCGCTGTACATCCGAGTCGAGAACATTCGAGAGACGGCGCTGCTCTCGCCCAAGCAGTTCGGCAAGATCCAGGATGCCGCGGCTCGATTCGACAAGGCGAACGTTCGCACCAAGAAGCTGAACCGGGACGCGACGTTCAAGGCCAAGCTCCGCGCCCTCGAACGCGTCCACAAGGTCGAGCGCAGTCCGGCCCGCGAGTCCGCGTTCCGGGCGTTCGTCGAACGCGAGGGCACCGGGCTCCGGGATTTTGCGGTGTGGAGCGCGCTGGCGGAGAAGTTCGGCCCGAACGATCCCGCATGGACCGATCGCGCAGCGCACCCACGCACCGATTTCGTCCTCGAACAACGCGCAAAGCTGGCCGGGCGCATCGACTTTCACATGTGGCTGCAGTGGATCTGTGACGAGCAACTGGCCGCTGCCCAGCGAGCCGCGCTCGACGCCGGGATGGATATCGGCGTCATGCACGACCTCGCGGTGGGAGTCGCCCGCGGCGGCGCCGATGCGTGGACGCTCGGCGACGTATTGGTGTCCGGAGTCACCGTGGGAGCGCCGCCGGACAACTTCAACCAACAGGGCCAGAACTGGAATCAACCGCCCTGGGATCCGGATCGACTGCGCGAGATGGCCTACGTCCCGTACCGAGACATGCTGCGCACGATTCTGCGTCACGCCGGGGGCATCCGCGTCGACCACATCCTGGGCCTGTTCCGGTTGTGGTGGATTCCGCAGGAGGCCGAGAACGCCGGCGGCGGAACGTATGTCGAATACGACCACGAGGCGCTGATCGGCATCCTCGCCCTCGAAGCCGAGCGCGCGGGCGCGGTAGTGGTCGGCGAGGACCTCGGGGTGTTCGAGCCGATGGTGCAGGAATACCTCACCGAGCGCGGAATCTTCGGCACCTCCATCCTCTGGTTCGAGGCCGATGATTCCGGACCCATCCCGCCCGAGGACTACCGGACTCTGTGCCTGACGTCGGTGACGACGCACGACCTGCCTCCCACCGCTGGATACCTCGAAGGCGAGCACATCGAACTGCGGTCCCGACTCGGCCTGCTCGAGCGCGACATCGATGCGGAAAAGGAAGTGGATTCCCGTGCGCGAGAGGCGGTCCTGGACCTGGCCCGCACCCGCGGATTGCTCGCCGCCGATGCCGACAACCACGAGACCGTCGAGGCGCTGCACCGGCTGGTCCAGCGCAGCCCGTCGCTGCTGATCGGCGTCGCTCTCGTCGACGCGGTCGGTGAGCATCGCATTCAGAACCAACCGGGTACGGACGAGACCCAGTACGGCAACTGGAAGGTCCCGCTCGCCGACTCCGACGGCTCGGCAGTGCTGGTCGACGAACTCGCCGAACACCCGCGATTGGTGTCGCTCGTGCAGGCAATGGCAACCGAGTCGTCGGACCGATGACACGAGGGTCCACAATCGAGGTATGAGCTTTCGACGTCGCCGCGTATCGAGTCGGCACTGATGGGCCGGATCACCGCTCGCAGACCCGTCGTCCGAATACGCGGCGAACACCGAGTCGACCGTCCAGACACCTTGGTGGTGGAGGAACCGATGGAACTGCGCGTCGACGGCAGAGCCCTTGCCGTCACGATGCGTACGCCGGGCCACGACGTCGAACTGGCCCACGGTTTCCTGCTGACCGAGGGCGTCATTGCATCGCGTGCCGATATCGCTGCGGCGCGGTACTGCGACGGCGTCGACGACGAGGGCGCGAACACCTACAACGTCCTGGACGTCACGCTGGCACCGGGTGTGGCAGCCCCCGAGACCGGGGTGGAACGCAATTTCTACACGACCTCGTCGTGCGGGGTCTGCGGCAAGGGATCACTCGACGCAATTCGGTTGCGCACCAAGCATTCTCCTGCTGAAGACGACGTCGTGGTGACGTCCGATACCCTCGCCGGGCTACCGGACACCCTGCGCGCAGCGCAGAAGGTCTTCGACACCACCGGCGGCTTGCACGCTGCGGCGCTGTTCACTGCGGATGGCGACATGCTCGTCCTCCGCGAGGACGTCGGACGCCACAACGCGGTGGACAAGGTCGTCGGCTGGGCCACCGAGCACGATCGAGTTCCGCTGCGCGGCACGATATTGATGGTCAGTGGCCGCGCCTCGTTCGAGCTGGCGCAGAAGGCGGTGATGGCCGGGATCCCCATACTTGCAGCGGTGTCCGCACCGTCGTCTCTCGCGGTCGATCTCGCGACCGAATCAGGACTGACGGTGATCGGCTTTCTCCGCGGCCGGTCGATGAACATCTACTCCCGCGCCGACCGCGTCCTTGTGTCAGACGGTATCTCCTGAGTCGTTCCGCAGGCTCCACTCCCCAGCGACATCGACGAGTAGCTCGGCTGCGGTGGCGTTCCGGACCTCGTCCACCGAGATCCCCGGCGCGGTCTCGACGAGGCGCAGCCCGTCGTCGGTGACGTCCAGAACCGCCATGTCCGAGATGATCCTGTGCACGCAGCCCTTCCCGGTCAGCGGCAGAGTGCAGGACTGCAGAATCTTCGGTTCACCCTTCCGGGAGACGTGCTCCATCATGACGATCACGCGACGGGCACCGTGCACCAGATCCATGGCACCACCCATCCCCTTGACCATGTGCCCGGGGATCATCCAGTTCGCGAGGTCGCCGGTGGCGCTGACCTGCATAGCACCCAGCACGGCGACGTCGACCTGGCCGCCGCGGATCATTCCGAACGACTGCGACGAGTCGAAGTAGGACGAGCCGGGAAGCACCGTGATGGTTTCCTTGCCCGCGTTGATGATCTCGGGATCGAGTTCGTCCTCGGTGGGATAGGGGCCGACGCCGAGCACTCCGTTCTCGGAATGCAGAATCACCGAGACGTCGGTCGGAATGTAGTTGGGCACGAGGGTCGGCATGCCGATTCCGAGGTTGACGTACTGCCCGTCGCCGAGCTCCTGCGCCACCCGGGCGGCCATCTGTTCGCGGGACATCTTCTCGCTCATGCTCGTACCGTCCTCTGCTCGATGCCGACCTCGACCGGGCCGACATGCACGACCCGCTGCACATGGATGCCCGGGGTGTGCACCTCGTCCGGACCGATCTCCCCCGGCTCGACCAGGTGCTCGACCTGCGCCACGGTGATCCGACCCGACGCGGCGGCGGGTGGATTGAAGTTCCGTGCGCTGGCATGGAACACCAGGTTTCCGTGCCTGTCGCCCTTCCAGGCGTGGACCAAGGCGTAGTCCGCGACGATGCCGCGCTCCATCACATAGGTGACCCCATCGAACTCCCGGGTCTCCTTCGGCGGACTCGCCACGGCGATGCCGCCGCTGCCGTCGTAGCGCAGCGGCAAACCGCCGTCGGCCACCTGCGTCCCGACACCCGCGGGGGTGAAGAACGCCGGAATACCGGCACCACCGGCTCGCAGCCGCTCGGCGAGGGTGCCCTGCGGGGTCAGCTCCACCTCCAGTTCGCCGCCGAGGTACTGCCGTGCGAATTCCTTGTTGGATCCCACGTACGAGCTGATCGTGCGCCGAATGCGGTGCTGCGCCAGCAGCACTCCCAGACCGAAGCCGTCGGTCCCGCAGTTGTTGCTGATGGTTTCGAGGTCGGTAGCTCCCTGCTCGAGCACCGCGGCGATCAGGATCTCCGGCACTCCCACCAACCCGAACCCGCCCACGGCGATCGACGACCCGTCGGGGATGTCCGCTACCGCTTCTGTGGCACTGGCCACGACTTTGTCCAACATGGCAGCGACGGTACCCGACAATGTGCGTTATGTGAACAGGTTGCCACCATGCGAACATCTGTATACGGTGGCGAGTGCGCTTGATCACCACGATCGTCAGGAGCTGTCGATGCTTCATCTCCCGCCCGAGTACCGGGACCAGACGGGTGTCCATGCACCACGCGACTTCGCCGAGTACCGGACCACTGCCCTGCGGCATCCGGCGCAGCCGTTGACGCTTCTCCCCCAACGATTGACCGAGATCACCGGTCCGGTTCTGGGCGAGGGACGGGTCACCGACTCCGACGCCGACCTGACGCTCGCGCGGGGTGGTGAAGCTCAGGGTCAACGCATCATCGTGCACGGTCGAGTGCTCGACAGCGACGGCAGAGCGATCCCGAACACCCTCGTAGAGGTATGGCAGGCCAACGCGGGCGGGCGTTACCGACACTCGGGTGATCGCTGGCCAGCACCTCTCGACCCGCATTTCGACGGCGTGGGCCGAGTACTCACCGATGCCGACGGCCGATACCGGTTCACCACGATCAAACCGGGCGCGTACCCCTGGGGCAACCACCACAACGCATGGCGGCCTGCCCACATTCACTTCTCCCTGTTCGGTCACGCATTCACCCAGCGGTTGGTGACGCAGATGTACTTCCCCGACGACCCCATGTTCTTCCAGGATCCCATCTACAACGCAGCCCCCGAAGACGCGCGTGCTCGGATGATCAGCACCTTCGATTACGAAGCAACACAACCGAACTGGGCTCTCGGGTTCAAGTTCGACATCGTTCTGCGCGGACGCAACGCCACCCCGTTCGAGGAGGACGACCACGATGACTGACCCCGAGTTCGCTCCCCGGTACCCGGTGGTGACCGGTGCCGATTTCACCACCGCACCGTTCGGTCAGACGCCCTCTCAGACGGTCGGGCCCTACGTCCACATCGGTCTGCTGTGGCCGGACGGACAGGACGTGGTACCTCCCGGCACCGCCGAGGCGATCACCCTGACGTTCACCCTCGTGGACGGGGCTCGTCAACCGGTGTCCGACGCCATGATCGAGACCTGGCAGGCCGACTCCGACGGACGCTTCGACCATCCGGACGATCCACGGGGTGCCGTGGCACCACGTGTCGCGGGTTTCCGCGGCTTCGGTCGAGCATTTGCCGATACACGGGGAACGATGACGATCACGACCATCAAACCGGGGCCGTTGCCCGCCGAGAACGACCTCGTCGAAGCGCCCCACATCGACGTCGGAATCTTCGCCCGCGGAATGCTCGAGCGGGTCGTCACGCGGATGTACTTCCCGGACGAGGCCGAGGCCAACGAAATCGATCCGGTGCTGTCCGCCTTGCCCGCCGACAAGCGGGCCCGACTCGTCGCCACCACAGTGGACGGCGGTTACCACCTCGATATCGTGTTACAGAACACCGATCCGGACGGAGACGAGACCCCGTTCTTCGCGCTGTGATGCACGCTCCCGAACTGATCGACGATGCGGCGAAAGAGGACCATGGCTTCCGATAGAGGGGCACTGTTCGATCCGACATTCGGCAGCGAGATCATCGCACCGATCGTCGGCGACCGAGGCTGGGTTCGGGCGATGTTCGACGTCGAGGCAGCCCTCTCCCGGGCGGCTGCCTCGGTCGGCGTGGTCGACGCGAAGCATGCGGACATCATCACCGCGGTCGCGGCCGAGCTGGGTGAATCTCTGGACATCACAGCACTCGGAGCGGCTGCAGCGGCCGGTGGGAATCCGGTGATACCACTGGTGAAAGTACTGCGAAACGCGGTGTCCGAGCGCGGAGTTCCTGCTGCTGCAGTGCACCCCGGGGCGACCAGCCAGGACAGCATGGACACCGCGTCCATGCTCGTCGCACGTGACGCACTCACGGTCGTCGAGGCGTCGCTCGGTGATGCACATACCGCGGCGCGAGGCCTGGCGCTGGCGCACCGAACCACTCCTATGGTCGCGCGCACCCTCGGCCAGCAGGCGTTACCCACTACTTTCGGGCTGGTGGCCGCCAATTGGGCTGGGGCGCTGCATCGTTCGAGTCACCGGCTCGCTGCGGTTCGGCGGTCGTGCTGTGTGCAGTACGGAGGTGCCGCCGGAACGATGGCCGCCGTACATCCGCACGGTCCGGCCATTGCCGCCGCGCTCGCGGACGCCCTCGGTCTGGCACCACAGACTGCGCCCTGGCACACCGACCGCGTCACCGTCGCAGATCTGGCGTGCGCGTTGGGTATTGCCGCGGGCTCCATTGCGAAGATCGCCGGGGACATCGTGTCGATGTCCGCCACCGAACTGGCCGAGGTGTCCGAGAACGCGCCGGGAGGTTCGTCGGCAATGCCACACAAGCGCAACCCGATCGCCGCCGTCACCGCGCGGGCTGCGGCCCGCCGGGTGCCAGGAGCCGTTGCGACAGTGCTGGCGAACATGGACCACGAGCAGCAGCGCGCCGCTGGCCCGTGGCACGCCGAATGGGAGACCGTCACCGATCTGCTACGCCTCACCGGCGGCGGTGCGCATCGTATAGCGACGAGCCTGACCGGACTGCATGTGCATCCAGATGCCATGGCGCGCAACCTCGAAGCGACGGGTGGTGCACTTCTCGCCGAACGGGTCACGGCGGCGCTGGCACCGCACACCGAGCGCGCCCGCGACATCGTCACCGACCGATGCGCAGCAGGTGCGCCACTGGACACGGATCCCGCCATCACCGCCTTCTTGGCGCCGGCGGCGGTGCGCGAGATGTTGGATCCAGCAGGCTATGTGGGTCACGCACCCGACTTGGTCGACGACATCCTCGCTGCGTGTGCACTGGAGACCGAACGCCCCACGGATTCGAAGGACATCTGATGACAGTCACTCTGGCTCACCACCGCACCGAGGGGCCGCACCCCGATGCGGATACCGTCGTGCTGATCGGCTCGCTCGGCTCGGACCGATCGATGTGGGACCCGCAGGTGGGCGCACTCTCGGCTTCCGTCCACGTGTTGACGGTCGATCTACGGGGACACGGTCGATCACCGGTACCCCCCGGCCCCTATTCCGTGGCCGATCTCGCCGATGACGTTCTTGCACTGCTGGATTCACCCGCTCTGGAACGCGTCCACGTCGTCGGACTCTCCCTCGGCGGTGCCGTCGCTCAATGGATTGCGATTCATCGCCCCGAGCGGGTGCGCACTCTGACTCTGCTGTGCACGTCCGCCAAGTTCGGTGAACCCGCTCAGTGGATCGACCGAGCCGCGACCGTCCGCGCCTCGGGGACAGCAGCACTCGCAGACGCCGTACTCGCACGGTGGTTCACGCCCGAACTCGCCGCCCGCGACACCGATCTCGTCGCACGGTGTCGACGCATGATCGCCGAGACCTCCGACGAGGGGTACGCGGCATGCTGCGAGGCATTGTCCGAGTGGGATTCTCGCGCGGACCTCGCCAGGGTCGCCGCTCCCACCCTCGTGATCGCGGGCCGACAGGATCCGTCGACCACTCCGGACGATCTGCGCATCATCGCCGATGGCATTGCAGGATCGACGTTCCTGACACTCGACCCGGCCGCACATCTGGCGAACGTCGAACAGGCAGGCCGCGTCACGGCGGCCATTGCCGCTCACGTCGGAGCGAATGCGTACTCCGCCGGACGGTCCGCGGCGCACGACACCGGAATGGCCGTACGGCGCAGTGTGCTCGGTGACGCCCACGTCGACCGCAGCATCGCATCGAGAACCGAATTCACGTCCCCGTTCCAGGATTTCATCACCCGAACCGCATGGGGCGACGTCTGGGCTCGTCCCGGACTCGACCACCACACCCGCCGACTGCTGACTCTGGCCGTTCTGACGGCCTTGGGTAACCACCACGAACTCGACATGCACATCCGAGCGGCGTTGCGTGCCGGTATCGCACCCGACGAGCTCGCCGAGGTGTTCTTGCACACCGCCGTCTACGCGGGAGTACCGAACAGCAACAACGCTTTCGCATTGGCTCAGGCCGCCATAACCGAGAGCGAAACCTCGTGAGTGCCGCGGACACACCGCCGTCCTCGGATTACGTCCAGTCTCTCGGACGCGGCTTGGCAGTGATCAGAGCCTTCGACGGCGAGCATCCGCGTCGAACGCTGGCCGACGTGGCCCGAGCGACCGACCTGACCCGCGCCACCGCCCGGCGGTTTCTGCTCACGCTCGTCGAACTCGGATACGTGCGTACCGACGGCTCGATGTTCTGGCTCACCCCGCGAGTACTCGAATTGGGGTACAGCTACTTGTCGAGTCTTTCGCTCCCCGAGGTCTCGGGCCCACATCTCGAGGCGCTCGCCGAACGAGTGCGTGAATCGTCCTCGGTGTCGATACTCGACGGTGACGATGTGGTGTACGTCGCCCGGGTTCCGGTCAGCCGCATCATGACCGTCGGCATCAACATCGGCACCAGGTTTCCGGCGTTCGCAACCTCGATGGGACGGGTGCTGTTGGCCGGTCTTCCCGCGGACGAACTGGATGCGTACCTGGAGCGAGTGCGGTTGACGCCGTTGACGGGCAAGACCATCACGACCGCGGCCTCACTCGCGCGGGAACTCGAACGAGTGCGGGTCGACGGCTTCTGCCTGGTGGACCAAGAACTCGAAGAGGGCCTTCGTTCGATCGCCGCACCCATCCGCGACAGCGCCGGCGTGGTTGTCGCGGCAGCCAACGTCTCGACCCAAGCTGCACGTCATTCTGCGGACGCCGTGCGCGCCGAACTACTCCCGGCCTTGCTCGACGCCACCCACGCCATCGAGACCGATCTGCTCCGGGTGAGTACCGGAGCCAACGACAAGCGAGGAAACACCCATGCCTGAAGCCGTGATCTGCGAACCCCTGCGTACCCCCGTCGGCCGTTTCGGTGGCCAGTTCCGCGACATTTCCGCCCAGGCCCTCGCTGCCACGGTCATCACCGAACTCGTTGCGCGAACGGGTATCTCCGGAGCGGACATCGACGACGTGATCCTGGGCCAGGCGTCACCGAACGGTGATGCACCGGCCATCGGTCGAATCGCCGCCCTCGACGCCGATCTCGGCATCGATGTGCCCGGCATGCAGATCGACCGACGCTGCGGCTCCGGCCTACAAGCAGTACTGCAGGCGTGCATGCAGGTGCAGTCCGGCGGCAACGACCTGGTTCTGGCAGGCGGCGTCGAAAGTATGAGCCAGACCGAGTTCTACGCGACCGGCATGCGGTGGGGCGTCAAGGCCGAGGCGGTCGCCCTCGCCGACCGACTTGCGCGGGCCCGGGTGACGGCGGGTGGCAAGAACTTTCCGGTACCCGGAGGCATGATCGAGACCGCCGAGAACCTTCGCCAGGAGTTCTCCATCAGCCGCGCCGATCAGGACGCGCTGGCCGTGCAGTCGCATCGGCGGGCGGTCGCCGCGCAGAACAGCGGCGTGTTCGCCGAGGAGATCGTGGGTGTGTCTGTCCCCCAGCGTAAGTCGGAACCGGTTCTGGTCTCGACCGACGAGCATCCACGGGCCGACACGACCGTGGAGTCGTTGGCGAAGCTGAAGGCAATCCGTGCATCGATCGATCCCGAGTCGACGGTCACCGCGGGTAATGCCAGCGGGCAGAACGACGGTGCCGCGATCGCCATCGTCACCACCCCCGAAAAGGCTGCGGCGCTGGGACTTCGACCACTGGCGCGGCTCGCGAGCTGGGGCGTCGCCGGAGTCGCTCCGCGCACCATGGGAATCGGCCCGGTGCCCGCCAGCGAGAAAGCGCTCGGACGCCTCGGGCTCACTCTCGACGACATGGGCGTCATCGAACTCAACGAAGCCTTCGCCGCCCAGGCGCTGGCCGTGACTCGGTCCTGGGGTATCGAGTCGGACGACCCGCGGTTGAATCCGCACGGTTCCGGCATCTCGCTCGGCCACCCGGTCGGGGCCACCGGCGCCCGAATCCTTGCCACCCTGCTCCGTGAAATGGACCGCCGAGAAGTCCGCTACGGACTCGAGACGATGTGCATCGGCGGCGGACAGGGCCTGGCCGCGGTGTTCGAGCGACTGTCCTGATCGCTACTCACTGCTGTAGTTGCGCAGCCAGGCGCACAGCCGAGTTGGTCTCCCCGTAGCCTTCGTACCCGCCTACCCGCTGCACCACCTCGAAGAAGAGGTCGTCGCCCACGGTGCCGGTGAAGAAGTGGAAGAACTCGCCGCCTGCGGAGTCGGCGTCGTACAGGATGCCGAGCCGCTGCATCGCGTCGAGGGTGTCCTGACCGAGGCCGAACCGTGCGTTCAGGTCGCGATAGTAGTTGGGCGAGATGCGCAACGGCGTGAGACCGCGTTCGGTCATTGCCTCGGCCGCGGCGTAGATGTCCTCGCATCCGAACGCCACATGTCCGACGCCTCCGCGGCGGGCGGCGGGCAGGGGGTCGGCATCGGACGGGCGACCGGGAACCATGTTGAGCGACAGGCGAATGGTGCCGTTCGTGGTCGTCAGGGTGAGGGCCTGGCTTCGCACCAGTCCGATCGCGTCCACGACGTCCTGACCGTCCCGGGGCACCATGCCGAACACCGAGCGGAGCAACAGCATCACGCCGTCCCAGCTTTCCGCCGGGACCGCGAGGGCGATGTGGTCCACGTGCGAGACCAGGGGCTTGTCCTGCGGCACAGGCACTCTGGGAGCGAGGTCGAATGCGGACTGCCAGGCACCGGCGCTGTCTCGGGTGCGTAGGTCGAGCGAGGTTGCACCGGTGACGGCGAGCCGCACCACCGCGTCGGTCGCGTCGGCCACGCCCGGCATGGTGACCGTCGCGGCGGGGACCCCCAGAGCGCGGGCTCTGGTCAACCACAGATCGGGCCGCTCGCTGCGGACCCCGATCTGGGCCAGTGCGGGCAGGTGGGCGGGGACGCCCGGTGCCGTCCACAGGGTGTCGACGGTCGTGTCGACCGCGACGGCGAGTGGGCCCTGGGTGAACAGCGACAGTCCGTGTTCGCTGTGCGCGGCGGTGAGGTCGAAGCCGAGGTGACGCAAGGTGGTACCCAACTGGGCGGCCTTGGCAGGGCCCGCGGCGATACGTAGGGACACGATGTTCTCGATCGGGCCGGGCGGAGGCGGGGAGAACAGATCGGGATTCGGCACGACGGTGTCGACGCCGCGGACCTGCTCCTGCAGGTGGAGCAGCGAACGGTGTGCGTCCGACGCCGTTCGGCCGGTGTCCGAATGCCGGAAGACGTCGTTGAAGATCTCGAGCGACCACGGGCCCGTGTAGCCCGAGGCCACGACGTCGGCTCCGAAGGTTGCCAGATCGAAGTTCCCCTGACCGGGGAAGCATCGGTGATGGCGACTCCACTGCAGGACGTCCATCACCAGGTGCGGGGCGTCGGCCAGCTGCAAGAAGAAGATCTTCTCGCCGGTTATCTCGCGGATGCCGGATGGGTCGTCGCCGCGGGAGAGGATGTGAAAGCTGTCGAGACAGGTCCCGAGCGCTGGATGGTCGACCTGCCGGACGATGTCCCAGGCATGACGGTAGGTGTCGACGTGGCTACCCCAGGCGAGCGCTTCGTAGGCCAGCCGCAGTCCGCGGCGATGTGCACGCTCGGCGAGAGTTGCCATCTGTTCGATCAACTTGTCGTCCTCGCGCACTGCACCGGCCAACGGTGACGAGCAGACCAGCAGCAGGTCGCATCCCAGCTGTTCCATCACGTCGAATTTGCGTTCGGCGCGAACGAGGTTGCGCGCGAACTGGTCCGGGTCGTCGGAGTCGGCGTCACGGAAGGGTTGGTAGAGATCGACGGTCAGACCCAGGTCTGCAGCCTTCTTCGCAATGTCTGCAGGCAGGTCCGGTGAGCTGATCAGATCCGGCTCGAACACCTCGAAGCCGTCGAACCCGGCTTCGGCGATGGCGCGCATCTTCTCGTCGAGAGACCCACTGAGCGAGACAGTGGCCACCGACGTGGCAATGGCCGTCATGCGGAGGCCCCGGCGGCAGCGACGCGATCTTCGCTGTCGATGAGGGTGCCCATGTGCGCGATCATCCGATCTGCGTTCGCAATTCGGCCGGTGAATATCTCGAAGGCGTCCGCTGCCTGGAACACGGCCATGCCGGTGCCACTCAGGGTTCGGCACCCCGCTCGCGCTGCCTGCATGAGCAATTCGGTCTCGGCCGGCCTGTACACGACTTCCGAAACCCACATCTGCGGACGCAGAAATTCCTGCGGCACAGCAGATCCCGGGTGCTCGAGCATTCCGACCGGCGTTGCGTGCACCAGCCCCGACGCTGCGCTCAGCACGTCGCCGAGCCGATCGAGTCCGGTCGAGAAGATCTCGGACTCGGGGAACATCGAGGCCAGCGAGTCTCGGAGTTGCTGCGCCCGAGAACGATCGGCATCGACGAGTGTCAGCTTGGCGGCTCCCCGGCGTGCCATCGCGTATGCCACGGCCGCACCTGCTCCCCCGGCTCCGAGTTGCACCACATCACTCAGATCGGCTCCCGGTAAGCCACGTCCGAAATTTCGGTCGAACCCGGACCAGTCGGTGTTGTGACCGATCGCGCGCCCGTCGGAGAACACAACGGTGTTGACGGCACCCAGACGCGCGGCATCCTCCGAGAGATCGTCGAGGCAGTGAAGAACCCGTTGCTTGCACGGGTGGGTGATGTTGAGGCCGCGAAATCCGAGGTCGGCTGCCGTGGCCACCAGCCGCGGTAGGTCGTCCACGGACAGCCCGCGCCGATCGAGATCGATGATCCGATAGAGGTAGGTCAGACCGTGCTCAGCACCCTCTCGCTCGTGCATCGCGGGCGTGAGCGATTTGCCGATACCCGTCCCGATCAGCCCGCAGAGCAGGGATTCCGGCATGTCGATCTCCTCGAGCTTTAATGTACTAATTGGTGAGTTAGCTCGACGGTACTACGGTGACGGCACGCACACACCCTTTCTCCGCAATTCGCGGCGATAGAGTCGACCCATGGCTCCGCGTACAACCGACACCTCCGACGACAGCGGACCGGCCGTCAAACGTCGGCGCAACAGCGATCTGACCCGACACAACATCCTCGAGGTAGCCACGGAGGAGTTTGCGGACAAGGGCTTCGCGGGCGCACGCATCGACGAGATCGCCGAACGAACACACACGACCAAGCGGATGCTGTACTACTACTTCACCGACAAGGAAGGCCTGTACAAGGCCGTTCTGGAGCGGTCCTACCTCCGCATCCGCGAGCGCGAACGAGCCGTGGACGTCGAAGGATTCGGTCCGGTCGAGGCGATCCGCGCCATCGCATCGGTCACGTTCGACCATCACGAGCAGAACCCGGACTTCATCCGGCTGGTATCGACCGAGAACATTCTGCGCGGCGAACATATCGGCACTTCCGAGGCGCTGAGCAATCTCGGCAATCCGGCCGCCGAGCTGTTGGCCGACATTCTTGCGCGCGGGCAGGCCGACGGGCTCTTTCGAACCGATGTCGACGCGTTGGACATCCATATGGCGATCAGCAGCTTCTGCGTGTTCCGGCTGTCCAACCGATACACGTTCGAGGCACTGTTCGGGCGCGACCTCACCGACCCGGCGCACCGCACACGACTGCGGGCCATGCTCGGCGACATGATCATCGCGTTCCTCACCTCCACCGACGCCTGACACCGAGATCGAGCGACCCGCATCGCATCGGGGGTTGACACGTGGCATGGATCACGTTCAATATCTAAGAGCGCCCGGAGTTAACTATTTCGTACATTAGCGGCCGATCGGGTCGTGGATGTCGAACTGTGCGCCCGGCTTCCCGTCACACGAAAAGAGACGACACCGATGGATCCCCTCACGTCCGGTCACCCGCCCCTGCGCCCCGGAGCCAACCCGCGTAAAGCCGCAACCGCGGCCTGGGTGGGCAGCGCCCTCGAGTACTACGACTTCTTCATCTACGGCACCGCCGCTGCGCTGGTCTTCGGCCGCGTGTTCTTTCCCGGTTCCAACCCCGCCACCGGAACGTTGTTGGCCCTGGCGACTTTCGGGGTCGGATACCTGGCCCGCCCACTGGGCGCATTGGTGCTCGGTCACATCGGTGACCGTTACGGCCGCAAGAAGGTCATGGTTGCCACCGTCCTGCTGATGGGAGTCGCCACCCTCGGAGTCGGCGTCCTTCCCTCGTACGAATCCATCGGCCTCGCGGCCCCGATAATCCTGGTCCTGCTGCGCCTGGCCCAGGGCTTCTCTGCGGGCGGTGAGCAGGCGGGTGCCAACTCCATGACCCTCGAGCACGCACCCGACCACCGACGGGCATTCTTCACCAGCTTCACCCTCAGCGGCACCCAGGGCGGTCAGATCCTTGCCACCGCAGTCTTTCTCCCGGTCGCCATGCTCCCCGAGGACCAGTTGCTCAGCTGGGGCTGGCGAATCCCGTTCTTCCTCAGCGCATTCGTCGTTGTCGCCGCATTCCTGATCCGGCGCTCGCTCGACGAGACCCCAGTCTTCGAGGAAGAGGTGGCGTCCGCCGAGCCGCAGCGTCTCCCGCTGACCGAACTGCTGTCCGAGCACTGGCCCGCCGTTCTTCGAGTCATGTTTGCCGCCGTGATCGCCTCGGTCAGTACGATATTCACCGTCTATGCGCTGTCGTACGCAGTCAACACAGTCGGCCTGGAACGAACTCCGATGCTGTGGGTCGGCGTACTCGCCAACGTCGTCGCGCTGTTTGCACTCCCGTTCTTCGGGTCGCTGTCCGATCGTGTCGGTCGCAAGCCGGTGTTCCTGTTCGGATCGATCGGTTGCGCAATCCTCATGTTCGGATACCTCTGGTCCATCTCGGTCGGAAACTACGCGCTCATCTTCGTCTTCGGCATCGTCATGTTCGGTTTCGTCCACAGCGCGACGGGCGGTGTGTGGCCCTCGTTCTACGGCGAGATGTTCCCGGCTCGGGTCCGTCTGACCGGAACTGCGCTGGGTACCCAGATCGGTTTCGCCATAGCAGGATTCGCGCCCACCATTGCCGGTGCCATCGCCGGGGCCGAGATCGGTGCGTGGTTGCCGGTCGCCATCGTCACCGCCGTGTTCTGCGCCGTCAACGTTGCGATCGTGTCCACGTCCAAGGAGACCTATCGCACGCCCACCGACGAGCTCGGGCGATCCACTCGAACGACTCGGCGCGAGTCGGTCGCTCGTACGACGTCGAACTGACCCGCGATGATCGACGGACTGCGACCGGACCGTAGCGGTGAATGGCGTGTGTACGCCGTGCGCTATGCGAGCCGAACATCCCTGCGCAGCACGCACTTCCACTATGCGGACGAGCGCGGCCACGAGCCGCACCCCACCGCGTACTACGTGTGGCTCGCGCTGTCGGACACCGAGACCGTCCTCGTCGACGCCGGTCTCGCACCGGCGACGGCGTCACGGATGAAGGGACTGGACTACGTCGGCTCCCCCGTGGACCTCATCGGAGAGCTGGGAATCTCCCCCGGTGACATCGACGTATGTGTGCTGACCCATCTGCACTACGACCACACCGGAGTCGTCGCAGATCTGCCGTCGGCCCGCTACGTCGTCCAGCAGAAAGAGCTCGACTACTGGAACGGTCCGTGGGCGACCCGCGTCGGGCAGGAACGCTGGTTGCACTCGCGGTCCGACATCGACCACGTCACGGGAAGTCCGCGTCTCGACATCGTCGACGGCGACCGCGAACTGGCACCGGGACTCTCGGTGCATGCGGTGGGCGGACATACCGCGGGCATGCAGGTAGTCAGCGTGCACACCGAGCGCGGGACCCTGGTGCTGGCGTCGGATGCGAGTCACTTCTACGAGAACATCGAATCCGACAGTCCCTTCGCGATTCTGCACTGCCTGCCGGACATGTTCGGCGCGTTCGACCGGATCAAGGAACTCGCCGACAGCCCCGAGCATGTCGTGCCGGGCCACGACCCGTTGGTGGCGCAGCGGTGTGCCGCGGTCGACCCGGACCTGCACCCGCACATCTCGGTCCTCGGCTGACACCCTCGATCGAGAACCTCCACAACACAGAACGAGCCCCGATCATCGCGTTCGATGATCGGGGCTCGTTTCGGTGTCGTGCCGGAGCTGGTCAGGCCGACTTGTCGCGACGCTCCGGGCGTTCGGGCTTGCGCGGAACGATGGTCGGCAGGACGTTGTCGTTGACCGTCTCTGCCGTGACCACGACCTTCTCCACGTCGTCCCGGCTCGGGATGTCGTACATCACCGGGAGCAGTACTTCCTCCATGATCGCGCGCAACCCACGAGCACCGGTGCCGCGCAGGATCGCCTGATCGGCGATCGCCTCGAGTGCCTCGGACGTGAATTCGAGCTCGACGCCGTCCATGTCGAAGAGTCGGCGGTACTGCTTGACCAACGCGTTCTTGGGCTCGGACAGGATGGTGACCAGTGATTCCTTGTCCAGGTTGGTCACAGACGCGATCATCGGCAGACGGCCGATGAACTCGGGGATCAAACCGAACTTGATCAGATCCTCGGGCATCACCTCGGCGAAGTGATCCTGCGTGTCGATCTCCGCCTTGGAACGCACCTCGGCTCCGAAGCCGAGACCGCGCTTGCCGACGCGATCGGACACGATCTTCTCGAGACCGGCGAAAGCACCGGCGACGATGAAGAGCACGTTGGTGGTGTCGATCTGGATGAACTCCTGATGCGGATGCTTACGTCCGCCCTGCGGCGGGACGCTGGCCTGGGTACCTTCCAGGATCTTCAGCAGTGCCTGCTGTACGCCTTCACCGGAGACATCGCGGGTGATCGACGGGTTCTCGCTCTTACGAGCGATCTTGTCGACCTCGTCGATGTAGATGATGCCGGTCTCGGCCCGCTTGACGTCGTAGTCCGCGGCCTGGATGAGCTTGAGCAGGATGTTCTCGACATCCTCACCCACGTACCCGGCTTCGGTCAGTGCGGTGGCGTCGGCGATCGCGAACGGCACGTTGAGCATCTTGGCGAGGGTCTGGGCCAGATACGTCTTGCCGCACCCGGTGGGACCGAGCATCAAGATGTTCGATTTGGCCAGCTCGACGGATTCGCCGCGCACATCGCGCGCCTTGTCGCCGGCCTGAATGCGCTTGTAGTGGTTGTAGACAGCGACGGCCAACGTGCGCTTCGCAGCGTCCTGGCCGATCACGTAGTTCTCGAGAAAGTCCTTGATCTCGGAAGGCTTGGGCAGGTCGTCGAGCTTGACTTCGCTCGATTCGGCCAACTCCTCCTCGATGATCTCGTTGCACAGGTCGATGCACTCGTCGCAGATGTACACCCCTGGTCCTGCAATGAGCTTCTTGACCTGCTTTTGGCTCTTGCCGCAGAACGAGCACTTCAGCAGATCGCCACCGTCACCGATGCGTGCCATTCGGAGGTTCCTACTTCCTTGTCCGCGTACGACCCGGCCGACCGCATACGCGGAAGGACGGGCTACTTCTCGATCGATGGCATGCCGAGTTCGAGATGCTCCGACCGAGTTCTTGGATGCGACGCTACCCGTGTTCGCCGAACATGGGCGGGTTGTTTCCGGTGATTCGCCGCCCGTTTTCACCAATCACGGCATTCGGGGCGTGAATCGAGACAGCCGGGCCGAGTTGTCCACTCGTGCCCGGCGTCCGATCGTCTGCCGGACCGCGAGGCGATCCGACCGGTGGTACTTGCGTGCTACTTCTGAGCCGAGAGCTTGCGGTACTCGAACACGGTGTCGATGATGCCGTAGTCCTTGGCCTGCTCGGCGGTGAGGATCTTGTCGCGATCGGTGTCCTTGCGGATCACGTCGGGATCCTTGCCGGTGTGGCGACCGAGGGTGGTCTCCATGAGTCGACGCATACGTTCGATCTCGGCGGCCTGGATCTCGAGGTCCGAGACCTGGCCCTGGATTCCGCCGCTCGAGGGCTGGTGGATCAGCACTCGTGCGTTCGGCAGAGCCGCGCGCTTGCCGGGGGTGCCGGCTGCGAGCAGTACCGCGGCAGCCGAAGCCGCCTGGCCGAGGCACACTGTCGCCACGTCGGCGCGGACGTACTGCATCGTGTCGTAGATGGCCATCAACGAGGTGAACGAGCCACCGGGCGAGTTGATGTACATCGTGATGTCACGGTCGGGGTCGAGGCCCTCGAGCACCAGCAGCTGTGCCATGACGTCGTTGGCAGACGCATCGTCGACCTGGACGCCGAGGAAGATGATGCGCTCCTCGAACAGCTTGTTGTACGGGTTCGACTCCTTGACGCCGTAGCTCGAGTGCTCGACGAAGGACGGAAGGATGTACCGCGAGGACGGCAACTGGTTGGGATCGAACAGGTTTGTCATCGTTTCTCCAAGATGTGAGTGATCGAGGGTCGCCGGTAGCGGCCGAATTACTCGCCGACTCCGCCGGCCTGCCGCGCGCGGCTGACGACGTGATCCACGAACCCGTATTCCTTGGCCGCCTGTGCCGTGAACCACCGGTCACGGTCGGAATCCTCGGTGATCTGCTCGACGGTCTGGCCGGTGTGCTGAGCGATGAGCTCGGCCATCTCACGCTTGGTGTGCGCGAACTGCTCGGCCATGATCGCGATGTCCGAAGCGCTGCCGCCGATACCGGCCGAAGGCTGATGCATCATGATGCGCGCGTGCGGCAGGGCGTACCGCTTGCCCTTCGCACCGGCCGAGAGCAGGAACTGGCCCATCGAGGCAGCCAGGCCCATCCCGTAGGTGGCGATATCGCACTCGGCGAATTCCATGGTGTCGAAGATCGCCATACCTGCGGTGACCGAGCCACCGGGCGAGTTGATGTACAGCGAGATGTCGCGGGTGGGGTCCTCGGCCGACAGGAGCAGGATCTGCGCGCACAACTTGTTGGCGATGTCGTCGTCGACCTGGGTACCGAGGAAAATGATGCGGTTTTGAAGCAGACGCTCGTACACGGAGTCGCTGAGATTCAGGCCTGCTGCGGCCGAAGTCATGACGGGACTCTGCTCGTGCGAAGCCGCCGGATTCTGAACAGTCACGGTACCTGCCTTTTCCATAACAAATCGTTGGTTCCTGACACAGACACTAACGAAAGACGGCGGCTCCGGAGTCCCGGAACCGCCGTCGTTCGCTGTGAGCGTTACTTCTCTTGTTCGCCCTCGGAAGAATCAGCTGCTTCGACCTCGTCGGGAGCATCGGCGGGGCTGCCGAACAGCTCGGCGGTGTCGACGCTGGCTCCGTTGGTGTCGGTCACGGTGACGCGCTCGACGACCGAGGCAAGCGCCTTGCCGCGCTTGACATCGGCGAACACGGCACCGAGCTGGTTGGCCTGCTGCACCTGCTGGATGAACTGCTCGGGCGGCATGCCGTAGCGCTGGGCCTGGAAGATGATCCGCTCGGTCAGCTCGTCCTGGCCGACCTGAGTGTTCTCGGCCTCGGCGATGGCGTCGAGGAGAAGCTGGGTGCGCACCGACTTCTCGGCACCTTCCTTGACGTCCTTGTCGAACTCCTCGCGGCTCGAACCCTGCGACTCGAGCAACTCGGCGAGCGCTTCCTCGTTGTGATCGAGGCCGTGGATGGCCTCGTGCACCTGGGAATCGACCTCGGCCTTGACGACGGCCTCGGGAGCCGGAATCTTGAGGGTCTCGAGCAACGTCTCGAGCACCTTGTCGCGGATCTGACCGGCCTGCTCGACCTTCGCGACTCGCTCGACGCGCGTCTTCAGGTCGGCGAGTAGCTCATCGAACGTGTCGAACTCACTGGCCAGCTGGGCGAACTCGTCGTCGGCCTCGGGCAGCTCGCGCTCCTTGACGGAGACGACCTTGACCGTGACGACGGCTTCCTTGCCCGCATACTCACCGGCAACGAGCGTGGAGGTGAACTCCTTCGACTCGCCGGCCGAGACGCCGATGATCGCGTCGTCGAGGCCCTCGATGAGCTGACCGGAACCGACCTCGTGGGACAGCCCGCTGGCGGTGGCCTCTTCGACGTTCTCGCCGTCGACCGTGGCCGAGAGATCGATGGACACGAAGTCGCCGGACTGAACCGGGCGATCGACACCGGTGAGGGTTCCGAAACGCTGACGGAGCGACTGCAGCTGCTCGTCGACGGCTTCGTCCTTGATCTCGAGCGGATCGACGACGACGCTGATGGTCGAGTAATCCGGCAGCTCGATCTCGGGACGCACGTCGACCTCGGCGGTGAACGTGAGCTCGGTGCCGTCTTCGATCTTGGTGATCTCGATCTCGGGCTGGCCGATGACCTTGACCTTCTCGTTGGTCACGGCCTCGGAGTAGCGAGAGGGAAGAGCGTCGTTGACGACCTGCTCGAGTACTGCACCACGGCCGACTCGCGCCTCGAGCAACTTGGCCGGAGCCTTGCCGGGACGGAATCCGGGGAGGCGGATCTGCTGAGCCAAAGCCTTGTACGCGCGGTCGAAATCAGGCTTGAGCTCCTCGAAGGGCACCTCAACGTTGATACGGACTCGCGTCGGGCTCAGCTGCTCGACGGTGCTCTTCACGGGACATGCTCCTTTGTGGTGATTCTTGCTTGCTGGCAGTTCTGGCTTGCTGTCTTCCGCTCGCCACGAGCACGGTGAGCCGTGCCCGCGGCTCTCATTTGTCGGGGTGACAGGAATTGAACCTGCGACCCTCCGCTCCCAAAGCGGATGCGCTACCAAGCTGCGCCACACCCCGTCGTACGGACACCATTGAACAGCAACCGATAGTAGCCCCTCATGGGCGCCCCACCCATGACGTTCCGTGAGACCGGGCTCGACGGGCCGGTTTGGAATCCGGCAACCGCTTTGGGTACAGTCTTGAAACGCAGGCGACGGAACTGGCGATCCCACGACTGTTGTTTGCATGCCGATGTAGCTCAATGGTAGAGCCCCTGTCTTCCAAACAGGCTACGCGAGTTCGATTCTCGTCATCGGCTCCATCGAAAGCCCCGCACTTCGCGAGTGCGGGGCTTTTTCGTGTCCGCGTATCGTCGACAGTGTTCGAGTGAATCGGACGAACTGGACATGTATCGCCGATGGAAGGCTCAGAAGTGGAAATCGTCCTGATCGTCATCGTCGTGGCCGTCGTGGCACTGCTGGTGCTTCGCAGCAAGAAGAACTCCGCCGCAGCCGCGGCCACCGCACTGGCCGATGCGAAGGCCGACGCCCGCCAGTCGATCGAACGGCTCGGCGGCCAGGTCTACAACCTCGTCGGCTCCGACACCGCATCCAAGCAGGCCCTCGCCGACGCATCCGAGCGCAATATCGCAGCGGGCTCGCAGATCGACCAGGCGACAACCGTCGAACAGGCGAGGCTGGCCAAGCAGACCGCGTTGGAAGGGCTCTATTACATTCGCGCAGCGCGCCTGGCGATGGGCATGGACCCGGGCCCCGAGGTGCAGGGCATCGACGGCCAACAGCAGGCAGGCCGTGTCACCGAGGAACGCAAGGTCGACTTCGAGGGACGAGAGATCGCGGCCTCACCGGACCCGTCGGACCGGACCCCGAACTACTACCCCGGCGGACGAGTGGCGGGCCGACCCGTCCCCGCAGGCTGGTACTCCGAACCGTGGTGGCGTCCGGCCCTGGTCGCCGGCGCATGGGGAATGGGCTCGATGTTCCTGTTCTCGGCGATGTTCTCCGGCATGGCCGGAGTTCCGGACGAGACCGCAGCGGGTGGCGACCTGGGTGCCGACGGTTCCGACGGGGGTGCTGGTGACGACTACAGCGGCGGCGACACGGAATACGGTGCCATCGACGACGGGGGCGGCGACATGTTCGGCGGCGACGGCGGCGGAATGGACTTCGGCGGCCTCTAGGTCGCCTGACAGACGGGGCACCAGAACAGGTTTCGCGCCTGCATCGTCGAGTGCAGGATCTCGGCTCCGCACACGCGGCACGGGAGGCCTTCCCTGCGGTAGACGTACGAACGCGGTCGGCGGGCACCGTAGGTGTCGCCGTGATCGTCCTCGGGCCTGATGGTGATGATGCGACCGCGTCGGACACCGATGGCCATGAGGTCCACGAGATCGAGCCAGATGGCGTCCCACTCGGCTCGGTCGAGGTCCTTTCCGGGGCGCATCGGGTTGATCTCGTGCCGGAAGAGGATCTCGGCGCGGTAGACGTTGCCGACGCCGGCGAGCACCTTCTGATCCATCAGCAACGTGCCGATGGCCGTGCGTGACTTGGATATTCGTGCCCAGGCCGCATCCGGGTCGGCGTCCTTGCGGAGCGGGTCCGGCCCCAGACGCGCCAGGAGGGCGTCGACCTGCTGCTCGGTGTAGATCTCGCAGGCCGTGGGGCCGCGGAGGTCGGCACCGTACTTCTCCCCCACGATGCGCAGACGCACCGCACCCACCGGATCGTCCAGTGGCACAGCGTGTTCGGTGAACTTTCCGTACAGGCCGAGGTGAATGTGCACGATCAGGTCGGATTCGTAGCGGTGCAGCAGATGCTTGCCCCACGCCTCGGCCTTCTCGAGGACGAGGCCGTCGATCAGCGCGGCACCGGAAACGAACCGTCCCTGGGGACTGCTCGCCTCCACCGGTGCCCCGCCGAACCGACGTTGATGCAACCGAGCGAGTCGGTGCAGGGTATGCCCTTCGGGCACTTACTCGGGCTTTCCCGGAACCTCGGGTGCTTCGCCGCTGCGCTCGTACTCGGACAGGATGTCGATGCGACGCTGGTGGCGCTCCTCGCCCGAGAACGGGGTGCCGAGGAACGCGTCGACGATGGCAAGTGCTTCGGGCAACGTGTGCATGCGGCCGCCGATGCCGATGAGCTGCGCATCGTTGTGTTCGCGAGCCAACTTTGCCGTCTCGACGCTCCACGCGAGGGCACAGCGTGCGCCCGGCACCTTGTTCGCGGCGATCTGCTCGCCGTTTCCGGATCCGCCGAGCACGAGGCCGCGACTGCCCGGATCGGCGACGACGCGACGTGCTGCGTCGATGCAGAAGGCCGGGTAGTCGTCGACCGGGTCGTAGTCGAACGCACCGCAGTCGACGGGCTCGTGCCCGGTTGCCGTCAGGTGTTCGATGATCTGATTCTTGAACTCGAGGCCGGCGTGGTCGGCACCCAGGTATACGCGCATGCCTAGAGTCTGACAGGTGATGTCACGAGCCGAGAAATTCGCCGGTGTCGACGGCGCGAAGGGTGCGTGGGTGGTCGCATTGTTCGACGGCACGAGAGTGACGTGGACGGCCTGCTCCTCCGTCTCCGACGTGTTGGAGCACACCCGAGACTGCGCGCGAGTGGGCGTCGACATGCCGCTGTCGCTACCCGTGGACGGTTATCGCGTCAGCGAACTGGAGGCGAAGAAGTTCCTGGGGACGGCGCGCAGTTCGATCTTTCACACCCCGGTCGCGGATGTTCTGGGCGCGGTGTCGTACGAACAGGCGTGCTCGATCTCGCGGTCGAAGACCGGCAAGGCAATCAGTAAACAAACGTGGCACATCTTGCCCGCGGTCCGGGCGTGGCGAGATTCGGACTTCGATCCGGAACGGTACGTCGAAGTGCATCCCGAATGCTCGTTCAGGGCGATGTCACCGACCACGGTCTACGCATCGAAGAAGACCGGCCGCGGCGTCGGGCAACGGTTGGCCGCACTGACACGATGGACCGGGGCTCTCGACCTGGACGACCTGCCGAACGGGCCGCTCGTCGACGACTTTCTCGATGCCGCCGCAGCGGCGTGGTCGGCCAGGCGCTTCCATCTGGGCGAGCATCTGACGTTCGGCACCGACAGCGGCTCGGATCGAATCGTCGCCTGATCCCCCGTGCGCGAACTGGCCCCTCGTGCGTGAAAGTTCGGCTCCTGCTACGAGTTTCCACGCACGAGGGTCACGCGATCAGTCGAACTGCGGGTCCTCGTTGCGGGTGCGCTTGAGCTCGAAGAAGTGCGGGTACGCCGCGAAGATCACCGACGCGTCCCACAACTTGCCTGCCTCTTCACCGCGTGGAATCCGCGAGAGCACAGGGCCGAAGAACGCCACGCCGTTGACGTGAATGGTGGGAGTGCCCACATCGGGGCCGACCTTGTCCATTCCTGCGTGGTGGCTGGTGCGCAGGTCCTCGTCGTAATCGGTGCTCTCGGCTGCCGAGGCGAGATCGGCGGGCAAGTCGAGTTCGGCCAAGGACTCCCGGATGACCACGTCGAAATCCTTGTTGCCCTCGTTGTGAATTCGCGTGCCCATGGCCGCGTACAGCGGCGCGAGGATCTCGTCGCCGTTGCTCTTCGCCGCGGCGATCGCCACCCGCACCGGACCCCACGCCTTCTTCATCATCGCGGCGTACTCCTCGGGCAGGTCGCGGCCCTCGTTGAGGACGGCCAAGCTCATGACGTGGAAGTTGACGTCGATGTCGCGCACCTGCTGGACCTCGAGAATCCAACGTGAAGTGATCCAGCACCATGGGCACAGCGGGTCGAACCAAAAATCAGCGGTGTCTTTCTGTCCTGAACCGGTCACTGTCTGCTCCTCGAAAGTCGATGTCGCTGTCTCTTCATGTCGTAACACCCGGCCACCGCGCGGACATTCCACGCGACCCGTCAGCCAGCGCGCGACACGGCGGACGTGATGGGATGGACGGCACTACCCATAACTACACGAAGAGGTGTCGACTGAAGTGGTTGCTCCCAACCTGACGCGTGACCAAGCCTCCGAGCGCTCGGCGATCATCGGGGAAACGAAGTACGCGATCGTTCTCGATCTCACCGACGGCGAGGGCAATCCCGGCCAGAAGACGTTCCGCTCGCTCACCACCATCACGTTCGCCGCGACCGCCGGAGCGTCGACTTTCGTGGACATCGTCGCAGGCACCATCCGGTCGGCGACGCTCAACGGCACAGCGCTCGACACGACGAACTACGACGAGTCGACGGGGCTGGCTCTGGTCGATCTCGCCGAACACAACGAGCTCGTGGTCGATGCCGACTGCGTCTACTCGCACACCGGCGAAGGCCTGCACCGTTTCGTCGATCCGTCGGACGGTTCGGTGTACCTGTACTCGCAGTTCGAGACTGCGGACGCCAAGCGCATGTTCGCGTGCTTCGATCAACCCGATCTCAAGGCCACGTTCGACCTGAAGGTCACCGCTCCCGAGAGCTGGACCGTCATCTCCAACGCAGCGCACGGTGCCGAGCCGGCCGCAGGTGAGCACGTGTTCGACACGACGCCGCTGATGAGCACATACCTGGTTGCTCTGATCGCCGGTCCCTACGCCGAGTGGACCGATTCGTACACCGACGATCACGGCACCATCCCTCTCGGAATCTACTGCCGCGCATCCCTTGCCGAACACATGGATGCCGAGAGACTGTTCACCGAGACGAAGCAGGGTTTCGGTTTCTACCACGAGAACTTCGGCACCCCGTATGCGTTCGGCAAGTACGACCAGCTGTTCGTGCCCGAATTCAACGCCGGAGCCATGGAGAACGCCGGGGCCGTCACGTTCCTCGAGGATTACGTCTTCCGGTCCAAGGTGACGCGGTACTCCTACGAGCGACGCGCCGAGACCGTGCTGCACGAGATGGCGCACATGTGGTTCGGCGATCTGGTGACGATGACATGGTGGGACGACCTGTGGCTCAACGAGTCGTTCGCGACGTTCGCCTCCGTGTTGTGCCAGTCCGAGGCGACCGAATACACCAACGCGTGGACGACGTTCGCCAACGTCGAGAAGGCCTGGGCATACCGACAGGACCAGCTGCCCTCGACGCACCCCATCGCCGCGGACATCCCCGATCTGGCCGCCGTGGAGGTCAACTTCGACGGCATCACGTACGCCAAGGGTGCCAGCGTGCTCAAGCAGCTGGTTGCGTACGTCGGTAAGGAAGACTTCCTGGCCGGGTTGCGGGCCTACTTCGTCGATCACGCGTTCGCCAACGCAACGTTCTCGGATCTGCTTGCGGCACTGGAGAAGTCATCGGGCCGCGATCTCTCCGATTGGGGTGCGCAGTGGCTGCGGACCACCGGCCTGAACACTCTGAGCCCCGATTTCGACGTCGACTCGGAGGGCAAGTTCACCCGGTTCGCAGTGTCGCAGACCGGCGCAGCACCGGGCGCGGGCGAGCATCGCGTACACCGCATCGCGATCGGCATCTACGACGACGTCGACGGCAAGTTGGTGCGTACCGACCGCGTCGAGCTGGACCTCGAGGCTGCCGAATCGACGAATGTCGAAGCGCTCGTAGGTGTATCGCGCGGCAAGCTCGTGCTGGTCAACGACGACGACCTGACGTATTGCGCAGTGCGGCTCGATCCGGATTCGCTCGGTGTTCTCGTCGATCGGATCGGCGACATCGCCGAGTCGCTCCCCCGCACTCTCGCCTGGTCGGCCGCATGGGAAATGACTCGGTCCGCCGAGATGAAGGCACGCGACTTCGTGGCTCTGGTCCAGCGCGGAATCGGTAGCGAGACCGAAGTGGGTGTGGTGCAACGTCTTCTGCTCCAGGCGCAGACGGCTGTCACCAGCTACGCCGATCCGGCGTGGGCGGCCGAACACGGAGTCCCCGAGTTCGCCGACGCAGTGCTCGAGCTGGCCCGCGGTGCCGAGTCGGGCTCGGATCACCAGTTGGCGTTCGTCAATGCTCTGACCGGTACCGAACTCAGCGAGCGCCATGTCGAGGTATTGCGCGCTCTCCTGGACGGTGACGCCCAGGGGCAGTCCCTGGCCGGACTCGACATCGATACGGATCTGCGGTGGCGCATCGTCACCGCCCTTGCGGCGGCCGGAGCCATCGATGCCGACGGGCTCGATTCGCCGGTCATCGACGCCGAAGCCGAGAAGGACAACACCGCCGCCGGAGCGCGGTCGGCTGCCGCTGCACGAGCTGCGCGTCCCAGTGCCGAGGTGAAGGAGCGGGCATGGACGACCGTCGTCGACGACGACGCGGTTCCGAACATCACGGCGCGGTCGATCATCGGTGGTTTCGCGGGCCCCGGCCAGGGCGAACTGCTCGAGCCGTACGTCGACCGCTATTTCGAGGCGATCGACGGCGTGTGGGCTCGTCGATCGAGTGAAGTCGCACAGACCGTCGTGGTGGGCCTCTACCCATCGTGGTCGATCAGCGAGCAGTCGTTGGCCGCAGCCGACAGGTTCCTCGATGGCGACCTTCCACCTGCTCTGCGCCGACTTGTGATCGAAGGCCGCGCCGGAGTCGTTCGGGCACTCGCCGCCCGGGCATACGACGCCGGCTGATCGCAGGTACACATACGACGAGGGCCGGTTGCGTCTCACCCGCGAAGGTGAGATGCAGCCGGCCCTCGTCGTCGCCGGGACCGCCGGCCGAGAACTACGGGGATGGAGCGCGACGAGCTACGGCGCGAGGATGGATGCTGCCATCACGCGGACCGAGGTCACGAGACCGTCGATGAGGTTGCCGTCGCGGAACGGGCCGAGCGCAGCGGTGACGCCGAGCTGAGCAACCCGATCGGTAGCACGGTTCGAGACCCGCTTTCCGGTGCGGATCTCGAGCGCGTGCCGGTTGGGGTCGACAGCGATCAGAACCGAACGAATCGCATCGGGGGTGCCGGGGAAGACCGAATCCGCTCCCGCAGCCGGATCGACTCCCAGGTCACCGACGTAGATGTTGAACCGAATCTTCGTCTTCCGGGTCGCCTCGCTCAGTGCGTCGTCGAGCGCGACCAGATCCTGCGTCGCGAAAGGCAGGTGCTCCGGGCTCGGCGTGCCGAACTCGTGTGCCACCGATACGCGACCACTCGCCGTCAGCGCAGCCCCGAACGGCAGGTCCTCTTCTCGGATGTCACCGCCACGTACCAGTTCACCACTTGCCACTTGCAGCACCTCCGATCGAATCGGCTGTGTCCGCGTCGTGCGATCCGTGGCCCCCGAACGGAGTCACCTCGTCCGTAGCGCTCCACAGCAATGGCTCGCGCGTCCACTCGTCCGTCAGCCGGTACGGAGCGACGTCCATCCCCGGCTGCTTGTCGGTCAAGTAGGACAGCGCGCCGACGATTCCGATCACCGCAACCGGAATCACCCCGAATATCAGCGTGGTCTCCAAAATGCTCACGGGGTGTGACGTTAGTCGACAATTGCCCGTCGGACCACGTCGGGGCCGGTGTTGTGACCGAAAAGAGCCAACGGCCGACAGTCAGGCAGCACCTTCGCCGAGGTACGCCAACCAGCTCGGGTCCAACTCCTTGGTGGTCGCCAGCAGACGCCAGTGCGGGCCCTTCGGCGGCACGAGCTGGGCTCGCAACGTCCACCCGATCTCACTGAGCAGCTTGTCCGCCTTGCGGTGATTGCAGGAGGCGCAGCACGCCACGCAGTTCTCCCACGAGTGGCCACCGCCGCGGCTGCGAGGCACGACGTGATCGACGGTCTCGGCCTTGCTGCCGCAATAGGCGCAGCGGAATCTGTCGCGATGCATCAGTGCCGCGCGCGTCATCGGCACCCGCGCTCGATAGGGAACTCGGACGAACGTCCGCAATCGAATCACCGACGGCACCTGGACGGAGTAATCGGCCGACCGGATGAACGGCCCCTCCGGATCGTCGTGGATCACGTCGGCCTTGCCGCAAACGAGAAGAACCACCGCCCGGCGCATCGGAAGCGCGGTCAGTGGTTCGAAAGTTGCGTTGAGGAGCAGCACACGGCGCTTGACCCACGCCGGGACGGCGTCGTCGCCCGTGGCGTTGTGGGCCGTCGGCACCACGCGCAGCGGAGAAGCCCCCGAGGCCGTCTCACGCTGGTCGTGCGTGGTGCGGCCCTCAGTGGGCGGGAGTTGTCGGTGGCGGTGTTGAGAGTTCTTCATGCATTACTCCAGGGAGTGTCGGCGCCCGCGCATGGCTTGCGTGGAACACGGTTCACAGTGGAACACGAATACACCGCCCGCGCACAGCCTTTTTCTGCGCATTTTCTGTTGCCGATCGGTGAACATTCCGGTTTCCGATCGGCGAGTTCGAGGATCGATACCGCTATGCGCTGCGCGACTGGCAAGATTTCTGTGTCTCCGTAGACTTTTCGGGTGGCTGTATCAACCCTTCTGTCCGTATCGCCGTTACCCGAACCTTCGCTGCTGCGAGAGCTCGACACCCGAGCATTCGAACTGACCGACACCGGACGCGACTGGCTGGTCGACCGTCCGTTGCAGATCCTCGGCTATCTGGTTCTGGCGATCGTGCTCAGGCTCGTGTTGCACCGAATGATCGACCGCTTCACTCGACACGACGCCGGCCGATCACCTGCACTTCTCCGGCCGTTACGCGACCGGTCCTCGGGAACGGTGAAGGGCGAGATACTCAACGAACGGCGCAGACAGCGGGCCAACACGATCGGTTCGGTACTCCGATCTGCGGTGTCGGTCATGATCCTGACCTGGTTCGTGCTGTCGGTGCTCGACGTCGTGGGTGTGAACGTCGCCCCGTTCATCGCGTCGGCGGGGATCGTCGGTGTCGCCCTCGGTTTCGGTGCGCAGAACCTCGTCCGCGACTTCCTGTCCGGAATCTTCATGCTTCTCGAGGATCAGTACGGGGTCGGCGACGTCGTCGATCTCGGTGAGGCGATCGGCACGGTCGAAAGCGTGGGATTGCGCGTCACCACGATCAGAGATGTCAACGGCACCGTGTGGTACTGCCGAAACGGTGAAGTTCTGCGGGTGGGCAACATGAGCCAAGGGTTCGCGGTAGCTGTCCTCGACCTCCCCGTCTCCCACACGGCCAACATCGACGAGGCCTGCGCGGTGGCCGAGAGAACCACCAACGAGGTCGTGGACTCCGGCGACTTCGACAGTGACATCCTCGAACCCCCGGAGATGCTCGGCGTCAATGCCGTCAGCGCCGATACCGTGACCATCCGGATCACGATCAAGACCCGACCCGGCCGCCAATGGGCGGTGCAGCGTCGCCTCCACCGCGACATCCTGCAGTCGTTCGACGATGCCGGTATCAAAGCCCCGTATGCGCTGGGCCGTCCGGGTGGGGTTGCAGTCGAGAGCAGCAGCTGAGGGACAATGAGCGTGACCGACGCCGACGAGGAACGAACAGAGAGAGTGTGATGACCGAACCGCAGCAGACGTTCTACGACGCGGTCGGCGGTGCGGAGACGTTCCGGTTGCTCACGGCGAAGTTCTACGAGGAAGTGGCCAAGGACGAGATCGTGCGGCCCCTGTATCCAGAGGAGGACCTGGCACCGGCCGAACGGCGGATGCGAATGTTCCTCGAGCAGTACTGGGGCGGGCCTCGTACGTACTCCGACGAACGTGGTCATCCACGATTGCGGATGCGTCACAACCCGTTTCGGATCGGGCCGCTCGAACGTGACGCCTGGCTTCGATGCATGCACATCGCGATCGCCTCGATCGACCCGGCCGTCCTGGATTCTGCGCACCGAACGCAACTCGTCGACTACATGGAGATGGCCGCCAATTCGATGATGAACTCGGCAATCTGAGAGCTACGGCGTCACGTACTACAGCGTCACGAACTACAGCGTCACGAACTACAGCGATGCGCCTCGCCGAGGGCCCGCTGCGCCACCTCTGAGGCGGCCGAGCCGTCGGCGGAGCGAGCCGGCTACCCCGAGCACGAAGCTCAGCGGCGCGGGCAGGTGCTGCCGCAAGATGGCGTGCTTACGCACGTAGTTGTCGACGCGCCATTCTGACCAGGTGCCGGCGCGGAACAACGCCGCGTCGCCGGGGACCAGAGTCCGGGGCGCGTGATCTTCGCTGGACACCACGACCGACCCGTCCATGATGTGGACGATCTCGTCGACCGCGAAGTACCACCGAAAGCGTCCGGCCGTGCAATCCCACACATTGGTAGTCGTGGTGCCGTCGGTACTCCTGGACCACTCCGCGACGCGAGCTCGCGGGTTTCCCTCGAGGATCCACGTGGGTTCGATGGGACTGTCGGAGAGCGAAACATCTTCCAGCCGCACGGCTTCTATGGTCGAGGTTCTCATGGTGTCGTCGCGTCCTCACCGTCGGGCGCGGCGCCGGCCGCGACACGTTTTACGTTGCAGAACATACAACACTTTCCAAACGTGCGGATACGTGTCGGTCATGTGAATGAGCACAATCCTTTACCTTCGGGTCGACCGCCAGTGCAGGGTGCCGGGTGCACCCCAGCGCCCTCGAATCGTTCGCAGCCCATTCGTTTGGCACTATTGCCAGTTGTGACCGATCCGATCGAAAGCACCGAGTTGTCGTGGTGGCAGGACGCCGTCTTCTACCAGATCTATCCCCGGTCGTTCGCAGATGCGAACGGTGACGGAATCGGTGATCTCGACGGCATCAGAGACAAGCTCGGCTACCTCGAATTGCTCGGTATCGACGCCATCTGGATCGGACCGATCACGCGGTCGCCCATGGCCGATCACGGCTACGACGTTTCCGACCCCCGAGACATCGACCCCATGTTCGGCAGTCTCGAGATCTTCGACGCGTTGCTCGACGAGGCGCACGCCCGCGACATCAAGGTCACGATGGATCTGGTGCCCAATCACACCAGTGACGAACACCGGTGGTTCCAGGCGGCTCTGAACGCCCCTCGTGGCAGCGCCGAGCGAGCGCGCTACATCTTTCGAGACGGGCTCGGCGACGACGGTTCGCAGCCGCCGAACAACTGGCCGAGCATCTTCGGGGGTCCCGCCTGGACGCGAGTCGACGAGAAGGACGGCTCCCCCGGTCAGTGGTACCTGCACATCTTCGCGCCCGAACAACCGGATCTGAACTGGGACAACCCCGAGGTCTTCGACGACTTCGCGCGCACACTTCGGTTCTGGCTGGACCGAGGCGTCGACGGATTTCGACTCGACGTCGCCCACGGCATGGCAAAACCTGCCGAGCTGGCCGACATGAGCCTCGAGTTCAACGCACTGATGAAGAACGACGACGACGATCCCCGGTTCAACAACCCCCGAGTCCACGAACTGCACCGCCGCATCAGAGCCGTCATGAACGAATACCCCCACGCGGTGACGGTCGGCGAGATCTGGGTCCAGGACAACGTCCGGTTCTCCGAATACATCCGCCCCGACGAGCTGCACCTGGGCTTCAACTTCCGCTTGGCCAGTGTCGATTTCGACGCCGAGACCATCCGCGATGCGATCTCCAACTCGCTCGCGGCCGTCGAACTGGTCGGCGGCACCCCGACGTGGACACTGTCGAACCACGACGTCGAACGCGAGGTCACCAGATACGGCGACGGAGACCTGGGCTATCACCGGGCCCGGGCCATGATTCTCGTCGAATTGGCCCTTCCTGGAACAATTTTCGTATACAACGGTGCCGAGCTCGGGCTACCGAACGTGCAGCTGCCCGACAGCGCCCTGCAGGACCCGGTGTGGGAGCGGTCCGGGCACACCGAGCGCGGACGCGACGGCTGCCGAGTCCCCATGCCGTGGGAGGGTGATGCCCCTCCGTTCGGGTTCTCCACCACCGATCGCACCTGGTTGCCGATGCCGCCGGAGTGGAAGGGGCTGACCGCCGAGGCGCAGCTCGAAGAGGTCGATTCGATGCTCAGCCTGTACCGCACGGCGTTCGAATTGCGCACCCTGCGGCCGGAGTTCACCGGCGGCGGAATCGATTGGTACGGTGCCCCTCCCGGGTGCCTGGCCTTCCGGCGCCGCGGGGGCTTGATCTGCGCCCTCAACTCCTCCGACGAGTCGATCCCACTCCCACCCGGCGAAGTGTTGCTGACCAGCACTCCGCTGGTCGACGGGATGCTTCCCGCGAACGCGGCCGCCTGGCTCGTCTGAGCCGGCCGGCCGGCTCGTCCGAACCGGCCGACCGGCCACGCTCAGCGTTCGACGGTGAGCGACAACTGTTGGCCCGGGCGGCGAACGAACACCGACCCGAACCTGGCATCGAGGCGCAACCACACCTTGGTGGCGCGTACTCGTACCACCTCTGCGGCGGCGATCCTCTCCGGGTCGACGTCGATCGTCAACGGATCGTTACCGTCGTGCGGCACGAAACCCATTGCGGTCAAGGCGAATACGGTGCGCATGGTGACCGAGACGTCGTCGCCGTCACCGGTCACGTGCAACACCTGCTGTTCGAGCAACGAGCTCGGCGGCCCGTGACTGCTGCCGTGTTCCTTCGCCAGTGCCGCACCGCGCTGTGCGAGTCCGATGAGCACCCGCGCGGGGACGTCGTCGAGATGCTCGAATCCGCTGTCGGGAGGAAGGGTGCCACGCCAGGCGGAGTCCATCGAGAAACCCGGGTCGATCACGCCGTCGTCCGCGTTCTGCAGAGCGGACACCAACACATCGGCACCCGCACTGGTGTCGTCGGGCACGATGGTTCCCGCAATCACCCGCGCGGCGAGCGCATCGAAACCGGTTGCCGCCCAACACGACACGCCCCCGCCGGCCCGAGTGCGCAACCGAACGACAGCAGCCTCGTCCAAGCGCAATGCCCTGCTGCAGAACGTCTGGAGGTTCTCCCGCTCGACCGCATCGGGAACGGTCAGAACGCGCTCATACACGCTGCCAACTCACCAGGAACTCGCGCTCGGCGGGAGTGAGCCGACGCAGTCGCTGCGCATCGATGTCGAACGCCGCGATCTGCGTCGACGCCACCACCGCTGCCGGCGTATCCAGCGACGCCCCGCGTGCCCGCACCTCGTACCCCACGACGAAGTCCACCGCGCGGACCGCATCAATCCACATGAAGACGTCGAGGGGTCCGTCCTCGTGTCGCAGCTGCCCGCGATACTTCACGTGCAGATCGGCAATGACGGCACCGTGACGAAGATTCGCAGTCGGCCTGCCGTCCACCAGCAGCCACGGGATCCGCGCCTCTTCGAGCAACGTCACCATTCGCGCGTGGTTGATGTGTTGATACACATCCATATCCGACCACCGCACATCCACAGCGGCATGAAAGCCCACCCGCTCGGTGGCGGGTCGCTTGTCGGACAGATGGTCGTCGGGCACACTCACGCGGTCACTACCTCTTCTCGATCGAAAGTTCCATGGTGTCAGGGAACCATGTTTCTCACCTGTCGGGCGGCAACCGAGAGTGTGGCCAGGTCCAGCGTCCCCGTCTCGGCGATCTCGGTGAGCGCTGCACGCGAGCGGGCCAACCGCGACGAATTGGTCGATTCCCATTCGGCGATCTTCTCCGTGACCGACTCGTCCGGTTCGCCCGCGGCCAACACGGCCTTGGTGATTCCGCGAAGGGAGGCGTACAGATCGTCACGAAGAGCCAAGCGCGCCAACGAATGCCATCGATCGCCGCGGGCAAGCTTCGAGACCGCGGTGAGCAACCAGTCGATGCCGATGTGCGCGTCGAGCGCGAAGTAGAGCTCGGCCACCTCCGCCCCGTCCCGGTCGACGATGTCGGCGATATCGATGATGTCGAGCAGGCAGTACACGTCGAGCAAGCCGTAGATCCGACGTGCCAGCTCGGCCGGAGCACCTCGTTCCATCGCGGCCCCCGAACGCCGGTCCAGATCGACCGCCTGGTGACCGGAGATCCACGACGCGACCCGCGGCTGCAGAGCGCGAACCTGCCCGGCATAGCGACTGATCTCGGCCCCGACCGCCAACGGCTGCGGCCGATTGGCCAACAGCCACCGGGATACTCGATCGAGCATGCGACGTGATTCGAGCAGCAGCTCGGCCGACACTGCGGTGGGTACGTCGGCCGCGCGAATCGAATCCCACACCTCGTCGAGGCCGAAGATTTCGGTGGCCGCGGCGAATGCCCGGATGGCGTCGGTGCCTGCGGCACCGGAGTCCTCGGTCAACCGATACGGGTAGGTGATTCCGCCACAGTCGATGGCCTCGTTGGCGAGCGTCGTCGCCACCAGTTGACGCCGTAGCGGATGCGCCTTGATGGCATCTGCGTACGGATCCCGCAGTGGCTCGGGGAAATACTTGGGTAGCCGGGGGGCGAAGACGTCGCTGTCGGGAAGCTCGCTGTCGAGCAGTTCCGCTTCCAGTGCCAATTTCACGTGCGCCATCAACGTCGCGAGTTCCGGCGACGTCAGTCCACGCCCGTCTTGCTTGCGACGACGGAGATCGGCCTCGGTGGGCAGAGCCTCGAGCTCCCGGTCGAGCCCTCGACGCGTCTCCAGATCCTCGATCACTCGGCTGTGCACCGTCACCAGATGTGGTGCGTCGAATCTGGACGTACCGAGCAACTCGTTCTGCATGATGTTGTCCCACAACACCAATCGCCCGACCTCGTCGGTCATGGACGCAAGCAGCTCATCGCGGTCTTCGCGCGCCAGGTTTCCGTTGGTGATGGCAGTCTCGAGCAGGATCTTGATGTTGACTTCGTGATCGGAACAGTCGACGCCCGCCGAGTTGTCGACGGCGTCGGTGTTGATCTTGCCGCCGGCTGCGGCGTACTCGATTCTGCCCAGTGCGGTGGCACCGAGGTTTCCGCCCTCCCCCACCACGGCCGCTCGCACATCCACGCCGTCGACCCGCACTGCATCGTTGGCCTTGTCGCCGACTTCGGCGTTGCTCTCACTGGATGCCTTGATGTAGGTGCCGATTCCGCCGTTCCACAGCAGATCGGCGGGGGCCTTGAGGATCGCGTTCACCAACTCGGGTGGTGACAGTGCAGCAACCGATTCGTCCAACCCGAGGGCCGAACGTGCTGCGGCGCTGATGGGTACGGATTTGCGGGTCCGCTCCCACACCCCTCCGCCGGCACTGATGAGCGAGGTGTCGTAGTCCGCCCACGACGACCGCGGCAGGGCGAACAAGCGCTCCCGCTCGACGAACGACGACTCCCGATCGGGATCGGGGTCGAGAAAGATGTGCCGGTGGTCGAACGCCGCGAGCAAGCGAATGTGTCGGCTCAGCAGCATGCCGTTACCGAATACGTCTCCGCTCATGTCGCCGACGCCGACGACCGTGAAATCCTGACTCTGCGTGTCGATTCCGAGCTCACGGAAGTGCCGCTTGACGCTCTCCCACGCACCCTTCGCGGTGATTCCCATGGCTTTGTGGTCGTATCCGGCAGATCCACCGGATGCGAAGGCGTCACCGAGCCAGAATCCGTACTCGGCAGCGATGCCGTTGGCCATGTCGGAGAAGGTCGCGGTGCCCTTGTCCGCCGCGACGACGAGGTAGGTGTCGTCTCCGTCGCGGCGCACCACCCCGGTAGGTACCGATACCGACCCGGTAGCGCGGTCGAGATTGTCGGTGATGTCGAGCAACCCGGCGATGAACAGTCGGTAGCAGGCTTTGCCTTCCTCGGCGTATGCCTGTCGATCTCGGTCGGCTTCACCGGTGGTCACCGGAGGACGCTTGACGACGAATCCACCCTTGGCCCCGACGGGCACGATGACTGCGTTCTTGACCATCTGAGCCTTGGCGAGCCCGAGAATCTCCGTCCGGAAGTCCTCCCGTCGATCGGACCAGCGCAACCCGCCTCGGGCCACCGCACCGAACCTCAGATGCACCCCCTCGACGCGCGGGGAGTACACGAAGATCTCGAACGTGGGCTTCGGTTTGGGCAGCTCTGCGATGGATTGCGGGTCGAACTTGAGCGAGAGGTACGGGCGATGTGCACCGTCGGATCCCACCACGAAGTGGTTGGTGCGCAACGTCGCTCGAATGAGCTCGAACATGCTGCGCAGAATGCGGTCGGCATCGAGGCTGACGACCTCGTCGATCAGCTCGCCGAGCTGGGTTCCGATGGCCTGCGCGTCCGCCTCGGCACTGGTCTCGGGGTCGAACTGCGCCTCGAACAGTCCGACGAGCAGCCGCGCGGTACGCGGATGCGCCAGGAGGACGCCCTCGATGTTGAACTGACTGTAGGGAAAACCCGCCTGCCGCAGGTACTTGGCGTAGGCACGCAACACCACGGCCTGCCGCCAGTGCAGACCTGCACGCATCACCAGTTCGTTGAAACGATCCGCTTCTGCCGCGCCGCTCCACACGGCCGCGAATGCGTCGGTGAATCGATGCTGGACCCGGCTCTCGCGATCGGCCGTGCCTGCCTCGGACAGCTCGGCGTCGATGTCCCCGTCGATGGCCGAGCGCAACATCTCACGCGAGGCGGAGAGGCCGAAATCGTATATCCAGCAGGACATTCCGTCCGGACGCACCACCGGGTACGGCCGCTCGTCGTCGACCTCCACACCGAGACTCTGCAGAATGGGCAACACCTGGGACAGTGATACGCCCGCACCGCCGATGTACAGCGAGAAGCGCCAACTCCCCACGGCCGAACGCTCGTTTCGGTAGAGCTGCATGTCGATCGCTTCGTCGCCGAGTGCTTCGAGGCGGGCAATGTCCGTGACGGCCCTGGCCGGACTGAAGTCCTGCTTGTACGCCTCGGGAAAAGCCTCGGTGTAGCGCTGAATGCGCGCCGGGTCGACGGCTCGGTCGAGGGACACGGCGTCACCCAACGAGTCCTCCCACGTCCGGGTGGTCTCGGTCAGCGCCGCTTCGATCCGGGTGATGTCGTCGGCGGACAGGTGGGGAGAGACGGTGCCCGGTGCGCGGCGCACCGTCACGTGCAGCAGCGCGAGATCCGATTCGGTGACGCGTGCGGTGTAGTCGAGCGAGGTGCCACCGAGCTCTCGGAGCAGTCGGTCCTGGATCGCGAGTCGGACGCGAGTGGTGTAGCGATCTCGCGGCAGGTACACCAGAGCACTGACGAAGGACCCACTCGCATCGGGTCGCACGAACAGCTTGACCTTGCGCCGGCGACCCAGCGCCAGAACAGCACTCGCCGTTTCGAACAGCCACGAAGCAGAGGTCGCGAACAGTTCCGACCGCGGCATCGACTGCAGCACCTCGAGCATGGCCTGGCCGGAGAAGGACCCGAGATCATGGCCGGCCTTGGCGATCACCGACCGCACTCGACGCTCGATCACCGGAATGTCGAGGACGTTCTCGTGCAGCGCGGTGACGGTGAAGACTCCGACGAATCGATGCTCGGCGGAGTCGTCGGCGTCGATCACACTGACGAAATAGGGGTAGACAGCACGATGAACCGTGGCGGGGTTCGGACCCTGCGTCAGAGCAACCAGGTCGCGCTCACCGACCGGTTCGGGTCCGTCTCCATGTTGACCGGCATCGCGCAGCACACCCAGGCTGCTCGATTCCACACCCGTTGCGGTTCGGTTACCGTCGCTACCGTCGATCGTGTATCTGCGGTAACCCAGCAAGGTGTAATGGCCGTCGCCCAGCCAACGCAGCAAGGCAGCCGCATCCCGGTGTGCGACGGCTGGTTCGGAGTCGGTGTCGCCGGACGTCGCGGCGACACCGTCCAACCGATCGGCCACGGCAGCCTGCACGCGACGCATCTCGTCGGTGTCGCCGACGACCTGACGCACATCGGCGAGTACTCGACTCGTCTCCTCTTCCAACTGCGCGACGGCATCGTCGGAGGTGGACGGGTGCAGCTGCACGTGTATCCAGGACTCGGCGATGCCGGCCGAGCTCAGCCCGACGAGCACTCCTTCTGCGTTCCGATCGACGGTGAGGATGGGATGAACCACGTCGGTGTATTCGATGCCGAGACGCGAGAGCAGCGACATGATCGATTCGACCAGCAACGGCATGTCGTCGGTGACGATTTGTAGGTAGCTTCCCGCTACCTGCTGTGCTGCAGACTCGTTCGGTCGGTGGACCGCCACATTCGCCGTCCCCGGCAGCCGCTCTGCGGCGAGCCGAACGTGCCGCCGAAAAGAGGTGATGTCGGGGGTATGCGCGGACACTGCGACCGCAGTGGCGTCGGTGTGCTCGAAATACTCCGTACGCAATGTCGCCAACTCGGCCACAAGCCTGTCGTCGAGCCCGTCGGCCCAGTCGTCGTCGGTCAGGTCAAGCGAGCGTGACATTGTTTTCGAGTACTCCCTCGTGAGGATTTCCCGACGCCCGCCGATCGCCGGTCGTCGATGACCCCTCGACCCTAGTGCGGGTGACCCCGCAACCGCAGAGATCTCGGGAACCAGCGCGTCAGGCCGATCCGGCAGTCACGACGAATCGCTGTGGAGATACTCGCTCAGTGCAGTTCGTTCGTGTTCGCGCAGCGGCCTGGACGAGGAGGTGTCGAGATCGAAGGCCACCATCAGTGCCTCCGCGTCTGCACACACCGTTCCGTTTCGATCGGTGACGACGTGCCGAACGCCGTACGAGGTGGTTCCGATACGAGTGATCCACAGCTCGATCACCAGCGGGCCGGAGTCGTCGAGGATCGGGTGCAAGAAGTTGGTGGTCAACGTACGAACCACCACCGCGCCGCGACCTTTCGAGCCCCCCAGGACCGCGTTCAGAAACTGAACGCGGCCTTCCTGGAGGTACTCGACGAACCGGGTGTTGTTGACGTGCCCGAGGCGGTCGGAATCACCCCACCGCACCTGAAGTGTGCAGGTGAAGGTCTGTGCCGACATGTCAGTCTCGGGTCAGCTTCCGGTGCGTGACGCGGTGGGGACGCGCCGCGTCGGGACCGAGCCGCTCGACCTTGTTGGCCTCGTAGCCCTCGAAGTTGCCCTCGTACCAGTACCAGGCAGCCTCGTTGTCTCCGAAGCCGCCTTCCCACGCCAGGATGTGGGTGCAGGTGCGGTCCAGGAACCACCGGTCGTGCGAGATGACCACGGCGCAACCGGGGAATTCCTCGAGCGCGTTCTCGAGCGATCCGAGTGTCTCGACGTCGAGGTCGTTGGTCGGCTCGTCGAGCAGGATCAGGTTGCCGCCCTGCTTGAGCGTCATTGCCAGGTTCAGACGGTTGCGCTCACCGCCGGAGAGAACTCCGGCGGGCTTCTGCTGATCGTGGCCCTTGAATCCGAACGAGCTGATGTACGCGCGCGACGGGAATTCCGAGTTGCCCACGGTGATGAAGTCCAGGCCGTCGGAGACCGTTTCCCAGACCGTCTTCTTCGAGTCGATGCCCGAGCGGTTCTGGTCGACGTAGCTGAGCTTGACGGTCTGCCCGATCTTCACCTCGCCGCCGTCCGGCTCCTCGAGCCCGACGATGGTCTTGAACAGCGTCGTCTTGCCGACACCGTTGGGTCCGATGACGCCGACGATTCCGTTGCGCGGCAACGTGAACGACAGATCCTTGATCAGCACGCGGCCGTCGAAGCCCTTGTCCAGGCTCTTGACCTCGACCACGACGTCGCCGAGGCGCGGCGGGTTGGGGATCTGGATCTCGTCGAAGTCGAGCTTCCTGGTCTTCTCGGCCTCGGCCACCATCTCGTCGTAGCGAGCCAGACGAGACTTGCTCTTGGCCTGGCGAGCCTTGGCACCGGAGCGAACCCAGGCGAGTTCGTCCTTGAGCCGCTTCTGCAGCTTCTGGTCCTTCTTGCCCGAGACCTCCAGGCGCTCGGCCTTCTTCTCCAGGTACGTCGAGTAGTTGCCCTCGTACGGGTACAGATGTCCGCGGTCGACCTCGGCGATCCACTGCGCGACGTGGTCGAGGAAGTACCGGTCGTGAGTCACGGCGAGAATGGCACCGGCGTAGGCGGCCAAGTGCTGCTCGAGCCACAGCACACTCTCGGCGTCGAGGTGGTTGGTCGGCTCGTCGAGCAGCAACAGGTCGGGCTTGCTGAGCAGCAGCTTGCACAGGGCGACGCGACGCTTCTCACCACCGGAGAGGTTGGTGACCGGGGACTCGGGCGGCGGGCAGCGCAGCGCGTCCATCGCCTGTTCGAGCTGCGAGTCGATCTCCCAGGCGTCGGCGTGGTCGAGCTTTTCCTGCAACTCGCCCATCTCTTCCATGAGCTCGTCGGAGTAATCGGTTGCCATCAGCTCGGCGATCTCGTTGTAGCGCTTGAGCTGGACCATCGTCTCGCCGAGGCCGTCCTCGACGTTCTCGCGAACGGTCTTGGTGTCGTCGAGAATCGGCTCCTGCATGAGAATGCCGACCGAGGCACCGGGAGCGAGGAACGCCTCACCGTTTCCGGGCTGATCGATTCCCGCCATGATCTTGAGGATGCTCGACTTACCGGCGCCGTTCGGGCCGACGACGCCGATCTTCGCTCCCGGGTAGAAGCTCATCGTCACGTCGTCGAGGATGACTTTGTCGCCGTGCGCCTTGCGCACCTTCTTCATGGTGTAAATGAATTCAGCCATGCCGCCCAGCTTATCGGTGCGGCCGCGTCGGAACACCATCGACCGAGTCCGCGCCGAGCCCACATCCGTCGTCCGCGGTCGTGCGCGGGTTGCATCCACCGGGGACGACGGATGTCGGCGGGCCGTCAGGCGGGTACCGCCTCGCGGACGTCGTCACCGATTCGATCGTGATCCGGCTCGTCCTCCGGTGGTTCGGCGGCACCCCGATCGTCGTCGGTGAGTGCCTCGTCTGCAGGTACTTCGGGCGCGACCGTCCTGGTCCGCTGGATTGCCACGTTGCAGCGCGCAAGGTCCGGCCCGACGGCGCTGGCCCGCATCTCGAGGTCGGATCGTTCGACGCCGTCGCGATTGGTGTATTCGTTGGTGCGCAGCTGTCCGTAGGCGATGATCGGATCGCCCTTCATCAACGATGCGCCGACGCCGCGCACGAGTCGACGCCAGCACGTGACCGTGAGATAGAGGGTGCCGCCGTCGGTCCATTCACCGGTGTTGCGGTCCTGCCGTCGGGCATTGCTCGCCATCCGAAAGCTGAGGACCTCGTCGCCGGTGGGCGTGGAGCGCTTGACGGGATTGGTGATGACGGTGCCCACAACAGCGCACTGAGCTTCGTACATGGTGTCTTCCTCTCGATGGATGTCGCGTGATTGCGATCGAGATCGACACTGCTACGCCGGAGCCACCCGTGACGGACGTGTTCGCGAAATGTGGACAACCGCTGAGCCTGTGGATGAACGTCCAGGATCGGCTGGTCATGACGCCACTCGTGTCGGACCGGTGTGCTACTCGGCTGTCTCTACGTAGACATGCCCACCGAGAGCCGGCACCACCCGTCCGGCGGTGAGCGACGCCACCAGCGCTGCAGTCGAATCGGCGTCTGCGACGGCGACGGTGAGCACGGCTCGAGTGTCGTAGGCGGTATCGAGCACCAAGGCCCCGTGTCCGCGTAGCTCCGATTCGACCCGTCCCACCTCGGCATGGTCGAGTTCGAGGGTCAGCACGTCGCGTCGCTCTCGGGTGAGAAACCGAGCCCGGGCAAGTGCCTCGGTGACCGCACCGCCGTAGGCGCGGGCCAATCCGCCGGTACCGAGCTTGGTGCCACCGAAATATCTGCCGACCACCGCGACCACGTTGGTCAGCCCATGACCGCGCAACACCTCGAGCATCGGCGTTCCTGCCGTGCCGCTGGGTTCGCCGTCGTCGTTGGATCGCTCGATGCGGTGGGTCAAGTCTTCGTGGACGACAACGATGCCTGCAGCCGAGGATTCGACGATGAATGCCGAACAGTGATGTCCGGCAGTCGGATCCGCTTTCCGCGCCGCTGCGATGACCGCGCGAGCGTCGGCCTCGGTGCTCGCCCTGTCCACCACGGTGACGAACCGCGATCTCTTGACCTCGGTCTCGCACACAACCCGGCCGGCGATCGTTCGAAGCTCCATCACGCGGCAGCCCAGCTCATGCAACAACCCTGCTCATGCAGCAACCCCGCTCATGCAGCAACGCTGTCCACGACATCGTCTGCGGCACGGACCAATTGGGCGTACATACCGTCTTCGGCGAGCAGCGCCTCGTGGCTTCCGACCTCGCGCACGATGCCGTGATCGAGTACCGCGATGGCGTCTGCTGCTCGCACGGTGGACAGGCGATGGGCGATCAGAATGGTGGTACGCCCGTGCATCAAACCGTCGAGCGCTGTCTGCACTGCGCGTTCGGTGCGATTGTCCAGGGCGCTCGTCGCTTCGTCGAGCACCAGAATCGGCGGGTTGCGCAGGACAGTTCGGGCGATTGCGATGCGCTGCTTCTCACCGCCGGAGAATCGGTAGCCGCGCTCGCCGACCATCGTGTCGTAACCGTCGTCGAGGCCGTCGATGAAGTCGTGAATCTGGGCCGTCCGAGCGGCAGCCACGATCTCGTCGTCGGTGGCGTCGGGTTTGGCGAACCGCAGGTTCTCCCTGATGGTGGCGTGGAACAGGTAGGTCTCCTGAGAGACGACGCCCACCAGGTCGGCAATGTTCTCCGACGCCAGGTGCCGCAAGTCGACACCGTCGATGGTCACCGAGCCGGCTGTCGGATCATGCAGGCGGGCAACGAGGTATCCCAGCGTGGTCTTGCCCGATCCGGTTGCGCCGACGAGCGCGAGCGTGCTCCCGGCCGGTACGTCGAGATCGATGTTGCACAACGTCGGGACAGTCGCGGCGGCATAGGTGAAGTCGACGCCGCGGAAAGCGACATCGCCGCGCACGCTCTCTCGCGAGAGTGTGACCGGGTGCTCGGGTTCGGCGACATCGATGGGCAGATCGAGATACTCGAAGACTCTGCCGAACAACGCCAAGGATGCCTGTACTTCGACGCCGGTGTTGAGCAATTGCATGGTGGGCCGGAACAATTGCGTCTGCAATGCGGTGAACGCGACCAGGGTGCCGATCGTCAACGCACTCCCCTGACCGATGGTGATGCCGGCGAACCAGTACACCAGAGCGGGCATCACGGCGAAGCTGATCTGAATTGTCGCCATCCGCCACTTGCCCGCCATCATTGCGGCCAGTTCGACACCGGCCACCTCGTGCGATCGGTCGGCGAATTTGTCGGTCAACGCCTGGGCGGAACCGGTGGTCTTGCCCAGAAGAATTCCACTGACGGACAGTGATTCCTCGATCTGGACGGACAGATCGCTGAGCAATTTCTGCCGCTTGGTCGAGATCTTGCGACGCTCGTCGCCGATACGGCGAGCCACTCGCACGAAGATCGGCAGGATGATCAGTGAGAACGTGGCGAGCTTCCAATCGAGCAGGAAGAGCGCGACCACGGTCGCAGCGACCGTCGTGGCGTTCTGCGCGATGGACGTCGCGGTGTTGGTGACGACGGATTGCATGCCGCCGATGTCGTTCGCGATACGCGATTGCACCTCACCGGTGCGCGTTCGCGCGAAGAATCCGAGGGACTGTCTCTGAAGATGCGAATAGACCTGCACGCGCAGATCGTGCATGAGCTGCTGACCGACGCCGTTGGACATCCAGGTCTGCACCACGCCGAGGGTGTTGGTGGCGACTGCAACAGCGATCATGCCGACCGCGATGAGGCTGACGAGCGTGACGTCGCGGTCGGGAATTGCATGATCGAGGAGTTCGCGAAGAAGTAGAGGAGAGGCGAGCGCAATGATGGCGCTGGCCACGATGATCGCGCTGACGACAGCGATCTTGCGCCGGTACGGCGTGAACAGAGCCAGGACTCGTCGGACGGGCGCTGGATCGGAAGCGAGTGGTACGCGTTCGGGACGGCTTTCCAAGTAGACCTCCGTGGTAGCTGAAGTAATATGCAGAGGTTACCTCACTATGAGGTTGCGGGCAAGCCTCGCTATGATCCGTCGTATGGACACCGGACACTCGCCCAACCTGAGCGATTCGTTCATGGCCGTTGCCCGAAGGATTCGGCGAAGCCACATGACTGCGCTGGAGCCGTTCGGACTCAACCCGTCGCAGAGCAGGGCCTTGCACGTCTTGGCCCGCGAACGAGAATCGGTCCGCTTGCGTGATCTGGCCGAGCACCTCCGCATCGTCGCTCGATCGGCCACCGACATCGTCGACTCACTCGAAGCGGCAGAACTGGTGACGCGAGCGCCGGACCCGAGTGATCGCCGCGCTGTCCTGGTCGAGCTGACCGACGCCGGCCGCGCCCTGCTCGACCGCGTCGACGAGGCACGACGTCAGGTGTCCGCGGACATGTTCGACGGCCTCGAGCCGGCCGAACGCACCGAACTCGACCGGCTTCTGCACAAGATCGCCGGCAGCGACTGAAACGACGCTACTGCCCGCCGTCGCGATCGCGACGGGCCAGCTCGGCGAACATCGCGTTGTGCGCGGCCAGGTCGGCGTCGTGGTCACGCTCGGCGGCTCTGTCACCGCGCCTGGCGTCGCGATCGTCGCTGCGGGACCACTGGATCAGCAGTGCGAGCATGACCAGCACCAGAGGCACCTCGCCGGTTGCCCACGCGATGCCGCCACCGAGCTTCTGGTCCCCCAGTAGGTCGGAGTTCCAGTCGAGGCCGAGCGTGCGGTAGAACCAGGCACCCATGACGGTGTTCATGCTCATCAGCGCCACACCGAAGAACGCATGGAACGGCAGTGAGCCGAACACCACGGCGAGTTTGGTGACCGGAGCAATCTTGCGCGGAGACGGATCGACGCCGATGACCGTCCAGTAGAATAGGTATCCGCTGAGCACGAAGTGCAGGTTCATCAACAGATGAGCTCCGTGACTGTCCAGAACGGCCCCGAAGATTCCGCCGAGATAGAGCACGTAGAAGCCGCCCACGAAGATCAGCGCCGCGACGAGCGGGTGGGTGACGAACTGCGACAGTCGACTGTGCAGGCCCATCAGCAACCACTCGCGCATCCCCGGGACGCCGTCCTTGCCTGCCGCGGGCAGGACACGCAACGCCAACGTCAGTGCACCACCGAGCGCGAGCAGAACCGGCGCGAGCATCGACAGCATCATGTGTCCGGTCATGTGCACGCTGAACACTGCCGTGGAATACCGTCCTATGCCCGAAGACGTACTGATCAGCAGTGTGAGGCAGCCCAGGACCCAGGCGACGGTGCGACCGACGGGCCACGCGTCGCCGCGCAGTCGCAGCCGACGGACCCCGATCAGGTACACCACGGCCATCACGATCGCGGCGGTGCCGAAGATCAGGTCGAAGCGCCAATCAAAAGCCATACGGGCGAACGTCGGCGGTCCGCTGAGGTCGTATCCGAGCGCGGCCTCGGTCGGCGTCAGGTTGGGGTCGATCTCGGCGGGCGGAGGTGTTCGCCCGAGGCCGACGGCCAGGCCGACCGTCGCGGCGAGAACGAGCACCTCGGCCCCGGCGAACCGGAGCAGCGGTCCACGGGCGGTGGGATCGGCGATCAGTGCGGGCAGAGCACGACGCCGCTGCATCCAGCCGAACCCGCCGAGCACGATCAACGCGAGAATCTTGCCCACGATCAGCAGGCCGTACGTCGTGGTGAACAGGTCGGCGAGGGACACCCGAACCAGGGCGTTGATGACTCCACTGATGCCCATGACGACGAAGCAGACGCCGGCGATCGTGGAGAACCGCCGAGCAGCGACGTCGGTGTGCGCGCCGCGTCTGCGAACATGTGCAAGCAGTGCGAACAGCCCGCCCGCCCACAACGACGCGGCACCGAGGTGCAGGATCAGCGAGTTGGTCGCGATGTCGTGCGATCCGCCCGCCGAGGAGTGACCACTGAGCGCAATGGGCAGCAGGGTGGCCAGCGAGAATCCGAGCAGCGCAGGCGTCCAGGACCACCGCAGTACCGTCCGCGAGGCAATGGCGACGACGACGGCCATGATGGCCGTCCAACGCCACGCACTGGCGATCTCCACCTGATCCAGCGCGATCCACAGATTCGCCGGCTTCACGGCCTCGGCGAACGGCTGGCCGGAGGTGTCGGACAGCGTCAGCGGCACGAGGAGAAGCGCACATACGGCCCAGACGATGGATGCGACCGAGCCGGTGCGAACCGCCCGGTAGCCGTCCACGTCGAGCACGCCGTTCTTCTGCGGCGGAACCAGGAACGCCGCCAGCAGGAACGAGCCGACCGCGATGACCGCTGCGATCTCACCGATCGCACGCAGGGCGGGCAGTCCGTAGGTGGTGGCCGGGCCGGGATCAGGGATACCGAGCAGGACCAACGCGTCCGACGCGGACAGCATGACGATCAGGGCAGCGACGACACCGGCGATGACGCCGGCAGTGACGAGCACCGACGTGGTTGTCGAGCGGGGATCTGCACTGCCCGCACCCTCGTCCGACCGCACATCGCCGGTGGAGTCCCCGGCGTGCGACGGGTCGGTCTTGTCGAGATCCGGTGTGGCCATACCACCAGAGTAAGAGGTGTTCGGCAGTACTCGAAACGCGAGTCCTACACAGCGTCGTACTTTGCCCCGTCCTCGGCGTCCAGCGAGTCGTGGTGGATGCGTCCGTGCTGCTGCCGGAGAGGCGTCCCGCTCCCGCCCCATCTCTGGGCGATGATCTCCGCCGCAATGGACACCGCGGTCTCCTGCGGCGTGCGTGCACCCAGGTCGAGTCCGATCGGGCTCGACAATCGCGCGAGTTCGGTCTCGGTCACTCCTGCCGCCCGTAACCGGGCGATGCGGTCGTCATGGGTTCGCCGCGAGCCCATCGCTCCGACGAACGCCAGGGCCGGAATCCGCAACGCCACTTCGAGCAGTGGCACATCGAACTTCGGGTCGTGAGTCAACACACAGACCACGGTCCTCTCGTCCAACTCCCCCGCCGCCCACTGTTGGTTCAGGTAGTCGTGCGGCCACGCGACCACCACCTGCTCGGCAGCGGGAAAGCGCTGCGGGGTCGCAAACACGGATCGGGCGTCGCAGACGGTGACGCGGTAGCCCAGAAAGGCACCCTGCTGCGCAACCGCCGCAGCGAAGTCGATGGCACCGAACACGAGCATTCTCGGCGACGGCGCATGACTGGACACGAACACCTGCATTCCCCGACCGCGGCGCTGGCCGTCGGTTCCATACGTCAGAACAGTCGAACGTCCCGCTGCAAGTAGCCCTTTCGCGTCGTCGGCAATGGCGGCGTCCGCCCGCGAGCTGCCGAGGGAACCGCGAATACCCGACTCCGTCAGAACTGCTCTCCGACCGACCCGTGTTGCGTCGGCATGAGCGATCACGGTGGCCACTGCAACCGGGACGTTGCGGCGCACGTTCGCCACGACGTCACCGAACTCGGGAAAGGTGTGCTTCGACACCGCCTGCACGAACACATCCAGCGTTCCCCCACACGTGAGCCCGACTGCGAATGCGTCGTCGTCCGACACCCCGTATCGAGTGAGTATCGGGGTACCGGACTGCATCACGTCCTGCGCCGACTCGTACACGGCACCCTCGACGCAGCCGCCGGACACCGAACCGGCGACCGCACCGTCCTGGCCGACCATCATCGACGCACCCACAGGACGCGGCGCGGAGTCGAATGTCTGCACGACCGTTGCCACCGCGGCCGCGTCGCCGGTCTGCCAGGCGTGCAGCAGCTCGTCCAGAATGTCGTGCATCGAACCTCCTTCGGGTGCCGGCCGGAACGTCTACGACATCACAGGCTTCCCCCTGCACTGCTCCCTCAACCCATGCCGGTGTGATCGCCGTAGGCGGAAAGGTACACTCGTCAACCGTGCTCGAGCGGGCCTGTCCGCGCGTGCCAGCCTCCGTAGCTCAGGGGATAGAGCAAGGGCCTTCTAATCCCTTGGTCGCAGGTTCGAATCCTGCCGGGGGCACCCTCTGACCAGCGCGAACGCTGGCCGACTCGCGTTACTGTGGTTGACTTCGCGTAACGAAGGGTTAAACGTGCATCAGCTCACTCTCGGAGTCCTCTCACGTTCGCGCAAGCCCGATGAGCGTCGACTACCGATTCATCCTCTTCATTTCGATCGCATCGACGCCGACATTCGAGGCCGAATGTTCCTCGAATCCGGCTACGGCGAACCGTTCGGAATCTCCGACGAGCACCTGGCCACGCAGGTCGCGGGTATCGGCACCCGCGCCGAGCTCATTGCTCTATGCGACGTGATTCTGCTGCCGAAGCCTCAGGCCGAAGATCTCGAGTCTCTTCGACCCGGCCAGACGCTCTGGGGTTGGCCGCACTGTGTGCAGGACGAAAGGCTCACCCAGATCGCTGTCGATCGCAAACTCACGCTGATCGCCTTCGAGGCCATGAACCACTGGACGCAGGACGGCTGGTTCAATCTTCATGTGTTCCACAAGAACAACGAATTGGCCGGGTACTGCTCGGTGCTGCAAGCATTGCAGCTGATCGGTTCCACCGGGGACTACGGCCGCAGGTTGCGGGCCGCTGTCATCGGTTTCGGAGCCACGGCTCGCGGCGCGGTCACCGCGCTCAGTGCACACGGGATTCACGACGTCGATGTCCTCACTCAGCGTGGGGTCACGGCGGTGGGTTCGCCGATCCACTCGGCCAACATCGTCAATTTCGATCTCGACGACGCCGATCCCCGCCAGAGCCGAGCTCTGACTCCCGACGGTCGAATCCCACTCTCGCAGTTTCTGTCCGACCACGATGTGATCGTCAATTGCGTACTGCAGGATACGAACTCACCACTGACGTTCCTGACGAACGAGGACCTGCCCACATTGACTCCGGGCACCCTGGTCGTGGACGTCTCGTGTGACGAGGGAATGGGATTCGAATGGGCTCGGCCCACGTCGTTCGCCGACCCGATGTTCACCGTCGGTGACAACGTGCACTACTACGCCGTCGACCACAGCCCGTCCTATCTGTGGAATTCGGCGACGTGGGAGATCAGCGAATCGTTGCTGCCTTACCTTCGCGTGGTTCTCGACGGGCCCGCAGCGTGGAGCGAGGACGTCACCATCGAGCGTTCCATCGAAATCAGGGAGGGTGTCATCGTCAACCCCAATATCCTTGCCTTCCAACATCGCAGTGCGGAGTACCCGCACACTGCAGCATGAGCGTCACGTGGGTCGAGGACGGCATCGAACGGTCCGCGCGATGGCAGTCGGAGAACGGTGCGCCGCCACCACGGGTGGTGCGGATCGTCGACGACGCGACGACGGCGGACGTGGCCTACAAGCTGGCGACGATCGGCGAGTCTCTGCTGTGGCGTGGCGATTACAACAACGCTCGCCAGCTCCTGTCGGCCATGACGCGGCGGGTACCACCGGCCACACAGCCCGAGAACGCGTCGCCCGCCGAGCGGTTCCACCTGCATCGTCAGTACCAGGCGCGGCGCGCACGGGTATTGGGAATGCTTCTGGTGCAACTCGATTCGGACCTACGGCTCGATCTCGGCCGAGCGCCGGAGGTGCGATCGGCCGTAGCGGAAGCACTGGGTCCCGATGCCTCGGCCTGCGTCCTGTCACTACGGGAACTGCTCGGGATCATCGGCGCACACGAGTGGCGCCGCAAGGGAGTGTTCGTGCCGGCGCTGGACGCGTCCGTTCATCCCCACTACGGAGTGTTCTCGCCTGTCCGCGGTGAGTACATCCAGCTCGTCGCCGACGCACCGCTACCTGCCACGGACCGGGCTTTCGACATCGGGACGGGCTCGGGTGTGCTGGCTGCGGTACTCGCGCGCCGGGGCGTACCTGCGGTGGTGGCGACCGACAAGGACCCCCGATCGGTCGCGTGCGCCCGCGCCAATCTCGACGCACTCGGGTACAGCGATCGGGTCGAGGTGGTGCAGACCGACATCTTCCCGAGCGGCCGCGCGGGATTGATCGTCTGCAACCCGCCGTGGATCCCCACCAAGCCGACGTCGGGGATCGAGCATGCCGTCTACGATCCCGGTTCTCGCATGCTCAAATCGTTCCTCAGCCGCCTCGGCGGGCATCTGACGCCCGACGGCGAGGCCTGGTTGGTGTTGTCCGACCTCGCCGAGTTGCTCGGATTGGTCACGCGCACAGACCTTCTCGCGTCGATCGACAAGGCCGGCCTGACCGTCGTCGACCGGATGGACACCGTGCCATCGCATTCTCGAGCGACCGACGCCTCCGATGTTCTGCACGAAGCTCGGTCGCGCGAGACCACGTCACTGTGGAGACTGCGCCGCCGCTAGCCATCCACGCCCGACACGAGAAAGCCGCCCGAGCAATGCTCGGGCGGCTTCGTCGATCGTGCGGTGAGTCAGTGCCGGTCGCGGGTCTCGAACTCCCCGTTGATCACGGTGCCCAGCGGCGCATCACGCTCGGCCTTCTTCGCGGCCTCACGCATTTCGATTCCATCGGTGATCAGATCACCGATCTCGCGAGTGACGTCACGGACCGCTCCGGCGATGATCACCACGATTCTGCCGACGTGTGTCGCCGCAGACTCGGTGAAATCCTGCACGGTGTCCTTGTTGCGCTCGAACCTTCCCACCACCAGGACCGCCCCCTTCGAAGTCGTCACGCTGCGTCGGTCTTCTTACGCTCGACGATAACACTGGCCGGGGCAGCCGATCCGGTGAGCGAGTTGGGCAGAGCGAGCTTGAAGATCTTGCCCCACACGGTGCCGATCTGGTGGAAGAAGCCGCCGGTGTTGTACGGCAGGTCGTACTTCTGGCACAGAGCCTTGACCTCGGGTGCGATCTGCGGGTAGCGGTGCGCGGGAAGATCCGGGAAGAGGTGGTGCTCGATCTGGTGCGAGAGGTTGCCGGACATGATGTGGAACAGCGGCGAACCCTCGATGTTGGCCGATCCGAGCATCTGACGGACGTACCATTCGCCCCGGCTCTCGTCGGCGGTCTCTTCCTGACTGAAGGTCTGCACCCCCGTCGGGAAGTGGCCGCAGAAGATTATCGAGTACGTCCACACGTTGCGGATCAGGTTCGCAGCAACGTTGCCGACCACGGTCGAGGCGAAGAACGGCCCGGTCAGAGCGGGAAAGATGACGTAATCCTTGAGAGCCTGCTTGCCCGCCTTGCGCCACATTCCCTGCAGCAACGGCTTGACGTCGTGCCACTTCCTCTTGCCGGCGACGATGTTCTCGGTCTCGAGGTCGTGCAGCATGACGCCCCACTCGAAGAACGTCATGAGCAGGAATGCGTAGACGGGGTTGCCCAGGTAGTACGGGTTCCACTTCTGGTCCTGATCCATGCGCAGGATTCCGTACCCGATGTCGCGGTCCATGCCGACGATGTTGGTGAACGTGTGGTGCATGTAGTTGTGCGAGTGCTTCCACTGGTCTGCCGGGCAGACGGTGTCCCACTCGAACACCTCGGAGTTCAGACCCGGCTCACGCATCCAGTCGTACTGGCCGTGCATGACGTTGTGGCCGATCTCCATGTTGTCGAGGATCTTCGCGACGCCGAGTGCGCCGACACCGGCGAGCCATGCCGGCGGGACGAAAGGCAGGTACATCAGTGCGCGTCCGGTGATCTCGAGCCCGCGCTGCGCCTTGATGATCTTGTAGATGTATTCGCGGTCCTCGTCGCCCAGTTTGGCGACGGTGCGGGCCCGCAGGTCGTCGAGTTCGCGGCCGAGCTCTTCGACCTGTTCGTACGTCAGTACGGTCGGCTCGTCGGGCAGCGTTTCGTTGCGTCGGAAGGGAATGACGGCGGTGGGCAGGATCGAGAGAATCGTTCCGAGCATCTGCTGATCTCCAATTCGATCGGGTGGTGGGCGGGAGCTCCGGGACTAGATGTCGATGTCGACGTCGCCGACGGCAACGGACACACAGAGCTGGATCTTCTTGTCGGATTCGGTGTCGGTCTCACCGGTCTTGATGTTCTTGGTGCAGCCGGACTTCTTCACCGAGGTGCAGGTGAAGCAGATGCCCATTCGGCACCCGTTGGCCGGCGACAGACCGGCTCCCTCGGCTTGTTCGAGCAACGTTGCACCGTCGTTCTCGGCGGCGACGTCACTTCCGGAGAACGTGGTGGTTCCCGTGACGTCGTCGCTCACGGTGGCGAAGGACGGTGTGAATTCCTCGAGGTGCAGTCGGTCGCCGAGCCCTGCGTCGTCGAAGAACGACGTCACGCCCTTCATCAGCCCGGGTGGACCGCACAGGAAGGTGTCCGCGTCTGCGAACCACGGCGCCACGGCGTCGAGATGCTCTTTGCCGAAGAACCCGTGCAGGTCCCCGCCGGTCGTCTGCTCGGTGTATGCGAAGACGAGGTTCACATTGTCGTGCTCGGCGGCGATCTTCTCGAGCTCCTGCTTGTACGCGACGTCGTTCTCGGTGTACGCGTAGTGCAGGAAGGTCAGGTCGCTGCTGTACCCCTCGTCCAGCAGCGACCTGAGCATGGACAGCACGGGCGTGATGCCGCTGCCGCCGCTGATCAGCAGCGTGCGCGCCGGGCGTGGCTGGGGAAGCTTGAACGTGCCGTCCGCCTGCGACAGGCTGACGACGAGGCCGACGTGCGCGTTCTTGTGCAGATACTGCGAGACCAGCCCCTCGGGGTGCGCCTTGATCGTCAGCTCGATTCGGCCGTCCTTGCGGTACTGCGAACAGGCCGGCGAGTAGCAGCGAGTCTGACGTACGCCGTCGATGACCACCCCGACCTGAACGAACTGGCCGGCCTGAAAGCCTTTCCACTGTCGGGTGGGGCGGATGGTCAGCGTCAGCGAATCTTCGGTGGACCGGTGTATCTCGGTCACTTCACCGCGCAGATCACGAACGGTCGTCATGGGGTCGACCAGCTCCAGGTACCGATCGAGCGCGTGGGGCGTGGCCATGGCCTCGAACAGGGAAAGAAGCGAGAACTTGCGCGAACCCGTGGGTCGCGTCGGACGTTCTTGAAGCGTCATTCCATCCTCCCTAACCGGATCGAACCCTACGACCCATTCAGTGAACGATTGTGCACTAACATGAGTGTGACAGAGCGACACCGGTACCTGTCAACGTTTATGTGACCGCCATTACAGACCTCATGTGAAGTTCACGGGGACCGCGGAAGCAACCGGAGGGGAGATCACAGAGTGCCCGCCCATAAACTGGACGCCGTGACAGAACCGGGTACCCGCGCGGAGCGCAAGGAGCGCACGCGGCAGGCCTTGATCGACGGCACACTCGATCTGCTTCGCGAACGGTCGTTCGCGAGCGTGAGCCTGCGTGAGGTCGCGCGGTCCGCCGGCATCGTCCCCACCGCGTTCTATCGACACTTCGCGTCCATGGAAGACCTCGGGGTCGCGTTGGTCGAGGACAGCATGCGCATGCTGCGCCAGATGCTGCGCGACGCCAGACGCAACCCGAGTACCAAGACGGCCACCGAATCCTTCGGCATCCTGGTTCGTCAGGTCCGCAGCCACGAGGATCAGTTCCGCTTCCTCAGTCGCGAGCGCTACGGCGGAGTCACCGAGGTACGTCGCGCGTTCGCCACCGAGCTCCGGCTGTTCGTCAGCGAGCTGACCATCGACCTCTCTCGCATGCCCGGTCTCGAACGATGGGACGTCTCCGATCTCGAGATGACGGCCGACCTCCTGGTCTCGACGATGCTGACGGCGGTGGTCGGTCTGTTGGAGATCGACCGGCCGGGTAGTCAGAACGAGAAAGACCTCATCGAACGCACCGAGAAGCAGATCCGGATGATCATGCTGGGGATGAGCAAATGGGAACCGCGACGGGCCTGACCCTCGGGCACGAGCGCGAGCCGCGAAGGAGCATCATGACCACCGAGGTACACATCGGCGAGTACACGTTCGAGCTGGCGCAGGCAGGCCCTGTCAACGGCGTACCCGTCGTTGCGCTGCACGGCTTTCCACAGACCAACGCGTCGTGGTCGCGGGTGACCCCCGAATTGACGGCCGCGGGCTGCCGCGTCCTGGCCCCCAACCAGCGGGGCTACTCCCCCGGTGCCCGCCCGATCGGCGTCGAGCACTACCGCATCGAGCGTCTCACCGAGGACGTCCTCGGTCTGCTCGACGCCTTCGACCTGAACTCGGCGCACCTGGTGGGGCACGACTGGGGCGCTGTGGTTGCCTGGCATGTCGCTGCCGAACATCCCGACCGCGTCCGAAGCCTCACTGCCGCATCCGTTCCGCATTCCGCGGCGTTCAACTGGGCCATTCGCGAGGACCCGGACCAGCAACAGCGGTCGCAGTACTTCGGATTGCTTCGCGAACCCGAGAAGGCCGAACGAGTACTGACCGAGAACGACGCGCAACGGCTCCGCGCGATGTTCGGAGCCGAGAGCCTCGACGACGAATACGTTCGCCATCTGACGGTGCCGGGAGCACTGACGGCTGCGTCGAGTTGGTATGCCGCGATGACGAGGGAGTTCGCGAACCTACCTGCGGTGACGGTGCCGACCACCTACGTGTGGAGCAACGGCGACACCGCCATCGGTCGAGCCGGCGCGGAGCGCTGTGGCGAGTTCGTCGATGCGCCGTACCGATTCGTCGAACTCGACGGCATCTCCCATTGGATCCCCGAGGAAGCCCCCGACAGACTCGCAGCCGAGATCTTGGATCGTATCGGGTCGGCCTAAACCTGTTCCGGGGCGCGAACTTTGAGCAGTGCCAGCAGCCCGGCGGCGAGAACGATGATCAGCCCGGCGATACCCGCGCGGTCGGCGTCGAACATCCACACGAACAGCCCGAACAGCGAGGGCGCGAGGAACGACGCGGCCCGACCCGTCGTCGCGAACAGTCCGAAGAACTGACCCTCGCGCCCGGGCGGTGCCAGTCGGGCCAGGAAGGTACGCGCAGACGATTGCGCGGGCCCCACGAACAGGCACAGGATCAGCCCGAAGATCCAGAACATCGTCGGTCCCGACACGAACAGCAGAATAGTTCCGGCCGCGATCATGGACGTGAGCGAGAAGACGATGACCTTCTTGGGTCCGATTCTGTCGTCGAACCGCCCGGCGACGATGGCACCGAGGCCCGCGATGACATTGGCGGCGACGCCGAACAGAAGTACGTCCGCCGCGCCGATGCCGTAGACGCTGACGGCGAGAACGGCTCCGAAAGTGAACACGCCCGCCAGCCCGTCCCGGAACAGTGCGCTGGCGATCAGGTAGTAGACGGCACGCCGGTCTGCGCTCCACAACTCGCGCACATCGCGAAAGAGAACGCGATAGGACTCCGCGAAGCCGGCCTGTGCCGCCTCGGGATCGGCGATGGCCCTGGGTACTTCGGGAACTGCGAACATCACCGGGATGGCCGAGACCGCGAACCAGACGGCCGCCAGCACGGCGACGAGCCTGATGTTGAGCCCTCCGTCGGTGCTCAGCCCCAGCAGGCCCCGAGTGTCGCCGTCCCCGACGATGAAACCGAGGTAGCACAGAAGCAGTAGGACGATTCCACCGAAATAGCCCATCGCCCAACCGAATCCGGACACGCGTCCGATATTGGCCGGGGTGGAGACCTGCCGCAGCATCGAGTTGTACGGAATACTGGCCAGCTCGAACATGATGGATCCGAGACCGAGCAGCAGCAGCCCGAGCCACAGATAGCGGTAGTCGTCCTGTACGAAGAACAAGCCGGCCATGGCCACGACCGTCAATGCGGTCAATAGCCCCAGCAGCCATTTTCTCTTGCCTCGGGCGTCGAAGCACTGCCCGCACACCGGTGCCAGCAGTGCGATGACGACGCTCGACAGCGCGATGGACCAGCTGAACCACGTGGTCGCCGAGATGGATCCGGGTAGGTCGTCACCGACGGCATCGGTGAGATACACCGAGAACACGAACGTGAGAACGACGGCATTGAACGCGGCCGATCCCCAGTCCCAGAACCCCCAGGCGGTGACCTGCTTACGCGTTGTGGCGACTCCGACGACAGCGGCCTCCGGCTGGGTTCCCATGGTTGCCAACACTAGCCCGCGACGGGCCCATGTTTGGGTGCACCTAGTTGCATAGTCACCACGTTGCATACATACTCTCGGGTGTGGCTTTGGAACACGCGATTCTGGTCTCCCTCACCGAGCTGAGCGGCTCGGGGTACGAGCTCGCCCGACGGTTCGACAAGTCCATCGGCTTCTTCTGGAGTGCAACTCACCAGCAGATCTACCGCACTCTGACGCGGATGGATGGAGCGGGCTGGATCACCGGTGAGGCAGTCGCGCAGGACGGCCGACCCGACAAGAAGGTCTATTCGGTCAGCGCTGCGGGCCGAGCCGAGCTCGATCGGTGGATCGCCGCACCGACCGATCCTTCGCAGCTTCGCGACGAACTCGCCGTGAAGATTCGCGGAGCGGCCAACGGTGACATCGAAGCGTTGAAAGTCGAAGTCGCCCGCCACCGCGACGTACATGCCACCCGTCTCGACGTGTATCGACTGATCGAGAAGCAGGACTTTCCGGCCCCCGCTGCCCTGACCGGTACCGCGCTGCATCAATACCTGGTGCTCCGCGGCGGGATTCGTGTCGAAGAAGGATTCACCGAATGGTGCACCGAGGTATTGGAGAAACTGTGAAGACCGAGCAGACCACTGGTCCGTACCCGATTCTGTTGTCGCCGTTGGACGTCGGCGCAACCACGCTGAAGAACCGCGTGATCATGGGATCGATTCACACCGGCCTCGAAGATCGCGCCCGCGACACCGGCCGCCTGGCGGCCTACTTCGCCGAGCGTGCCCGCGGCGGAGTCGCACTCATCATCACCGGGGGTTACGCCCCCAATCGCACCGGGTGGCTGTTGCCGTTCGGGGCCAAGCTGACCAACCGCATCGAGGCCCGTCGGCACCGCAGGATCACCACTGCCGTGCACCGCGAAGGCGGCAAGATCGCGCTCCAGATCCTCCATGCCGGACGCTATTCCTACCAGCCGCTGAGTGTGTCGGCATCGTCGATCAAGGCTCCCATCAATCCTTTTCGGCCCAGGCGATTGACCTCGAGGGGCGTTCGCTGGCAGATCAGAAACTTCGTGCGGTGCGCCCGACTCGCACAGAGCGCCGGCTACGACGGCGTCGAAATCATGGGCGGCGAAGGCTACTTCATCAACCAGTTCCTCTCCGAGCGCACCAACAAGCGACGCGACGAATGGGGTGGTTCCGCGGAGAACCGTCGCAGAATGGCAGTCGGGATCGTGCGGCAGATCCGTGGCGCCGTCGGATCCGACTTTCTCATCGTGTTCCGGCTGTCGATGGCCGACCTCGTCGAGGAGGGCCAGAGCTGGAACGACATCGTCGCCCTCGCCGAGGACGTGGAGGCCGCAGGCGCGAACATCATCAACACCGACATCGGCTGGCACGAATCGCGGGTGCCGACCATCGTCACCTCGGTTCCGCGAGCAGCATTCGCCGACATCACCGGCAAGCTCGAAAAATACGTGAGCATCCCCGTCGCCGCGTCCAACCGCATCAACATGCCCGAGATCGCCGAGAACATCCTCGCCCGCGGCGACGCGCAGCTGATCGCCATGGCCAGGCCGATGCTCGCCGATCCGTTCTGGGTCGAGAAGGCTGCTTCCGATTCCGCGGATCGAATCAACACCTGCATCGCCTGCAATCAGGCCTGCCTCGACCACGCCTTCGTACACAAGAAGGTCTCGTGCCTGGTCAACCCTCGCGCCGGTCGCGAGATCGACCTGCAGTTGTTGCCGACGAAGAAGACCAAGAAGGTGGCGGTCGTCGGGGCCGGGCCCGCCGGACTGTCTGCGGCGCTCACCCTTGCGCAACGCGGACACGCCGTCAGCCTGTTCGAGGCCAGGGGCGAGATCGGCGGCCAATTCGGTATCGCCCGTCTGATTCCCGGCAAGGAAGAGTTCGCCGAGACCATTCGCTACTTCTCCACCGCTCTGCGCGACGCGGATGTTGCGGTACACCTCGATACTCGGGTTACCGCCGCAGAACTCGCCGCGGGCGAATTCGACGAGGTGGTCCTGGCCACCGGTGTCACTCCCCGGATGCCGCAGATCCCAGGTATCGATCACCCGTCCGTGCTCTCGTACGCGGAACTGGTGCGCGACGGTAGGGCCGTCGGCGATCGGGTCGCGGTCATCGGTGCCGGCGGTATCGGCATCGACATCTCCGAGTTCCTCACCACCGACGCCTCCCCCACGCTGGACCTGAAGGAATGGAAGCAGGAGTGGGGAGTCACCGAGCCCGAGGCCGCGCCGGGCGCGTTGACCACCCCGGTGCCGGCCGCATCTCCTCGGGAGGTCTACCTTCTGCAACGCAAGCCGGGACGTATCGGGGCCGGTCTCGCGAAGACCACCGGGTGGGTCCACCGCGCAGCATTGAAAGCCAAAGGCGTGCATCAGCTTTCGGGGGTGAACTACGAGAAGATCGACGATGCGGGCCTGCACATCTCGTTCGGCGAGAAGCACGAACGCCCACGCTTGCTCGAGGTCGACACCATCGTGATCTGCGCGGGCCAGGAGTCGGTCCGGGATCTGGTCGACGAGCTGAAGGCAGCGGGTACCACCACGCACATCATCGGCGGTGCGGACGTGGCGGCAGAGTTGGACGCCAAACGGGCGATAGAGCAGGGCACCCGGCTCGCGGCCACGATCTGATCTGTCCGCTAGCCTGTCTCACCGTGAGCCTGCCCAAGCCCAGCCCCGATGCCCGCGCCGTCGTCACCGGAGCCTCCTCCGGTATCGGTGAAGCCCTGGCCACCGAACTCGCCACCCGTGGTCACTCGCTGATCGTCGTGGCCCGACGCGGCGAACTGCTCGAGGCGCTGGCCGCGAAGCTCACCGCCGAGCACGGCGTCACCGTCGAGGTGCGGGCGTCGGATCTGTCCAACCGCGAGCAGCGCCAGGAGCTGGTCACCGAGCTCTCCGAGCGTGAGATCTCGATCCTGTGCAACAACGCAGGCATCGCGACGTTCGGACCGGTGGCCGGGCTCGATCCCGCGTACGAGCGTGATCAGGTGGAGCTCAACGCCGTTGCCGTACACGACCTCACGTTGGCGGTCATGCCCGGCATGATCGGTCGCGGAGCAGGCGGCATCCTCATCACCGGTTCTGCGGCGGGCAACATGGCCATCCCCAACAACGCGACCTACGCCGCGACGAAGGCCTTCGTCAACACGTTCTCGGAGTCGCTGCGCGGTGAGCTCGCGGGCACCGGCGTCAACGTCACCCTGCTCGCTCCAGGCCCGGTCCGCACCGAGACACCCGACCCGGCCGATGCGTCGATCGTCGACAAGATGGTCCCGGACTTCCTGTGGATCGACAGCGCCTACACCGCGAAGCTGTCACTGGACGGCCTGGCGAAGAACAAGATGCGCGTTGTGCCGGGTCTGCTGAGCAAGGGCATGTCGGTCGCCGGGCAGTACAGCCCGCGCAGCATTTCGGCACCGATCATCGGCAGCTTCTACAAGAAGCTGGGCAACTAGTACCCGAATCCTGGTCGTTCTGCGGGCTCCACTCCCGACTGAGCAGGCTCAGCGCCGCCGACGCCGTCCGGTTCCGAAGATGCTGCGCGAGATTTCCCGCCCGGCGGCCGAGGCAGCCGATCGAAGGAAGCTCTTGACCGCTGGGTTGCCCATGATGCGCTCCGCGGCCGACGGCCCGTCCGGCTCGCTCGGGGGTAGATCCGGCAGATCGGCGGGCAGCGGTGGGATATCGAACTTCTCTGCCGGAGCGGGCACGTCGGCCACGCGAGCGTTCATCCGCTCGTAGGCGGACTCGCGATCGATTGTCTCGCGGTACTTGGCGGAGAGGGTGCTCGACGACGCGGCGGCCGCGATGGCGTCGTTGCCGATGGTGTCCATCAGGGACCGGGGCGGACGAATCTTCGTCCACGCCACGGGCGTCGGAGCCCCCTTCTCAGAGAGCACCGTCACGATCGCCTCGCCGGTTCCCAACGACGTCAGTGCCTTCTCGAGGTCGTACGCGTCGGTCTTGGGGTAGGTGCGCACCGTCTTGTTCAGTGCTTTCTGGTCGTCGGGAGTGAAGGCGCGCAGAGCATGCTGGATTCGCGCACCCAGTTGGGAGAGAACGTCGTTGGGGACGTCGGTGGGCAGCTGCGTGCAGAAGAAGACGCCGACGCCCTTCGAGCGAATGAGCTTGACGGTCTGTTCCACCTGCTGCAGAAAGGCTTTCGACGCGTCGGCGAAGAGCAGATGCGCCTCGTCGAAGATGAACACGAGCTTGGGCTTGTCGACGTCACCGACCTCGGGCAACGTCTGGAACAAATCGGCCAGTACCCACATCAGGAAGGTGGAGAACATCACCGGGCGTGACGCCTGAGCACCGAGCTCGAACAGAGTGATGACGCCTCGTCCGTCGGGTCCGACGCGGAGCAGGTCCTCGGTCTCGAGTTCCGGTTCGCCGAAGAAGGTGTCGCCGCCGTCGGCCTCGAGATTGGCCAAGGCGCGCAGGATGACTCCGGCGGTCGCCGACGACACACCGCCGATGCCTTTCAGGTCGGCCTTGCCTTCGTCACTCGTCAGATGCATGATCACCGACCGCAGGTCCTTGAGATCGAGCAAGGCAAGTCCCTGGGAATCGGCCCAGTGGAAGATCAGCCCCAGGGTCGACTCTTGAGTGTTGTTGAGCCCCAACACTTTGCTGAGCAAAATCGGTCCGAACGCGGTGATCGTGGCCCGCACCGGCACCCCGATCCCCTCGGTGCCGAGCGAGAGAAATTCCACCGGGTGTCCGGCGGGAGCCCAGTCCGTCAGGCCGGTGTCCGCAGCGCGGCTGCGGATCTTGTCGTTGTCTTCGCCCGGCGCGGACAAGCCCGAGAGATCTCCTTTGACGTCGGCCATGACGACGGGAACCCCTGCGGCAGAAAGCTGTTCGGCTATCCCCTGAAGCGTCTTGGTCTTGCCGGTTCCGGTGGCCCCGGCAACGAGACCGTGCCTGTTCAACGTGGCCAACGGAATACGAATGCGGGCAGCGGGGTCGGTGACACCGTCCAGAACGACGGTTCCCAGTTCCAATGCCGCACCTGCCGATGTGTATCCGGCGGCAATCTCGCTTGCTTTACCCTGCACCGCCGGTGCCGACCCTTGCTCTGCGGCACGCGCCTCCGCCTCGGCGGCGTCGGCCGCTGCCAAAGCTTCGGCAGCCACCCGTGCGGCTTCCACGGCCGCCGCTTTGGCCGCCTTCGCCTTCTCGGCAGGGCTGAGCGTGGGTGCCGGCTGCGTCGGGTCGCCTGTCATGTCCGCATCCTTTCGTGAACGTGCGCTGAAGTGAACGGGGTCGATCGCCACCGCAAACCCTAGTGGCTGTGGTGCGCGCACTACTGTGGAGCGAGTGCAGGACAAACTCGTGTGGATCGACTGTGAAATGACCGGCTTGGACCTGAGCAAGGACAAGCTGATCGAAATCGCGGCGTTGGTGACCGACAGTGAGCTCAACATCCTCGGGGAGGGTGTCGACATCGTCATCCACGCCGACGACGATGCGTTGGCGAACATGCCGGCCGTCGTCACCGACATGCATGCCAAGTCGGGCTTGACCGACGAGGTGCGCGCGTCGACGGTGAGCCTGGAGGAAGCCGAGCAGCGCGTGCTCGCGTACATCAAGGAGCACGTCCCGGTGGCCGGAACGGTTCCGCTCGCGGGAAACTCGATCGGGACCGATCGTGGATTCATCTCTCGCGACATGACCGCGCTCGACACCTACCTCCACTACCGAATGATCGACGTCAGCTCGATCAAGGAACTTTCTCGACGGTGGTACCCACGGATCTACTACGGGCAGCCGGCCAAGGGCCTTGCGCACCGCGCCCTCGCGGACATCAAGGAGTCGATCAAAGAGTTGCAGTACTACCGCCGGACGGCCTTCGTGGCTGCGCCGGGGCCCTCTACCAGCGACATCGCAGCAGTTGTTGCCGAACTCGACACGCAATCGGGGGCGGATTAGCAACCTCGGATTCAACCCGCTAGTATTGTCGACGCTGCTGATGCAGAGCCCGAAAAGGTTCTGCGGACGCGTGCAATGGTGGGCGTAGTTCAGCTGGTAGAGCACCAGGTTGTGATCCTGGATGTCGCGGGTTCGAGTCCCGTCGCTCACCCCACACGAAGAAGGCCGGTCTCCTCGCGAGACCGGCCTTTTTCGTGCATTCACTCCACCCTTCGCCAGGGTGTTCGAGCGGACGGTGCGTACCCACCCTGACCTCGAATTACGTTGTTGTAATTCACTTTTCGAGTTTCTTATGGGGTTTCTGTGACGTACGGTTACCAATGGCACTTTTGGGGAAGAAAAGTACCAACGTGATTCATGTGTTTTCTGCTACGTGAGTTCAGCGTGCCCCGAAGCGTCACCGAACATGCTCGACGCCCAGCTCGCACCCATCCGACGGGTGCCCGGCGGGCAGAGACGAGGAGGCTTTTTCGTGGGTCGCAGAATGCACAGAGTCATAGCGGGTTCGATCTTGTCGGCAGCACTGTGCATCGGCACAACCGGCTTGCTCAGCCCAGCGGTGGCCACCGCTCAACCCACGATCGAATTGCCTCAGATCCCGATCCCCCAGCCCGATGCGCAGCAGCGGGCCGCAATACTCGCCGCGGTGCTCGACGCCACCGGTGTGCTCATCAACCAGGTCGCGGCGATCGTTCTCGACGGCGACGTGCTGTCGGTGCCGGATACCGCAACTCCCGCGGATGTACCCGAGATCGAACTTCCGAGTGCGCCGCCCACGGTGGGGCTCGGCGGTGCCGTGCTCCCGATCGACGCAGGCAAATATCGCATCACTTCGGGTTACGGCGGACGCAACAACCCGACCGGCAACGGCGCGCAGTACCACCAGGGTGTGGACCTGGCTGCCGACAGCGGAACCCCGATCCATGCGGTGACCGGCGGAACCGTCGTTCAGGCCGGAGACGCGGGCGACGGCTACGGCAAGCTCGTTCGGGTCAAGAGCGGAAACACCGAGACCTACTACGGCCATCAGTCCAGCCTCGCTGTGTCCGTCGGTGACGAGGTGGCACCGGGAGATGTCCTCGGGGCGGTCGGCAGCACCGGCAATTCGACGGGACCGCATCTGCACTTCGAGGTCCGCAACAACGGCTCGAGCATCGAACCGGTCGCGTACCTGAAGACACTCGGGATAGATCCTTCGCTCTACCAAACCCGCGATCGAAGCTGATCGACACCGATCAGACAGTGGTGGCGTTGCCCGCTTTCCACTCGTCCCAGGGAATGTTCCAGTCGCCGAGACCATCGGTGCCCGACAACGTTCCACCGACGGTGTTCTCGACCACGACGATGTCACCGCGCTTGGTGTTGTCGTAGACCCACTTGGCGTTGGTCGGACTGAGGTTCAGACACCCGTGCGAGGCGTTGGAGTAGCCCTGCTGCCCCACCGACCACGGTGCGGAATGGAAGAAGATGCCGCTGTACGACATACGCGTCGCCCAGTCGACCGGAGTGCGGTACCCGGTGGACGAGTTGACCGGCACACCGTAGGTCGACGAATCCATGACGAGATGCTCGAATCGATCACCGATGATGTAGACGCCGTTGTCCGTCGGGGTGGAGTCCTTGCCCATCGACGTCGGCATCGTGATGACGTCCTGGCCGTTGACGTTGAACGTCACCTGCTTGGTGTTGTCGTCCGCAGTGGCAATGACCGCGTCGCCGATCGTGAACGACGTCGTCGCATTCTCCTGGCCGTAGATGTCGTCACCGAGATCACGCCCGTACACGTTGACGGCCACGTCGACCTTGGTGCCCGGTGCCCAGTAGTTCTGCGGTCGCCAGCGAACCTCTTTGTTGTTCACCCAGTAGAACGCACCTTCCGTGGCCGGCGTCGTGGTGACCGTGATCGCATTCTGGGCAGCAAGCTTGTCGGTGATCGCCTCGTCGAACTGGACCGCGACAGGCTGCCCGATACCCACCACGTCGCCCGGGTTCGGCAGAACGTAGGGCTTGGTGAAATTGCCCGGCTGGCTGGTGGTGAAGCTCGACACCGTGCTCGACGATCCTCCGAGTCCGTACGCATCGGCCTGCACTCGATACTCGCGGTTGTAGCCGAGGGGTTCGGTGTTGGTCCACGACAGCCCGTCCGGAGCAATGGCTCCCGATACCGGCTCGCCGTCGGGGTTGAGCATGGTGACCGAGGACAACTTGCCGTCCGCAACCGAGACGGTCACCGGGTCCGCCGGTGAGAATCCGACTGCTCCGTCGAGCACGCTCGCGGTCAGCTTCGGTTTCATCAGTTCGGTCATCGGGTTGGAATCGATCGGAACGGAGGGTTCGGAGATGTCCGTCTGCGAGCTGCACCCGGACAGCACTGCCACCGAGGCGACAACTCCCACCGCGGCGAGAACGAATCCTCGAGACACCCTCATGAACACACCACTTCCCACTTCGAGCCCGACCCGGACGATTCTGCCAGCGCAGAATCCACACATTCCACTCGACAGCCCGTTCGACGAATAACGTTCGAGTACCAATCGCACTGCAGAAAGTTGGTGTTACCTCCCTGCCACACAGGGCGGTGCCGCGAACGCACATCACCGCCTCGTTCGACGCCCGGTGAGGACAACGTCATATCCGGCTAACCGATGTGTAATGGCCGTGCACACTGCACCGGGCACTGTGGAAGCCATGGTCACCACGGTGAAGACACTCTGCGCATACTGCGGTGTGGGATGCGGCATGGTGCTCGAGGTCGGTGGGCCGTCGGCGGCGAAGTCCCAGTCGAGCTCCCGGTCGACGCTGCCGATCGGGCCCACGGTCACCAAGTCGGTCGGCGACAAGACCCACCCGGCGAACTTCGGCCGACTGTGCACCAAGGGAAGCACCACCGCAGACATGCTTGCCGCGCCGGGCCGCCTCGACAAGGCTCGGATTCGCCACCGGCGCGGTGACCGGCCGGAGAGTACGGACACCTCGGTGGCCATCACCGATACTGCCCGCAGGCTCCGCACGATCCTCGACGAACACGGACCCGATTCCGTTGCGCTGTACGTATCGGGGCAGATGTCGATCGAGGCTCAGTACCTGTCGAACAAACTGGCCAAAGGGTTCATCGGTACCAATCAGATCGAATCCAACTCACGATTGTGCATGGCCAGCGCGGGGACCGGCTACAAGCAGTCACTCGGAGCCGACGGTCCGCCGGGGTCGTACGAAGACTTCGACAACGCCGACGTGTTCCTCGTCATCGGCTCCAACATGGCCGACTGCCACCCCATCCTGTTTCTGCGAATGATGGACCGGGTCAAGGCCGGTGCGAAACTGATCGTGGTCGATCCGCGGCGCACCGCCACCGCCGACAAGGCGCACCTGCACCTCATGCTCGAACCGGGATCCGATCTGGCGCTGCTCAACGGCCTGCTGGCTCTGATCGTCGACAGCGGAAACACAGACCCTGACTTCATCGCCCAGTTCACCGACGGCTGGGACGCGATGCCGGAGTTTCTTCGCGACTACACCCCCGAGAAGGTCTGCGCTGCAACCGGTCTCGCCGTGGAAGATCTGCGTGCCGCAGCGGAGATGATCGGGACTGCAGAGAACTGGATGAGCTGTTGGACGATGGGACTCAATCAGTCCACCCACGGCACCTGGAACACCAACGCACTGTGCAATCTCCACCTGGCAACGGGTGCTATCTGCCGGACCGGCAGCGGCCCCTTCTCGTTGACCGGTCAGCCGAACGCGATGGGTGGCCGGGAAATGGGATACATGGGCCCCGGACTGCCGGGCCAACGGGCGGTCACCAACGACACCGACCGCGCGTTCGTCGAGCAGGCCTGGAAAATCCCGCCCGGAACACTGCGCACCGACGTCGGTGGTGGAACCATCGAGATGTTCTCGAAGTTGGCTGCGGGCGACATCAAAGCTTGCTGGATAATCTGCACCAATCCTGTTGCGTCCGTCGCCAATCGAACAACCGTGATCGACGGTCTCGAACGTGCCGAACTGGTGATCACTCAAGACGCCTTCGCCGACACCGAGACCAACCGATACGCCGATGTCATGCTGCCCGCTGCGCTGTGGACCGAGGCCCATGGTGTCATGGTCAACTCCGAGCGGAACCTCACGCTGTTCCAGCCGGCTGTCGAAGCACCCGGCGGAGCACTCCCCGACTGGAAGATCATCGCCGACATGGCCTGCGCCCTCGGCTACTCCGAGTCGTTCACGTACTCCAGTGCCGAAGAGATCTTCGAGGAGATCAAGCGATTCTCGAACCCCGCCACCGGTTACGACATTCGCGGCGTCACCTACGACGGGCTCCGCGAGGGTTCGATTCAGTGGCCGTGCCCGCCCGAGTCGACTACCACCAGACACCCCATCCGGTACCTCAACGACGGAGTCAGCCAAACCCTGCGGGTGTCGGAGGACGGCTCGATTCCTGCCCTGTCGTTCCCCACCGCAAGCGGTCGAGCGCAGTTTCTCGCCCGACCCGCCATGGCACCGGCCGAAATGCCGGACGACGACTATCCGTTCCTGCTCAACACGGGGCGACTCCCCCATCAGTGGCACACCATGACCAAGACCGGCAAAGTCGCGAAGCTGAACAAACTGAACCCCGGCCCGTTCGTGGAAATACACCCGACCGATGCGGGCCGGCTCGATCTGTCCGACGGCGATACCGTCGAACTGTCGTCGCGTCGAGGCCGTGCAGCACTGCCCGTTGTCGTTACCGACCGAGTGTTACCCGGAGGCTGCTTCGCGCCGTTCCACTGGAGCGACGAGTTCGGCGAATCCCTGGCGATCAACGCGGTGACCAATGACGCCGTCGATCCCTACTCGCAGCAACCCGAATTCAAGGCCTGCGCCGTGTCGCTGACGAAAGTATCTGCTGCTCAATCGGATTCGCCCGATACGTCCGAGGACGTGCACGATCCGGTCGACGCTCTCGCCGTGTTGGTCGGCCGCCCGAGCCGACCCGCAGAACCGTTCACCATCATCGAACAAAGTTACATGGCAGGCCTGCTGGAGGGACTTCGGACCGACGCCGCCCGTTCTGCGCCGGGAACCCCCACGCTGCCCGAACGGACCCCGCTGACTCCCGAGACGCACGCGTGGCTCGACGGTGTTCTCGCAGGCCTGTTCTCGCGCACTCCCTCGCCGGGCACCGATGCACCCGCCGCGGACACCTCGTCGGCAGCGGGCAGACCACTGCTCCTGCTGTGGGCCTCGCAGACGGGAACTGCCGAGGAGTTCGCCCAGTCCAGTGTTTCTCATCTGCGAGCTGCTGGGTCTGCCGTCACCGAACACTCCATGGACTCGTTCACCGCAGACCGACTACCGGCCGAGGCCGACGTGTTGATCGTCAGCAGTACCACCGGGGACGGCGAAGCACCCGACAACGGCGCAACCTTCTGGGAGAGCCTGACAACCGATTCGGTACCCGCACTGGACGGAATCCGTTACGCCGTGCTGGCGTTCGGCGACTCGAGTTACGCAGACTTCTGCGGGCACGGCCGCAAGATCGACGAACGCCTCGAGCAACTCGGTGCGCGGCGACTACTCGGCAGGGTCGACCTCGAGCCCGACTACGAGAACGAGGCCGCCGAGTGGCTCGACTCGGTGAGCGCGCTGCTGGCAGGTGACTCGCCAACGTCCGATCCCGCCACCGCGCCGGCCGAGCCTGGGGCACCCGCACGTCGGCCTGCGGCCGCTGACGTAGGACCGCGCTACAGCAAGAAGTCGCCCCTCGTGACCACTCTCGTTCGGAATCGAGTGCTCACCGCACGCGGATCGCTCAAGGATGTCCGTCAACTCGGATTCCACCTTCCTGCGGGCACCCTCGAATACGAGGTGGGTGACGCACTCGGGGTCTGGCCTCGCAACAGTGACCAGTACGTGCAAGAGTGGCTCGGTGCCACCGGACTCGACGGTGACGCCGTCGTCGACTTGGCCGAGCACGGTGAAATGCCGCTCCGTACGGCGTTGGGTCGGCACCTCGAGATCGCCCGTGCCACACCGGATCTGTTGAAGTTCGTGCACCGGCGTACCGCGGACGACGACCTCGAGGCCATGTTGCATCCGGACAACAGACACACGCTCACCGACTGGATGTGGGGACGGCAATCGATCGATGTACTTGCCGCACATCCGGTTCGCGCGTCGGTGGACGATTGGCTCGGCGTTCTCAAGCCGTTGCAGCCGCGTCTGTATTCCATCTCCTCGAGCCCGAAGGAGAATCCCGAGGAGGTGCAGGTGACCGTCTCGGCTGTGCGATACAACGTGCACGGTGTCGCTCGACGCGGGGTGTGCTCGACGTATCTGGCCGACCATGCCGCCAATCATGACATCGGGATATTCGTACAGAAATCGACCCATTTCAAACCGCCCGAGGATCCCGCCACGCCGATGATCATGGTCGGTCCCGGCACCGGCATTGCACCGTTCCGGGCGTTCCTGCACGAGCGGCGCGCGCTCGGGCACACCGGCCCGAACTGGCTCTTCTTCGGCGAACAGCACGCGGACACCGACTTCTACTACCGCGACGAACTCACCGCGATGCTGAGCGACGGGTCGCTCGACCGCCTCGACGTTGCCTTTTCCCGGGATCAGAAGGACAAGGTCTACGTGCAGGATCGCATGCGCGAACACGGCAGCGAGCTCTGGAACTGGATTCACCGAGGTGCCCACTTCTATGTCTGTGGCGACGCGTCGAGAATGGCCAAAGACGTGGATGCGGCCCTGAAAGGCGTAGTCGCACAGCACGGGAAACTGGCCCCGAGCAGTGCCGAGGCGTACGTCAAGGCTCTCGCTGCGGAGAAGCGGTACGTGCGCGACGTCTACTGATCCGCAGCCACCAGCGGCGGGACAGTGCGCAGGAGGAAGGCGATTTGGTCTGCGACCACCTGCTCGAAGTCAGCACCGAGATAGATGTCGAAATGGCCTGCGTCGTAGGTTTTTATCTCCCCGAGCGGGGCTGTCCGGGCGTATCGCAGGGTGGCCTTCGCCGGTGCCACCGAATCGGTGTTGCAGACGACGAAGAGTATCGGGCAGCCGACGTCCTTCGCTCGACGTCCGGGCCGATGGCGCACGATCTGCAGCGCGAAGCGGGCGGCAACCCGATTGTGGAACGACTCGTCGGAGTCCGGAGCGAGCGCGAGGTACCCGTCGTAACTGTCGGGTGACGTCATCAATGCGGTAGTCCCCGGTCGTCCGGCGGTCGCCACCATCACCGGCGGCCGCCCGATCACCGATCCCAGCAGATCGCGCACGGCCCGCACGGACAGTTTGACCGAGGTCCATGTGTTCGAAGCGAGCCCGGAGGCGATGCCGTCGGTGAACGGACACTGCGCGACCACCGCGGCGACACGCTGATCCCGTGCTGCCGCGACGATGACGTGGCCACCGCCGAACGACGAGCCCCACAACACGATTCGCGAACCGTCCACGTCCTGCCGACCCCGGGCGCACGCGATCGCTGCGGCCCAGTCCTGCAACTGGGACTCGATATCGAGCAATTGTCGCGGTCGCCCGCCACTGTCTCCGAAGTACCGATAGTCGAACACCAGGCACGCGTAGCCCTCGGCGCGAAATCGTTCTGCGTAGGCGTCGAGTCGCATTCCCCGGGTTCCGCCGAGACCGTGCGCCATGACGATCACCGGGGCCGGCTCGGTGCTGTCGGGCAGGTACAGCCACGCCGCACAGTCGACGCCGTTCGAGTCGAACGTGATGTCCTTACGATCAGGGACCGCGCCCCCCGGCTGCGAATTCATGGGCGAACCATAGCCCACGAACACCGGCAGCGGAATCGGTCGATCTACGGTGCCGAATGCTCCGCGGCGTAGGCATCGACGCGACCGTAGGCGATCTTGGGGGTCCAGTCTCTACGAACCAAGCCGAAGTTCTGTTCGGTGTCGGCGGTGTCGGACCCGGCGTCTCGGAGACTGTAGACGTAAGCCGGTCCGAGCCAATCGTTGCCGAGGACGGCGTCGAGAACGATCCCGATGCTGTCCGATTGCACCTGCTCGCTGACGCTGTTGGGGTTGGTCCCGGTCGGTGCGCCGAATTCGGTGATCCAGATCTGTTTGCCACTGTCACCGCCGGCAACCATGGTGTCTCGCATCGACCACATCTTCATGGCGGTGTTCCATGACGCTGTGCTGGGGTCGTTGGGTAGGTACGGCCACGTGTAGGGATGCACGTTGAAGGCGTCGAAGTACTTGTTGGATCCTTGCGCGTACATCTTCGACAGGAACGACGTGCCCGCGATGTTGCCGTTCGTGTCCTCGGACGGTGCCATCCCACCGACGAGCACGGTCGAACCGGGCTGCACCTGTTTGATCGCCGTGTAGGCCGCTCGAAGCAGCGCCGAGTACGCCGTGACGTCGGGAACGGGCTTGAAGAACGTCACGATGTTCGGCTCGTTCCATACTTCCCAGATCTTGATGCGGTTCTGGTACCGCTGAACCACCGTCTTGGCGAAAGCCGCGTAAGTGGACGGGTTTGCAGGACGGGAGTGAGAATCGTTGACCGCGGCAGCTACTCGCGCCCATCTGGGGGTGTAGGCGATGATCCCGTGCGGGCACATCCCGTGGGCCACGACGGCATCGATCACTCGGTCCGTTCGACTCCAATCGAAAGCGCCCCGTGTCGATTCGATTGCGGACCAATCGATGTCGAGACGAACCGCGAAGGCTCCCGCGGCTTTGGCAAGCGTCAGTTCGCGATCCAGATCTGCTGGGGAGAGGCTACCTATCGACGCGCCCGGCGAGACTCCGATCCGGATGGCGTCGGACTGCCCGCCACAGTTCACCGGACCGGCCTGAGCCCGCACGACGGGAGATGCACCCACTGCCGGCGTCGCAGCGAACGGCAACACCAGAGCCGCAAGAACGGCCATCACCCGCAGAGGAGCATTTGCTTTCATCTGCGGGATGATAGCAACACCGGTAGGCGATCTTCGCCGAAACGGATTGTCATACGCTTTGTGGCAATTACGGCAACGATTCGGATTGACGCAGAATTCGACCCCGCAGTCATCGGTAGGACGACATTGCCTGTACTACCATATGCCCAATGACAACAGGATTTCCCGGTTTCGACGAGCGTCTCAACGAGTTACTCGCCCGGCAGGCGGAGAAATCCGGCCTCGGGACCGATGAATTCATTCGGCGGGCCGTGGTCGATCGACTCGTTCGTGAACTGTCCGACGATCAGGATTCCGAGGTCGGTGCTCTGCTCCGGGCTTTGCAGGCCGCTTCGGAGAAGGGCGTCGAACCGGCCGAGGTGACGCGGGCATTCGGTACGCCGATCGACGACCCCGAGAGGCTGGCAGCAGTGACTCGGACAGGGTTGATGGACACCGGATCCGACTCCGGCTACGACCGGATCGTCGCGATGGTCGCCGATGCATTGAGCGCTCCGTCTGCCGCATTCTCGCTTCTCGACGACAAGCGTCAGTACTTCAAGAGTGCACTCGGACTGCCGTCGGAACTCGGTGGCGCGCAAGAGGTTCCTCTCGAAGCGTCCATCTGCCGTTATGCGATCGATCTAGGCCAGCCGCTGGTGGTGGAAGACGCGAGACTCAACGACGCCCTCAAGGATCATCCGTCGGTCCAGAGCAACCTGTTTGTTTCCTACCTCGGAGTTCCGCTCACCGACGATGACGGCCATTCCGTCGGAACCCTGTGCGTGTGGGATCGACAGCCGCGGCAGTGGACCACCGGCCACGTTCAGATACTGCAGGACTTGGCCTGGATTATTCGCGAGCGAGTTTTCGAATAAGGGGCGCTTTCCCCGACAAGTATTAGCATTTTCGACCTACAACCGACTTCGAGTTTTTTTCGTGAAGTCGACCGGGTGTCCACTTTCGTGGCGGTATACATTAATTGGGATATTCAGGACCGACCTCATTCGAAACTAACCACCGGAAGAAGCCGTGCCCGAAACACTGGAATCACCCCACACTCGCCCGCGGGCTGCCGAGCCCGACGTCGTCGTAGCCCGTCGCACACTCGCGGACCGACTACGGGTCGATCCGCTGAACACCGCCGTCAATGTTGCGGTCGACGTGTTCGGTGCCGCGGTCGCAGTTACCGGAGCGCTGCTGTGGTATTCGGGCAGTCTCGTCGACACCGGCTGGCTGCCATGGCTCTTCCTCCCGCTGCTCATCGGAATCATGGCGGGCAAGTCGATGTACAGGCGCAGCCTTCGTCGCAACTTTCTCGACGAGATCGGGCCTGCCGAAACGGCTGTTGCATTCGCTGCGCTCGCGTTGATGGTCGTGATGTTCCTGGCCGACACCGAGTACCGGCCCAGCGCGGTCGTGTTGCGACTGTGGCTGCTCAGCGCATTCACGATTGCGATCGTCCGGCTCGTACGCATCGTCGTCCAGCGCGTGATTCGCACCAAATTCGGATCGGCAGCACCGACCATCGTGCTCGGCAACGACCCGATCGCGCATCAACTCGTCTCTCGCACAAGACAATTTCCTGAGTACGGTCTTGTTCCGGTCGGTTACGTAGGAGAAATCCCCGTCGCCGACGTCTCATCGGGAGGCGAGCTGCCCGATCTGCCGCACCTGGGACTGCCCAGCGATTTGGAGGCAGTTGCGCGCAGGACCGGTGCGGAGGAGCTGATAGTGGCATTCGCTCCGACCGAAGACCGAGTGTTGGTCGGCGCGATCAGGACTGCGCACCGGCTCGGAATGCGAGTGTGGGTGGTACCCAGGCTGTACGACGCCGTCGGCGTCAACACTCGTGTCGAGCACATCGGCGGCCTGCCGCTGATGGTGCTGCCGCACGTGAACCCCAAGGGTTGGCAGTTCGCCCTGAAGGGTGTACTCGATCGAGTTCTGACGGCAATCGGACTCCTGCTGCTCTCCCCCGTCTTCCTGACGCTGATGCTGCTCGTGCGCCTGAGCTCCCCCGGCCCGATCTTTTTCGCGCAGGAACGAATCGGCCGCGATGGGCTGCCGTTCGACTGCCTGAAGTTTCGGTCCATGCGGCCTCCACGGGCATCCGACGCGGCGTTCGAGCGGAAGGCCGGGGACGCACCAGGTGGCGTCGAGGGTGTCGACCGGAGAACGCGTATCGGCAAAATCATGCGACAGACCTCGTTGGACGAGCTGCCACAGCTGCTCAATGTCCTTCGTGGCGACATGAGCTTGGTCGGCCCCCGGCCGGAGCGGCCCGAGTACGTGGACCTGTTCGAGATGCAGATCCGTCGGTACGGTGAACGGCACCGGGTCAAGGCCGGTGTGACGGGATGGGCTCAGGTGCACGGCCTTCGGGGCCAGACGTCCATTGCCGACCGCGCGGAGTGGGACAACTACTACATCGAGAACTGGTCCATCTGGCTCGATGTCAAGATCCTGTTTCTCACCGTGCTCGCCGTTCTGAAACGCGCCGAGGACTGATCGTGGTCTACGCCGAACACCGCCACGTTCGGGTGACCCCGTGATCACGTACGTTGCGCTTGCTTTCGGCGCAGCGCTGGTCCTCGCGCTCGGCTGCGCGGTGGCATCGGCGATCTACCGCCGCCCACAACGTGGAGTGTTGCTGTTGGCGGGATTGGTTCCACTGCACGGACTTCTGGTTCTCGTTCCCCTTCCCGGGGTCGTGTCGGGCTGGAAGGAAGGCCTTGTCGTCTTCACCGTTCTGTGTGCGTGGCTACGCCGACCACGACAAGTTCCCGGCTCGCCTGCTCGGGTGTTCGTGCCGTGGTGGCCGGCCGCTGCGGTGTTCGTCGTGTTCGGCAGCGTGTCTGCATTCGCCACGTTCGGAATAGTCGGTCTGTTCGGTATCAAGGTCACCTTCTTCTACGTTCTGCTGGTTGTGGTCATGTGGCTCGCGCCGTTCGACGCCAGGGACCGTGACCACCTCGTCTCGGTTCTGATGGGCATGGGTGTGTTCACGTCTGTCGTTGGCATCGCTCAACTGGTGGCCGGGCCCGCCGCACTGGTATCGCTGGGTTACGAATACGGCACGCAGGTCCGAACATCGGGCGGGCTACTGCGCACGTTCAGCACGTTCAACCTGCCGTTCCCATTCGGGCTGTACGTGATGTTGGCGCTGCTCGTCGGTGGTGCGGTCGCTTTGGCCGATCCGCGCCGTCGGCGAAACCTGTTGTTTCTGTGCGCGTCTCCGATGATGGTGGTCGCGATGTCCAGTTCGATCGTGCGTGGAGCGATTCTCGGACTCGCGGTCGGGGTCATCTACTTGATCGCCGTGCGTTTTCGATACCTTGCCGCGCCGTTTGCTCTGGCAGCACTGGCCGTCGCCGTCACGGTCCCCTTCGTACCCAAGATCACGTCGGTCTTCTTCTCGTCCAGCAGTCTGGGTCAACGCGGTGACGGTTGGGCCAACATCATCGCCAGCATCCTGATTCATCCGTTCGGCACGGGTCTGGGATCGAGTGGGTCTGCAGCAGACCGCATTTCCACCGCCGAGGGTGCCGCGTTCACGCGATCGGGGCTCTCGACGAATTACCAACCCGACAACTACTACGTGAAGGCCCTGCTCGAGCTCGGGCCGATCGGCCTCTGGGCGGTGGTGGCGCTGTTGGTGACGTCGTTGCTGTGGTGCACACGCCTGTCCCGGGCACTACCGGGCAACGACGGTGCGCTGGCCCTCGGCGTCGGAGCTTCGATCGTGGCCGCCATGTTCGCCAGCCTCGTGTCCACATATTTCGAGATCTTTCCGATCGATGTTTATTTCTGGCTCTTGTTAGGAGTGGTGGGATGCGCAGCAGCGCAACACGAATCGTCTTCGGGGCGCTCGCCCTCAGGCCGGGCGGAAGTGGAGTACAGACCTACATTCGCGAGCTCCTGAACGAGCTACCGGATCGTCTACCCGACGCGGATCTCGCCGCGGTGGTGCAGCGCGACGCCGTCGGCGAGCTCCCGCCCTCGGTTCGGGCGATGGAACGGCCTGTCACCAGCGGTGCGGCTCGGGCGGTGCTCGGAGCACTCCCCATCGGCCGGTGCGATGTCGTACACGGCCTGGACGTCGACCTTCCGTTTCTCACCAAGGCCTTCACAGTCGCCACGGTGCACGATCTCTCGGTCATCGACATGCCGTCGGCCTCCAGTAGATTCCGCGCGCTCGGTGAGCAGAGACTGGTGCGGCGAGCTCTGCGCCGTGCCGATCTGCTCATCGCGGTCTCGCAGTTCACCGCCGACCGCATCAAGGCCGTCAGCGGCCGAGACGCCACCGTCGTCGGCCTGGCACCCGCAGCGTGGGCCGAAGTCCCCACCGACAGCCGCGTGGACGCTGTTCGGTCCAAATACGACCTGCCGGACCGTTTCGTGATGCAGGTCGGAACGGTGGAGCCTCGCAAGAACGTTCAGCTGGTGGCCGACGCAGCGGAGCGTCTGGGTATCCCGTGCCTGCTGGCCGGGGCCGGCTCGACCGGTCCCCACGCTCCCCGCAATTCCCGCGGGCTCGGGTACGTCGATGTCGAAGACCTGCCTGCCCTCTATGCTGCGGCGACCGTCACCGCGTATGCCTCTCGCTACGAGGGCTACGGGCTCCCGCCCGTCGAGGCCATGGCCTCGGGCGGCGCGGTCGTCGCCAGTGCAGTCGGAGCCCTCCCCGACGTCGTCGGTGACGGTGCCGTACTCGTCGGATCGGAGAACGTGGACGACTGGGTGCACGCGATGAAACCCATCGCTTTCGACGCGGACGCACGCGCAGCCCTTGTCGGCGCAGCAGCCGACGCCTCCCGCGAGATCAGTTGGCGTCGAACGGCTGAGCTCACTGCCGACGCGTATCGAGCCGCGGGCGTGGTCTGATGTCGGACGAGCTCGCGCTCGACGGCACCGAACAGCCCCCGGACTACCGCGCGATCGCAGCGGATCCCAAGGCCGCAGCCAAGGCGACGATTGCCGTTCTGATCAGCAGAGTGATCATCGCAGCACTGGGCTGGGTCGGCAGTGTCGTGGTCGCGAGGTCCCTCGGAGCGGACGACTGGGGCCAGTTCAGTTTCGTCTTCGCACTGCTGGGCCTCATGTCCGTCGTGACCGACCTGGGAGTCGGACGCGTCGTGCTGGCGAAATTGATGGACGACGATCCCGAGGAAATCGGACGAACCGCGTCGTCGTTTCTGGCCCTGCGTACTGCCCTCGGACTGTTGGGTTACGTGCTGGCCGTTGCATACGTTCTCCTGCTGCAGTATCCGAGCGAGGTGGTCCTCGCGACGGTCCTGGGTGGACTGGTGGTCGTGTTCGCCACACCGGGTCACGCTCTGAGCGTCCTCTTCCAGAGTCGTCACCGGCTGATTCTGGTGGCCGTCGCCGAAAGTGCCGGTCAGGCAATCCAGTTGGCCTTGACCGTGTTGGCGGCCGTGCTTGCCCCCACCCTGTTGATCTTCGTACTGCCGGCTGTGGTCAACGAAGTGTTCAAACTGATCACCAAGGGGTTCGGCATAGGCAACCGTTCCATGGGGTTGCGACCGTCGAGGCACATCGAGGTGCGCCGCTGGGGCCCGTACCTGCGGGAGGCCGTTCCCCTTGCCATCGGCTTCGCCCTCACCATTGCCATGCTCAAGATCGACATGTTGATGCTCAGCCTCCTCGACACGTTCGAGGCCGTCGGTCTGTACTCGATCGGCTACAAATTCTCCGACATGATCGACACCTTCGTGTTGGCGGCAGTGGCACCGATCAGCACCCTGCTCGTGGCGTCGTGGCCCCACGACACCACTGCATTTCGAGCGCGCACCCGTTCGGCCGCACTGCTGTTCGCAGTCTTCGGTGCAATGGCCGTGGCGGCATTCGTACCGTCGGCCGAGCCGTTGATCGCCCTGCTGTACGGCGACAGATTCGTGGACGGAGCGCACGCGGCCCGGCTGCTCGTCATCGGCGCGGCACTGATGTCGTTGGTGATGCTGGGAATCTTCCTGCTGGCCTCGGCCGGGATGCAGCGCCACTACCCCGTAGTTGCGTTGGTCGGCCTGGCCCTGAACATCGGGTTGAACCTCGTGCTGATCCCACGGATGTCGTACGACGGCGCTGCCATCTCCACGGTCGCGACGATCGGAACCACCCTCGTCCTGCTGTGGATCGTGATAGCGCGAAGCATGCCCATCTCCAGACTACTTCCGGTGCAGTCCCTTTCAGTTGTCGTCGTGATCACCGCGGCCGCCACCGTCGGCGGCTGGTTCCTGGTACAGCACTACCCCGGCCTGTGGCTGCTCGTGTCCGTCGGCGCGGCATTACTGGTCGCGACCTCGCTCGCAGCGTTCGTTGCCATCGGAGTCGTCGAGTCACCGATGCCGGGATCAGCCGAGAAAGGACGACACCGTGCGCACGTGCAGTGAGAAGCGGACACACAACAGACGAATCTCCCGATTCCGGCGGCAGCATCCGGAGTCGAAGTTCGGTTTCGCAATCTTTTCCGACCACCACCCCCGCTATTCCAATGTTGTTGAGATGCAGTTTCATTCGCAGTCGGCACGGCTACGCGGACTGTGTCCACACCCAGCTATCATCGAGTCTGTCGGCTCCACGAACCACCGAAGCGGTCCATCCGCTCGCATCGACGACGGAAGGGTACGCGGTTGATGTCCGTCCACGATGCCGTACACCGGGGCGACGTGCCCCCACCGATCGACCTCGCAGGACACATGCGTGAGCTAGGCCGGGCATTGCTGCCCGCCGTGATCATTGCAGTGTTGGTCGGCGCAGGCATGTTCTACCTCAGGAGCGAACTCACCGACAAGCAGTACGCCGCGTCGATCGTCGCGGAGATCGAACCTGCCCAAACGCTCGTTCCCGGTGACGCGTTCATCGAGCAGATGCGCGCACCGTTCATCGAATTGGCCACCGATCGCAGCGTTCTCGATCAGGTCCTGGAACAGGTCGACGCCGATATGGACGCGTCGCAACTGGCCTCGAGCGTCGAACTGTCTCCTGGCACCTCACCCGCGCTGCTCACAGTGACCGTGACGACCCGATCTCCCGAACTCGCCGCGGAACTGGCCGAGGCGATGGTGTCGACGATGGCAAGTACGTCCTCCGCCAACGCGATCCGCGACTCGCAGGAACGAACGGCCGAGGGACAGTCCACCGTCGACGCGCAACAGGCTCGGGTGGACGCCCTGCCTGCCGACGATCCGAGTCGACCTGCGGCACTGTCCGAACTGGCCCAACTACGCACCCAGCAGAGCGAACTCGAAGCAGCTGCCAGCGGAGATCGACTGGTCGTGTTGTCGAAACCAGAGCAGAGCACAACTCCGGTCTCACCGAAACCGGTCTCGGAGGCACTTGTCGCAGCTCTGGCTGCACTCATCGTCGCGGCCGAACTGATCGTGTTGCTTCGAGGAAGACTCGGCCGCAAGCCCTCTCGCTCCTGGGCTCGTCGGGTGTCCCGAAAATACGGTGCACACTTCGACCCGGCAACCGGCGACACGGTACCGCCCGTCGTGGCTTCCCGGATCGCTGCTCTCGAGCGTGGCGACCGACCGGCATCGAGAAGTGCGCGACACGCAGCTCCGAAGGGCGACAGCGTGATTCTCGTCCTGGTCGGCGACGGTGCAGTCTTCGAGTCGACGCACGGCGACGGACCGACCACCGGCCACCATCGGGCCACCGCCGAATTCGGCCTGTCGGAGCAGTGGTGGCAGTACACCGACGTGGGTGATGTCGAGACCGTCGTCGTGCTGGTGTCGAAGCGTGGACGGGACAAGAAGGCAGCAACTGCGGCGCTGCGACGGCTCGACGACTTCGACATTCCCGTACACCTGGTATTGCAGAACAAGAACTCGACCCGACGAGCAGAACAGACCGCGCAGACGATCGCGCCGGAAGGCCAACGCCATGCCAGCTGACAGAATTGCCGTCGTACACGAAAGATTCACGGAGATCGCAGGATCCGAGCACGTCATCGAACAGCTGGCCTTGCACTGGCCCGCTGCCGAAGTGTTCGCACCGATCTCCCGCCCGTCCGGGGTTCCGTCCGGAATCAGCCGCGCGCCACACACGTCCGCCCTCAATCGGGTGTACAACGCATTGGGCCAACGGTCGTACGCACCCGTTCTTCCGATGATGCCGTTGGCCTTTCGTCGGATGCCACTGCGCGGTTACGACGCCGTCGTGGTGAGCCATCATGCCTTTGCGACTCAGGCCGTGTTCGCCACCGACTCCCCCGTGATCGCCTACGTGCACAGTCCCGCACGATGGGCCTGGGATCCCGAACTTCGCGCAGGTGAAGGCGGCGGCAGAGCCGGAGCAGCGATACTGACGGCACTGTCGGCCGTTGCCCGTCGATGCGAGATCGCCGCCGCACCGAAACTGACGACCGTGGTGGCCAATTCGACAGCGGTCGCTCGGCGCATCGAAGACTGGTGGGGCCGAGACGACGCCGTGGTGGTCCATCCTCCGGTCGACACCGAGGGTTTCGCGCCGGATCCGTCGATCGAGCGTGAGAACTTCTTCCTGCTTGCCGGCCGCCTGGTCCCCTACAAGCGTCCGGACATCGCGGTGCGCGCCGCCGCCGAGGCCGACGTTCCCCTCGTGGTGGCGGGAGACGGCCGTGCAATGAACGCCTGCCGGGAACTGGCCGGACCCAAAACGACCTTCCTGGGGCGGGTTTCGCACGAGAAGCTTCTCGAACTGCACCGCACGACGCGCGCCCTGCTGATGCCCGGAGTGGAGGATTTCGGCATAGTCCCGGTCGAGTCCATGGCCACCGGAACACCGGTCATCGCACTGGGAGACGGCGGGGCCGTGGACTCGGTGATTCCCGGTGAGACCGGCTTGCATGTACAGCCGGGCTCCGACGAGGCCGTCATCGCCGGGTTCGCCGAGGCCATGCGCTCGTTCGACCCGGCCGACTACGATCGCGCCGCCATTCGTAGATGGGCGGAAGGCTTCTCACGGGCCAACTTCCGCAGTCGAATGCAGGAGGTCGTCGATGCCGTCCGCTGAGCGTAGTTATCGCTCGACTGCACTGGATCGCGTCTTTGCCGACACCCGGATAGTCACCGCGGTCGGGCCCGTCCGCGGTCTCGACATCGAGCGGACGCGTCGAACGCTCACCGCCGCCGAACACGTCGACGCGGAGCCGCACATCGCGCTGGAACCACGCTCCGATGCTCGACGGTGGCGCTACCGCAGCAACATCGCCGGCGACAATGTCACCACGAGCAGTGGCGGCACCGAAGACCTGGGGCAGATGCTCACCGACATTCGGTCGCGACAAGGTGCTCGCGGTCCACTCGAGGTGGTCGTGTTCGACGATCACCTCGCCATCGACTATTCGCACGGAATCGGGGACGGCCAGATCGGCGTCCTGATGTTGGCGGCATTCTGCGACGATGCCGACGGATCACTGGTTCCCGGCCTCGCCGCAGGCTTGCCACCGAGCACGACCTGGAAAGCTCTGTGGCGACACTACTCTCGGCATCCGAAGACGCTGGCGGACTTCTGGTCCCTGCGTGCTCGACACCGGCGCGCAGCGGACGGCGGGTCCGGTCCCCGTCGTCGGATCGAGAACTGGGAAGCCGGAAAGGTCAGCCGGGCCGGGTACATGAGCAAAGCCCACGTGGACGAGCTGAAGAACTGGACTGCGGAGAACCTGCCCGGAGCGACCGCTGCGTCGATCTCGATTGCCCTGTGGAGCGCGGCGCTACGAGCAGAATCCGTCGACGTCGACGATCACATCATGGTGTTGTTCAACAGCCGCCGCTATCTCGATCCGGCCCAGCAGGGCGCGCACGGGAATTTTGCCGTCGGTATCCCCCTGCATCTTCCTGCCGACACGACGCCCGTCCGAATCACCGCATCGATGCGCGAGGTGATCGAATCCGGCTGGCCCATCGCGGTACTGGGCATGTCGCATCTCCGCGATGTGGCGTCACGCATTCGGCCGTCTGCACCGTCGCAGGACAAGAATTCGGTCGTCGAGGTACCCGAGACCTTGCGGTTGGCCGTGAGCGACCTCGGGAAAGTGCGGGTGTTCGACCACCTCGACTGGGCCGACGACGGCAGGCCCCCGCAGATGGCCGCGTCGCTCGAACCGGACGGTCCGGACGGCTGCACGATGCTCATCGCCGAAATCGCCGGTGGCCGAACCTATACGGCCTCGTTCTGCAGCAAGATGGTCGATGTGGCCGTCATGGATGCAGCGCTACGCAGAATGTGTGAAGACCCAGTGGCACTGCTCCGCGATGCGTACTGATCCGCCAGAACCACCTTCGCCGCACAGACGGGCCGATACATGACCGACGAATCGACAGTTCTCTTCCTCGCGCACACCGGCCAGGTGTCCGGTGCCGAGAAGGTGCTGCTGGATTTGATCGACGAGGCCACGCGCCGCGGCCATGCCACCGTGATCGCCTGCCCCGCAGGCCCATTGGCAGACCGTCTACCCGACACGACGCGGCACATCCGCATCGACGAGCTCGGACTGGGTGGGCAACGAGGTGCCGCGCGCGGTATCGCGGCGATCAGGATGGTCGCACGATGGGGCGGGGCGGCGCGCGCCGTGCGCACGATCGCCCGCGCACCGGGCACCGCCACGGTCGTCAACTCGCTGTTCGCGCTTCCGGTGGCGCGGTTTGCGCGGCCCGCTCGCGGGGCGTCGTGGCTCGTCCACGACACGATGACCTCTCTCAAGCAGCGTGTGGTGGTCCGGTTCGCCCGGCCGGCCGTTCGCGTTGCGGTATCGGTGTCCGAGGCCACCGCAGAACCGCTCCGAAAGGCCGGCCTCCCCGTGGTGGTGTCACACAACGGCGTGCCGTGGCCGGTTCCGCGGTTCGGCGGTGCGCTGCACTCTCCGCCGGTCGTCGGGATGCTGGCGTTGTTGACGCCGTGGAAGGGGCACCGCGTGCTGCTCGACGCCGTCGCCATGCTCCCCGACGTCCGAGTCGAATTGGCCGGGGGAAGCTTCCCCGGTGATCGCGAATACGTCGACGAACTCCGCGCGCGCGCCGCGGAACCGGATCTTGCCGGACGTGTCGAGTTCCTCGGGCACACCGATGCCGAGTCCGCTCTTCGCAGGTGGGATGTCGTCGTGTCGGCCAGTACTTCTCCCGAGGCAGGTCCGTTGTCGGTCTTGGAAGCGATGTCGCACGGATTGCCGGTGATCGGAAGCGATCACGGTGGCACGCACGAATTTCTCGCCGACGGTGCTGGAATTCTGGTCGAGCCCGGCAACTCGGATGCTCTCGCTGCCGCCGTCTCGGCGGTGGTCGACGACGCCGATCGACGGCGGCTGCTCGGTGAAGCCGCCCGCTATCGGGTGGCCAGCCGGCACGACATCAGCGAGACACTGCCGGAGCTGTTACACCAATTGACCAGCTGATCGTGCCGCGCCGTCGGCCGGAACTCGGTGAAAGCCGAACGTCGAGCCGTGCGACTGTGTTTCAATCGACTCCCGATTGGAACGAGGGGGCACTGTGACTCGCGCACTGACGAGGTCCAACGAGCACTACCAATGGGGCATGGGCGTGATGACGTCGCTCGCTGTCACGACCCTCGTCAAGCGGATCGTGTCCGCCGCCGCCCTGGCCATGGCCGTCGTGGTCACCCTCGAGCTGGCGTTCGGGTACGGCGCGACCACCCCTATCCCCGCGATCGTGCAATGGACGTGCATGATCGCCGCGTACGTCATGGGCGCGTTCTGGTGGTTCGGACCGTGGCCGACGCTCGGGCAAGCCTTCGCCTTCGTCGTCATCGCCGATCTTTCGATCTTCGGAGCCACCATCACCGCGAATTTCGCGCCCGAAGTCACCCTCGGCAAATGCACCTTCCTCATCCCGATGGGAATGTTGGCCGGGTTCTTCTTCGACAAATGGCGACTCGCTGCGCACATCGCCCTGTGCTTGTTGGGAACGTCGATCGTCGCGGTGTACATAGTGCTGGAACGGGATGTGGACACCTTCGTGGCGGTGGTGCTGTGGGCCCCGATCGTGGTGACGCTGACCGGCTTCGTGCTGATGCTCCAGCTCACGACACAGTCGATACGAACCGAATTCGAGTAGTAGCCCGTCAGAACGTCAACAGGACTTTGCTCGACCGGGATGCATCGGCTGCGAGTGCGAACGCGTCGAGGGCGTCCCTCACCGGATACTCCGCAGTGACGACCGGTGCCACATCGAGTGAACCGTCGGCCAGAGCTTGGATCACGTCGTCCATCTCGGTGTTGAACCGGAACGAGCCGATCAGGTCGATCTCCCGGGTGATCGCCACAGACAGTGGCACCGGCTGGGGCCCCGCCGCCGGTATCCCGACCATGACGACACGGCCGCCACGAGCCGTGCCGTCGATTGCCGACGCCAGACCGCGGTGATTGCCCGAGCACTCGAACGTCACATCGGCCTCGACCGCGGCGACTGCCGCCTCGTCGCGGGCGTCGATCGTTCGATGCGCTCCGAGTCGACGCGTCACTTCCAGGGCGTAGTCCTCGAGGTCGACCGCGACGATCCGCGCTGCACCGGCTCGACGAGCGACCGCCACGATGAGGGCACCGATCGGACCTGTCCCGACCACGAGAACCGTCTTGCCGGACACCGTCCCGGCGCGCTCGACAGCATGCCACGCGACGCTCGCCGGCTCGGCCAACGCAGCAATTCTCAGATCCAGACCGTCGGGCAACACTCTGAGCATTCGGGTCGGGACGGCAACATGACCGATGAACAGTCCGTCGTCGTGCGGTACCTGCGCGGCGCTTCCCATGTAGCGGCATCCGGGAGACAGGTTCGGACGATCGACCGGATACTTCGCTCCGGTGGCGGCGGGAGTCGCCGGATGGACGGTGACCGGGGTGCCTTCACCGGGGCCACTGCCGTCTCCTGCGCGCCGAACCACGGTGCCCGACGCCTCGTGTCCCAACCGCATAGGTGCCTTCAGTACCGATTGTCCTGCCGCCCCGTGCTTCCAGTAGTGCAGATCGGATCCGCAGATTCCGCCGTAGGCAATTGCGACGATCGCCTCGTCCGGCGAGGGGTCGGCCACCGCCACTGTTTCGACGCGGATGTCATCGGTGCCGTAAGCGATCAAGGCAATCGTTTTGTCGGGCACCGGATTCGGTTCGGTGGTCATCGTGTCGTCCGTTCCGTTCGAGGTGGGCAGGTCAGACCCGGTCGAGCACCGGATCGGTTGCGTTGGCCGGATCGGTCAGATCGCGATCCCGAGTTTCCGGTGCGAAGGTTGCGGCGACGAGCACCGAGACGGCCATGATCATCATGTAGACCGCGACCGGCACCCAGGATCCGGAGAACGCGGTAATCAGTGCCGCACACAGCAACGGAGCGATTCCGCCGCCGAAGACGGACGCGAACTCGCGGCCGAGAGTGACTCCGGCGTACCGGTATCGAGCCCCGAAGATCTCGGGGAAGTAGCTCATCGTGACACCGACGGCCCCCTGGCACGCCAGGATGAATCCGATGATCATCACCAGGGTGATCAGTACGTGCGAACCGGTGCTGAGAGCCATGAACGTGGGAACCGGAAGAACGACGAGCAGGCTGACGATACCGATGTACACGGGCTTACGACCCACCTTGTCCGACAACCATCCGAAGCCCCAGGCCGCGATGCCGCCGCAGATTGCGCCGATGAGCAGAACCTTGGGTATGAACGTGGGATCGACGCCGATGTCGTTCTTCATGTAGGAGGCCATGAACACCTGGTACGTGTAGGACTGAGCGCTGATGCCGACGGTCATGAACATGACGATGAACAGCGGTCGCTTGCCGTTGGTGAACACCTCCTTCACCGGCGCCTTGGGACGCTCCTGTGCCGCCTTCAGTTCCTGGAACACCGGTGACTCGTTGAGCTTGCGTCTGATGATGAACGCGGCCACTGTGACCAGGATGCTGCTCAGAAACACCATCCGCCAGCCCCAGGACATGAGCTGGTCGTCGGGAAGCAACTGGGCGAGGATCCAGGCGATTGCTCCGAGAGCGGTGCCGAGCGCCGCGCCGGTCATGACAAGAGCGGCCAATCTGCCACGCTTTCCGATCGCGGCCGTTTCCGTCAGAAGCGTTGCGCCACCTGATTGTTCGGCACCAGCGCCGAAGCCCTGGAAGAATCGGCACAGGACCAGCAACACCGGGGCCAGTAGTCCCACCTGCTCGAACGTCGGCAGCAGACCGATGGCCATGGTCGCGCCGCCCATCAGCATCAGCGTGGCGACCAGAACCCACTTGCGACCGAGCCGGTCACCGTAGCGTGAGAAGAACAGTCCACCCAGTGGCCGGGCGAGGAATCCGACGGCGTACGCGCTGAAGCTGGCGATGATGCCGGCCGCCGGAGAGATGTTGGGAAAGAACAACTTGTTGAAGATCAGCGCGGACGCCGTGCCGTAGATGACGAAATCGTACTGTTCGAGTGTGGTTCCGATGAGGCCGGCCCACGCTGCGCGTCGTACGGCGGAAGGATCATGTTGGGCCGGAGCGATTCTGGGAGAATCTGACGGTTCTGTGGTCGTGTCCATGGTTGTCCTCGGGTGAGTTTCGGCCTCGGCCGAACGAAGGAAGGAGAATGAGTCAGTCGAGTGTGGTCCGGGATGCCGTGACGACGGGGCGGAGCGAAGAACTCGCCGCTTCGACGGCTGCGGCCATCGGACCGTGACGAACAACAGTATCCATCAATTCTGCTGTGCGTGTGATGAATTCGGGAAACTGCGCCAACTCGATGGGGAGTATGTCGCCGCGTTGGAGAACCGAGCGGACGAAATCCTCACTGGACGCTGCCGAAGCGGCAAGTCCTGCCAAACGCGCGCGTGCAGGGTCGGCCATCGCATGCGCATGCGGGCCCGGGTCGAAACCGTCGGGCGGGCACACGCAGCAGAGATAGGCGGCGATGGTCAAGGAAAGGTGTTGCGGCACAACCTTGTTTCGCAGGTGATGGAGCGCTGGGTCCGGGATCCTCTGCGCGAGCTTCGCCGAGCCGTCCGAGCCGACCTGCGCGGTCTTGTGCCCCAGAGCGGAGTTGGACCACCGCACGAACAGCTGGGCGATGTAGCCGTCGATATCCACCCCGTCCGGAACGGGCACGGTGGGGAGGTATTCGTCGACCAACACCGCTCGAGCTGCGGCCACCACGAACGGGCGACCGATCGAGTCCGGAATTGTCGCGCGACCATCGAGTGCGCCGAGATAGGCAATGAGAGAGTGGGTTCCGTTGAGCAGTCGAACCTTCATCAGTTCGTACGGTTCGACGTCCTCGGTGAACACGGCACCACCGGCTTCCCAGCGGGGACGTCCTGCGGCGAACTCGTCCTCCATCACCCACATCGTGAACGGCTCCGCAGGCACTGCAATGGTGTCCACAGCGCCCAGTTCGGCGGTGGACTCGGCGTCGTACAAGGCACTGCTGGACGGAACGATGCGATCGACCATGGAGTTGGGGAACGTCACTGCCGCGGCCAGCCACTCGAGCACATCGTCCGCACCGCAACGGTCCAAGAACCGACGCACGAGTGCAGCGGTGCGATCACCGTTCCCCAGCAGGTTGTCACAGCTGGCCACGGTGATGGGAGCCCCGTGCGTTCGTGCCCGCATCGCCAGAGCCCTCGCGAGCTGCCCCACCGTGGTCGTCGGCGTTTCCGGCCGCTGCAGGTCCTGTTGCACTGCAGTCGATTCGAGGTCGAGGGAGCCCGTCCGGGACGACAGCGTGTAGCCCAACTCGGTGACGGTGATCGTCACGATTCGGACGTCCTCGTCCGCAATGGCCCGTACGACGGCGGCGGGGTCGTCGGCGGCGACCATGACTCCCGTGTGCGCTCCGGGCACGCTCACCCTCGAACCCGACGGCGAGATCTCGACGACGCCGTAGAGCAGTTCCTGAGCGAGCATGGCATCGACAATCGTGCGAGATCTGTTCGCTACACCCAGAATTCCCCACGAGCCGCCGTCCTGTGCCAGTGCCGCAGCGGTGTACACGGCCTGATGCGCGCGATGGAAGTTGCCCAGCCCCAGATGGACGATTCCGGTGCCGTCCGGTCGTGCTGGGACGGCCCCCGAGCGAGCGAGTGCCGAACGAGACAGTCTGGATTCGCTCATCTCGTCACCAGTCCGTCATCGAGCCGTCGAGGCGACGAGCGACGGGGAGATACGCGGGCTCGTACGGGTACCGCGCGGCCAACGACTCGTCCATGTCGACGCCCAGGCCGGGGACATCACCGGGGGTCAGGTAGCCGTCGGCGAACGACCATGCGTGTGGGAACACCTCGTCGACCAGTGGGTCGTAGCCCATGAATTCCTGAATGCCGAAGTTCGGAGTGGCCATTCCGAGGTGCACGCTCGCGGCGAGGGTGATCGGCGAGACGTCGGAGGGCCCGTGCGGTCCGCAACGAACCTGGTGTACCTCGGCCAGCGAGAAGATCTTTCGGACATGACTGATACCGCCGGCATGCGCGATGGCCACCCGAATGAAATCGATCAGCTTCTCGGAGATCAATTGCTGGCAGTCCCAGATGGTGTTGAACACTTCACCGATCGCGAGCGGGGTCGTGGTGTGGTGACGCACCAGCCGCAGGGCGGTCTGATCCTCGGCGGTGGTGACGTCCTCGAGCCAGAACAGATCGACGTCCTCGAGCGACTTGCCCAGTCGCGCTGCCTGTTGCGGTGTCAGTCGGTGGTGCGCATCGTGCAACAGCTTGAGCTCGGATCCCACGTGGTCACGCACCGCTGCGAGCACCCCGGGAACGTGATTGAGATACGCATCGGTATCCCAGACCTCTTCGACCGGAAAGGCACCACGGCCTGCGGGTTCGTATCCCTGCGCGCCTCGGTGCACTCCGTACACGGACTCCAGGCCGGGAACACCCGATTGGGCCCGCACGGCGCGAAAACCCTGTGCTCGACGACGATCGACGGAATCGATCAATTCCGACGTGTCCCAGCCGGTGGCGTGGGTGTACGAGAGAATGCGGTCGCGGACGGCTCCACCGAGCAGCTGGTAGACCGGTTGCCCGAGGGATTTGCCCTTGATGTCCCACAAGGCGAGGTCGACGGCACCGATCGCGGCCATCGTCACCGGCCCACGGCGCCAGTAGACACCGCGGTAGAGGTATTGCCAGGTGTCCTCGATGCGTGCGGGATCTCGGCCGATGAGAAGCGGCGCGACATGATCTTGCAGGTACGACGCCACCGCGAGTTCCCTGCCGTTCAAGGTCGCGTCGCCGTAGCCGACGACGCCGTCTGCGGTGGTCACTTTGAGTGTGACGTAATTACGCGTGGGGCTGCAGACGATGACGTCCGCGGCGACGATCTTGTCGGTCACGAGCGCTCTGCTTTCTCCGTGAAGTTCTCTCCGGCAACGACATCGGTCAACGGTTCGCGCGCGGCGAGTCGACCGATGTTGGCGGTGATGTCGTCGACCCGGCCCTCGAAGGTTTCGCGTGTGATGCCGGAAGAATGAGGTGTCATCAGGACGTTGTGCAGCGTGTGGAACGGATGACGCGAGGGGGCACCGATGCCGTCGGCCGACGGGTAGTCGTACCAGACGTCGATGGCGGCGCTCCCGAGCGATCCGGCGGACAGCGCGTCGAACAGTGCATCCTGCTGCACCAGGGGGCCACGCCCCACGTTGATCAGCACGCCGTCCGGTCCGAGAGCTGCGAGTTCGGTGTCGCCGATCATGCCGGTGGTGCGCTCGTTCAGTGGTGCGGACACCACGACGACGTCTGCTTCGGTCATCAGGTCGGACAGACGATCGGTCGCTGCGGCCCAGGCCAATCCGTTCTCGGCTGCGTTCACCGATCCGCTTCCTGTGACCGCGATGCCCCGGCAACCGAAGGCCCGCAGCAACTGCCACGACTGCGCACCGATATGACCGAAGCCCACGAATCCCACCGTTGCCGAACCCAGCGAAGTCGACTGCCGAAGCGTGCGGTCGTACACCTGTGACGCCCACCGATCCTCCCGCATGAGGCGGTCCTGGCCGAGAAACCCGCGCCGGAGCACGACGGCGGTGGCTACGACGTATTCGGCGATCGAGCGTTCGTGGTGAAAAGTGTTGGCCACCAATGTCCGAGCGCTCAGGTCGTCGAAGGAAACGCCGTCCGTGCCTGCCCCCGCAACGTGCACCAGCTGCAGATCGGGTGCCGCCTCCGCCAGAACGGCCGGGAACTTTCCGCCGACATACACGGTCGCATCGGCGATGTCCGCGACGAGTGCATCGACGTCGAACTTCTCGTGCCACGACAGCTCGATATCGGAGGCGACTCGGCTCTCGAAGCGGCCACGATGCGGTAGGAGGTTGGAATCTGCGATGACGACCTTCATTTCGAGTCGTCCTTTCCTGGTGCGAGAGTGCGAATCCGAGCGGGCCCCGATGAGCCGCGGACCACGAGTTGGGTAGGGAGGTGGATGGTTCTGGCCGACGACTCCGGTTCGGCTGCCCGCTGGAACACCAGATCGGAGGACACCAGACCTGCACGGCCCATCGGAACGTTGATACTCGTCAGAGCGGGATGCGCGAGTTCGGCCAGGGGCGAATCGTCGATGCCGATGACGCTGAGGTCTTCCGGTACTGCCAGGCCCATCGACCGGACCCCGTTCATGACGCCGATGGCCATGGGGTCGTTGTGGGTCATGACGGCGGTCGCACCCGTGGCAACGACGCTGGCAGCCGCAGCATGTCCGCCGGCCAAGGTTTCCTGCTGCCACCCCAGTACATCGAGCACGATTCCTCGTGCCGCACAGAACTGCTCGACGGCGTCGACGCGTCGCTCGTTGGACCACGATTGCGGTGATCCCTGGACGTACGCGAGATGCGTGTGACCGAGAGCTGCCAGGTAATCGACGGCCTGCCGGATACCGTCCTCGGAATCGGCCACGACACAATCGCATTCGCTGGAGGATCGGTTGACCAGCACCAGCGGTGTGTCGCCCGCCAGCTGCACGATGTCCTCGGCCGGTAGTCGTGGAGCACAGACGATCAGAGCGTCGACTCGGCCCTGCAGGTCACCGATCACTTCACGCTCACGGTCTGCGCTTCCGTCGGTGTCGGTGAGGACGATGGTCTGTCTGCGATGCCAGCCCTGCGCTTGCGCGGACTTGACGAAGCTGGCGAAGACGGTGTGGCCGATGTCGGGTACCACGACTGCGACCGTCGTCGCCGAGACGCGGGTGTCGGAGGAGCGCCCCGAGGCCGCGACATAGCCGATCTGGTCGGCGACGGCGATGATCCGAGCCAACGTGTCCGCCCCGATTCGATCCGGGTTGCTGAAGGCGCGCGATGCCGTCGACAGCGACACACCTGCTCGTTGTGCGACCTGCGTGAGCGTGGGTGCCACGGTTCACCTCCTGGGTTCTGTGTGATGCCGAGCACAACGATGGCAGAAGTTGCGCAATATTGTCAACGCCTTGCGCAACAGAGGCCCGGGCGTACTGGGTCCGCGGTTTGACACACTCGACTGCGACCACGTCCGCACAGAGGGAGACTCACCTTGCGCACCTTTACACACCCCCAGACCGGCACAACCGTGTCGAGCATCGTCCTCGGGTTCATGCGCATCCTCGACCTGGACGACGACAGGATTCGCAGGTTGGTCGACACTGCCCTGGACGTGGGTGTGACCGTCTTCGATCACGCCGACATCTACGGCGGCAGACCCCACGGATGCGAGGAGCGCTTCGGACAAGCGGTGACGCTCACTCCGTCGCAGCGTGAGCGCGTCAGCATTCAGAGCAAGGTCGGCATTCGCGACGGCTATTTCGACTTCTCGGAAGACCACATCGTGTCGACCGTCGAGGGTTCGCTCTCGGCACTCGGCGTCGATCATCTCGACACCCTGCTGCTGCATCGACCGGACAGCCTGGTCGAGCCCGACGAGGTCGCGGCGGCATTCGACACACTGCACACGTCGGGCAAAGTGCTCGGTTTCGGCGTCTCCAATCACACTCCCGGTCAGATCGAATTGCTGAAAACAGCGGTCACCCAACCACTTCTGTTCGACCAAGTGCAGTTGAGCGTCGTCCATTCACCGCTGATCGCTGCGGGCCTGACCGCCAACATCGGCGCGCTGGACCAGTCGGTGGATCGCGACAACGGGTTGCTCGACTTCGCGAGGGCACGCGGCATCACCGTGCAAGCGTGGTCGCCACTCCAGAGCGGGACCTCGTCGGGTGTGTTCGTCGGAGATCGCAAGAACTACTCGGCCCTCAACGATGCGCTCGACGACATTGCCGGCCGATACGACACGACACCGGCCGCGATAGCGGTCGCGTGGATAACACGCCACCCGGCCGACATTCAGGTGGTCCTGGGGACCACCACGCCGGATCGGATAGTAGAGGCCGCTACGGGGTCGGACATCCGCCTGACCAGGGCGGAATGGTACGGCCTGTTCCGCGCAGCAGGTCACACACTGCCCTGATGCCGGGCATCGGGCTGCGTTACCTCGCCGTTACCAAGTAGCGACGAATCCGTGATGTTGCAGGCTCGGTTCGGTGACGTTGCGCTGTCAGGATTACGGGACAGCGTGCACCGGAACCTGCAGCCCTCGGGTTCCACACCGAGCACGCCGGTTCGATAGGCCACCCGAACTGAGAGGTTCGCACCGTGACTGTTTCCGATTTCACCGATGTTCGCTCCACCGCCCCCGCTCGACGCCACTCGATCGGGATCGAGTCCTACTCCCCCGATCTGACCGTTGTTCGCGCCGTCGGCGAGCTGGACATGAGTGCCCGAGCAGATTTGGTGAACGCCCTCGACGGTGCCCTGCGGGGCAATGCAGTTGTGCTTCTGGACTTGTCGGCGGTGGACTTCATGTACTCGGGTGCCGCGAGCGTGATCGTCGATGCTGTCGAACGTTCCGACGGACGCGTCGAGGTCTTCGCTCCTACCCGGCCGGCGCGCCGGGTGCTCGATGCGGTGGGTGCGAGCTTCATCGGGGAAGATCCCTCCGCGCGCTGATTCGCGAGGTTTGCGTGCCGGTACAACCGGCAAACCTCGTGTGGACAGCGACTCCAGTCGGTAACGACCGTGAATCGTCTCGAGAACTGGGGCGGCTTTGGTTTTGCCGCAATGGGTCCTCTTCACACGAGGCAAGGATCGACAATGTCCGACCAGTTCACCAAGAGCGACCCCACCACTGCTTTCTCCATGCCCGATCGGGACGACCAGCCCGAGCTCGAGCATCCGGGATTGACTCGCGACATGGTCACCGCACCGGATCACGGCGAGAAGTCGTACCGGGGTTCGGATCGGTTGCACGGCCGAAAAGCGTTGATCACCGGTGGTGATTCCGGGATCGGACGAGCGGTGGCGCTGGCATTCGCGCGAGAAGGTGCCGATGTCGTCATTGCTCATCTCGAATCCGAGGGCCCAGATGCCCAAGCGACCGTCGACCTGATCGAAGCCGCTGGGCGGTCGGGCCGAGCGATCGCCTGCGACCTCACCGACGAAACGCAGTGCACCAAGTTGGTCGACACTGCCGTGGAGGTTCTCGGAGGCCTCGACATCGTCGTCAACAACGCCGCGTTCCAGATGGCCCAGATGGGCGGCATCGCCGATATCACCACCGACCAGTTCGACCGTGTGCTCAAGACCAACTTGTATGCCTTGTTCTGGATTTCGAAGCACGCCGCTGCCGTCATGGGTGCGGGCTCCACCATCATCAACACCACCTCGATTCAGGCATCGAATCCGTCACCGGAGTTGATGGACTACGCCACGACCAAGGCAGGCATCGTCGCTTTCACCAAGGGCCTGGCCGGCGACCTCGCCGGCCAGGGCATTCGAGTCAATGCCGTTGCGCCCGGACCTATTTGGACTCCCCTGATTCCTGCGACCATGCCTGCCGAGAAGTACGGCGAGTTCGGCGAGACGGTTCCGTTGGGCCGCCCGGGCCAGCCCGCGGAATTGGCTCCGGCCTACGTTTTCCTGGCCTCGAACGAGTCCAGCTACATCACAGGCGAGACCATTGCGGTCACCGGGGGCACCCCGTTCAACTGATCTCGGGGTCTTCGGACTTCGGTGCCCGCCACGCCAACAGCACCCCGTCTCCTTCGGGTCGCCGCCATGGCAGGAAGAGCGCCACAGCGATCGCGCAGGCCATGGCGGCCCCGACGGTGACGAACGACGCGAGCTGAAATCCCTCCAGTGACGCGGCCTTCATCGCATACACGAGCTCCGCCTTCTGTGTCGCGAAGATCGGGTTGGTCGGTGCTTTGACAATTTCGATGACGCTGACGACGGTCTCCCGGGCGAAGGCTTTCTGGTAGGGCTCCATGATTGCGTCGGGAATGGCGTCGACTCGGGGGCCCACTTTCGTGGTGTAGATCGACGCGACGATCGAGCCCAGCACCGCGACGCCGAGTGTTCCACCCACCTCACGGGTGGTGTCGTTCACCGCCGAGCCTGCACCTGCTTCGTCGAGCGTCACCGACGACATGATGGATTCGGTGGCCGGGCCTTGCACGATCGCCAACCCGAGGCCCATCAAGATCATCGAGACGACGACCGGTCCCAGGTACGGGGTTTCGACCTCGACCTGGCCCGCAATGAACATGCCGATGCTCATCACGACGAGTCCGAAGACGATGACGGCTGTCGTTCCTATTCGCTGCGCGATCAGTGTAGCCAGTGGTGCCCCGACCGCGATGGATACCGCGAACGGCAGTGAATGAACGCCGAACTGCAACGGCGTCAACTCCATGACACCCTGAAAATACTGGGTGATCATGAACAGGAAGCCGAACATACTGAAGTACCCCACAGCAATGGCCAAGGCGGGCAGCGAGAATCGTCTGATTCGGAACAGATTCAGGTCCAGTACCGGAGACGGTGTTCGCAACTCCCACCACACGAACGCGGCAAGCGCGACGCATCCCGCGGTGTAGGCTCCGATGCTCGCCGGTGACAACCAACCGTTGTGCGGCGCTTCGATGATCGCCCACACCACGACCGTGATGCCCGTCAAGGACAGCACGATTCCGACAGGGTCGTACTTGCCCACATGTTCGGCCCTCGACTCCGGAACGCAGGCCAGTGCGGCCACCAGAACGAGCAGGGCAACCGGAACATTGATCCAGAACACCGAATGCCACGAGAAGTGCTCGAGCAGAAAGCCGCCCGCTGTCGGACCGATGGCGATGGCGAAACCTGCCATCGCCGTCCACGCTGCGATGGCCAGCGCTCGCTCTTTGGCGTCGGTGAAGATATTGATGATGAGAGCCAACGTGGCCGGAAAGACTGCCGCCGCACAGACTCCCATCGCGGCGCGGGCGGCGACGACCTGCCCGAGGTCGGCGGCGACCGCGCCGCCCACCGACATCAGCGCAATGCCCGCCAGGCCGATGATCATCACCTTCTTGCGCCCGTATCGGTCTCCGAGGTGGCCGAAAGCGAGAAGCAATCCCGCGAACGTCAGCGTGTAGGCGTCGACCACCCACTGCAAGCCGCTGATGTCGGCGCGTAGCTGTAGCCCCATCGACGGCAGGGCGACGTTGACGACGGTGTTGTCCAGTACGACGAGCAGCTCCGCTGCGCAGATCACGAGTAGAGCCAGATATCGGCCGCGAAGCTTCGTACCCTCTACGCGGTGTCGAGAAGTGGTGAGTGACGGCATGAGATTCCCTCCGGCTATGACGGATGACATAGTTCCTGAAGGGAAAGTAACTGTAACTCGGCGTTATAGCAATAGTCGCTATCGGTAACTCTGCCCGCCCGCTGCGTCCAGGACCGCGTCGAGCAGAGCCAACAACTCCCCCTCGGTCCGATCCAGCGCGGTGGTCGATCGCTGCGCTTTCGCCACGATCAGCGCACCCTCGATCGCCGATATGGAGAACGTCGCGAGCGCCTGGGCCCGCTCTCTCGTCAACCCGTGCTGCCAGAGCGATGCGGCGATCGTGTCTTCCCACGACGAGAACGACTCCCCGGCCGCGGTGACGGCACCGGGGGCGTTCGCCCCCTCGAGTGCGGCAGGAGCAATGGGGCAACCGGACACGAAATCGGTGCTCGACAGTTCACTGCGAAAGCCCTCGATGATCGCGCGCACCGTCGCCGCCGGCCCGACCTGGGCCAACCCCTCGGAGATCATTGCCCCCATCGCCGCGCCGGCCGTTCGCGTGGCCTCCTCGACCAGTTGAGGCTTGCCCCGTGGAAAGTGGTGATAGATCGAGCCTCTCGGCGCACCTGCGTGCTCGATGACGTCGGCCAACGAAGTCGCTTCGACTCCGCGCTGCCGAAACAACTGCGCCGCGCTGCGCAGCATGTCCTCACGAGCACTGCTTCGATTCGCCATCTATCACCTTTCCGAACACGATCATTGACGTGACACCGAGTTACATCTACAGTCGCGTTTGACTATGACGGTAATCATATCCCGTCACGCTATCGCTGAACCGGAGTCACGCCATGCCCACCGAGACCGACGTCGTCGAACTGAGCACCCCGCTCCCACTCCCCTGCGGGCAGACCCTTCCGAACCGCGTGATGAAAGCGGCCTTGAGTGAGGGCTTGGGGACTGCCGAGCACGCACCCGATACCCGGCTCGAAACGCTGTACCGCCGTTGGGGCGCGGGTGGCTACGGACTGGTGGTGACCGGCAACGTGATGGTCGACCGATCTCACCTGGGCGAACCCGGCAACGTCGTCATCGAAGACGACCGCGACCACGATGCGCTGGCGCGCTGGGCGAAATCGACCTCCGACGGTGGCGTCCCCATCTGGGTACAACTCAATCACCCAGGCAGGCAGGCCAATCCGATCGTCACCCGTGCCACGCCCGTCGCCCCGTCTGCCATCGCGTCCGGCGTACCCGGCCTACCGACACCGCGTGCGTTGAGCGAGAACGAGATTCGAGACATCATCGACAGGTTCGCCCTGGCCGCGTCGGTAGCGGAGGCGGCCGGCTTCGATGGAGTGCAACTCCACGGTGCCCACGGATACCTGGTGTCCCAGTTTCTCTCACCCCTGTCGAACCGACGCGAGGACGCGTGGGGCGGAGACCTCGACGGCAGAATGCGATTCGTTCTTCACGTCGTGCGCGCCATCAGAGCGGCCGTGTCCCCCGGCTTTGCAGTGGGAATCAAACTGAACTCCGCAGACTTCCAGCGCGGCGGATTCAGCGAAGAGGAATCTCGCATCACCGTCGAGCATCTCGTCGAGGAAGCGATCGATCTGATCGAAATCAGTGGCGGCAGCTACGAATCACCCGCGATGATGGGCACCTCCAGCACTCGCGATCGCGAAGCCTACTTCCTGGAATACGCCCACACGGTGCGCGACGCAGCCGGGAGCGTTCCACTTGCAGTGACCGGTGGCTTCCGCACCCGCTCGGTGATGAGTGCGGCCGTACGATCGGGAGAGTGCGACGTCGTCGGTCTCGGTCGCCCGACTGCTCTCGCCCCGGCAGTAGCCCGTTCACTGGTCGACGGCTCACTGGATCGGGTCGAGACTCCGCTCGTCGCGTTGCGAGTTCCGTCGAAAGCTGGTGCTTTCAAACAGATCAACGGCGCTCTGGACTTGCAGTGGCACACCGACCAACTGCAGCTCATCGGCGATGGAAAGCAACCCGATTCGGGACGCCCCGCCTGGCGAACAGCGATAGCAATGGTGCAGCGCAACGGCTGGGACGCGTTTCGTAGTCGGCGCGCCGGGGGCACCACGACGGCGTCCGCCGCAGCTGCGAAGTTCCGCCGGGAGCGGTGGATCGGAAAGCACGTCGCCAACCCGCTCGTGAACGGGCTGGCGTCCGTCGGAGTCAGAACATCGCTGGTCACCGATATCGAGACCGTGGGCCGTCGATCCGGTCTGCGCCGACAGGTACCGGTCTCTGCGTCGTTCGACCGGGCAGGAGCGTGGGTGATCTCCCAGCACGGAACCAGGTCCGGTTGGGGAGCCAACATCGGCGACGAGCCGCGTATCAGGATTCGCGTCGGCGATCGGTGGCGAGCGGGCACAGCTACGTTCGTACCCGAGGATGACGTCAGTGCGCGAGCGCGTTCCTTTTCCGCGAACCCACTGTTCGGGCGGCTTATCGGCGCAGGTTTTCGCGCCCTCCAGACCGACCCGATATCTGTGCGGATCGATTTCACCGATTGACAGGATGAGTGCTCGACGGTGGATCGTCGCACGACGCATAATGACCCGATGGCACCGATACCCACGGGCACGCTGCGCGAGACCGAGACCGGCTACGCCCTCGAGCTGACCAGAACCGTCGCCGCGTCACGAGAGGATGTGTGGTCCAGCCTCACGGAATCCTCTCGGACCGCGTTGTGGTTCGGACCCTGGGAACGGGTGACCGACGACAGCATCCGCGTCACCATGGTCTTCGAGGACGGCGAACCCGTCGCCGACATGGCGATCGACGCCTGCGAGCCGCCCCAACGACTGGCCGTCCGTATGTCGGACGAGGGCGGCTGGCCGCTCGAGGTCAGGCTTACCGAGAAGGGCCGCGACACACTCGTCGCGCTGACCCACGGCCTCGACAGCACGGACGGCGTCGGCGACATAGGTCCGGGCTGGGAGTACTACCTGGACATGCTGATCGCATCCAGGGACGCCGCACCGCTGCCGAGCTTCGACGACTACTACCCCGCACAGCAGGAGTACTACTCGTCTCTGCGGCCGGAATGACGTCAGTGATTGCGTAGCGCCTCGATCAGCTCTTTCTTGTTCAGCTTGGAGTAGCCCTCCAGGCCGATCTCCTTCGCTCGATCGGTCAGTTCGTCGACGGTCCAGTCCTCGTACGATCCGGACTCGCCGCCCTTCTTGCCTACGTTCTTCCTGCCCTCGTTGGCCGCGGCATTCGAGATGCGCGCCGACTTCTCCTTCGAGTTTCCTTCGTCACGGAGCTTCTCGTACAGATCCTGGTCCTTGAGCTGGGGCTGGTCATCGTTGGTGGGCATGCTGGTCCTCCGTTCGATCGTTTGTACTGATACAACTACCCGGTGCTCCCGCCGGCAAACACACTTGCCTTCTGTCGCTGTGGGGTAGAACAACGAAAGCTGGGTACCTTCGGGACATGCCATACCTGGATCGTGTCGCGGACGTGTTCGTATTGAATCTCGGCACTCGCGACGTCGAGGACACCGAGAACCGGATGGGGCCGGATTGGGTGGCCGAGGTCAACGCTCTGCTCGACGAGGTAGAAGCCAGTAGTGGCCCGACTGCACTGGTCACGACGGCCACCGGCAAGTACTTCTCCACCGGAGTCGACTTGTCCTGGGGTGCCGAGAACCTGGACCAGATCAACCGGTTCATCGGAACGGTCCAGGAACTGCTGGTGCGGTTCTTGACCCTCCCGATGCAGACGGTGGCGGCCATGCAAGGGCACACCTACGGGGGTGCCGCATTTTTCGTCATGGCACACGACTACCGCGTCATGCGCTCCGATCGCGGCTTCCTGTGCTTTCCTGGTGTCAACATCGGTGCCACCTACAGCCCGGGAACAGTCGATATGGTCCGAGCCAAGCTCGCCCCGCACACGTTCCACGAAGCACTGACCACAGGCCGACGCTACGGCGGAGTGGACGCAGCCGCCCTCGGCTTGGTGGACGCAGTGTCCACCGAGGATCGGCTGCGTGACGACGCACTCTCGCGGGCAACGGATTTGATCGGAACCCGCGGCCCCGTACTCGGCGAAATCAAGCGCACGATGTACGCGAGCGAGATACGTTCGCTGTCCACTCCGGTCGCCGGTGTGGACGAAATGGAATGGGCCGCGAACTGATTCTCGCTCGCTGCCGCTTACGCGTCGGCGACCAGCGGAGCGACCTCGGTACCGAGTAGCTCGATGCCGCGCAACAGATCACCGTGGGCGAGACGCGGATTGGTCATCTGCAGCGACAGTCGATCCACACCGCCGAGTTGCTCGCTTACCCGAACGATCTTGTCGGCGACGGTTTTCGGGTCTCCCATGAAGAACGCACCGTTGGGTCCCGACGTGGCGTCGAACTGCTGTCGGCTCGGTCGAGCGAAGCCGCGCTCGCGAGAGATCTTGGTGAACATCTCGTTCCAGCCCGGGTAGATGGTGTCGGCTGCCGCCTCGGTGGTGTCGGCGACGAATCCGAACACGTGCAATCCGACTTTCAGCTTCTCCGGCGGGTGACCCGCTTGCGCGCCCGCGCGTCGATACAGGTCGACGAGCGGCGCGAACTGGCGCGGTTCTCCACCGATGATGGCGATCATCAGGGGTAGGCCCAGAAGCCCTGCACGAGCGAACGATTCGGGGGTTCCGCCGACACCGACCCAGATGGGTAGCGGATCCTGCAGCGGACGAGGATAGATCCCCTGACGGTTCAGCGCCGGCCGGTGCTTGCCGGACCACGTGATCTCCTCGTTGTCGCGAATCTGCAGCAGGAGATCCAGCTTCTCGGCGAACAAGGAGTCGTAATCGGCCAAGTCGAGTCCGAACAGTGGGAAAGACTCGGTGAACGAGCCTCGGCCGACCACCAAATCGATCCGGCCCTTCGAGATCAGGTCGAGAGTGGCGAACTCCTGGAACACTCGCACCGGATCGTCGGCACTGAGTACCTTGACCGCGCTGCCGAGCCGGATGTTCTCGGTGCGCGCGGCTGCTGCGGCCAGAATGATCGACGGAGCGGAGTCGTAGTACTCGCTGCGATGATGCTCACCGATGCCGAACGAATAAAGACCGACCTGATCCGCGAGGGCGATCTCCTCGAGTAGGTGTCCCATCCTCTCCTCCGGCGCGATGACGCGGCCGTCGGTCGGATCGGTCACGGAAGAGACGAAGCTGTCTACGCCCAGGTGCATTGGGTACCTCTCGATTCGGGATGGACGGACCCATCAGCGTCGATGAAGGTTCAATTATTCCAGTGGACGGTGGGCAGAAAACTACTACTCTCCCCAACGCTTCGCCTCATCCGCCGCGAAGTACATCCGCTGACTTGCACCGAAGCCGACCGACACAACGCGTCACGCCTGAGCTGTTATCGTGCGTGGGCGTTGGTTTTCGATGGCCGTGCTGGTCATCGGATCGTAAGAGGGAATCCGGTGAGAATCCGGAACTGCCCCGCAGCGGTGAGTGGAAACGACCGCGGTCATCGAGCACTGGGATTCGTCCCGGGAAGCGACCGCCAATAGGAGTCGTCCGAGAACGTCGTCGGATGGCGTGTCCGCGAGTCCGAAGACCTGCCACCGCGGCTGCGCCGCCGGCGTGGTCGCCTGTCGATCCCGAGGGACACGGTCGACGAGGTCGTCGTTCGCGCTGCGCGGATTCGCCTCGGATACCGTGCTTTTCGCAGGTCGCCGGGTCAGGGATCAGCGGAGAAAGTTGCGCATGCAGTCCAGATCGGTCCTGCCCCTCACTGTGCTCGCCGCCGCGATCTGGGCGGTGTCTGCACTCTCGGCACTGATGTTCGGGGCCGCGCACATCCCGGCAACCGACGCGATGGGCTATCTGTGGGCCCAGCTGTCCGGCGGCACGATCGCCGTCGGTGACGTTCCGGACTACCGCATCGTCATCGATTCTCGGCTGCCTCGGGTGTTGCTGGCGACGGTCATCGGAGCAGGTCTGGCTGTGGTCGGACTGGTGGTGCAGGCGATGGTGCGCAACGCACTCGCAGATCCCTACGTACTCGGAATCTCGTCGGGTGCATCGGTTGGCGCAACATCAGTGGTCCTGTTCGGCACCTTCGGTGCCCTGGGCATCTACGCGCTCTCGAGTGCAGCGTTCCTCGGCGCACTCGCCGCTACCGCCCTCGTGTATCTGATGGCACGCTCCCCGGTAGGGCTGGTGCCACTGCGCCTGGTCCTGACGGGTACCGCGTTGGGTTACGGATTCTCTGCAATGACCACCGTGCTGATCTTCCTGGCACCTCAGGGCGACGGCGCTCGGAGTGTGATGTTCTGGTTGCTCGGCAGCCTCGCCGGTGCCACCTGGGCCAGCGTCCCGCTGGCCGCCGCAGTCACCGTGGCCGGAGTCGCCGCGACCGCTCTGACGGCACGCAGACTCAACGCGCTGTCGATGGGAGACGAAGTCAGCGCGGCACTGGGCCTGAACGCGGCACGTCTACGGTTGTCTCTCTTCGTGACATCCGCGGCGATGACGGGGTGCTACGTGTCGATCTGTGGCGCAGTGGGATTCGTGGGTCTGGTCGTCCCTCACGTGGCACGCTTACTGGTCGGTGCCGACCACAGCAGGCTTGTCGTCATCACCCCGGTCCTGGGTGCGGCTTTCCTCGTCACCGCAGATCTGGTGTCCCGAACGGTTCTACCGCCGCAAGAGCTGCCTTTGGGGGCGATCACCGCGGCAGTCGGAGTTCCGGCGTTCGTGCTGCTGATGCGTCGCCACGGCGCGATGATCGGCGACCATTGATGCGCGTCGACTACGACGACGTCGCAGTCGATATCGGCGGCACCCGCATCATCGACGACATCACCATGAGCCTGGACGCCGGCAGCATCGTCGGCATCGTCGGCGCGAACGGGAGCGGCAAGTCGACACTGCTGCGGTGTCTGTATCGAGCGACCGAGCCCTCGACCGGACGCATCGAGGTAGGTGGCCGCGACATCACCGCAATCACCATGCGAGAGAACGCACGTCAGGTCGCAGCACTCACCCAGGACTCCTCGATGCACTTCGACTTCACCGCACGCGAGGTCGTCGCCACCGGACGTCTTCCACACAACTCCACGTTCGGACGCAACCGCACCCGCGACGACGACGCGTGCGCTCGTGCCTCGACCGTCGCCGACGTGGAACATCTGTTGGACCGATCGTTCCTGTCCCTGTCCGGAGGCGAACGCCAACGCGTTCTGATCGCACGGGCTTTCGCCCAGCAACCGAACGTGCTCGTGCTCGACGAACCCACCAATCACCTCGATATACGACACCAATACGCAGTGCTGAGCGCCGCTGCGAGCCTGCAGATCACCGTGATCGCCGCGGTTCACGATCTGAACATCGCCGCCCAATTCTGCGACCGCTTGGTCGTACTTCACGCCGGCCGCATCGTCTGTGCGGGTTCACCCGACGAAGTCGTGACCGAGAAGGTGCTCTCGACCTGGTTCGGGATCGGCGGACACATCGTCACCCACCCACGCCTGGGAGTTCCCCAGGTTCTCTTCGACGACAAGGACACTCGATGACCCACCTCATTCGCCGGCCTCGCACGATCGCCATTGCCGCGACCGCCGTTGCGGCACTGGTCAGTTCGTGCGGAGCCCAGGTCGACACAGCCACCGAGCAGGGTGGTGAGCAGGTGACGGTCACCAACTGCGGCGAGCCGCTGACCGTGACCGGTACCCCACAGCGGGTACTGACCAACGACACCGGCATCACCGAGATGATGTTCGCCCTCGGCCTCGCCGACCGCCTCGTCGGATACACCAGCTACCCGGGCAAGGAGCGAGACATCGACTCCTCGCCGTGGAAAAGCGACTTCGACGCGGCACCGGAACTGGCCGACGCCTTCACCCGTGAGGTGATTCAGTCGGCGAACCCGGACTTCGTTTTCGCCGGCTGGAATTACGGCTACAAGGAGTCGACCGGCGTGACTCCCGATTGGATCCGCAGCATAGGCGCAGTTCCCTACCAACTCACCGAAGCATGCCGGCAACCCGGCAGTACTGCACGCGGAGTCATGGAACCCCTCGACGCGCTCTACACCGACCTTCGAAACCTCGGCGACCTCTTCGGAGTTCGGGACCGGGCCGACCGACTCGTCACCGACTACGAGCACCAGATCGGTGCCGCGAACGCCGGGGCTCCGGACGGCCGAGACCCGGCGCGGGTGTTCCTGTTCGACAGCGCCGATCCCGAGCCCTTCACCTCCGGCCGCACCGCAGCTCCGTCGCAGATCATCCGAGAAGCCGGTGGCAGCAACATCTTCGACGACCTCGACGATTCCTGGACCACCGCGTCCTGGGAAGCCGCAGCCCAACGCGACCCCGAGTTCATCGTCATCGTCGATTACGGTGCCGGACCGTCGAATTCGGTGGACGCCAAGATCGCGCAACTCCGCGCACAACCCCTGATGTCCGGCACCACCGCTGTACGCGAGAACAACATCATTGCCCTCCCCTACGCAGCGCTCGTCGAAGGTCCACGCAACCCGGCCGCCGTCACCACCGTGGCGGACTTCCTCCGATCCAAGGGCCACTGACCGCCCACAGAAACCGACGGCAGCGATACCTCGGCAAGTTGCGGCTACCGAGGCCCAAATCCAGTGCAGGCGCTCAGTCTTCGATCGTCACAATCGGAGAAGCCTGCTGCACGGTAAACGAGTTCCACGGCAAAGTCGCGAGGACGTCGGGCAGCCCGGGGTAATCGGAGACCCACGCTGTTGTCGGATCGACACCTTCGGTTACGCACGATGCGAGCGCGACATAGGTGCCGGCCGGGATATCGGTGACGTGTTGGGTGCTGATTCCGATCTGGCCCCCGTCGTCGGTCGAATACAGCGACTGTCCGTTGCCGACGACCTCCCACACCGGCGGCAGCACTCCGCCCGGTGCGGGAGCCAACGATGTGCCGCAGGCCAGGTCGCTACCGGAGTTGTTGGTGATCGTGTTGGTCACCGTCGATCCGTCGACCTCGAACGCATACGTCACGTCTGTCGATTGCGCCGCTGATGCCGTCGCTGGGAACGCCGCTAGTGCTGGCGCACAGAGCAGCGCTCCGATCAGAATCCGACTGGTCGATCGCATGGCAATCCTCCTGGTTCGCGTGAACTATGTCCGGGTTGTCAGTCTGCATCAAAAAATACCGATCAGCATCTTTCGAACCGAATGCAGCCGAACGGGGCGAGAAACAGGGTCGAGAACCGTTGTGTCGGTGTAAGTTTGCAGACCCCTACCAGCCGTCGCTTCAACGCTTCGCTTCGGCGCACTTCTTGATGTACGCATTCCGAACGCACAGGACGCGCCGGAGATACAGCTTGCCTGGAATATCCAGGATCGCAGCGCCGAGTCGTCCGCCGCGGAATTCGACCGACATGATGTCGACCATCTGCGTGTGACCCCGGCGTGCGAGAAAGAAATGCTCGTGGCGCATCGAGGCAAAGGGTCCGGTGACCTGCTCGTCCACGAAATATCTCGCGGGCTCGTATTCGGTGATGCGGCTGGTCAAGGTGAACCACACACCGAGATGCCTCGAGCGGATGTCGATTTCATCGCCGAAACGAAGAGCACTCCGCTTCGAATCGACTCGCACGCTCTCTCCGTACGCTCCCTGAGACTCGGCGTGAACGATTGCATCCGACTTCAGATCGAACACGTCAGCGGGGTTCGCCGCGATCGAAGTCGTGAGCCTGATGGTGAACGCCATGAGCACAGCTTTGCAGGTCGGTGGCAGGGTTGGCCGATGAGCTGATGGCACCGCTGTCGATCGGTGGCGAGGCCCTCACGTTCGCCACTCAGGTCGGCCACAGCAATGTCGCCCAGTGGGTCGACGGTGCTCGAACAGCAATGTTCGATGCGCTCCTGATGGACGGGCCGGGTTTCGATGAACCTGACAGCCCCTGGCGGAGATCGCATGCGTGAAGCTGGCGATGACCCCGACGGCGAGGGTCCGATGCCCGACGGCCTGTTTCACACACTGGAGGTCTACATAGCAATGACCGTCAACCACACTGGAATCGAACATACTCAGGAACTGTTGCGCAGCGGACAGTTTCAGGTCGGCGACTCGCTCGAATAGTGGAGGGCAGAGCCGAGTACAGCCGGCTGTTGCGAGATGCCGAGGGATGGGCGACTCAAAGGGGTGTGGTGGCCGGCCGAGTTGCTGACGGTTTCTCCCTGCCGCTCGACTGGATCCGAGCACTCAGCGGCGGAGACGGTCGAGTGGGTTGACGACGCGGGCTACCGAACAAAAATGCCCGTTCACCAACTTCTGGTGAACGGGCATTTCGTTGTGCGCCATCAGGGATTCGAACCCCGGACCCGCTGTACGAGAGATAACAATTCACGTGGATGCACTCGCGTCCATCATTGGCCCGTTGAGCTGGTTGTTCGGCGATTCGATTGACCATCGGCGTCTGCGTGAATCCACCCGGGTGCGCCCCAAAGTGATGAGTAAAAGATGACCACTGGTGATCTGCTCCCGGTCCACCGGGATCCCCTAGTGTCCGTCAACGTCTGAACGGACCGTCATAGCTATTTGACTCCACTGCTGTTCAAAATGATGAGTTCAGGGCTGGCAATAAGGCTGAGGAGTCAACGGTACTCATGTAGACATAGGACCCGTGATCCCGGCCGCGTCCCGCACACGTGCTCCGAATCAGAGATGCCCGCTTCGAACCCTATCCCTCAATGCGGTCGCAGAGCGGCCCTGTGATGTACCCGGCCTCGCACCCGCTCTCAATTTGAAGATCACCAGTCGTGGGTTCCTGGCCACAGGCAAGCCCGCATTGCTCGTACCGGTTCACGACGCCATCGCCGATGCGATATTGCCTCGGGAATGCACTGACGTCCGCCGCCTGGGTACGCGGCAAATCGCCGACCTCGCCATACCTATTCCGGTCCCCCACCTAGCCGTCCGCGCAACCGAAGACGACCCCGACGTAGTCCAACCAGCCGCTCGTACCGCCACGCGGCCTCCGCCCAGTCCGATCGTGTTGGCGAGCACGTCGTCAGTGATTCCCAGCCCATCGGTGGTTGCGGGTGAGGTTGTTAGTCGCAACCGGTCGTCGGGCTAAACCGCCACGTATCCGGCACATCAACTGCTCTCACACGGGCAAATCAGGTCAAACGCTTACTCGTGCCACAGTCGATTGCCTGATGGGTGGACGCGCTGCCGATTGTTCACATGCCAGGTTCGGGTACCTCGATATCGAAAGGGTCGCCGTCAGGAAGCCGGCCGGTGACGTGCTCGATCAGTTTGCGGTAGCTTCCCCACAGATGGTCGCCAGTGAGCGTTTCGATTCGTTCGGTGTCGCCGTCTACCATGGCCTCGAGGATCTGGCGATGCTGATGGAGCGCGTCCGGTGTCCTGTCGGGTATGACATTCATGATGTCCCAGGGGTAGTTCTGCCAGAGCGCGTCGATTTCTTCCAGAAGTCCTGGCACTCCACAATTTTCGTAGAAAGTGAAATGGAAGTCACGGTTGAGCGAACCGACTAGAGTGTGGTCGCCGTTCTCGAAAGCGCGCTCCATCTTTGTCGCCAGTTCTTCGGCCCGTCGAAAATCCATCGGAGACATTCGGCGGGAGGCTCGTTGCATTGCATAGCTCTCCATGAGACGGCGGACCGTATAAACAGATCTCAGGCGTTCGGGGTTCACCGCAGCGACGCGAACACCTTTGCGTGGCTCGCCGACCAGTAAACCTTCCGCATGAAGCAGATTGATTGCCTCGCGAATAGGAGTGATGCTGACGTCGAAACGCTCGGCGAATTCGTCTTGACGAATTCTTGAACCACGCGGTATCTCGCCAGTAGCGATCAGGTCGCGCAGAGCTTGCGCGACCTGATCCCGTTTGGTGACGGCACCACCGCGAGCCCCCGAGTCACCCGCCTCGACAGCACGCAGAGGTTCGGTCATGTCGGTGTTCCCTCTCAGCCTTCTACGATTGCTTCGGGCAGCATACCGGTATCGGAGGTGACCACCTCGACCGTCAGCGCACCAGCGCACTCTGAACAGAAGTACTCGCGCAGCAGGACGTCGGGTTCTTCTAGCCGTAGACGAACATTCATGTCAAGTTCCCGATACCGCTCGGATACGCGGCTTTCCTTGACCGAGGCGTGATTACGCCAATTGCCAGTTCCGAGCGATGCCGTGCAGTATCCGCAGGTCCACAGTCCGTCCGACGACATAGTCACCCCAGTGCCGACGCCGTTTGATGCCCGCTGCTGCTCGGCCGACGGCCGTGCGTCGATCCGACCGGATCGTATGGCGTTTCGCGCTTGTTCTGTTCCGGCCGAATCGACGGCTCCTTCCTTCAAGATGACACCGTATGCGGCTGCAGCGTGGCGTTCGGTGACGTAGCCTGCTGCGATGTCTTCGCGAACCCGCTCAGGGTCGCGTAAAAGCGGGTCTCCGAGTCCGCCGCCACCACCCGATGTCGCGAGCCATACGTCGTTTTTTTCGAGCGTCAAGTAGGTGATCTTCGAGGCAAGTCGAGGGGCATCACCAATGACCGAGGTGCGCGAGGGTAGACGCCCCTGTTGTAGAAGTTGGGCGACGTTGGTGTTGCGTAGCACCGAGAAGTTGCCGGTGGAGGCAGTGAATCCGCCGCCGAATCCGCGAGGCGGCACCTCTGCGCATGCGTTGAATGCCGGACCCGATGCCTTTCCGTCCCCGGTCAGTGTGTAAGCCTGTTCCAGGCCTTGTCCGCCCCTGTACTCACCCGGGCCGCCGGAGTTCGGAACGATTCGCCGCCACAGAAACAGAACCGGGTCCGAGGCTTCGTGAGTTTCGACGTCGGCCATCGAGCATCCGGTCAAGCATGTGCAGCCGTAGGCGTCTTGGCCGTCACCGATTGTTTGCGCCCCTCCGCCCTCACCGACGGCATTGTCGGTGTAGAACATCACGGAATGACCGCCGTGCTGATTGGGCCCGAACGTGGCGTTAGCGGGGTAGCCGTCCTGGCCCTGGCCGGCGACTCGGCCGCGAAGTTCGTCGTCGTTACTCAACGACAGCGCTTGGGAGAGGCATTCTTTGACCATCTTGGACACGCGTAAGCCGACTTCGGAATGTGCATTGCTGACTGGGGCGGGGGGAACCGAGTTCACGATGGTGCCTCGAGGGCCGAGGTCGAACGATAACGGCCGCCATACCCCTCCGTTGAGCGGTAGGTCGCCGTAGCCCAGCACGGTGAGCAGGCCTGACATGGTCTGGCCCCACATCGCTCCCTGCGTCGAATTGATGTACGCATCGATCTGAGGGACACCCGCGTACTCGAAATGCAGTTCGGACTCCCGCACATGCAGCTTCAAGCTCAATTCGAGTAGCTGGTCCGGCCCGTCATGGCCATCGAATTCGTTCCAGTCCAGTGCCTGATAGACACCATCTGGAATTCGTGAAATTCGGTCACGGAGTAGCCGCTCGGACAGGTCTTTGTTGATTTCGCTGAACTGTCGGTGTCGTTCGAGCCCAAATTCGTCGAGAACGTCCACGAGTTTCGTCGAAGCGGTGTTGTTTGCCGCAATCATGCTACGAATGTCGTTGAGTACTTCGTCGCTCGCGCGCACGTTTGCAGCGATGAACGTTTCCCACTGCGAGTCCATCACCCCATCTCGAATGATTCGGACCGGCGGGAACCTCAACCCCTCTTGGTACACATCGCGTGCTCCGGGGGCAAAGGCAGAAACGCCGACGCCCCCGATGTCGGTCACGTGCATGTCGGCGAAGCTCCAGCCGACGTGCTCGTTCTTGTAGAAAGTCGGCATGATGATCGAGACGTCACCCTGGTGCATGGCACCCGCGGTGTGCGGGTCGTTGACGATCCAGCCATCGCCGGGTCGGATCGTCTCGTTGCGCGTGAACTCGGCGATGGCCTGAGTTCCGATCAGGGACGATGCGAGATGGAAGATCACATGGGTCATGAAGCTGATGTGTTCAGGCTTCGTGTCGAGTAGGCAGGTCGAGAAATCCTTGGCTTCGGTCACGATCGCCGATCCGCAGGTGCGGACCAGGCTGACGGCCATCTCCTTCGTGACGTTCTCCAGGGCTTTTCGGTGAACTTCGGCGGCGACGACGTCATATCCCAGGGTGGTGCTCATTATTTGACCTCCATCACGAAGTTGCCGTACGAGTCGAGTTCCACAGTGCAGCTCGAGGGCACGTAAATCGTCGTGTCCCGTGCGTCGATGATTGTCGGCCCAGCGACGACCATGCCTGGTTTCAGGAGATCTGCGGAGTAGATGGGCACTTCTACCGATTCACCGGTTTCGGGCAGTGAAATTACTCTTCGGCGTGTCTGCGCGGACTCGAGTGGGAGGTATACGTCCGAAGAATCAATTTGTTCCTGCTCGCGCCGGCTCGGGAAAGAGCCTGTCGCCGTTACCGATACATTGACCATCACAACCGGTACGTCCTTCCACGCAGTTCCGCTGCCATAGGTCTGTTCGTAGGTCGTCGTGAATTGCGCGGTAATCGACGCGGCATCGTCCGGTGTGAGCGTCCGACCGGACAGGTCGATCGACAGCTCGAACGACTGCCCGCGAAACCGCAGATCAGCGGTCACCCGCTGGGTGATCGAGTCAGGGCCGAAGCCTTCCTCTGTGAGCGCTGTAAGTGACTCTTGCAGCAGCCTTTCGATGATGTGATTGACCGAACCTGCATCCGAAGGTCGGCTCAAGTCCCACCGGGCCGCCTGGTCACGCCGCACCACGAATTCGGCGGCCAACAGACCCCGGGCGCAAAAGACCGAACTGTTGGCCGGCATCACGACCCGTGCAATACCGAGTCGTTTGGCAATTTGTCCGGCGAACATGGGCAGTGTGCCGCCGTAGGCCAGGAACAGAAAGTCTCGGGGGTCGTATCCACGATTGACGCTCACTTCCCGCACCGCGGTCGCCATATTGACGACGGCAAGATCGTGTACAGCTCGAGCTGCTTCGGGAGCCGTCCATCCAAATCTCTCCGCATAGACCGATTCGAGTGCCTCTACAGACTTCTCAGGATAGAGCCGAACTCGACCGTCCAGGTAGCGCTCCGGATCGATGAATCCGAGCACCACCATGGCATCGGTTACGGTCGGTTCCAGTCCGCCGCGACCAAGTGCAGCGGGACCCGGAGTAGAACTCGCAGAACGCGGTCCGACGATCGGAACACCGCGCTCACCGATCGACGCAATCGAGCCACCGCCCGCTCCCACGGAGATGACGTCGACGATATTGACTCCGGTTTGAAACAGTCCGATGTCGAGGTTCTTCGCGATCTTGACTTCGTTGTCGACGATGATGCCGGTGTCGAAGCTGGTTCCGCCCATGTCTCCCAGCAGTACTCGCGACTCACCCATGCGTCGAGCCAGTTCGTTCGCGCCGATGGCACCGGCTGCAGGCCCCGATCCGAGTAGAGCGAGAGGATTGGTACGAGCTCGTCCGAGACTGATCCCCCCGCCGAGCCCTTGAAAGAACATCAGTCCACCGGCGAGACCGCTATCACGAAGTTGACCGCTCAAAGAATCGAGATAAATTTGCGCATCACGGTGCACGAAACTGTTGAGTACCGTTGTGGTGAAGCGGCGGGTTTCGCCGGCCACCGGGTATACCTCGTGTGATGCGGAGATGAACAGATCGGGATAGAGGTCGCGCGCGAGAGCGAGTACCCGCCGCTCGTGTGCGTCGTTCGCGTAGCTGTGCATGAAACAGATCGCCAGCGCCTCCACCTGTTCGACCTCCACCAGACGGCGCAGTTCAGCGACTACCTGCGCTTCGTCGAGCGGAACCACCTCCAAGCCAGCCCAGTCGATTCTCTCTTCGATCTCGGCGATCGCTGACCGGGACAGCAAATCCGGGACATTTACTTGCAGGTGGTCGTCCAAGACCGACAGGCGTGGTCCACCAGCGAATCTGAGAACATCGCGGAACCCTGAGGTGACCAGAAGGCCGACCGAACAGCCACGTAGCTCCGTGATCGTGTTCGTGACCACGGTCGTGCCGTTGACGAAAAGATCGGTACGCGCGAGCATCTCACCCAGGCTCATTCCGAATCTGTTGGCTGCGACCGTGACAGCCTCGAGCACTCCCCGGCTGAAGTCGTCGTACGTCGTCAGTGCTTTGCCGCGCTCGACCTGGCCGTCCAGCAGGACGGCAACGTCAGTGTGAGTGCCACCCACATCAACGCCTATGAACCCGCCCTGGGCGGTCTTAATCTGCTCCACGCCTACTGCCTCCATGTCGTGGTGGTCGGACCGATATTGCTCCCGACCATTGAGGTTCTCTCTTTCGCTATGTACCTTAAGACTTTGTAAGGCATTCATCAATAGAACTATGCATTTTAGGAGCATAAGATGTTCGACGGTAAGGTTTGTCTCGTCACCGGAGCGGGCAGCGGCCTGGGGCTCGACGTAGCGCGGGAGCTCAAGAGTCGCGGTGCTCGTATCGTCGCCGTCGATGCACGGGAGTCGGCCGCCGACCAGGTAGCCGAGACGGTTGGCGACGATGCCTTGTTCGTGTCATGCGACGTCACAGATCAGTCAGCTGTCAATGCGGCGGTGGACGCCGCCATCGGAACATTCGGACGAATCGACGTATTGGTCAACTCGGCGGGTATCCGAGACGTAAGTCCTGCGGGTGAGCTCACCCTCGAACAGTGGAATCGCGTGTTGGCTGTCAATCTCACCGGAACGTTCTTGTTTTCTCAGGCTGTCGCCCCGCGAATGATCGATGCAGGTTCCGGCAGCATCGTCTTCGTCTCCTCGGTTGCAGGACTCGTGGGTGTGGCAGAAAGGGTCGCGTACACCACCAGCAAGCATGGGCTGCTGGGTTTGATGAAGGCGCTTACCGCAGAGTGGGGCTCCGCCGGGATTCGCGTGAACACAGTGTGCCCGGGAATGACGGTCACGCCCTTGACCGCCGACTACGCGACAGAAGAGGGCATGCTCGAATCAGTCCGCCGCGTAGTACCTGCAGGCCGCGTCGGCACCCCGGAAGACATCACCAACGCCATCCTCTTCCTAGCGGGCGACGACTCGCTCTACATCAACGGCACCGCGCTGCCTGTCGACGGCGGCTTCACAGCAGTCCGTGCCTACGACGTGCTCGGGCGATCCCAGAACTGGGGCAACCGAACCTGATACCGGAGTTCATCCGTCTGTCGCACGTTTCGTAAATAGTCAGTAACACCAAGACCGCTGCGGACCGACATGCCCAACCATCGTCGTCCGCCATAGACGGTCGTCGCCGAGTTCGAGATTCACGCAGCACTACCTACTCGCCCGAAAGGCCATCAATGTCAGAAAACACCGATACCGAGCCCGGATCGGCAAACACCACGGTACCTCCGGGTGTGCCGTTGTCGAAGGTCGCGACCTCGGTTGTTCTCGGAACCACCATCGAGTGGTACGACTTCATGCTCTACGGTGCCGCTGCCGCAACAGTTTTCGGGCCGCTGTTCTTCCCCGACGCAGACGCCTTCTCCGCGGCCCTGCTCTCGTTTTCTACCTTCGCGGTCGGATTTGCTGCTCGACCGCTCGGGGGAATCATATTCGGGCACTTCGGAGATCGGGTCGGGCGTAAGAAGATGCTCGTTCTTTCTCTAACGATGATGGGGGTCGCGACCGTTCTGATGGGGCTAATCCCGAGCTACGAATCGATCGGCATCGCTGCCCCCTTATTGCTGGTAGTGCTACGCGTGGTCCAGGGTTTCGGAGTCGGTGGTGAGTGGGGCGGCGCAGTACTCACCGCAATCGAACACGCGCCGCCGTCCAAGCGGGCATTTTATGGCAGTCTCCCCCAAGTGGGCGTACCCGCAGGTCTGCTGGCCTCCACGTTGGCCTTCCTGGCGGTCTCGCAGTTGCCCGAGGATCAGTTTCTCTCGTGGGGTTGGCGAATACCGTTCCTCGCGAGTGCCATCCTGGTTGCCATCGGAATGTACATCCGGCTCAATGTCGAAGAAACACCAGCGTTCAAACAGGTCAGTCACGATGATTCCCGCGTGCGAATTCCAGCGCTGGTCGCGATCACGCAATACCCGAGGCAGATTGGTCTCACCGTCCTTCTCGTCGCCGGCTCGGGCGTGTACTTCTACACCATCACCACCTATTCGTTGTCGTACGCCACCACCACCGAACACTTGACGCGGACCGAAATGTTATCGGCGCAATTGACTGCAGCAGCGGTAATGGTGGGGGCATTACTGTTCTTCGGCAAACACGCGGAGCGACTAGGGCTCGCCCGCATGATCGGTTGGGGACTTGCACTGCTCGCGGTCTGGGTCTTCCCGGTCTTCTGGGCGATCGAGACCGGAAGCGCGGCCCTCACAACCCTCGCCTTCGCAATCCACGGCGTAATTTTTGCGGTCAGCTACGCACCGCTGTCAACATTCGTTGCCCAGCATTTTGCACCTCACGTCCGGTTCAGCGCATCGTCGATTTCATTCCAGACAGGAGTGTTGCTCGGTGGAGCAATTGCGCCGATGATTGCCACTGCCCTGGTCGATGCCACCGGCACGATCTACGCGGTCTGCTTGTACGCTGCATTGGCGGCCGCTATCGGTGTCGCTGCTACGGCGGTTCTCGCCCGTCGGACCCCGATGGCGATCTCGCACGAAAAGTGACAGAACGACGAGGGTGCACGGTCGACGGCGGAATCCATCGGCCGTGCACCCTCGTCGGCGGGTCATCATGTGGTCGAGCCTACGACCGTTCGGTGTCGATCGGATTCGGTGAGGCCGCCCCACACTCCATAGAGTTCGGGGCGACCGACAGCGAAAAATCGACACTGTTCGATCACCGGGCACTGCGCACAGATCCGTTGGGCTATGCGTTCGCGTCGACTTCTCGCAGCCCTGCTTTCCGACCAGGGTCCGTAAAACAGGTCGATGTCGAAGAGATTGCAATGCGCATGAATCCGCCAGTCCGCCGACTCGAAACCGGACGCGCTCATAAAGGATGGCTCCTACGTCAATGGTGAAGCAGTAACGCGTACTTCATGCCGTCAGTTGGCACCGCGCATCTCCACGGCTTCTCGATACAACGCTCCTGCCCGGTAGGAGGAGCGGACAAGGGGTCCGGACATGACGCCGACGAAGCCGATTTCACGGGCTTCACGCTCTAGATCAACGAATTCCTGGGGTTCTACCCATCTCGTCACCGGATGGTGACGCGGGCTCGGACGCAGGTACTGGGTGATGGTGATCAAGTCACAGCCTGCCTGACGCAGGTCGCGCAGCGCCTCGGACACTTCTTCGCGCGTCTCGCCCATCCCCAAGATCAAGTTACTTTTAGTGACCAAGCCGAAGGTGCGCGCCTGCGTAATGACGTCGAGCGAGCGGCTGTAGCGGAATGCGGGGCGGATTCGCCTGAATAGTCTCGGCACCGTTTCCAGGTTGTGCGCCAACACTTCCGGTCTGGAATCGAATACCTCGGCAAGGAGATCGGGCGTACCGTTGAAGTCCGGTATCAGGTTCTCGACACCCGTGTCGGCATTGAGTGAGTGGATCTGACGAACCGTCTCGGCATACAACCACGCTCCCCCATCGGGCAGGTCGTCGCGTGCGACGCCGGTGATCGTGGCATACTTCAGCGCCATCTTGCGGACCGATTCTGCGACTCGACGTGGCTCATCCCGATCGAGAGCCTTTGGCTTGCCCGTGTCGATCTGACAGAAGTCGCATCTGCGCGTGCACTCTTCTCCGCCGATCAGAAACGTTGCCTCTCGGTCCTCCCAGCACTGAAAGATGTTGGGACAGCCCGCCTCCTGGCAGACGGTGTGCAGATCCTCGGCTTCGACCAGTTGCAACAGCTCCTTGTACTGAGGCCCCGTCCTGGCTCGCGCTCGGATCCACGGCGGCTTGTTCTCGATCGGCGTTTTGCTGTTGCGAACTTCGAGCCGCAACAATTTGCGGCCTCCAGGAGATGCAGAATTGGTCATATCAGTGCATTCCTGCTCGGGCCAGCAGTCGTTGTGCGTGGCGTAGCGTGGCCTCGTCGACCATCTTTCCGTCCACTATCGCGGCCCCCGCTGCAGGGGCGTCGCCTTCAGCGGTATGCAACGCGGCCATGACGGACTTCGCATGAGCCACCTCGGATTTCGTCGGTGTGAATGCAAGTCGTGTTGCGTCGAGCTGGTCCGGATGCAGAATCCATTTGCCGTCCAGGCCCAGCGCCGCACTGTGCTCGCACGATCGTGCGAGCTCGTTCGTGTTCCGGATGTCGATGCACGGGCCGTCCAACGCGAATTTGTCGTGAGCTCGAGCTGCGACGAGCATCCGCATCAGACCGTGATCGTATGCCGCCGAATGTGCTTGAGATTCACTGTGTCCAGTGCCTCCATTGCGGAGCCCGAGGCTGGCCGCATAGTCGACCGGACCGAACGCAAGCGTGGTCACCCGGGGGTGAGCCGCTGTCTGGTCGACCGAGAGAAGTCCTGCAGCGTCCTCCACTTGGATGTGGAAGCCGACTGGACGGCCCTGCCTGCCGAATTCCTCCTCGATGCAGGCTAATCGGCTGCTCAAGCGATCGAGTTGTTCGATAGTGTGCACCTTGGGGACGACGATTTCGGTCAGTCGGCTCATGCACGGTCCCAGCCCGGTCAAGTCGTCGTCGACCCATGGCGAATCAGGAGCATTGATTCGAACAGCTCGAAGTGGGGCTTGCCAATCGTCGTCCGCCAGGGCCGTGGCGGCGGCGGAGCGGGCATGATTCTTCAGAGCAGGCACGACCGAATCTTCGAGGTCGAGGATCACCATATCGACAGGCAGTCTCCGGGCGCGTTCGACGAAGCGGGGTACCGAGGCGGGCACACACAAGGCCGTGCGTCGCGCGTCGGTGTCGGGTTCGACGCCGACGCGCCTCATGCGCTGTCCTCACACAGGTCGATACCGTCGACCTCTTCGGCGACCGAGGCCAGGAAGGCCGCGGCGTCTGCTCCGTACACAATTCGGTGGTCGGCGGTCAGGGTCAGCGACATCGCTGACTGAGCGCTCAGTGTCCCGTTCTCGAAACTGGCCACAGGGCGGGCGCGACCAACGGCCAAAATCGCGGCCTGGGGGACGTTGATCATCGCGGTGAAGTGGTCGACGCCCATCATTCCGAGGTTCGAGATCGTGAAGGTAGCTCCCTTCAGGTCGCTTCCGGTAATCGTGCCGCCGCGCACTGCCTCCGCGAGCCGCGAGGATTCGTTGCCTATTTCGGACGGACTGAGACGATCGGCATGCCGTACGACGGGTACGAGTAGTTTGCCTTCGCTGGCAACTGCAACGCCGACGTGCACTTCGGTGTTGATGACGAAGCCTCTCGGATCGAAACTGCCGTTGACCCGCGGGTGGGCACGCAGCGCGCGCCCCACCGCTGCGACGAGCACATCGTTCAAGGACGGAGCCCGACCGCCAGCTGTCCGGGCGGCGGCACGTTCTCGCAGCAAGCGAGTCACGTCGAGGTCACGTGAAACGGTAAATGACGGGACTGTATGGGATTCGGTCATGCGGCGCGCGATCACGCGTTGCGTGGGGGTCAGTGTCGACGGTGTTGTGCGCTCAGTGGTTTCGGTCATGACAGGCCTTCCAGGACGACACACACGTTCTTGGTCTGGAGGTACGAGTTGAGTCCCTCGACACCCTTTTCTCGTCCGAAGCCACTCTTTCCGTATCCGCCGAAAGGAAGTTCGACGCCTCCCGCAGCTCCATAGCCGTTGATGAACACCTGCCCGGACCTGAGCGCGCCCGAAACACGGACCGCCCGCGATACATCGCGCGTCCAGACGCCGCAGACGAGGCCGTACTCGGTGTTGTTGGCGAGCGCGATTGCTTCCTTTTCGGTGTCGAACGGCAGCACGGTGAGCACAGGCCCGAAAATTTCCTCTCGGGCAACCTTCGAGTCGGGTGATGCGTCGTCGATCAGCGTGGGAGCGTAGAAGAACCCACGTCCAAGCGCTCCTTCCGTCATGACGTGGCCACCGGTGACGATCGACGCTTCCGTACGCACGTCGTCCACGAAGGACGACACGCGCTCGAGTTGCTGGCGCGTGATCAGAGGACCCATGCCCGGATCGTCGATACCGTGTCCTACCGTCACCGCCTCGAGCTCGGTGCGCAACCACTCCACCACCTCACGATGCATACTTCGATGCACTATGAGTCGAGTCGCGGCCGAACACGTTTGGCCTGCGTTCTGAACGATGGCGTTCCGCACGACCGGTAACGCGCGGGTGAGGTCACAATCCTCGAACAGCAGATTCGGACATTTTCCTCCCAGTTCGAGCGTCACGGGAACGATTGTGCGGGCCGCTGCAGCCATGACCTGTGAGCCGGTGGCGACGGATCCGGTGAAAGTGACTTGGTCGATGTTCGGGTGGCCGGCCAACGCAGCTCCCGCCTCGATGCCCAGTCCTGGAACAACATTGAACAGACCGTCGGGAAGTCCCGCTTCGCGTGCAATGTCGGCGAGCCGAATCAAAGACAGTGGAGCCTGTTCAGCCGGCTTGACGACCGTGGCGTTGCCCGCAGCCAGTGCCGCTGCAACTCCACGCGAACCGATCTGGAGCGGGTAGTTCCATGGGACTATCTGGCCACTCACTCCCAACGGTTCGCGGACCGTGTAGTCCAAGTAACCGGGACCGAGTGGGAGCGTCTGGCCGAACAATTTATCCGCGAGGCCTGCGTAGAAAGTGAAGTATCTAGCGGTGGTCGCGACGTCGCCTCTGGCTTGCGTGAGTGGTTTGCCTGTGTCCAGCGATTCGAGGCGAGAGAGTTCGTCGACGTGATCGAGAACGCCAGCTGCTATTGCCTGCAAAGCCTCGGCACGCGCGGCCGGGGTGAGGGCTGCCCATCCGGGCTGTGCGGATCTAGCCGCACTGACAGCCTCGTCGACATCTTCCGCCGTGCCCCGGGCAACCTCAGCCAACACCTCACCCGTCGCCGAATCGATGGTCTCGAACGTCTTGCCGGCGCGGGCGTCGGACAATTGGCCTCCGATGACGATGCGTCCTTCAAACATGTACGGCTCCATTTCCGAGAACGGTGCGGACCGCGCTCAAGACGTCGTTCACCTGCGGAAGAATTTCGCGCTCCAGTGGTCCCGCGTAGGGAATGGGCGTATCGGCGGCCGTCACGCGAACAGGAGCGGCCTTGAGCCGGTCCCATGCCTCGTCGATCACACGGGCCACGACTTCGCTGGCATACCCGCCCGCGCGGGCTCCTTCACTTACCACCACCAGGCGCCGAGTCTTGGTGACAGATTCGACGATGGTGTCGATGTCGAGTGGCTTGAGCGTGCGCGGATCGATAACCTCTACGTCGATGCCTTCCGGTTCGAGTTTGCGCGCCACCTGTAGGGCGAGAGGGACGCCTCCAGCGATCGCCACGACGGTGACATCGGAGCCCGTCCGCTTGATATCGGCCACTCCGATCGGCACAACGTAGTCATCTTCGGGCACCTCGCCCGCACGCGTGTAGAACAGCCGCTTCTCCAGCATCAAGGTGGGATTGTTGTCCCTGATTGCTGCCTTGAGTAGGCCTTTGGCGTCGTATGGGGTCGACGGCATGATCACCACGAGGCCGGGAGTGTGGACGAACCATGACTCCAACGACTGAGAATGTTGGGCGGCCAGCCCGACGCCGTTGGCGATCGGGCCGCGAACCACCAGTGGGACAGTCACGGAACCGCCGGACATGTAGTGCCACTTCGCCGCGTGATTGACAATCTGGTCCATCGCCAGCGTGACGAAGTCGAAGTGCTGCAGTTCGACGACCGGACGTGATCCGACCAACGCCGCGCCGACTCCAGCACCGGAGATTGCCGCCTCCGAAATGGGCGAGTCGATCACTCTGTCACTTCCGAACCGGTCGAGCAGTCCCTTGGTGACTCCGAAGAGTCCACCGTTACGTGCGATATCTTCGCCGATGGTGAAGACCTTCGGGTCCCGGGCCATTTCTTCGTGCATAGCTTCGTTGAGGGCTTCGGACATCGTCAGTTTTCGTGCGCCACGATCGCTCATGCGAGTCGGTTCTCCTTGTTCCATTCGGCCGGTGCATAGACATCCTCGAACGCGCTCGCCGGTTCTGGTTGCTCGTCGTCGACGGCATACTGGCTGGCCACATCGATGGCAGCGGAGGCACGCTTCCTGATCGCTTCGGCCTCGTCGAGGTCGAGCGCACCCTCGTCGACTGCCCTTCGGATGAGACCCGCGATCGGGTCCCGCTTGGACCACGCCTCGAGTTCTTCTCGTGTGCTGGTCTCTCCGGTGGCGAATGCGGAGTGGGGTGACATCCGGTGGGTTTTCGCCTCGATCAGCGTCGGTCCGCGGCCGGCCCGCGCGCGAGCGACGGCGTCGTTTGCGGCCGCGCGCACCGCGTGGACGTCATTGCCGTCCACCGTGAAGCCGGGAAAGCCGTACCCGGCTGCGCGAACGGACAGATCATCGACTCGGACCGTGGAGCTCGCGCGGGTAGAAAGTGCCCATCCGTTGTTCTCACATACGAAAATGACGGGCGCGTCGAGCACAGCGGCCAGGTTGCAGGCCTCGTGGAAACTGCCTTCGTTCGCTGCTCCGTCGCCGAAAAAACATGCCACTACAGTGTCGCGTCCCTGGAGTCGCGAACCGTATGCGGCACCGACCGCTATCGCGTGCGAGCCGCCGACGATGCCATCTGCTCCGAGCATGCCGTGTTCTACCGCGGTTATGTGCATGCTGCCGCCCTTTCCGCGGCAATAACCACTCTTGCGTCCGAGGACTTCGGCGAACATGCGAGCCGGATCCAAACCTCGGGCGAGGCAATGCCCGTGACCCCTGTGCGTGGATGTGATCAGATCGTCGGTTCCCAACGCTGAAATGATCCCGGTGGCAATGGCTTCCATGCCGATATAGGGGTGAGCCGATCCGCGCACGAGTTTGTCGTTGTACAGCTCCACGACCCGCTCGTCGAAACTGCGGATCAGCTGCATCGTGTACAGGACTTCGCGTGCGTCGAGCAGGCCCGGCTCGACCTGCTGGGAGGCGCTCACGAGTCCAACTCGAACTCGGCGAGTACGTCGCCGATCTCAATTTCGTCGCCCACTGCAGCGACGATTCGGGTCAGCACGCCGGTGTGTTCGGATTCCACCTCCGACGCTGTCTTCTCGGCTTCGATTTCGACCAGCAGGTCGCCGGCCTTCACCTGATCTCCTTCTTCGACGAACCAGGTGGTCACTACCGCCTGAGTCGACTCTCCACCTGCGAGGGCTTGCAATTTCTGTTCTGTTGCCATGGTTGACACCGTAAACCGTCAAAAGTATCTTCTGCAAGTGAAATGCATTATTTCAATCCATAAGGTATGAAGTGACAATGAATGTTCCCCGCGACACATCCCGTAAGGGCCCGCTCTCCGGCCGTCTGGTGGTCGCCATCGAGCACTCGGTGGCCGGACCTCTGTGCACCCGCATTCTTCGTGAACTCGGCGCGGACGTGATCAAGATCGAACGCCCGCCCCACGGCGACTTCTCGAGGCGGTGGGATTCCAACGCCAACGGCGAAGGTGCACAGTTCTGGTGGCTCAACCGAGGTAAGCAATCGATCGTCCTCGACCTCAAGTCGGATCACGGCCGAGACGTACTGCATCAGCTGTTGGATCGCGCCGACGCATTCGTGCAGAACCTCAGTCCAGCGTCGGCCGGACGATTGGGCGTTGGAAAGAAAGACCTCGAACGCTGGCCGGATCTGGTGTCCTGTCATATATCCGGATACGGTTTCGACGGTCCGCTCGAAGCCCGCAAGGCATACGACATGCTCATCCAGGCCGAGTCCGGGGTCATGAGCCTGACCGGGACCCCCGACCAACCGACACGCGTGGGGGTGTCGATTGCCGACGTGGCGACTGGTATCTACGGTGCTGTCGCAGTTCTTGGAGGACTTCTCGGCCGGCAGCAGGACGGCACGGGTACGGCAATCGACATCGCAATGTTCGACGTGGCCACCGAATTCCTCGGCCCGATGTTGGTCAGCTACTTGAACACCGGAGTCGAGTACACGCGGTCTCCGGACCAGCACCATGCCATAGCGCCATACGGCGTGTTCCGGTGCGCGAACGGGCAGGTGTTGATCGCTATCGAACACGACGACGAGTGGGTCAGGTTCTGTCACAAGGTGATCGAACAACCGGAACTGGCAGACGATCCTGCCTACGCAACGAATCTGTTGCGCCTGATCGCCAGAGACGAATTGATAGCGCAGATCGAAAAGGTCACGTGCGAGCTCGAACGGGGTGTCGTCATCGAACGCCTCGAAGCTGCTCAGCTCGCCTACGCAATGTTGAACGGGGTAGACGGCGTTGCGAATCATCCGGTTGCTGAGCACCGCGGAGCCTTCGGCATCTCGCGCAACGCTTCCGGTGACGAGGTGCAGCACGTCGTGGGACTGATGCAACGCGCATTCGGCGGTGCCGACGGGGCCCGGACACGACCTCCCAACCTCGGCGAGGACACCCAGGCGGTCCTCGATGCGCTATCCGGTCCCGCTACTGGGGGCCAATTCGTCTGATTTCCTCCTCGACGCGTCCGCGCAGGAGTTCTCCAGGGGCCACCGTCGAAGTAGCCCGCACAGAAGGGAAAGACCATGACCGGAAAGACTTCAGGCGGTACACCGGCACCATTGGGTCGACTCATCGGTCGACAAACGGTATTGCGCGGGCTACTCGGCACGGCGGTGGCTATTCCGCTGGTCACCGCATGTACCCGCGACTCAGCTGCTCAGCAGACATCGAACTCCTCGTCACCCGGCGCGTCGGACGTGACCCCCGCCCTCGGTGACAGCTACAAAAACAAGACCATCGGTGTGGTGTTCTTGTCCCTACTCGACGAGAACCAGGTCAGCATTCAGAAGTGGCTCGACCAAGCCGCGAAGGACGCCGGGCTCGACTGGACCTTTATTGCAGTGGACGCCCAAGGCGCTCAGGCGCAGGCTCAGACAGCGATGTCTTCGTTCATCACCCGCAAAGTAGATGCCATCATCGTCGTGGTGGTGCCAGCGATCTTCATCAACGCGCAGCTCGAGCAGGCAAAAGCAGCAGGCATTCCCGTGGTCGGGAACCTGATGTTCGCGGAATTCGACCCGAACATCGCCGTCGACTACGGTCCACTGCTCGACCACGACGCGCTCTTGCTCGCGCACTACATGATGGCAGATCAAAAGAGGCGTCGAGGAAACGCACCCATCAAGGTCGGAATACTGGACGCGCCGGTGTCCGACGCCCTCGTGCCCGGCCGCACCGTCTTCGAGACTCTCATCGGTTTGGACGATCAGTTCGAGATCGTCGCCCGTGACTTTGCCGTCAGCGGAACGGACACAGTTGCCGACTCGACCCGGCGTGCGAAAGGCATGATCCAGGCTAACTCCGACATCAACGCGATCTTCTGCAACTACCCCCCGACATCGGTTCCCGCCGCCAGCGGAATAGATCAGGCAGGCAAGAAAGACGTGCAGGTGTACGGACGTATCGCACAGAGCGCAGGGGTCGAAGCAGTACGCAGCGGCCAAAGTCCCTTGGTCGCAACAAGCTGGGTCGACTGGCCGTACCAGAGTTACGTCATCATCGATCAAGTTCTCACTGTCATGAAGGGCGAGATCGAGCTGAATCGATTGCTTTCGATGAACAGACCGGTCCCCGACGTCGTATTCGACGCATCGAATGTGGACGAGCAGGTCCCGGTCGGAACGAAAGCTGCCGACTGGATGTTCGCCGGTGGCGTCTACCGCCCGCAATTCATCGCTCGTTGGAACGAGGTATTCGCATGAGCTCGAGCGCTCGAACAGCTCCCGCTACGGACGCACCGAACTTAGCTTCGGCTGAAAAAACGAAGGAATGGCTCGAACGAAGTGAACGACGTCGGCGTCTGCTGGGCCAGGTGGGTGTGCCTCTCGTAACGGTGCTTCTGATCGTGGTTTTCACTGTGGTCGCCGACGGCTTTCTCAGCGTCGACAACTTCAAGACCATCGCCAGTGACGCTGCGCTTCCGGTGATCGTCGCGATCGGCCTGACAATGTGTTTGGCTGCAGGCGAATTCGATCTCTCGTTGACCGGAGTTGCGGGCTTGGCAACCGTTACCACTGCGCAGCTGCTCTCGCCCATGAACCTCGTGACCATCCTCGCGATCGGCATCGTGCTCGGGTTGGGCCTTTTGATCGGAGCATTCAACGGAATTCTGGTCGGCTATCTGAAACTGCCTGCCCTCATCGTGACGATCGCCGTCGGGGCCATACTGAACGGTGCCCAATACGTGGTCACCGACAGTCAACAGATCTACGGTGGGTTTCCGGAAGGACTCGTCAGCTTTTGCCGCGGGTCGATCGGCCCAATACCCAACCTCGCCGTCGTCGCGGCACTCGTTGCGGTTGGTGCGTGGCTGACACTCGAGCGGTCGACGCTCGGACGGCACGTACGAGCAGTGGGCGGGAATGCGGTAGCGGCGCGCATCGCTGGAATCAACAACGCACGGGTCAAACTATGGGTGTTCGTCATTTCTGGCGGATTGACTACAACGGCCGGCTTGCTGTTCGCCGGACAGCAGACAACCGCATATCCGATGTCTGGTCTCGATGTATTGCTACCCTCGTTCGCTGCCTGCTTCATCGGTGCGGCAATGTTCAAGATCGGCGAGTTCAACGTTCCCGGCACTGTCGTTGGGGTCATCATCGCGACCATCACCTCGAACGGTCTGATCTTGATGTCCGTCCCGGCTTACGCCACCTATTTCTTTCAGGGCGCGATCCTTCTCGCCGCGATCCTCTTCGCCAGGCTCGTCTCGACCGAAAGAGATGCACTATGACGACGCGCCAAGAGATGCCACCACGGGATCCAGCGCTGGAGGTTCGTTCGGTCACCCAGCTCTACCCTGGTGTACGGGCGCTGACAGATGTCGACTTCAGCCTCGCCGCCGGTGAAATAGTCGGTCTCGTCGGACATAACGGAGCAGGCAAGTCCACTCTCACCCGGATACTCGCCGGTGTGGAGAGGCCGGTGTCCGGGACATTGCTCGTAGCAGGACGCGAAGTGTCGTTCTCGAGTCCGAGCGAGGCGCTGGAGGCGGGCATCGCAGTCGTTCCACAACAGCTCAACCTGGTTCCCGTGATGTCCGTCGAGGACAACATCACCTTGGGCGTCAAGGGCCCGCGCCGCGAAGTAGTCGCCCGAGCCGCTGAAGTTGCCCGCACTCTTGGGCTTTCGGACAATCTGAATCGCCGCGCCCGTGACTGCGGAGCGTCGGTGCAGCGTTTGGTGATGATTGCACGGGCATTGCTACGGTCACCCTCCGTGGTCTTGTTGGACGAGCCGACAGCAGCACTTCATCCCAGTGAAGTCGAGCGGGTTTTCGCAGCCGTCGAACGACTCCGATCCGAGGGAGTGTCAGTCGCATTCATTTCTCATCGCCTGGAAGAGGTAATGAACTTCTGCTCTCGCGTCGTCGTCCTCCGCCAAGGGGCCGTCGTAGCAGAGAGGGAGACCGACGGCATGACGAAAGGCGAACTGGGTGAACTGATTGCCGGTCGATCGCTCGAAGTGCCTGCAATGCACGAATCACCGGCTGACGACATCGAGCCGCTGCTCTCCGTGTCAGGCCTGGCTGTTCCACCACTCGTGAGCGGCTTCGACCTCGAGGTGCGACCTGGGGAGGTAGTAGGACTTGCCGGGCTGGTCGGGGCGGGTATGACCGAAGTGCTCGAATGCCTTGCCGGACTGAGGCCTAAGCATCTCGGGATTGTGCAGTTGGCAGGTGCCGAACTCACCCTCCGCTCGCGGCAGGCATCGATGAAAGCGGGTATCGCTTACATTCCTGACGACCGCGCCCACCAGAGCATTATCGGGAACCTGACCGTGGCTACCACCGCGACACTGGTCAATGACTGCGAATACCGAGTTCATCGGTACGTCCCATTCATCCGCAACAGCCGTGCCAGCGCTGCTGTCGATCAAGTACTCGGCCTGCTCGACATCCGTCCGCGCGACGTCACTGACCAACGCATCAGTACGCTCAGCGGCGGAAACCAGCAGAAAGTGCTGATCGCCAGAGCGCTCATGTCGGACGCCGCTCTATTCGTGATCAACGAGCCGACCGAAGGTGTCGACATCGCCGCAAAGCGCGACATACACGATCGAGTACGTGAGCTCGCTGCACGAGGGGGATCCGTCGTGGTCGCGAGCTCAGAACCGGACGAATTGGCCGAACTGTGTGACCGCGTGGTGGTTATGTACGAGGGTAGGCGTGCAGTGGAATTGCGAGGCCCATCCGCTACCAAAGAAGCAATCACCAAGGCATGTCTGGTCGGCGCGCCATGACGCGGTACCACAACACATTTCCCGATCAATCTCGCCCCGGTGAATTGACCCAAGAGGACTTGCGGGCAGTACTCTATGCACTGACCGGCTACACCTCTGACTGGCAGGGCGACAAACCAACCAGACCCGGTTCAGTGGAAACCCGACCATTTTGAGAAATGTCTCGCAATCTCTGAACCTTGGGTTTCGGTCGACTAGCGATCCAGTGTGGCTCGGTTCCTAGCTTGCAAACGCGACGGATTGAGTCTCGAAATAGGTACTACCCAATCGAGATTTTGTGACCATGCTTTGATGGTTCAACCCGGACACACGGGCCTGCACCGAGTTCGGTTGGGACTGCACCGAGTGGCGGCACGCTCGAATACCTATTATTCTATGTGGAGCCATCGAGCGTCCCAACACGCACCGAAGGTTCACCGCGAGCAATCGGCTGCCCAGCCCAAGTATTTACGATCACGGAAATGCATGCGCTCAAGCATGCTGCCATCGCATCCGTCTACTCCGGTTAGGTCGCAACGTGTCTCCATAAGCATTGGAGGCCTGCTCTACTTAGCGAAGATGGCTACCGTCGTCGATTTGTCAGGGTTCAGTTGGGTACTACAAGTGGCCGGATGCCGACCGGCTGATGTCGTATTTGCTTGCGTATTCATTCCACCACTTCGGATCGCGATTGGCTGCCTCGATCACGGACATGATCTTCTGTCCTTCGCGCACCCGTACGCCGAACAGTTCGGTATCGCGGTTCTGCGATCGCTTCAAGGACTGGGCTGAGGCCGGAAACCACCTGCGGGTAACTAGGGAGGTTTCACGGAATTGTTGCGTATCGAAGGCCCGCGACACGGGCAACCCGATCAGCTTCGTTACTGCACTGCCGCAGGTCGCTGGCTGGTGACAGCCATGGTGTTCGATCGAACCGGGGTGGGGCAGGCGAAGCCCGCTATCACTCCAACCTGGGCTGAATTGACGCGGCCGCCGCCCATCCGTCGACCATGAAGTCGGCAACAGTTTCGTACCGCCGAAATCCTCGCGACGGCCCGCTGATCGGCATCTGGTGTGCATCGACACCCAAACCTGCCCCATTGCATTCAATAATGAATGTGATGTATGTTGCTGTTCAAGCCGGCGATGTGATGGCGGTCACGCAGCGAACAGTGTGATCGACCCCTTCCATGCCGGACCGCACGATCTTTTCGCTCGAGACAAAATCGAACCGAACAGTGATGCCGATGCCGCGACGTCAAGACACGACTGGGCATTCCCCATCTTTACACGAACCGCTGAAATACAGCAGTTTGCTCAAGCCCACCTAAAAAGGATACTAATGTCGCACAGCCTGAATGACGTCACTTTGGTTCTCGTCCACGGCGCATGGCATGGCGCGTGGGTATGGGACGACCTACGCGCAGAAATGACCGACTACACCACCGAAGCAGTCGAACTCCCGTCGTCCGGCTACGATCCGGAGCAGCTCGGGTCGTTCGCCGACGATGTAGACATTATTCGCACGACGGTACAAAAGATTGCGAAGCCGGTGGTAGTCATCGCCCATTCATACGGCGGCTTACCTACGACCCAAGCCTTGTGCGGCCTGGACAACGTGATCGGGGTGGTCTACATCGCGGCCTGGGTTCTCGATGTGGGACAGTCTGCCGCCATTATTGCCGGAGAGCAGGGGTTGCCTGATTGGTGGGAAGTTCACCCGGAAGGCGGATACATGGACGCTCTCAGGCCAACCGAAGTCTTCTATAACGATCTCGATCCGGAGCGGGCTCGGACTTTCTCTGTCAGGTTGGCACACCAGAGTCTCGATGGTGCTGCACATGCGCTGGAGGACGCAGTGTGGAAATACGTTCCCACCAGCTATATCTTGTGTGAGCGAGATGCAGGACTAGCTCCCTCGATTCAGCAGCTGATGAGTCGGCACACGAGCAAAACTACGAGTTTCGATACAGGACACAATCCGTTCCTGTCACGTCCCTCAGCTGTGGCCGCGCAGATCCGAGAAGATGTCGCCGAGTTCCTCGAAGGTAGGTGTCGAATCTGAAGCACGGAAACAGACCAAACCTGCTTTCGCAGAGCAAGTGTTGGCCGCATACCGCGACTCAAGTCTCCCGGCTCAGGAAACCAGTGGAGCTTTTCCAAACGAAACCGGTGCCGCTGTACAGCTGGGTGGAGGTCCGGTAACGACAGGCGCACACGTGATGAGGCCGATTGACGTGGATCGGATCGATAAACGTGTGAGACGTTTCGGGACGTCGCCATTCAATGTCGCTCGGTCAGCGTCCTGGGCGATCAGCATCGCGATTTATCGGACGGAGACGGGATTGTCGCCCAGTCCGCACACGGGATCCAAGAAAAAGTGCTGTCCCATCGAGTGTGCCGACGCGCCTTGTATTGGCCATTGTCCTGGTGACGCTTTGGGCGAACCTGGGCATGTGCGTAAATTCGGTTTATTTGGGGCATGGCGTAGCCACAATTTTGACTCAGGTGAAGGAAGGTGAGATCGACTCAGGTCTGCTGTCGGCACAGCCTCACCACGAACGTCTGGATTTACGAAGCTTCAGGGGCGGGCGCGCGCCAACGCGTCATCCGCTCCCCCACGCGTGTCGTCTCGGTGCTCAGCCGAGACTCTCTGAAACAACGTCATATTCTTGGCTTCGAGGGCATCGATAATGTGTGCGTGATGCATTATGGCGTGCCGTCGTCGCGGAGACGACGCGTAATTGCTGGCAAAGTAAGCATCCGACAGGGTCCAGATGCGTTCGACTTCGGTGATCAACAGATTGTGGGGCGACAAGCTCCATACCGATCGATGGAATTCGTGATTGAGGTCGATGAATTCGATGACGTCGTCTGCCTCGTCCTTTGCTGTCATCTCGGCATTGAGGGTGCGCAGACGTTTGAGTGCGGATGCATCCGGCCAGTGGATACTGGAGTTGAGTTCAGTTTCGATGAGAGTGTGCAGAGTATGCAACTGATTGAGCTCCGAGACCGTTCGCTTGGCAACCACGAAACCCTGATTCGGACGATGCACGAGCAGGCCTTGGTTGGCTAGGACGAGGAAAGCTTCGCGGATCGGGACACGGCTCACGCCCAGGCGCTGCGAGAGTTCCTCCTGTCGCATCGCTTCACCGGGGAGGAGTTCGCCGAGGAGAATCAGCCTGCGTAGCTGGGCGATGATCCGTTCGGTACCTACCCGTGTCCGCACCGCCATCCCGTCCTCCTTGTCCGCGGCCACGTTCCCACGAGCCATATCCCGTCTCGGTTTCGTGCGGGCGTGATCTGCAGCCTAATCGCAGTCCCGCCCGCTCGCCGCACGGTGATGTGCTCTGGGCGCGGTTCAGGCCTTGAGCCGAGGGAATACGCGACGTGCGTTCTCCTCGAAAACAGCTCTACGGTCGGACTCGTCGAGGAAGTCGAACCCCTCGATTACCGGTTTGAGGTCGTCGAAGGGACGGCTGGTCTCGGGATTGTCGGTGGAGCCGCTGCCGGGGCGTTCGGTCCCGAACAGCACTCTGTCCGATCCGACTGTCTTGAGCAACAATTCGAGCGCCGGCGAGTAGTGCAGAACGGTGTCGAAGTGGAAATGCTTGAGGTGGTCCTCGAACCGCGGTGCATCAGGATCGCCTCCGAGTGCGGGATGCAGGTGTTCGGCCTGCCACCGTCCGAGCTGGTACGGCACCGAGCCTCCACCGTGGGAGATCATCACGTTCAGCGTTGGGAAGCGCTCGAAGACCTTTCCTCTGATCATCGACAGAATCGCAATCGATTCCTCGGTGATGAAGTGCTCGCTGTACGTCTCACGCCCGTTGTAGCAGCCTGCAGAGTGCACTTGCATCGGCACGCCGAGCTCGACGAGCTGCTCGAACAGCGGGTACCAGTACGGGTCGCCAAGCGCAGGCGCGGTGCCGGTCCCCTCGTGTGGATCCGGATTGACGGTCACGCCGACGAATCCGAGTTCCTGGACGGTACGGAGCAATTCCGGGAATGCACGTTCGACCGGCTCGTCCGGTGTGATGGGCAGCCCGGCAACGCCCGCGAACCGGGTGGGATGCAGATCGACGGTCCGAGCGATGACATCGTTGTTGGCACGGATCCATGCGTCCACCAGCCGCGCGGGCTTCATCGAATGCCCCTGGTAGTACGGTCGCGGGGAGAGCAATTGGACATCGGTACCGACTGCGTCCATGGTTTCGACGTTGCTCGAAGCGCATGCGGCGAGCGAGTCGTCACTGATCTTGGGCTGGCCGATGTAGTAGCCGCCGTCGGCCATCAAGTTCGCGCGGAACGCGTACAGACCGTCGGGTGCCACGATGTGGGCATGTGAGTCGATGATCATGATGTTCTTCTTATCCTTCGAGATAGGGTTCGATGGTCTCGGTCGTGCACCCGTCATAGCGCAGCGACGTATGCGATCAGTTCGCACTGGATGAGCAAAGGGTCGGCAAGCGGTTGTTCGAGTGTGTGGCGTGCCGGGCGACTGGCCGCATCGGGAAACATGGCCACCCAGTGCGGGTCGATGACCGCACGAGCCGCTCGGTCTCGAACGAAGAACGTGAGTTTCGCGATATCGCCTACCGCACCGCCCGCCGCCTCCAGGATGCGTCCAATATTCGAAAAGATTAGGGACACTTGACCGTCCACAGTCTCGGGAACGGTACCGCTGTCGGGGTCGAGTCCGTTGATCCCACTCGAGACCAACAATGGACCTACCAGTGAGGCCTGTGGGATGGGGGCTTTGCCGTGGTGGAGTCCCGGAATTTCGATAGAACGTCGTGACATACGTTAAGGCTCCTTGGTTGCGAGAACGGCGTTGGTCGCGAGGTCGGCGAATGTAGTGCGCAGGTCGCGTTTCAGAATTTTCCCGCTCGGGTTCTTCGGCAACGAGTCGACGACGACGACTTTTTTGGGAATCTTGTAGCCCGCCAATCGCTTCGAGCAGTGCGAGCGCACCGCCACCTCGTCGAGGATGGCTCCCGGTTTGGCCACGACCACCGCGCAGACGGCTTCGACCCATTTCAGGTGTGGGATGGCAAAGACGGCAACTTCTGCTACACCGGGGAGAAGGTAGATTGCTTCTTCTACTTCGCGGCTGGCGACGTTTTCCCCGCCGGTCTTGATCATGTCTTTCTTGCGGTCGACGATGGTCAATCGGCCGTCGGTGTCGAAGTAGCCCAGATCGCCCGAGTGAAACCACCCGCCGCGGAACGCTTCTGCAGTACGTACCGGATCTCGCCAGTATCCAAGGGTTGCTTGTGGGCTGCGGTGAGCGACCTCGCCGACCTCTCCGACCGGAAGGATGGTGTCGTCCGCGTCCACGACGACGGTCTCTACGTTGAGTACCGGCCGGCCGGCCGAGCCGGGGTGACTCTCTTGATCTTCCGGTGCAAGGATCGTTGCGACCGGAGCTAGTTCGGTCTGCCCGTAGAAATTCCACAGCCTCACCCGGGGTAAGCGCTCGCGGATCTCGCGCAGCACTTCGACGGGCATCGGAGATGCGCCGTAGTAGCCCTTGCACAGCGACGACAGGTCCGTCCGATCGAAGTTCGGAGATTGCAGCAGCGAAATCCAGACCGTCGGTGGAGCGAAGAACTTGGTGACGCCGTGAGTCGCAATTGCCGCGAGGATCTTGTCAGGATCGGGCCCGGGAAGGATGACGCTCGTAGCTCCGAGATAGATGTCGGGGCCGAGAAAGCAGTCGAGCTGCGCGCAGTGATAGAAGGGCAAGGTGTGCAAGTCGATGTCCCCGCTCGCCATCCCGCCGTCGACGATGCAGCTGGTGTACTCGGCTATCAGCGCGCGGTTGGACAACATCGCGCCTTTGGGACGTGACTCGGTGCCCGATGTGTACATAATCCGGATCGGATCGTCCTCGCCTACAAGGGTTTCGGGACCCGCGTCTTCGCCGCTGAGCCAGGACGAGAATTGTTCCCAGTCGGTGTCGTCGCCGATGGCTCCGACGACGGCCTTCGCCGTCAGCGGTCGACCCTCGATTGTAAGTGCTGTCTCAGCCGTAGGAACGAACTCACGTTCGGTGACCAGGGCAGTGATCTCGCTGTTGCCGAAGATGTACGCGATTTCGCTTGCCGTGAGCATGAAGTTGATGGGTACCAGGATTACTCCCAGCCGTGCGGTGGCGTAATTCAGAACCACGAACTGCCAGTTGTTGCGTGAGAGGACCGCGAGTCGGTCACCTCGGTGTACGCCGCGAACATGGAGTGCCCCGGCCACGGCATCGACTACTCTATCGAGTTCCCGGTAATCGATCGTTCGATCGCCGTCGATGAGCGCGGTCTTGGTAGGTACCCGCTGAGCTGTGCGGTGCAGGATGTCTGCCACCGAGTGCCGGCGCGCGGACGCGACGGTGTCGGTTACCGAAATCGAGGTGGTCATGCGAGTGCTCCTTGCCTGCGTGAGAGTGTGCGCAGCGCCGCGGCCAGCTCAGCTCCAGGTTCGGCCGGCATCGTCATCGTTCGCCACGCGACATGTCGATCCGGACGAACGAGGATTGCACCGCTGGCGTCGATTTCGCGCACCCTCGCCCAACTGCCTGGCTGCCCACCGCCGGGATCGCCTGCAACGGCGATGACCTCGACCGGCAGATCGTATTCGGCGACCGCATCTGCCCAGGTGGGTAGATACCGAGGATCCACCAACAGGGTGAATTTGCGCCGATCGATCAGTTCGAGAGTCGACGCGCGCAAGGTGCCCTTACTGATCCACGCGTGCGGAAGATGGTGGCCTGGTCTGGTGGTCGGGACGTAGTCCCGCAGCGGGTTGTTCGAGACCGGTAGCGGGCTGCCGTCGGGAACCACGGCACCCTCGCCATAGAAGAATCCTAGTTCGACGTTCAGCTGTCCGTAGTCGTCGGCGTTCGAGGCCACTGCGTCGGCTACTCCGGCACGGAGTCGGTCTCCTTCAGCGTCCAATGCCAACCATGCGTCTATGGCGGCCCATCCGTCCTCGATCGAAGTATCCGCGCCCAAACCCATAGCTGCCGCGACACGTCGATGGCCGCCGACGTTCTCGAGCGAATGGCGGACGTTGAACAAGCCGACGGGGCGACGTTCAGCGTCATAGGAGTCGAGGAATTCGTCGCCGGCTTCTTCGCGAAGTACCTGGTAAATCTTCCAGGTCAGGTTGTCGACGTCTTGCACGGCTGTATTGAGTCCGAGTCCACCGGTGGGCGGATGGCGGTGGGCTGCGTTACCCACCAGAAAAACGTTGCCGACGCGGTAACGCTCTGCGGTCACTCCTTCGAGTTCCCAGTGGCTGATGGCGTGGACATCGAACTTCAGGTCGGGGATGCCGAGCATGTCCCGGGCACGCGCGGTGAGGGTGTCGGTGTCCTTCGCGGCCGGGTCGCCCCAGGCGAATGCTTGATGGAATGCCCACTCACGCGAATCGGTCCCCCAGGTGTCGGGTCCCATCGCGCACATGCTTCCTCGAAACGAGCCCCTACCGTGCGGGTCGATGAAGTAGTAAAGCAGTACCTGATCGTCCACAGTCCAGGAGGACAAGTCCGCAGTGACGTGCATGCTGACCATGTCGAGAAGTTGTGTCGGTCCTTCCATAGCAACATCCAGGAGGGTCGAACACACGCGTCCACCGTCGGCACCGATGACGTAGCGAGCCCGGACGGTGCTTGTGGTGTCGGTGGCCGCCTCGTGCACGTCGAGTTCTACGTATCCGTCGAGTGGGCGGAGGTCGCGAACCTCGTATCCGTAATGAATCTTGCCGGGGCAGTGTAGGTCCGCATGTTTGCGCAGAAGCGGATCCAGTCGCATCTGCGGAACATTCGCATATCGGTTGGGGCTGGCTGCGGCGTAACGCTCACGGTCGAGCCCCCCGCCCCATGCGTCGATATGACCGATTTCCTTGCCTTGCGCGGGGCGGTCACCGGCGAGCGAGGTGTACCAACCGACGCGGTGCCAGCGGTCGTCGGGCGGTGACAGTTCATACACGTCGTCCGCGACGCCCATCGCTTCGAAAATTTCCATTGTTCGCTGATTGAGCAGGTGTGCGCGCGGAAGATGCGAAGTGGTGACGCGTCTTTCGTACACAACGGCGTCTATGCCGAGTTGGGCAAGCTGGATAGCGGCCGACAGTCCCGCAGGTCCACCACCCACAATTGCTACGTCGACGATGTCTTCGGGAACCATTACAGTCAGCCTCTCTGTCGTGTTTGCAGGGTGTGGTATCCGTGCGCGCGGCGGGCGTCGGTCAGCGACTGTCCCGATCGGACGGCGCTTCGAATGGTGTCTTCGGTATCGCGAATACCGGACGCGAGATCGATGACTTCACCGACCCGCCCGACCGGGATGGACACCACTCCGTCGGCGTCGCCGACGAGCCAGTCCCCTTGTTCGACCCGGACCCCGCCGACAGTTACCGGCAGGTTGTATCCATCGACCCGCACCCGGTCCTTGCCTGTGCGCATCCACCGCGACCGACTGAAGACCGGATAGCTCAGCTCCAGTGCGCAATCGGAGTCGCGGCAGACTCCATCGATGACCGTGCCCGACACTCCACGGTGGGATGCGGTCGCAGTCAGTAGATCGCCCCACACTGTGGTGTCGAGACGTCCTGCGTTATCGAGAACGACTACGGTTCCTGGTTCGAGGTCGTCGATGTAATCGCCGACCGTTCCGCCGTCGTCCCCTACCGGTACGTAGCGAACGGTGAACGCGCGCCCGACGAGTCGAACAGTGCGATCGAGGGGAAGCAGTCCTGCGCACTGGCCGTTGAGGCCGAGCTTGTCCAACGCATCACTGAGGTGACTCGTGTCGAGCGTGGACAGTTCTTCGGTGATCTGCGTGTGGTCGGTCATCGAAGTACCTCTCGATCGAGCATTGTCTCGTAGTTGCCGCTCATCACAGTTGCCATCGGTTCGCCGCTGCGGACGCGGACGAGCATCCGCCTTTCCTTGTCTGCAATACTTTCGGCAATGCGGAGTACCTCCTCGACGCGCTCGTGCGAAACGAACACCACTCCACTGCCGTCGGCGAGGACATAGTCGCCCGGCTCGACTCGGACGCCGGCGATGTCGACCGGCACATCCCATGCCCGTTCGATGATGCGCTTGCGCGCTGTGACTGGTACCGACGTGGACGCGTACAAGGTCAGTCCGAATTGGCGGGCCTCGTCAAGGTCACGTACCGCACCGTCGACAATGACCCCTTCGCTGCCGCGGGCGACGGCACCGGCAGAGAGCACCCCGCCCCATCCCGCAACGTGTGTTCGTCCATGATGAGCGACCACAATCACCTTTTCCGGCCCGGACGCATCGACTGCGGCGGTGCACAGATGCCGCGGCGCGATGCTCATTCCGTCTGCTTCGACAAGATCGACGGTGACGGCCCGACCTGCGATCCTCCGATCACCGGACACCGCATGCAGTCCCAGCGCGGGCCCCGGCAAACCGAGCGCGTCGAGTGCGTCGGAGACCGCGCACGTGTCGAGTGCGGCGAGCCGACCCACGGTGCTCACGTCCACAACCCGAACGCAAGCCCGACCCCGGTTCCGGCGGGACTGCGCCATGCCGGTATGTATTCGCTCCAGCAATGCTCGAGGTCTTTTCCGGCCCCGGCGGCGGCGATCCAATTGCGGACCTCCGAGGTTCCGGAGTCGAGCTGCTCGACAGGCAGAGTGCGCAGAGTAGCTTCGTCGTGGTCGATCATGGCGTCGAGGATGCGACGGTCGAGTTCGTCGTTGACCACGAAATGGCTCAATCCGCCCGATGCGACGACGGCGACTCGAAGATCGCCGGGCAGAGAATCGATCGCTGCAGCCAATGCACGACCGAGGTCGTAGCAGCGGCCAGGAGTCGGCTGGTTGGGCGGGTAGTAAGTATTGATCAGAACCGGCACCATCGGAATCGTGATGTTCCTGAGCATCTTGCCGACGACCCAGGCGAAGGCGTGGCCGAAGCCGCCCTCGGTCTCCGTTTCCGAGCTGGTCGCGATATCGAAATCGCGGGAGACCAATTCCCTGATGATGTGCAACGCCGCTGACGGATGGCCGGGGTAGATCTCGCCGTCCATGCCCAGGTTGTGCTGCACCTGGCTCAGCAGGGCATTGCCCATCTCGACGGGCTTGTGGGTCTCGATCTTCTCACCGTGATAGACCGCGATAGCAGGCTGATTGCGAGCCGTGAACAACTCCTCTTGGTCGTCGCCGATGACAATGAGCAGGTCGGGGGCCACACGGATCAGGTCTTCGCGGAGTCGATCCACGCAGCCCAACGCTGCCTCGTACTTTGCGTTCCATGAGTCGAGTGAAAGTTCGTCGTCGTAACGGCCGCCCGCGGCGGCTACCAAGTCCTCGAAACTGCGCGCAGTGCCCTGCTGGTCGAACAGCTCGTAATCATTTGCTGCGTCGTTCTCTGCTCGCAGGGTCCACATGCGCTCTGGTTCCATGCCGAGCATAGGGCTGTGGGAGGTGCCGACGACGGCAACGACCTTACTCATCGTCCGACTCCGTTCGGAATGGGTCGGGTTCGGAATGCGTTCATTGTGAACCTCTTTCGTGTTTGTACCCGGTAGCCTTCGAGACTCCGGATAGGAGGGGCCGAACAAGTTCGGTCAGCGGGGCAGTGAATACAGATCGAGAGTGGACGCACCCGATCGGATCTCGGCGATGATCGAGGCCTCTTTGGCCTCGCGCTCTTGTGATGCGGTCGCGACAGTGGGCCATCGATCCTGAGGTATGACCACGACACCGTCGATGTCACCGACGACAACGTCTCCACGTTCGATTCGTATCTCGCCCAGACGAATCGGGCCCCCCAGACAACCTGGACCCTCGGGGTCTTTCACTGTGCCGTTGAGGCAGACGGTCGAAGAAAAGACCGGCACTCCGACGATTTCCAGAGCGCCGACGTCTCGAACTCCGCCGTCCAGAACCAATCCACCCAGCCCACGAGCGCGCGCCGCCTCGCTGAGAATCTCACCCCAGTACCCGTAGTCGTCGGCCGCGGTTGTCTGGACCACCAGAATGTCACCCGGAGATGCTTCGGCGACGGCGCGGTGCAACCACAAGTTGTCTCCCACTGGACACAACACCGGGAACGCGGGCCCGTAGACCTCAGCGGTCGAATAGACCGGGCGGATCCTGGCGGGAAGCGCCCCAGTTCGGCCGGCGGCCTCGTGCACCGTGGCAGCAGAGAAGCGTTCGATCTCCGGTTCTCCAAGTGACGGTGCGCGGTCGACGGAGGTGGCAACCATGATTTGATCTCGCTCTCGCTGGAGTCCGGCCGCTCGCGCTGGACTTGTGACCTGAACCATAGCCTTCATGCACAATTGAATGCAATAGCCTCTGACGTGCGAAATCGTTACGGACCAACCATTGCCAGGTGCCTATTGCATTCAATATTGCATGTGGCGTACGTTGTCCCCCACACCCAATGTGAGGCTGATCACCCTTCTGTCGCGACACCGCGACACAGATATCGCCTCCTCAGAGAGGACCGCCGTGAGCACTATCGAGCCGAACCGGTCGCGGGCCGACGTTCGTCGCGTCGCGTTGTCGAGCTATCTCGGCACGACCATCGAGTACTACGACTTCCTTCTCTACGGCACCGCCGCCGCGCTTGTGTTCAACAAAGTGTTCTTCGCGAATCTAAGCCCGGTTGTAGGCACTCTCGTCGCCCTCTCGACTTTGGCAGCTGGATACGCCGCACGATTCGTCGGCGCTATGGTCTTCGGCCACTTCGGGGACCGAGCGGGTCGCAAGAACGTGATGCTAGTGACCATGATCGCAATGGGACTTACGAGTGGCCTGATAGGCCTGCTGCCCACTTACAACCAAGTCGGTTCTGTGGCACCACTTTTACTAGTCTAATTGCGCCTAATTCAGGGTTTTGCGGTCGGCGGGGAGTACGGCGGGGCGGTACTTATGGTGTCCGAGCACGCAAGCACCGAAAAGCGGGGCCTAGGCTAGCAGCGCAGCTGCAATGGGTGCTCCCACTGGAGCGGTGATTGCCACAGGAGCCATGCTGTGGGTCGCGTCGTTACCTGAGGACCAGATGCTCGGCTGGGGATGGCGCGTGCCATTCCTGCTCAGTTTCGCTTTACTTGCGCTGGGCATGTACTTCAGGGCACGCATAACGGAAAGCCCTGTGTTCTTGAATAGCCGGGCAACAGCGGGCACTCCCGCCGAGGGAACGCCGATTCTGGCACACGTTCGCTCCGAGCCTGTCATGCTGTTCAAGTCCGTTCTGTTTCAAATTGGCCCCTACTGCGGGCTGGGTATATTCGGAATCTTCATCATTGCTTACGCCCCGTCGGTTGGATACACACGCGCCGCGGCTCTGTCGGCAACTTTGCTGGGCACCCTGTTGAGCATCTTCATGACCCCGGTATACGCCGCAATCTCGGATCGGACGTCGACCTGTCGCCATCCCTGGCATCGCAGCAACCGCAATCTTGGCCTTTCCCATTTTTCACTTCGTCAACTCCGGAAACACAGCGACGATGGTGATCACGTTGGCGATCTACCTCGGTTTCGTGATGCCCGCGGTCACAGGCGTAGCGCCCGTAATGCTCACCGAGCTGTTCTCCACCGAATCGCGTTACACCGGGGTGTCGACCAGCTACCAGCTCGCTCAGACCGTCGGCTCCGGATTTTCGCCGCTGATTGCCACCTTTTTGCTCGCCGCAGCCGGAGGAGCCACCAACACATGGCCCGTCGCACTTTTTCTGGTAATCGTTGCGGCAGCTAGCGGATGGGCCGCACTGACACTGCCTGAGCGCTCGGACCAAAGCCTGGTCGAGGTCAACGCTGGCCACCCAACGATCAGAACCGCGTCGATGCGCACCACCACCGCTGATACGGACAGCGCACCTCGCTGAGCCGGTTTCGCGTAGATCCCGCAAAACCGCTGAACGCAGAAGAGTCAGTTTCTATTCGTTGCCGGACTCTTGGCCTTCTGCACGGCGATCCACACGTTTGAAGAGCCACGTCCACCATTCGCTGAACGCGACCTTGCCCTTCCCGCACCAGTCGCAAACTGCTGAAAGAGGGCTGGACACGGTCGGATGCGACGAGGAACCACGGCAATCGGTTGCCGTAAGCGGTCGAGCTTCCGGCCCAATGCGCCTTCCGAAGACCAGCGACTAACTCATCCATCCAACCGTTTGGTTGCACAGTCTCGAAATCTGGGTACAGTCGGCCTCAGCGGAACGCCGGACAACAATCTGTCCCGCCGCAGACGCAGGTCCTCGACATGGGACTTGTTCACACAAGAGGAGAGAATATGAAGAAGAGCGTGGAATTCCACAGCGACGGAGCGGTTCTGGTGGGCCACCTCTACATCCCCGAGGACCTGCAGGCAGGCGAACAGCGACCTTCGGTCGTAGTCGTATCTCCAGGTAGCGGAATCAAGGAACAAACGTCGGGTCGCTACGCCGACGAACTGCATCGCCGCGGCCTCGTCGCCCTGGCGTTCGACCACCGTACGTACGGGGAGAGCGAAGGCTCTCCCCGCTTCGACGAGAACCCGTACGCAAAGACCGAAGACATCAAGAACGCGGTCAGTTTCCTGGGCAACCAGTCAGAGGTGAGTAGAGACAGAATCGGTGCGATGGGAATCTGCGGCGGCGGGGGGTACGCGCCGTACGCTGCCGCCACCGATCGCCGAATCAAAGCAGTGGCCACCGTCAGTGGAATGACGAACAACAGGGCGTCCTTCGAGGAAATGTCCGGAGGCGACCGGTCCATCACCCAGGCAATGCTCGACGCCAGTTCTGCAGCGCGGCAGTCGTTCTCACGCGGCGAGCCAGCTCAGTACGGACCCGTTATCCTTCCCGCTGACTCGCCGCACACCCCAGAGGTGTTCACGGAATCACCCAACTACTACTTCGACGACACCCGCGGTGGCCATCCTCGTTGGGAGAACAAGGTTCTCGCGTGGTCGCTCGAACGCCAGATGACCTTCAATGCACTCGATGTCATCCACCTGATCGCTCCCCGCCCGCTGCTCCTGGTTGTCGGAACGGAATCAGCGAGTCGCGATCAGAACGAGCGTGCCTACGCAGCCGCCGGCGAACCCAGGGAGCTTGCACTGATCGACGGTGCGAGCCACATCGACCTCTACGACGTGGACCGGTACGTCACCCCAGTCGCCGACCGACTTGCGGAGTTCTTCTGCAAACACCTGTGAGCCGCCCACGAGCTCCCAGCAGCCAGTGGCCGGAGGGCCGAAGGCTTAATCTACAGTTCTGCCATGGAACGAGATTCAGCAGCGACGAAGCGTCGATTGTTGGACGCCGCCGAAGAAGAGTTCGCGCAGTACGGACTAGCGGGCGCGCGAGTAGCTCGGATCGCCGACGCCGGGGCTGCCAACAAGCAAGCCATCTACGCCTACTTTGGCGACAAGACCGGGCTTTTCGATGCCGTACTCGCGAAAAGACACACCGATGTGTTGGCGACCGTGTCGTTCGACGCAGACGACGTTGTCGGATTCGTCGGGCGACTATTCGACTACATCACCGAGAACCCGACAGTCATGCGTCTCGCGGCATGGAAGCGGCTGGAAAGGCCCGTCCGCAACGGCACCGAGAACGACGATTACCTGGGCTGGACCACACCACTGCTCCAAGCACAGAAGGACGGCCGGGTCGACGCCACATTCGACACGGCCTCGCTCTCGATCTTGTTGTACGGACTGGCATCTGCATGGGATAGCGTGCGACCACTGTCAATCCACGCAGACACTACGACCGCATCCGAAAAAGCAACCCTCTCTCGCAACATCTTCCGGCAAAATCTACTGGAAGCCACTCGCAGACTGACGACCCCGATCGCCCAACCCGACACCGATACAGCACTTTGAGCTGGGCACCGATTGTGTCGCCCCTCGTCTGACCGGCACACCGACCCCATGGATGGTTCTCGAGTTACTAGCGGGACTCGCGGCCTTCGATTTTGTGGTGGTCACCGCAGACCTGGGGTCTCTTCTAGAGACGTCGCATAGCATGGGCAAATGGAAAGAGTGCTCCGGGAACTAGCCCGATTCGACAATTCGGGCGAGAGCGCCCTGACAATCGTTGCCTCCCTGCAACATATCAGAGAGCGGAACAGATGGGATGAGACGGACATTGTGATTGCGATGGCGCAGCACTCAGGACATCCAGCTCGAATTGCCCTCGAAGAAGGTGTGTATCTCCGATCCGACCAGACCGGAGCATTGTCGCACGTCACGGTACCGCCCCATAAGCAGTGGCCGGCTGAGCGAATCGCTGCGGGCGGCGACGACAGTATCTGGTTGGAGCGAATGGGTCCGATAACCCTCGCCGAGGCGGTAATTCTCCATTCGTCAGCACAACTCGTTCACGAACTCAGCGCACGGAAAGCTGCTGACGATTCAGAGACGTATGGCGATCTTCTCGCCACATTGGCGACCACACAAGATCTTGGACTCGCTGAGCGATTACTGAAGCGATTGGGGATAGACCCAGCGTCCGAATGCTTCGCAATAGCCCAACCCGGCCCTACGGTCGGTCTTCAATTGAGCGCCGGACTAGACACGGACAATTGCCATCCTGATTCTTCGCAAAGCATCAAGCGCTTCGGAACCCTGCGAACTGGAATTGGCATTCGCCTGCAGGCCTTACATTTCGCAGAGTCATGGAAAACCGCTTTGGGAGCACTTTCTCTCGCATCGGAAGGAAGCGATTTCGACCCAGGAGCGACGGTAGTGCGGTATAGTGACGTCGCTATTCTCTCCCAACTTTCTCAGATCGAGGGACTGCTAGACAGTCACGATGTCAAAGCCGTCGTGAGTCTATGTAAAGAAATCCCCTATGCAGCAAGGACGCTCGACGCAATTGTTCAGAATTCGAGCCTTCGTGCGGTGGCGTCGATTCTATTCACGCACCACTCGACAATACAGTCACGTCTTGCAATCTTGGAGGGCCGACTCGGATGGGCAGTCAACACGGGCGAGGGAAAGCTCCGACTGCACCTTGCGCTGGTTGCGCGCAGGATGCTCCTGCACGGAATTGATAAGAGACCTCCTCGCTCAGCATCAGTCCGGTCCGCCGATCGGCGGGTGGAATCAGCCGCTTGGCGTGCTTTGTAGGGTGTCGTTTCAACGTTCGATCTGATGTAGTAGCAGTCGATCATCAACGCTTCCAGCCGGTTCCACGCCGGTCGCAGTCGCAATCGAGTGCCGAACCATTGGAGTTCCCATGCCTTTGTCCGCCGGAAACATGCGCGCAGACCTTCGCCGTTGGGTCAACCACGACGAACCCCGCCACACGCTGGGTGACGCGCGCAATCTCGAGATCGAAGCCCTCAATGCATCTATTACCGATCTCGGCAATGTCGCCGTCACGTCGGTGAATGTGAACACCAGCGGGGTGTTCGACTCGCTGCAGGGATTTGTCACCGACCTCCCCGACTTCGTAGACGTGCGTGTTTCGATTACAAGCGAGCAGGGCCACGAAGCACACGTGTACTTGTGGTGCCCCCTGGACTGGAACCAGCGGTTTCTTGGGATAGGCGGTGGAGGCAACCGGACGCTGCCACAGTGGTTGGCATCAGAGGCTATGACGAGTCCGACGCTCCGCGACGGCATCCGCAACGGGTACGCCGTGGCTTGCACTGATGGCGCCAATCGGGACGAGAGATTTGCGGCTTGGGGCTTGAACATCGACACCGGCGAGATCGATGTCGACCTCGCCGACAACTGGCACGTGCGGAGTACCCATGAAATGGCAGTCGTCGGCAAACGTCTTGTGGAGCGAATCTACGGCTCACCGCCGCAGTATGCGTACATGATGGGCGCTTCGGGTGGCGGGCGACAGACGCTCGTGCAGGCACGAGAACACCCAGAAGACTTCGATGGATACTGGGCTGATTGCCCCGCGATCAACTGGACCAGACTGCACATGGCACAGATGTGGCCACCTCTAGTCATGAAAGAATTGTCCAACCCCGTGCCTTTGGCCAAGATGGAAGCCTTCCGACATGCGGCGATCAACGCTCACGATGCCCAGAACGGTCTTGTTGACGGAACCATCGCAAGAAGCGATTTTCCGTCCTGGGATGCCCGGCTGTTAGTCGGCTCCTCTACCGTCGCGGGCCCGATCACGGAGCGCGATGCGGAAGTGATGAACCGCATCTGGGAGGGCCCGCGGACACTGCAGGGCGATTGGCTATGGTACGGACCGCCCATCGACTCGGAATGTGCCGGCGGCGGGCCGTTGTCGCTCGGTTTGGCAAATACCGCGTCGATCAACGGTGTCCTCACTCCAATTCCATTCCTCATTGCAACCGACTGGATTGGCAGCTGGATTCTGCGTGATCCTAGTTGGGACTGGACGACCCTTACCTTCGAGCAGTACGAGGAACTCTTCGCGCGAAGTGTGCGCGAGTTCGCTGCCTATGACGCCAGTGATCCCGACTACAGCGAATTTGTCGCCCTCGGTAGAAAGTTGATCATCAGTCACGGAACTGCCGACGAGATGATTCCGGCCCAAGGGACAGTCAACTTTTACGACGCCATCCGCGAAAACCTCGGAGGTGGGGTGACCGATGAGCACTTTCGACTCTATCTTTGCCCAGGTGACGTCCATGCCACCCTGTACGGCGACGGACCTGGACTCAGTCTCGCTGCCGGCATGCAGGCGCTCGTCGCGTGGGTCGAAGGCGGTGATGCACCTGACATTCTGTCGGCTGTTCGCGCCCACCCTCGTACGGACGAAGTCGTAATGACCCGCCCGATTGCTCCGTATCCCCTCAGCGGCAACTACATCGGCGGTGACCCAACCGCGCCGGAGAGCTACAGCTTCACTTGATCTCGATTGTCGACTGTGGCAGAAGTAGCCTGAGATCCCCTGCCGATAGCGGGTTGTGTACGCGTGTTCCTGCAGACCGAGATCCCGGGGGATCGTAACAGCCGCATCGACGCCTTCGACGTCGTGCGCAACAGTCGTCACCCACCGCCGGTAACGCGATATGCATCCGACAAAGCGTGCGCTACCAAAGCAGCATTCCGGCTGGCCGACACGTCGTGCACCCGAACCCACGAGGCTCCCGCGGCGACCGAGAAGGCCGTGACTGTCGCCGTGAGCGAGTCCCGCTCTTCCGGCGGTGTCACGCCCTCCGCAGTTCGTGTCAACTCGCCGAGGAAAGACTTTCTGGAGGCACCGACGAGAACCGGGAATCCCAGAGAGACGATCCGGTCGAGCCTGGCGAGAAGCTGCCAATTGTGCTCAGGTCGTTTCGCGAACCCCAGGCCTGGATCGAGGATTAGCTGCCCTGCATCGACACCTCGAGACAGAAGGCTGTCGACACGTACGGCCAGCTCACGGCGGACGTCGGCGGTCACGTCATCGTACGAACAGTGGTACGCCATATCAGTGCTGAACGCCCGCCAGTGCATTACGACGTATTGGGTTCCCGAGTCGGCGATGACGCGACCCATGTCAGGATCCGCCAATCCCCCGCTGACGTCGTTGACCATCTGGGCACCCGCCTCGAGTGCCGCCGCCGCCGTTCGAGCCCGCATCGTGTCGATGCTGACCGTGACACCAGCACGTGCGAGCGTCTCCACTACTGGAAGGACCCTGCGCAACTCTTCGGTTGCATCGATCCTGCATGCGCCTGGCCGGGTCGATTCACCGCCTATGTCGACGACATGCGCTCCGTCAGCAACCAATCGGAGCGCTCGCGCCACGGCATTGTCCGGATCTGCGTGAATACCGCCGTCGGAGAAGGAGTCCGGTGTCACGTTCACGATTCCCATGAACCGACACGGTCCCGACGTTCGTCGTTCGGGTAGGAGCGACGGTCGAGGGACGTCTTGGTCGATCACTGCTGCGTTGAGGACGCCGCCTGCTGAGATTCTGCAGGAGAGATAGGCGGCACGCCGTTCTCCATCCAATTCAATCGGCTACGGAACGCATCGATGGTCGGACCGGGGTGGGTAAGGATATGGAACCGACGTTCTTTCACGCCCTCTACGACGAGGTCGGCGACATGGTCCGGGGTCACTCCGAACTTCTCAGTCTGCTCTTCTATGTTCGCATGCACCTGCCTCCGGAGATCCTGGGTATCGGTCGCCGGTACGTCGGTCGGCCGGTTCCGCTCCGACCTGTTCATGTTCGTCTTGACCAGACCGGGAGACAGGAGTGAGACGCCCACGTGTGGGGCGGTGGAAGTTCGCAGCTCGACCTCGAGATTCTCGGTCATCCCGACGACGGCGAACTTCGACGAAACGTACGGGTGGAACGTGGGCAGTCCGGTGGCGAATCCCGCCATCGATGCGCAGTTGACGATGTGCGCCTCGTCCTGGTCCGCAAGGAGCGGCAAGAAGATACGGCAGGCGTCGAGTGTGCCCCAGAAGTTGACGCCCATGACCCACTCCCAGGTACGGCGGGAGATCTCGCCGAACGGCGCTCCGCCTTCGACGCCGGCGATATTACAGAGGAGGTGTACACCACCGAATTCCTCGACTGTTCGATGCGCCAGCGCTTCGATGTCGTCGACCTTACTGACGTCGGTGCGTACCCCGATAGCGTCCGCCCCGGTGGCCCGGACTTCGGCGACGGCCGCGTCCAAAGCTCCGGATTCGACGTCAGCCAAAACGACCTTCATACCCTCAATCGCCAAGCGATCGACGATCGCACGTCCTATTCCGCTGGCCGCACCGCTGACGACCGCCACTTTGCCTGTCAATGACTTCATGCTCGGCAACACTCGTCCGCGTGACGACGCCGTCGCATCGGTGAGATCACCGGTGACGGGGACCACTGACTGCACCACTGGTCATCTCATGGATGCGACCTGTGGTGCGCGTCACCGACGCTGAACGCATGACTACTTTGTCCACACCACCCGTCGACCTCGGCGACATCGAACAGGCATTGACCCACATCGCGGCGGTGATCGGCACCGACCGCGTTCGCACCGACACCGCCACGATCGAGGAGTTCCGGGATCCGTACATCGCCCGCGGATCCTCCGACTGGGATGCGTCCGCGGTCGTCTCCCCGGCATCGACCGAGGACGTCCAGGCGATCGTCCGCATCGCAAACGAGTTTCGAGTCCCGCTGTGGACTTTCAGCCAGGGCCGCAACAACACCTACGGCGGCCCGGCGCCGCGAGTGAAGGGTTCGGTTGTCGTCAACCTCCGTGAAATGAACAAGGTCCTCGAGATCGATGAGGACCTCGCGTTCGTCGTCGTCGAGCCCGGCGTGCGCTGGTTCGACCTGTACGACGCTCTCGAGGAAGCAGGCGGGCGGCTGTGGACGTCCATTCCCGACCTTGGTTGGGGCAGTGTCATCGGCAACTGCACCGAGTACGGCCGCGGCTACACCCAGTACGGCGATCACGCCGAGAACGTCTGCGGCATGGAGATCGTCCTCCCGAACGGAGAGTTGGTCCGCACCGGCATGTGGGCCATGCCGAACAGCGAGGCCGCGCACGTCTACCGCCACCCCTTCGGCCCGCAGCTGCAGGGACTGTTTCACTCGTCCGGCCTCGGCATCATCACGAAGATGGGCTTCTGGCTGCAGCGACGTCCCGAGACCTATGCCTCGTGCTGGGTCGAGTTCAGCGGCGACGACGCCCTCGAAGCGGTCGCCGACGGGATGCGCGAGCTCATGCTCGGCAACACGGTCACCAACTATCCGACGATCATGCGCGGGGTCCGACTCGACGAGGACGGCAACCCGTCCTTCGATCCCGACGCCTCCCGCTGGTTGGCGCGGTTCGCCCTGTACGGCACGTCCGAAGCCGTCGACGCCCACTGGATCAGCGTCGAGCGCACCCTCGGCACCATTCCAACGGCGACGCTCAGACGCCGTGACTACGCCGGAACCGACCGCACCACCCACTCCGGGCACGAAGACCGCGTCATGGCGGGAATACCCGACATGGACATCCTCGCCCTCTTCGAGACGATGTACGGCAAGACGACCGCGCACCTGGATTTCTCACCCGTCGGTCCACTACGCGGAAAAGACGTGGTCCAGACCTCGCAACTGATGCGCTCGCTCTACCAGGAAACGGGCGAGCAGTTCTTCTCCGGGCTGATGCTGTCACCGCGGTCGGTGATCCACATCAGCACGATGTTCTTCGACTCGACGAACGCCGAGCAGACCCAGCGGGTGTACGACAACTACACACGCATGGTGTCGGTGATGAGCGAGCGCGGCTACCCGATCTACCGCACAAGCCTTCACCATATGGATCAGGTTGCGTCGACCTTGGACTTCAACGACAACGCACTCATGCGGCTGAACGAGACGATCAAGGACGCGCTGGACCCGAACGGTATCCTCCAGCCCGGAAAGTCCGGGATCTGGGCTCAGCGCTTCCGGGATAGCTGACAGATCACGAGACGGGACGTCCGACGGCGCGAACCGGTGCGCCGTCGGAGCCTCGGATGTTGAGCGGGGCGAACATCAGCTCCACCCGCTGGCCGGACAGGGCGGTGAGATTTGTGACGTGCTCGGCTATCAACACTCCTGCCCCGAGCAGAATCTGGTGAACGGGCCAGTTGAACCCCTCAGGTCGTAATTGCACCGGCACGTCGGGGGTACCGGTGTCGACCGCGATCATCGACACCCTTCGGTCGACCAGCCACCGCGCGAGATCCACCGACAACGATGGATGCCGCGCGTAGAGCGGGGTACCGACGTGGCACCACCACCCGGTCTCGAGGACGACTATGTCTCCCTCTCGGACGAGCTCGCGGTCCACGAGCGCGTCGAGGCCGTATACCTCGTCCTCCCCCGCCTCGACCCGGCACACGACGCCCTCACCGGTCAGTCTCGACAAATCGATCTCATCGATGCTTTCGGCACCGGCCACGAAGTGACACGGGGCGTCCACGTGAGTACCCGTGTGCACCACCATGTCCATCTGGCTGACCGTCATAGGGTCGGCCGGCATTTCCGCGACCGTCGCGAACGACGGTGCCGGGAAGATCGCGATTCGCGGTGCCCGCGGGTCGAGCGGATGCGACAGGTCTGTCCACGCCCTCATACGTGAACACCCGAGAACGCACCCCATAGAACACCGCGGACCGCGTCGGCACGGACAGGCCGCGGATTGACGGGTGGCACAGCGAGAACGGTGTTCATCACCTCGTCGAGCGACGAGGCCGACAGTCCGAGCTCGCGCAGTGACGTCGGCACGCCGTGTCCGGAACCCAGCCGCCGCACGACGGCAGGCAGGTCATGGGCCCCGGCCGCGGCGAAACGCTCAGCGACCGCAGGATCCCCCAGGTTGTACGCCAGAACGTGAGGAAGCACGACACTGTGCGTCGAGGCGTGCGGAAGGTCGAACGCCCCGCCGAGCACATGGCACAACTTGTGGTGCAGCCCCATAGTGGTCTGGTCGAGCACTACCCCGGCCAGATACGCACCGCGGAGCAACGCCGTCGGATCGAGCGCTCTGGCTAGAGTCGCCGTCACGACGCGAATCGCCTCTGCGGCAGCAAGATCCGACAAAGCAGTGCGGTCCGGAGCGTACAGAGCTTCAGCGGCGTGCGCGACTGCGTTGATCGCGCTCGCCGCCGCAGTGACGGTGGGAAGTCCGGCCACCAGGTCCGGGTCGTAGATCACTGTGCGCGGGGCCACCCGGAGATCGCGACCTGTCTGCTTCCGGCCGCCCTCGGTGCGCCCCCACACCCGGGTCATCTCCGATCCCGAATACGTCGTGGGCACCGCAAGAATGGGCACCCCTGTCCCGAGAGCCACTGCCTTAGCGAGCCCGACGCTAGAACCCCCGCCGACGGCGACGACGCCGTCGGCGCCGGATCTCCCCACGAGGTCCAGAGTCTCGTGCACTTGATCGACAGGTACATGGGCACGAGGATCGGTGACGGTTGCGACGACGCGGTCACCCAAAAGGGTTTGTGCTGCAGTCGAATAGCGCGTTGCGATCAATAGGACGCGGGTCAGCTCCAGGTGATCGCATTCGTCGGCGAGAGCCCCGATGCGACCCGCCCCGAAGACGACGCGGACCGGCCTCTGATCGTGGACGAACGACACTGGGCCGATCACGATGCGACTCGCAGCGTGATCTCGACGTGCGCATGCCGGTACGGCGGTACCAGCCGGTGCTCCAACTCGATCGCTGTCTGCACCTCCGTCTCGACCTCCACATGGACGAAGTCGACAACGAGACTGTCCTTGACCCCGAACACCGCATCAGAGTCGAGGTAGGGCGACCCTTCGACGAATATGTGCGTCGTCAGCGGCGCATGACCGGCGGCACCGACGATGAAATGGATGTGCGCCGGACGGTACGGGTGACGCCCGGTCGCCGCCAGCAAAGCTCCCACCGGGCCGTCGTCCGGAATCGGATAAGGAGAGGGCAGCACCGTGCGGAACGCGAAGCGTCCGTTGCCGTCCGCAGCGAAGAGACCGCGCAAATGCCCCACCGGAACATCGTCACGCTGAACGTCGTAGAAGCCGTCGTCGTCGGCCTGCCATACGTCGACGACTGCACCGGCAACCGGCGAGCCGTCGGCCGAGAGAACCTGGCCGGTCACGAGAGTCGGTTCGCCTCCCCTCACGACGGCGATGGTGGCACCCAGCTCGCGAGGGGGCGAATCGACCATGTGAAACGGGCCGAGCACCGTGGATTCTGTTCCACCCGTTCCTACCGCGCGGTTCGTGATCGAGTCGACGAGCATGGACAGGCCGAGAACGTCGGACAGAAGTACGAACTCCTGCCGAGTGTCCGTGCACGCCTGACCAGTTCGCGTCAAGAAGTCGATACCGACATCGAGATCGGCCTGGGAGAGCTCGACGTCTTCGGCGAAGGCGTGCAGATGCGACACCAGCGACTCGAGCACTGTGCGCAGTCGGTCGCTGCCGCACGCACGGAACGATTCCGCGACGATCTCGGCCGATCGTTCCTCGGAGAACCGCAGAATCGGGTCAGACACCGACTGACCGTTCGCTCAGAGCGCGCGCTGCCGCGACTGTGTTCGCGAGCAGCATCGCGATGGTCATCGGTCCGACACCTCCCGGCACTGGGGTGAGCAGCCCGGCCACGGACTCGACCTCCGCAAATCGAACGTCACCGGTCAGGCCGTGAGGGGTGCGGTGAATGCCGACGTCTATCACGGTCGCGCCTGGCTTCACGGCGTCGGCTCCCAGGATGCCCGGCACGCCGGCGGCCACCACGACCACGTCGGATCGTCGGCATGCCCCCACCAGATCCTTGGTTCGCGAATGACATTGTGTCACTGTTGCGTCGCGCTGCAGCAGTAGTTGCGCCATAGGCCGACCGACCAGTTCCGATCGTCCGACGACCACCACGTCGGCTCCGGACAGTGATACCTGGTATTCGTCGAGAAGACGCATCACACCGCTCGGTGTACAGGGCACGAGGCCGGGATGTCCCTGGGACAGCAAACCTGCGTTGTCGACCGTCAGGCCGTCGACGTCCTTACCCGCCGGGATTCGGGCCAGCAGCGCGCTGGTGTCGAGGTGGCCCGGGACCGGGAGTTGGAGCAGGATTCCCGACACCGCCGGGTCGGCGGCGAGGTCGTCGAGTACCGACTCGAGCTCGCGTTGCGAGATGTCAGCGGGCAGGTGGCGGTGCAGATCGACCATTCCGGCCTCGACGGACTGCCGCCGCTTGTTCCGCACATACACCTCGGACGCGGGGTCGTCGCCGACCAGCACAGTCGCGAGACCTGGTGCCGGTCGACCGGACGAAACAAGCGCGGCCACCTCGGCGGCCACCTCGCCTCGTACCGTACGAGCGACGGCCTTACCGTCCATCAGACGAGCAGTCATGCCAGGTCTCCTTCTAGAACACGATCGTGGAATTGCCGAGCCGAACAACTCGGTCTTCGCAGTGCCAACGCACGGCGCGAGAGAGGACTGCGCGTTCTACGTCAGCGCCCAACCGGACGAGGTCCAGCGTGTGGTGGCGATGGTCGACGCGCACTACGTCTTGCTCGATGATCGGGCCCTCATCGAGATCCTCGGTCACATAGTGAGCAGTCGCGCCCACCAACTTCACGCCACGCTCCTTGGCCTTCTGGTACGGCCCGGCCCCGATGAAGGCCGGCAGAAACGAGTGGTGGATGTTGATCAGTGGCACCCCGACCGACCTCAGGAAGTGCGGCGTGATGATCTGCATGTAGCGCGCGAGAATTACCAGATCGACGTTGTCCCTCAGCAATTCGAGCTGACGTTCCTCTGCCGCGCTGCGCGTCTCGCGCGTCGCCGGTATGTGGAAGAACGGCACTCCGAAGGGACGAACTTCGTCTGCCAGGTCGGCGTGGTTCGAGATGACCATCACGACTGTCATGTCGAGTTCTCCGCGGCGGTTCCGCCACAGCAGATCGAGCACACAGTGATCGGTCTTGGAGACCATGATCGCCACGCGCTTGGGCTTGACTGCCTCCGTGATGGTGAATTCCATCCCAAGGTCGGCCGCGACTTCGGAGGCGAAGGCGGTTTCGAGGTCGTGCCGAGCCGCGGAAAGTCCTGGAAGACGAAACTCTGTGCGCTGGATGAATATTCCGCCATCGGGCTCGGTCGTGTGTTGCTGAAGGGATTCGATGTTGGCACCGGCTCTGGTAAGAAATCCGCCTACCGTCGCGACGACGCCCGGCTGGTCCGCGCAGCGTACGACGAGCCTGGCGAGGTCGGCGTCGTTGCGCCGCGCGCCGCCGGCGGTCGCAGGTTCGGTTCGAGCGGTGGTGAGTGGGGAGCTGGTCACGCAGGTTCTCCTGTTCCGAGAAATGAAGCTGAGTGATCGTGGGGGTACGCGGCTGCCTGGACCCAATCCAGAACGATGCCGAGAACCTCACGGTTGTTGAGTTCGATCGCTAGCCCGTGGCCGTTTCCCCGCAACCCACGGTCGGCAAGTACGAGGTGATCGACACCGACGCCCGCCAGCCGAAGGAAGTCGGCGACCGGCGCGCATGCGGCCTGCATCTGCGATGTCTCGCCCTCGACGATCGCAACGGCTACCGATGACAGGCCCACCGCCCCGGTCGTGGGCCACAACGGTGCGGCGGTGATGCCGGCCGGTAGTCCGAGTGGTGTGCCCGGCACGTCCAGGTAGGGCGGACCGGCGGGTTCGAGCGCGACTACTCCGGCCACCAGATCGGGACGAGACTCGGCCACTAGCCACGCGGCGCACGCTCCGAGCGAGTGCGCTACCAGCACTGCCGGGCCTACATCCTCGAGCAGGGCCTCCAGCAACCGACGTTCGATCACCTGCGCAGCAGCGAGGTCGGACGGCAAGCCAGTGGCGGACGCGGCGAGCGTGCGGACGAAGGGGTCATCGATGCCTCCTGGGCCCGGCCACTGACTGTGCTCCGGTCGGTCGCCTGGTGCGAACAACCGGGCCGTCATGGCCAGAGCGGCCGGGGTGGAAGTGCGACCCGGGGAACGTCCGTGACAGGGTCGGTCGACGACGTGGACCTCGTAGCCTTGCTCGATGAGCAGATCGGCCCAGCCAGGTCGGCCGTCCGGGGTGGTACCCCAGTCGGTTCCCTGTCCACCGCCGCCATGCACGAGGACAATAGGCAACATGCGCGGCGACGCGGGTGTGCGCGTCTCGACGAACATCGCGGCACCGGTTGGTTCGGGGTCGAGTACCCAGTGTTGTCGCACGGGGCTCACGCCGTGCCGCCCGCGACCGAACGAGACTGTCCCGCAACCCATTCTGCGATCGACGTGTGGTCGGCGTCTACCGGCAGCCCTTCCCCTGCGCGACGCCACATCGACGTCGCGGAGCCGAGCAACCCATGCTCCACGCCCAATTCCTCCGCCAGCCCGACGGCGATGCCCATGTCCTTGGTGAGCAAACCGAAGCCGAAACCCGAGCGGTAGTCCTCCGATAGAACGAACGTCGGCACCTTGTGTTCACTCGACCAACTGCGGCCGGTGGAGCTGTTGATGACGTCGAACGCGACCGCCGGGTCGACGCCGAACGAGCGCACGATCTCGAGCACTTCGACGGCGGCCAGGAGCGTCACGCCAACGAGCACGTTGTTACACGCTTTGACAGCGTGCCCGGCACCCAGGTCACCGACGTGGGTGACGGTTCCCATCGCCTCCAGTACCGGACGAGCGCGCTCGAGCGTGGATGACGACCCGCCGGCCATGATGGTCAGGCTCGCGCTTTCGGCGCGGGCGACGCCACCGGAGACCGGTGCATCGAGATAATCGATTCCGGCGTCGGCCAGCCGCTCCCCGAGCGCACGGGTGCTGCTGGGTTCCGAGGAGCTCATGTCGACGACGACGACGCCGCGGCGCAGAGCCGTGAACTCCGGGTCGGTCAGCACTGCTTCGACGATCGCTGAGTTGGGGAGCATCAGGATCACGATGTCGCCGGTGACGTCGGCGAGCGCATCGACGCTGCCTGCCGTCGCCGCACGGGCCTCGGGAGACCGGTCGTAGGAGCTGACAGTGAAACCTGCTCGTTTCAGCGCCGCGACCATGGGCGACCCCATGCGGCCGAGTCCGACGACACCTACCGACGCCGTCATGACCGATGTGCCTGTTCGTACTCGTCAGCGTTGACCTCGCGGCCCCAATCGTGGCCGCCCACCGAGATCGCGGTGTGAGTCATGAAGGCGGTGGACGTGGCACCGTGCCAATGCTGCGTGTCGCCAGGTATGTGAACCACGTCGCCGATCCGGATGCGGCCGCCGTTGCCGTGTTCGTCGAACACGAATCCCTCACCAGCGGTGACGATCAGGATCTGCCCGACGCCGTGTGTGTGCCAGTTCGTGCGGCCGCCGGGGGCGAAGTGCACATTGTTCACCAGCCACTCGTCGGTGGCAGGGAGCACCGGGTCGCCCCACACCTCTCCGACGAACGTGCTGGTCCGCCGTTCGCTCGGTGCGCCCTGGCGTCCACCCGCGACAATTGTGACTCCTGACATGAAACTCTCCTGCTCTGGTGGGTTGCCTCGCTCAGATGAACGAGGCGTGATGCCGTGGGAAACCGCTGCGCAGACGCGTCATCGCGGACAGTCGGCGAATTGCTTCGTCGTCGTCTACTGCCGCGGCGGCCCCCTCGACGAAACGGGTCAGCGATGCGCTATCCGTCTCGTCGTAAACGCGGTGCTTGGACGCCGTCGCCATGGGGGACGCATACTCGTCGAAGATGCGCAGCCGCTCGGCTGCCCACACGTCGAGCAGAGACCCGTCACCGCCGCGTACGGCCTCGTCGAGCGGGTCAAGAAGCGCGAAGAGGTCGTACATTCCGCTGGTGAGACCGAGACCGCCGGTCGGATTGGTCGCGTGGGCGGCGTCGCCGACGAGCAGTACCCGACCCTCTCGCATGCGATCGGCCGACCTCTGATGCATCCGGTACGGAGTCGCGGAGACGACGTCGTACGGCACGTTGGGAAACCCGAGCGCTGCCAGGCGACCGGGAAGGCGATCAAGGACGGTGTCAGCAGGCAGCTCGGCAGATTCGCCCCAAGTCCAACGCCAGGTCGTGTCGTCGATCCGCGCAATGACGCAACCATTCTCGGCATCGAGGATCATGTTGGCGTTGCCCAGGCCGGCACGGTCGAACGGGTAGCTCAGATCGGTGGCGACGAACCGGTCGTCCCACGTGGTTCCCTCGAAAGAGATTCCGAGCGAACTGCGCACAGCGCTTCGGGCACCGTCGGCCGCGACCACCCACGACGCCCGGACCTCCCCGGCATCGGCTCCGGTCACGTCGAGCACAACACCGTCGCTGTCTTGCCGCACCGAGGTCACCGCGGCACCGAGACGAAGTTCTGCGTTGGGATGGCGCGAGAGGTGGTCGAGCGCGATGCGCACCACCTCGTGCTGGCCCAGGTGAATGTTCCACGGGCGGGAAGTAATCGACGCCAGAGGTGCCAGCGACACCACCGCCTCGACACCCGACTCGAGGACGCGGGTGCAGAACGCGGTGTTCCGGATCCCTTCGGCGTCGATGTCGTCCAGCACACCGAGAGCATCCAGCCCGTCGAGAACGTGCCAGTAGTAGACAATCGCACGCGGGGATGCCGCGAGTTCATGCTCGGACTCGAGCAGGACAACTTTGTGCCCGCGTTGCGCCAAGCCCAGTGCAGTCAGGGCACCCACGGGGCCCGCGCCGACGACGGCGATATCATTCGTGCTCACCGTCACAATGCTCACGGAGTAGGCGGGGGATCGCATCGGGGTGGCCACCAGTCGGCCAGGAACGACAGGAGGAACGACGCGTTGTTGGTCGGCAGGTCGATCGAGACGTCGAGGCTCGTCACGCTCGTGGGCGATGTCGTGGCACGACGGGGTCGTTCTGTCGGTGTGTGGGGGCCACCAGGTTCGGGAAAATCTGCGCTGCTCGCGCAGGTGGAGGCCGGACCCGTTTCCCGCGCAGGTATTCTCGCCCTCACGGCGTCGGGAGACTCTGCCGAGTCCGATATTCGCGCAGCGGTCCTGCACCAACTGCTGGGACCGGTCCTCCGCCCGAGGGCACTCCCCGGTGCAGGCGGAGCCGCACTGATCCGGGGGGTCCGGGACGCGCTCGCCGATACCGACGTCGCGTCGGAGGTCATCGCCGACGCGGTCGCAGCCGCGCTCGACCACCTCGCAATCGACGTGCCGACACTCGTCGTCGTCGACGACATCGATCGGGTGGATTCTCTGTCGGCCGACGTCATCGTTCGACTCGTACATGCCGCCCGAACGTGGGGAATGCTGATCGCGGGGCGTCGACGCCTGACCGGATCGACGGACCCGTCCGACGACGTCCTCCTCGGACCATTGAACGAAAAAGACAGCCTGCTTCTCGTGGACTCGTGCGCACCCACCGACCCCGACTCCGGCACTGACGATGAGCAGCGGAGACGGTTACGGATCGTCGACGGCATCGTGGAACGGGCGGCAGGAAATCCTGGCGTTCTCGTGCTGTCGACCCGGGCGTTGGTGACATCCGAGGTGCTCCGCGCCGACAGCACCGTCGACGTCTCCCGCCGTGCGCACTCAGCGGTGGCGACAATGTGGCTTGCCCGGCGGGATCTGTCAGCCCATGCACGCAAGTTGGGTCTGATGTGGGCCGTCTCCTGCGATTGTCCCGGCCCAGTGCCCACACCAGCGGTTCCCGAACAGCTGATCGATCGCGTCGGGCTCGACGAGCTGTTGGAGCTCGGGCTGCTTGTGGACATGTCCGAAGGCCCGGAGCCTGTTCATCCACTTCTTCCCGCCGCCGTACTCGAACTCGCGCCGTCCGGAGAGCAACGGCGGGCCCACGTGTCGCTCGCGAATGCGCTCGAGCAACGCGGTTCGGATCGATACGATTTACGTTTTGCCTGGCACCGGGCACGCGCGGCGACGTCGCCCGACGACGCCGTTGCGTCCCGACTCGACGACGGCGTGGTCGCTGCCGGTGTCGCGTTGTCGCCAAGGGAACGTGCGCGCTGTTTCGATGTAGCGGCAGCGCTCACGGTCGACGCCGACCGGCGGTTCGTGCGGTGGGCACGGGTGGCCGAAGCTCGGCTCGCTGCCGGCGACCGCGACGGGGCCGAGCGTGCCCTGCACAGAATCGACGCCGGCCGGGCCCCCATAGAGGCACGCGCTCGGGTGCTGCTGGTGGAAGGTCTCGTCGCCGCGGCCTCGCGCACTCCACAGGAAGCGTTCGAGCGGCCGATACTCGCTGCCGAACTACTCCACGAGCTGGACACCGATCTCGAGGTCTACGCGCTGGCCTCAGCTGCTGAGGTGTCGTGGTGGTCGGGCCGCACCGACTGGATCGAGCGCGTCTGTGTCCTCGCGGCCGCGGTCCGCACAGATGATCCACGGCACATCATCACGATCGACGCCATCCGTGGCTGCGCAGCTCTCTTCAGCGGCGATCTTGACAAAGCAGGCGAGGCTTTGCGCGCGTCACTAGACGCCGCCGGCGTCGCAAAGACTGCGCACGATCACCGCATCGCGGGACAAGCGGCGATGCTGCTCGGGGACGACCTTTCCGCTTATCGCCATCTCGTCGATTCTGCGATGCTGGCCCGCGTAGAGGGCGATGTGTTCCAGCTGTCCTTCACTCTGCAGATTCTCGCGTCGGTGCAGACGTGGCGAGGCCACCCTGATCACGCCGAGGAACTGATCGCCGAGGGGCGACTGCTGACGAGCCGCGTGGGAGACGATCGCAGTCTGGCCTTCGGCCTGACGATGTCGGCCCACGGAGCCGGACTACGAGGGTCGACGCACGCCACCCGTGAGTCCGCCGACGCCGCCCTCCGGATCGTGACCGGGCGCGACATCGGATATATCGCGGACGCAGCATTCTGGGCCCTGGGACGAACCGACCTTGCGACCGGAAGACTGGCCAGTGCACTAGAAGTATTGCAGGAGATCACCGATACGGATTCGGCGTCGACGCACGCGCCCACGGCATTGTTCGCGCTGCCCGATCTGGTGGAGGCGGCCGTGCGAACCGGGCATCCCGGCATAGCGCGAGCGGCGATCCCCCGGTTCGCCGCGTGGGCCTCAGCCGGATCGCCGTGGGCAGCGGCTGTGCTGCCGCGGCTGCGCGCGCTCACCGCGGACAACGAAGTCGACGCCGAACGATGGTTCCTCGCGGGCAGTACCGACCCCGATCGGCCTTTCGAGCGAGCTAGAACGCAGCTTGTTCATGGAGAGCACCTTCGCCGGGGACGTCAGCGGGTTCGGGCCCGCGTCGTTCTTCAGGAGGCGCTCACCACGTTCGCAGAATTACACGTCACAGCGTGGGAGCAGCGTGCAGCAACCGAACTGAGTGCCACGGCGGAGCGGGCGCGGCGGGGTCCAGAAGCGGCGACACAACTGACGCCACAGGAACTCACCGTGGCGCGACTCGTCGCCGGTGGTGCCACCAATCAGCAGGTGGCCGAACAGTTGTATCTGAGCCGGAAGACCGTCGAGTCGCACTTGCACAAGGTTTACACGAAGCTGGAAATCGGCTCACGCAAGCAACTCCCGGAGGCGCTGGCCTCTCAGGCCTGACTGGTGGGTGCACCGATGCGACCGACGCGTACCGGCCGCACTCTTGATCGCATGACCCGATCCACGACTCGAAGCGATTTCCTCGACACCCGCGCGCTCAGCCGAATCTCCGAGCGAATGGAGGCCGACATCGCCGACGACCTGTACGACGGTGGCGTCATTCTGATCGCTCGACACGGCGAGATTGGACTGCATCAGGCCGTCGGCTACAGCGATCGATCAACCGGCCGCCGCGCAGCACTGGACGACGTGTTCTGGATCTTCTCCACGACCAAGCAATTCACAAACGTCCTGATCCTGAAGGCCTTCGAGCAAGGATTGCTCAGCCCCATCACGAAGGTCGTCGACATCGTTCCCGAGTTCCGGGGCAGCGACCGGTTCCGGGTCGGTGCGAAGGATCGCGTGAGCATCGCTGACCTGATGACTCACCGTGCGGGAACCAGCCCGACGCCCTGGCCACTGCCGCCGATGGACTGTGCCGACCTGGGCCGAACCATCGCGGCGATCGGCGAGATGGATCTGGTGGCCCCGCCAGGTGATCGCGTGAGCTACTCGCCGTGTCTGGCCCACGCACTGTTGGGCGAGATCGTCGTCCGCACACTCGGCCGCGGACGAACGTTCACGCAGACTCTGCACGATGAGCTCCTCGACCCACTCGGGATGGCGAACACCCGCATGGGCGCTCCGGCATCGTGGAGGGATCGGATGGTTCCGGTCGTCGCAAAGTTTCCGCCCGGTCAGTTCTTCTCACCGAAGGACATCACCGACACGGCCGAGGCCGCGCACGAGGGTGCCGAGTTGCCCTGGGTCGGATGCGTATCGACGGCCGCCGACATGTATCGCTTTGCCGAGATGCTGCGACGCGGCGGCGAACTCGATGGGGAGCGGATCCTGTCACCGGCGTCGATCGCGATGGCGGCGACCGTGCAGACCGGCGACTTGGTGAACGAACGCTACAACCGCATCGTTGCCGAAAAGCACTGGCAGCCTTGGCTCGCCAGCATCGGCTTGGGTTTCATGATGCGTGGCAGCGGCCTGCGGCAGACGTTCTTCGGCACCATGGCCTCCGCGGGCACCTTCGGCGGGTACGGTGCGGGCTCGTCGCAGTTCTTCGTCGACCCCGAGCGTGATCTGACTTTCGTGTGCTTGACCGCTGGTGTGCTCGGTGAGGCGCAGAATCTGCACCGGTTCCAGACATTGTCCGACATGACGGTCGCATCCGTGAACTGACGACCGGCAGCGTCAATCCGCAAGAACGCCCGCCAGCTGCTCACGTGAGTCGAGACCGAGCTTCACGTATACCTTCGACAGGTGGTACTCCACGGTCCGTGAGCTCAGATGCAGAGTGCCGGCCACGTCCCGGTTCGAGCGCCCGATGCTCACCATCCGGGCGATTGCCAACTCTTGATCGGTGAGGACGTCCGCGACGACGATGTCATGAGTGCGTCCCTCCCCGCTCGCGCGTAGCGCCGAACGGGTCCGATCGACCCATGCAGGCAACTGCAGACTCTCGAACAGTGCCAGAGCCGGATGTAGCTGTTCCCGTGCCTCTGCCCGTCGACGTTCTCCGCGCAAGTAAGTGCCGAAAGCCAGACGTGTGCGTGCTGCTTCGAGGGGTCGGTGGGCGAGGCCCGGTGCGTGGCACGCCTCCTCGAACAGTGCTTCGGCCCCGGATCCCGCCAGGAGCGCACGAAGGCGCGGAGCCACAGCACCACCCCAGGAAGACCCCGCCTGGCACCAGCGCTCGAACCTACTGCTCGCCTCCCGCGCCAGTTCGACGTTGCCGACGGCGACGGCTGCTTCCACCAGATCGGGCGTGGCCATTAAACTGACCTCCGGGTGACGCCCGTCGTACAGCACCGTCGGCACCAAGAGGTCGACGGCGTCGGTGAACCGGCCCTGAGATACCGCCAACCGACCTTCTGCCCACTCGATGGACGCTGTCGGGTGGTCTTTGCCGCGCCCGACGACCGCACGTCGATGCATCCCGCAGGCCGCTGCGTCACCGTCGAGAGCTGCGAGATGCGCGAGGACAGTGTGCTGAAACGCTCCGTCCGTTTGCTCGCCTGCCTGATCGGCAAGGCGTATGCCCTCCTCCGCTCGGTCGTGAGCAGCTTCCGATCGTCCTTGTCCGGCCAGGACGAGTGCGGCGAGTTGCAGCGCGAACGGCAGCTCGGTGGCGTGGCCTCGCACCCGCATAACCCTTATCGCGCGTTCGCAGAAGCGCCGAGTCCCGATGTCGTCACCGACCATCGTCGCGACTTCGGCGGCGAACAGCAGCTCCCGCGGCTGCGTCAGCTGTTCCGCGTCGCGAAGCGAGCGGGCCAGATCATCGACAGCGGGCGAGAACTCGTCGCGCATGACAGCCAAGCCGGCGGGTGCTGCCTCTCGCACCAGGTTCGCGTAGACACCGGTGTCGGTGATCGCGGCGGCAAGATCGACGGCCTGCGCAGCCCAGTCTGAGCGACCGCCCCACCACGCCAGTCCAGTGACGCGGGCCGCGAGGTCGACGGCCAACTTCGGGTCGCGCAACGCTGCCGCGTCCGCACCGGCCGTGAGGATGCGGAGCGCATCGGCAGGGAGTCCCTGGCTCAGGGCAAGGGCTCCGCGAATTTGAGCCGTGGTTCCGGCGACGAAATCGTCCCGTCCGGCGAGCCCTGCCCGACCGATCAACCACTCTGCCTGCTCGGGTCGGCCAAGCAACCAGCTGACCAGCCCTGCCGACACGAGCCGACGGGCACGGACTGCATCGTCGTCGGTTGATTCGGCCGCCCGCAACCATCCGGTCAGAGTCTCGGCGGAGGCGTGCGCCGTCCGCAGAATGCGTTCGAGAGTGTCGCCGACAGCTTCGGCCGGGGTGTCGGAGGGGGCTGCCAGATGCATCACCTGAGCGAGTCGCTGCTCCGGATCCGCGGCATCGCTCAGCGCGCCGGCCAAAGCTGCATGCACGGCGTTGATCGAAGCCGGGTCCGCGGCGTGGAATACCGCGCTCCGGTGTGGACGCCTCGACCACGCGCGACTCGAATCGTCGACCCGCACCAGCCTCATGGCCTCCAGCGATTCGAGCGCATCTGCGCCGCCCCCGAGCCTCGCGCATGCATCGTCGAGAACACTGGAAGACAGCCCGTCTCCCACCGCAGCGACGAGCATCGCGCTGCGGTCATTGGCGGAGAGGACGCCGGCCAAGTCTGCCCATCGCGCGGTCCAACCGGGCCCTGGCCGCGGCGGATCCGCAAGCGCACCTCGTCCGGCCGCCTCGTCCGGTGTCAGTGCAGCGGACATCTCTTTCGCCGCCAGTGGGTTGCCACCGGCGGCGGCGGCGATGCTGTCCACGACCCAGTCGGGTGCGGACGAGCCGAGGCGGCCGCGCGTGATCGACGCGGTGTCATGTGCGGACAGAGGATGCAGCCGGAGCGCAGTCGCGCCGGCCGGCAATCGATCTCCGCGCCGCCAACCGATCAACACCAACCCGACGGGCAGATGCCTGATACGCCGGGCAAGGGTGCCGAGAACCTTGCGTGCCGAGTCGTCGGCGAGGTCCAGATCGTCGACGACCGCCAACAGCGGTCCGGTGCGAGTGAGTTTCACCAACGCATCGAGGACGATGTCGACCATGGCGACCGCATCGGCGGCGTCGGAGTAAGAAGCCGTTCCGAGCAATCGAGTCAACAACTCTGCTGCATGCTCCCCGGCTCGCGCACACACGAACCGCGTACGCAGTCCGGACAGCGGACCGACAGTCCTCCCGACAGTGCTTTTCCCGCTACCGAATTCACCGACGATGACGACCGCTCCGCCGACACCGTCGCGGACGCCATCGACGACCTCGATCAGCTGACTGATCTCGGTCTTGCGGCCGGTCGAGGAAGGAACGTCGGTGTTCACGAACCCACCATAGATGACCTGGATCACAGCAACCGGTGGACTCATGGATGCGACCGCAGGGTGCCGACGACGAATCTTCTCGGAAAGACCAAAGAAAGCAGGAATTGAGTGAGCGTCACATTCGACTACACAGGTAAGGCAGTTCTCGTGACCGGCGCCGGGAGCGGCATGGGCCGCGACAGCGCAACAGCATTCGCGGGTGCCGGCGCTCGCGTCGCCGTTCTGGACATCGACGCGGTCGCCGGTCGCGAGACAGTCGAGCAGATCGAGGCGGTCGGCGGCGAGGCGATCTTCGTCGAGGTCGACGTGGCCGACGACGTCGCGGTGCACCACGCCATCGACACCGTGGTCGACCGGTTCGGTCGACTCGACGTCGCGCACAACAACGCGGGCGCCGAGGGTCAGCACGGGTTCATGCTCGAACAGGATCCGGTCGCATGGCGACGAACTCTCGATGTCAACCTGTCGTCCGTCTTCTACTGCATGCAGGCCGAGATCCCGCACATGCTCGCCTCGGGTGGTGGCTCGATCATCAACACGGCCTCGGCGGCCGGATTGATCGGAGCGTACGGACTCACGCCCTATGTCGCGGCCAAGCACGGCGTCATCGGGCTCACCAAAGCTGCAGCGAACGAGTACTCCGAGCGCGGAATTCGCATCAACGCACTGTGCCCCGGACCCATCGAGACACCGTTCATCTCGTCGTTCCCCACCAGTTGGACAGACCGGCTGCTGGGCGGCGTGCCGATCAGACGACTCGGGCGGACCGACGAGATCTCACAGGCCGTGTTGTGGTTGGGATCGGAGGCGGCGAGCTACGTAGTCGGGCACAGCCTCAGCGTCGACGGCGGTGTGACCATCGGCGGTGCCGAGACCCGAAACGACGACCTCGAGGAACGGGCACTGAAGTGAACGCCTCCCCCACCTCTCACGGACAACAGATGGAGAACCTTGTGACAATCATGGAACCTACTACTGCACAATCGGATTCACCCGACGGGACCGCACCTGGCACTCCCATTCACCAAGTCCTGTTCACACCGGACAGCCCGATCTTCGAGGGCGCGAACGTCTTCACCGACATCGGATTCGGCCTGGTACCTGCGGAGTACTCGACCACGCGAGAGGAATTTCTTGCCTCACGCGAGGCTGCGTCCATAGGTTTCGTCCTGAGCAACAGCCCCGTCTACGACGTCTCCGGTCCGGACGCCGCGACCTTCCTCAACTCCGTATGCGTCAACAAGGACTTCGGCCTCCTCGAGATGGGCTCATCCAAACACGTTGTGATCTGCAACGACGACGGCTACATGATCGCTGACGGCGTTCTGCTCAAGGTCGCCGACAACCACTTCCGAACCTACTGGCTCGCCCCCGTATTGGCGTTCTTCCTGGACAAGTCCGACTTGGACGTTCACGGCACGTGGGTTCAGGACGAGTATTTCTTCCAGATCGACGGGCCGAAATCGAAGTCGATCATCGAAAAGGTGACGGGTGACGATTTGAGCGACCTCAAATTCGCACAGAACAAGGTGATCACACTCGCCGGCGCCGATGCCACCGTGCACCGGCTCGGGATGTCCGGCGCCCTCGCCTACGAAATTCACGGGCCCTCCACCCACGCCCGGGAGGCCTATCGACAGCTACGCGCCGAGGTCGAGGCCGTCGGCGGCAAGCCCCAGGGCTTCTGGAACTACTCTCTGGTCAACCACACCGTCGCCGGCTACCCGAACCAGGTCATTCACTTCCTCGACCCGGTGAAGGACAGCTGGCCAGAGCTCACCGAGTACATCCAGCACATCATTCCGTTCGACATCGGTCTGCACGGCAGCGCCTCCGACGATCAGAAGAATGCGTGGGTCACCCCATTCGACGTTCGGTGGGGCTACCTGGTCAACTTCGACCACGAGTTCCCGGGCAAAGCCGCACTGCAGAAGATCAAGGCGGAGGGCTCAAAGCGGACCACCGTCACCCTCGAGTGGAATGCCGACGACATCGGAAAGGTGTACGCGTCACAGTTCCGCGGCGGAGACGCCGTGGTCTACGACCCGATGAGCAACGACCCGGTCATCTCCGTCGATGACTACCACCAGGGTCGGATGCGCATCGATCACGTTCTGAAAGAAGGCAGGAAGGTGGGTCTGGCGACTGGTCGCACTCCTGCGTTCGTCGAGAACACGATGATCTCGCTCGCCTATCTCGACCGCGAACTCGCAGTCGAGGGCACCGAAGTGACGGTTTTGTGGGGCGACGTTGGTCACCCACAGATCGAGATCCGGGCCGTCGTCGCTCAGTTCCCTTACTACAAGGGCGATTTCCGCAATGAGAAACTCGACGTAATGAAGTAACCCGTGCCCGAGCCTCTTGAAGGGCGGTGTCGGATCACACAGGCAGGCTCTCAGTAAACGAGAGAGCCTGCCGACGGCAATTGTCGGCTACCGATGCGGGAGGAGAAGTCAACCGCCAAAGGAGCATGCAGCCGTTGTTCGACTCCGACGATGCAAAATGCGATTCGCGTTGGCGACCTCCGAGGACGCTTCGTCGGAGTGTAGCTCTCGTCGCATCACCTATATACCTACCAAACCTGTTTGAACATAACATTTCAACGAGAAGAACTGATAGGTCGTGAGTACCGAATAGGTCAGACGCCCCCCAGTTGTGACAGCTACGTGACAGCGAGCCACCCGCGGAGACGAGCATCCAACCTGAACACCAGCCCTGAGCGGCACAAATGCGAAGATACGGCGACGATGAAGAGCCCTTCCGCGCGAATCTGAAATAGGCTGTTTCGTGGCCCACTCAGGCACGGGAAAGACCTCACTACCGCCCGAAAAAGTGTTGCCCTGGTTTACGATCTGGATCCATTCACTCTGGTGCCCGCAGCCGGACTCGAACCGGCACTGTGCAAGTCTTGAGTCCCTGGAAGTGGGTACCCCTGGACTCTTCTGCACTTATCATTTGTTTCTTCGCAACAGTTTTCGTCTACTACCGCCTGCCAAGTCCATGCCCGATCGTGCAGACTCGAGACATCAAGACAGTGCCGATGCGCCAACGCAAGACGGTCTTGATCTGTCACGGACAGCCACGGTTTTCCATCACGGCACACGGGTGGCCCGTACATTCGACCTCGGCCACGCCTGAATATCCGAAACGTCTGTGTAGGAACTACATTGCAGGGCGTGCCCCGCGTGTCGCCAGCGGCCGGCACCTCCTGCGAGTTCACGGTCGACGGCGACAGTAGCAACGCACGCGTACGTACGCTTTGCATCGAAGTTGCCCCGCCGCTACCCGTGACACCGCCGTGGACTTCATGACCGCCCTCGATGACGACGTCACCAAGGCACAAGCCGCGGTCGACCCAATCGAGGATCGGACGGATGCCGCTGCCGAGGCGGCGCAGGGTTTCAGCAGCACTGCGCCACGGCCAGTCCCGGACCCCTCTGAGTGCTAATCACGGTGGCCGGGCGATCGAAGACCGGTTCGACGCGACGATCGCCGAGGACGATTGCCTCAACTCTCCAGCAATCCTCTACCCCCTCGCGCGCCTAGCGGTCAGCTTATCGGACGAGGGGCCCTTTCAGACCGCGCCCGTTCACTCATGGACCACCTACGCACCACGTAGTTGGCAACATCGCAGCTGGCCATGTAGCCGACATCCTTTGTCAGCCCAGGGTAGCGTAGGGAACAATGGTCGCGGCCGATCTGGATTCTGCTGCCTCAGCGTCTCATCGCCTGGTCTGTAAGGACCTTCCGTCGATTGCGCATGTCGCGGTGGGTGAGAGCCGCTGACCGGCGCAGCCACACGGGTCGGTCTGTCGACACTCGCATGCCCGCGTTCGCGACGATCTGGACCCGACCTGCGCACGGGAGAGGGGATCGGGCGAAGTTTCGGATTGCGAACCCTCCTCCACCTGCAGCACGCCACTCCAACGCGCTCTCGCCTCCCACGCCGGGTGGCCGGTCGAGGGCAGTCTATTTCTGGTGAGTCGTTCATCGGGCCGCTGCGTAGAGGAGTAGTCGTGAGCGGAGGCCGGCGTCGAGCCCGCGCGCGCTCTGCCCCGTCAAGACGTCCGTTAATCGCGCCTTGTAGCGATCGACACTCAGTCCGAAAAGCAGCAGAATCTCCAAGGTATCCGCGCCGCCGTACGGCTCCCATTTGCGGGCGAAGTCCAGAATGAACTCGTCCTCGGTTCGTTTAGACATCACAACCTCGCCTGCTGTCCAGAGCAGAGGAATTTAGATTGCGCAGGTCATTTTTGGCGACGTACATCAGTTTGTCGGCGCGCGCGACTAGGTCGGCTGCGCTTTCGCCAGGACGCCGGACGACGGCACCGATACTGACCGACAAGGGCAGCGTTTGCCCGTGCCACGGCACAGGTTCACGACACACGTGCTCGCGTAGTTCGGCGCAGAATGGGCCGGGCCGCTCGAAGTCCGTGTCGGGCAGAGCGAGGACGAACTCGTCTCCAGCGAACCGACCGGTGACCGCGTCCTTCGGTCGCCATGTCGTGAGGCCACGAGCGACAGCTTGGAGCAGACAGTCTCCCGCGCCGTGACCTAGGTCGTCGTTGATGTGCTTGAGATTGTCCACGTCGACAAAGGCCAGAGCCAGAGGGCGGTCGTCGGCGATCCAGCTTTCGATGTGATCCAGGAACGATGCACGGCGGTACATCCCAGTCAGGTCGTCACGCTCCGCGCGCGTGCGCCATCGGTGTGCATCGTGGACCAGTGGGTCCACCAAATCCATACATAGGATCGCGACACAGCGGCCGGCGAGGACCCCGGTGCCGATATGCATCCAGCACGAGACGATGGTGCCGTCTCGGCGGTAGAGCCTTCTCAGGGATCGAACAGGGGTACTTCGACCTCGGTAATCGATCGAGGGAGCTTCACCCAATGATCGAGTCAACTGCCGTGCGGATCGACGGTCTGCTTCGGGTACGAGGTCCAATGCAGGGTTGCCGATGAGTTCGCCGGGATCGTAGCCGAGCAATCCCCGGAACTCCTCGTTGACTGCGATCACGACTCCATCGAGACTGTGTACAGCAGCCGCGATGGGAAGCTGTTCGACGACAGCAGTGATGGCCACCACCTCTGCTGCGCTGAAACCATCGACCCCCTGTGCCGGTGCCAAGTTGGGAACCAGCCGGAGCGGCCTCTGACTATCTGCAGTATCGAGCTGGCACATGACTCAACGACTTTCTACTGGTACTCGGTCGTGACCGGCGGAGTCGAATCGCGTCGGACAACTTTCGATGACAGGCCGTGCAAAGTCGACTGGAACTACCACATCGGTGAGTCCGAGGGTGTGTACCGATACATGCCCTAGGCCGAGGACCGTGGAGTCCAGGCCGCCGCGCAGAATATCGAGGACGTTCTCCACACCTGCCTGACCGTTCGCCGCCAACCCCCACAGATACGCCCGCCCGATCAACACCGCACGAGCACCGAGCGAGAGCGCCTTCGCGACATCACTACCACGCCGGATGCCACCGTCGAGGGTGACCTCGACCTGATCCCCCACCGCGTCGGCAATCGCCGGCAACACCCGAATCGACGCCGGAGCACCATCGAGATTGTTGCCCCCGTGATTGGACACCGAGATCGCCGTGACACCCGCGTCGACGGCCCGCAGCGCGTCGTCGACCCGCCCGACGCCCTTGAGCATGAACGGGCCGTCCCACTGCGCGCGTAGCCAGGCGATGTCCTCCCACGACGGCAACGGAGTCGACATCCAGTCGCGGTACGCGGCGAAGAACGTCGGCGCCGATTTTCCGGGCTCGGCGAGATTGGGTGCCGTCAAATCCGGGAACGTCCCCGACCGCGCCCACCGCGCGAGCCACCGCGGACGGGCCACTACTTCCGGTGCCAATCGACGCATCGTCCTGGCGTCGAGGCGTTCCGGTATCACCGGACTTCCCCAATCCCGGCCTTCGGAGAACGACCAGTCCATCGTGACGATCAGCCCGACCGCGCCCGCAGCACGGGCCCGATGAAGCATGTGCAGCAACAACTCCCGCGACCCTACCCAATGCAGCTGAAAGAACGTCCGCGGGTTGGCCGCGACGACCTGCTCGATGGGTTTGCTCGCGAACAACGACAGTGCCATCGGAATCCCCCGCGCCGCGGCTGCCCTGGCGACGGCGACCTCACCGTCGGGGTGCACGGCCTGCACACCCGTCGGGGAGATCATCACCGGAAACGACAGCGGTTGACCCATCAGCGTCGTCGACAGATCACGGATGTTCGACAAGCCTGCCACGTGCGGCGCGAACCCGAGTTCGGCGAACGCAGTCGTGTTGTCCGCCGCCGTCAGACCACGTTCGGAACCCGCGACGAGCGCCGAGTAGACGGACTTCGGGAGTCGCTTCTTCGCGCGGCGCTGCGCCTCGGCAACCGACTCGAACCACCCAGATTCACCGAACACTGGTGACCCTGTCCTCGATTCCGTGTCGTCTACTCGACGCCGAGTCTGCGATCGAAGCCGAGCGGCATCACCACATCCGACGGTGAGAGGTCGTGCACCGAGGTGTGGCCGAGCCCGAGGATCGCGGAATCGACTCCGCCGCGCAGGATGTCGAGCACGTTCTCCACACCGGCCTGACCGTTCGCCGACAGACCCCACAGGTACGCCCGCCCGATCAGCACCGCCCGAGCGCCGAGCGCCACGGCCTTCACCACATCACTACCGCGGCGGATACCGCCGTCGAGGGTGATCTCGACCTGATCACCGACGGCCTCCGCGATCGCAGGCAGAGCCCGGATCGGAGCCGGGGTGCCGTCGAGATTGTTGCCACCGTGGTTGGACACCGAGATCGCCGTGCAGCCGGCATCGACAGCCCGCTTCGCATCATCGACCCGCATGACTCCCTTGAGCATGAACGGCCCACCCCACTGCTCACGCAACCACGCCACGTCCTCCCACGTCGGCAACGGGGTCCCCATCCATTCCCCATACGCCCCGAAGAACGTCGGAGCCGGACCACCGGTGGGCGGGGTCAGGTTCGGGGTCGTCAGATCGGGGATCTTGCCGGTCTTGGCGAACTCCCACAACCACTTCGGACGGGTGATGCCCTCGGGGGCGAATTGCACCATCGCCTTGAGGTCCATCTTTTCCGGGATCGATGGGCTACCCCAGTCGCGGCCGTTGGAGAACGACCAGTCCAACGTCATGATCAACCCGACAGCACCGGCGGCGCGGGCCCGCTCCATCCGCTGCAACAGGATCTCGCGTGAGCCCACCCAGTACATCTGGAAGAACGTCTGCGGATTCGCCGCAGCCACCTCTTCGACGGACTTGCTCGCGAACGACGACAATCCGATCGGAATACCCCGCGCTGCAGCAGCTCTCGCAACCGCAACCTCGCCGTCCGGATGCACCGCCTGCACACCCGTCGGAGAAATCATCACCGGGAACGACAGAGGCTGCCCCATGACCGTCGTCGACAAGTCCCGCTTGTCCGACAACCCCGCCACATGCGGAGCGAAACCCAACTCGCCGAACGCCGACATGTTGTCGTCGACCGTGATGCCGCGTTCGGAGCCGGCCACCAGCGCGGCATACACCGACTTCGGTAGACGCTTCTTCGCCCGCCGCTGCGCCTCGGCAACGGTCTCGAACCACGCACTCTTCGCCATCACTACGCTTCCTGTTCCATTCCCGCGAGCGGATTTTCGTCGCAGATCCTCGTCGGTGGACGCATCATCAACGTCAACGGCACCGACTTACGTGGAGTCTTACGCTGACCGGTGCGCGAATGATCGACACTCGACTTCGGGATCTCCCCCGCCGCCGCCAACGCCATCTCACCGTTGCCGATCACGCATTCGGGATCCGGGCCATCCATCGGCAGACCGGTGAAGAACTTCGCCGCCATGCACCCACCCCGGCACGCATCGAAATGAGCACACTTGGTGCACGCACCCGAGGTCTGCGGTGAGCGCAACTCCTGGAACAACTCCGAGGTCTGCCAGACGGTTTGGAATCCGCCCATACCGTCCTTGGCGTCGCGGACGATATTGCCGGCGAGGAAGTTCTCGTGAATGGCGAACGGGCACGCATAGACATCACCGATCGGGTCGATCAGACACACCACCCGCCCCGCACCACACAGGTTCAACCCCGGCAGAGCGTCACCGAACGCCGAGAGGTGGAAGAACGAATCCCCCGTCAACACACCCTCACCGTTCGCAACGAGCCAGTTGTACAACTCGCGCTGCTGACCGGCCGTCGGGTGCAGATCATCCCAGACATCCGCACCGCGACCCGACGGCCGCAACCGCGTGATACGCAGTGTCGCAGCATATTTGTCGGCCAGAGCCTTGAAGTCGTCGAGCTGACTCACGTTGTGACGGGTGACGACGACGGAGATCTTCGCATCCCGGAACCCGGCCTCCTTCAGATTCTCCAACGCCCGGCACGCCATGTCGAACGACCCCGGACCACGCACCGCGTCGTTGACCTCCGCCGTCGCCCCATCGATGGAAATCTGCACATCGACGTAATCCGACGCCGCCAGGCGCGCGGCCACCTTCTTGTCGATCTTGACCCCGTTGGTGGAGAACTTCACCCCCACCTGATGCGCCGTCGCATAGTCGACCAGTTCCCAGAAATCCGACCGGACCGTCGGCTCCCCACCCCCGATGTTGACGTAGAACACCTGCATCTTCTGCAACTCGTCGATGATCGACTTGCACTGCTCGGTACTCAGTTCGCGCGGGTCACGACGACCCGACGACGACAGACAATGCACACACGACAGATTGCAGGCGTAGGTCAACTCCCACGTCAAACAAATCGGAGCATCGAGACCGAGCTCGAACTGATCGACCAATCTCCCTACCGGAGCTGGTGGCGGGAGGGGTCTTTCCAACATGGAGGTCATGGGCGGTCCTCATTCACAGATTTCAGGAGTGGTGTCCGACGGGGCTGCGTCGGACAGGGGCGCGATCGAGCCGTCGAGGGCCCGTCGTGGCCGGGGAAGTCAGAGCGTGGTGATCATCCGCGAACCGGCAAGCGTGGCAAACGCTTTGGCGTACGGCGTAATCCCCGATTCCGGAATACCGGCGGCGGCGATCGCGGCGCGCATGCTCGGGTGATCGGGAAACGACTCGATGATCGCCACGATAGTGCGGTTCTTCAGAAAGGAGAGCTTGCGAGTTCCGAAGTGGTAGAGCAGCGCCCCGAACGATTCGGGACGCAACGCCACCTGCGGATGAAGAGCCCACTGTGCATCGAGATCGAGTGAATCCTGCACTGCAGTGGTCATGATCAGTACACGCCGCACATGCCGTCGATCGACACTTCCTCCACCAACGACTCCTCGACCAGATCGGACTCTACGGCCGATGTACCGACCACAGCGTTCTCGTTCTTCTTCGACATCGGAAACCTCCAGTGGTAGTTGGTAAGCCACACTTGAAACTGACAGCGGCTTGAACCAATACAGTAATGGCACTCGGTGCATAAAGACAGAGTTTGGAGTAAAAAGATGACGGAAAGCGTCAATCCCGCGCACCGGACAGGACGACGCCCCTCCACAACGCGGGGTGAGTTGAGCGATCTGAGCATCGAACTGTTCGCTTCGAAGGGCTTCGACGAGACCAGCATCGACGACATCGCCGACGCAGCCGGCATCGCACGCCGGACTTTTTTCCGCTACTTCCCCTCCAAGAACGCAGTTCCCTGGGGCGACTTCGACACCCAACTCGCGGCTTTACGGGCCCATCTCAACGACCTGCCCGAAGATATCGGACTGGCCGATGGGCTCCGTTCGGCTCTTCTTCAGTTCAACACATTTCCACCCGAAGAGACCGCTGTGCACAGGAAACGAATGGCGATGATTTTAGGAAACCCTGCGCTGCAGAGCTATTCGATGGTGATGTACAAAGGATGGAGACGCGTCATTGCCGAATACGTTGCGTTGCGGACCGGCTCCGACCCCGACGACCATTTCCCACGCACTGTCGGGTGGATCGTCCTGGGCATCGCGATATCGACATACGAACAGTGGCTCACCGAACCGAACCTCGAGTTGTCCACACTGCTCATCGATGCCACGGCCATTCTTTATCACGGCCTCTCCTAGCAGTAGCTGTCGGCTGTCACGCCGTGCGACGTTGCTGAACCCTTGTCCACATCGATGTTGGGTGAGTCGGTCTTCAACAGCGACATACTGCACTGAGGCGTAGCAACACTCCCCAATACAGAGTTGCTTCGTGCTTGGAACACTCATGAACAGAATGGAGTCTGTAATCATCCCAGTACGCATGCACTCCATCGCTACCACCTTGCAACCGGTCGCGTTTCTCCTCGGCACCCTACGAGCTGACGCAGAAGAAATCCCACAGGGCTGGTACAAAAAGAGTGGGCCGCAACGTATCCCTGGGCCTCATCTGCATGTGCGAGCCGGTTGCCCGCTGACGATGCTGCTCGAGGGGCACGTTTGTTTGAGTAAGGCCATGCTGCGCTCTACGTGGTCGCGAATATCGCCACCTTCGAGAGCCCAATACTCCGAAGCAATCCGGTCGGCAGTCACAATCGTCGAGCACCAAAAACGAACCGCGAACTCGTCTCCACCGAACATCGACCGCATCGACATCGACGGCTCGAGAGCACGAGCGCACTCCTCGTTCACAGGCAACCAGACCGACCACAACTCCGGAGTCGTCAGAACAAGTTCCAACAGAGCACGAGTCGGCATATCGGTGAAATCTGCCGTCGACGCCACCAGGCTCGCCGCCAAGGCATCGACCAACGCCTCACTCGATGTGATCGCCGGATCGATGGACTCGACAGCACTGATGTAGCGCTGCATACCCGCACGCAGCACCGGCTCGACCGAGTCGTATTTCGCCGGAAAGAACCTGTGAAACGTTCGAGCACTCACACCCGCTGCCCTGGAAATCTCCAGAACAGTCGTCGAATCGACACCCCGCGCAAGAAACAAACGGCACGCCACCACCGAAACCTGCAACGACGTGACCCGAGAGGTCGATCGACTGGACGACGGCAAGCTGGGGTCGAGGTCGCGCTGCATACGCACACGATAAACCCACCATGACGCATGGTCCGCCCAATCCTGTCACAGTCTGACAACCAGCCGACGGAATCTGCCACTACAACGGAAGCTACGACCACCAGCGCTCCGGCTGGGTACTGCCGTCGGATGGCGCTGCGCAGTGAACTTATAGGGCACTGAATAAACCTCGACTTGACGAGATTGCCCCAAATATGCCGTAACTACCTGTAAAATGGGTCAAGTGACACGAGTTGTCGGAGGTAGTCGTTATAATGAGTAACCTCTTTAGAAGCGCCAAGGAAAGTTCATCGAAGTGAGGAAGAGCATGAAGCGACCGGTTGAGACTCGGCGAGGTCATCCGACTTGCACGAGCACGAGAAATGCCGCTTGCGGGTCATCGAGCGTCGCGGGGGCGTCCTCCGACCTCGCAAGCTCACCCGCCCCGTCTTGGCCCGTGGCATGACAACGCACGAGAATGAACCGCAGCCCAGCGACCTGATTGCCTCGTGGCTCGGTGACCTCGGACGAGCGGTGTCGCAGCGAGATACCCGATCTTTGGCGGGCCTCTTCGTTGCAGATTCCTACTGGCGGGACATGGTCGCCTTCACTTGGGACCTGTGCTGCGTCGCAGGCGACGAGGACATTGCACAGCAAATGCTGAACGAGGTGGATCGAGTAGGTCCAACAAGCTGGCGAATTGCGGATTCAATGTCCGCGCCTCGCCGAGTGGTCCGCGGAGGGAGGGAGGTAACGGAGGCGTTCATCGAGTTCGATGTCAGTATCGGCGGCGGAACGGGTGTAGTTCGACTGGTACAGGACGAACGTGACGGGCGCATCCGATGCTGGACCCTTCTCACACGACTTCGCAGCCTTACCGGACACGTGTCCGAACCGTGGCCTGCCGGGTTGGGATACGAACCGAACCCCGAGGCGTGGTCGTGGCAAGCGCATCGAGACCTGGAGAGCTCGTACATCGATCGCGACCCTGAAGTCTTGGTGGTCGGAGGCGGCCACTCCGGCGTGTTCACGGCCGCATACCTGAAAAATCTAGGCGTGGACGCGCTCGTCGTCGACCGCTTTCCACGCGTAGGCGACAACTGGCGAACCCGTTATGACGCGTTGGCCTTGCACAACCCCACGCTGATGGTGGAGTTCCCATTTCTGCAATTCCCGAGGTCGTTCCCCGAGTTCCTCCCGAAGGACAAGCTCGCCAACTGGTTCGAGTCCTACGTCGACGCCATGGAGATCAACTACTGGACGTCGACCGATTTTCGCAGTGCCGAGTACGAAGCCTCGTCACAGACCTGGAAGGTCGAAGTCGAGCGCGACGGCGTTCGTCGGCAGCTCCGTCCACGGCACATCGTCATGGCGACAGGCGGAGTCGGCGGGGCAGCGAACATTCCCCGATTGGAAGGCATCGAGTCGTTTTGTGGCGAGGTCTTCCACACCAAGGACTTCCATTCTGCGCTGGGCTACGAAGGCAAGAACGTACTGGTCGTGGGAACAGGCTCGAGTGGCCACGACGCTGCGAAGTACATGACCCAGATGGGGGCGCAGGTCACGATGTTGCAGCGCAACCCCACCTCGATCGTGAGCCTCGAGAGCGCCGACATGTCCTACCTGCAGTACATGGACGGAACGCCGCTGTACGAAGGCGACATGCTCTCCTCGGCCGGATTCGTAAGGCCCCTGATGATCCCGAACTTCCAGGCGCTCACCCGCAGAACGAACGAGCACGATCGTGAGCTCCTCGACAATTTACGACGTGCCGGAATGGAGATCGACGACGGATGGGAGGGCACGGGTTGGTTCTGGAAGTTCTTCGAGCGATCAGGGGGTTACTACCTGAACACAGGCTGCTCGGAGATGATCATCTCGGGTAAGGTCAAGATGCTGCAGACTCGAGACGTCGAGACGTTCACACCCGACGGAGTTCGTCGACACGACGGACAAGAGCTCCCGTTCGACACCGTCGTTCTGGCAACAGGTTACGAGAATCTGCAAGGCGAAGTCCGTCGATTCTTCGGCAACGAGGTGGCCGACGAGCTGGGTCCGATCGGCGGGTTCGATGAGGACGGGGAGCTGCGCAACGTCTGGCGGCCTACGAAGCAACCCGGTCTGTGGTTTATGACCAGCGGATTTGCGGGAGGTCGTAATCACGGTGAGCTCGTCGCACTCCAGATCAGGGCGAATCTGCTGGGCATCGCTCGGCGACCCGCTCGCCTCGAAACGCTGACAGAAGTTTCCTAGCAACGGATCTCAGCGAGATCTGTCTCCTGACCAGAACACCGGCCAGGAGGCAGATCTCGTTGCCGTACGGGGGAACGACCAAAGCCGTCGATAGTGATGGAATCTGTCTCGGACGCGCGACCACACCGTTTTCTACGAGCCTGCATGCTCGCGGGCGCAGGGATGGCGATGCTGGATCAACGGACCGATCCGGTGCGTGACTGGGTACACGCAGCTCGTTCTCCGTTCCTCCGGCAATTCCTGGCGCAGCGCACAGCAAGTCTGCAATAGGACGATCGATTGCGCCGTTGCATTGATCACGTCTACCCGAGTGCTGTCGGGCCTAGGAATATCTTCGCAGGTCTCGATTTGTCCGTAGTAGCCGATCAGAACTGAAGAATTGGCTTGATAACGGTATGGCGAATGTCCGCAATCGCGTCGTGGATCTCCTCGAAAGGATAAACCTCGATTACTGTCTCAACCGGCTCACCGGGTGCGATTTCGCCGTCGTGCAAGGCAGCGAGGTCCACCTCGGCGAGCGTGAACGGGGTTTCCTGTTGTGGGAGAGTGCAGCGGGTGTGGTGTCGAACCGCGGGACTTGCTTCAGCTGGGCGAACCCTGTGAGCGTTCTCGGGGTGCGCTGGCTCGCAACAGCAGTGGGATCAAGAATATCCCTTCGACGAGCATCATCAGCACTCCGCCCAGCCGCTGGTCAGTTACCGAACCGAGCACGGAGTTCGAGTGATCATGAACGCCGAGGATCGGTTCGGTACTCAAGATCAAAGCCAGTCCAATGAGACCGGCCGGTAACCCGGCCACATAGATCGATATTCGTTGCAGACGTTGGTCTTCGGGGCGGTCGTCACTCAAAATTCCCGCCCAGAAAATGAGACCGAGGAGCAAAGCCGCCACAGCGAGCCAGGCCGTGTCGCCTGACGCCGACTGCAGCGGGAGATGCCACCACACCATCACTGCGGCGTAACCGAGAGCCGATGGGATTGCCACCATGCGTGTCTGCGCGATTGCTCTCGAGTTGCTCCGCGGTCGGATGACCGAGGCAATCAGTGCCGGTGCTATGACCATTAACATCATCAACTGAATCATCATGGCTGCGTGCGAGGCCTCCGTGGCTGCACGCACAGCAGGCAGCATGGCAATGACAACTACACCGAGGCCACAGCCTAAGGAAAGGGACCCGTCTCTGGTCGTTGTACGACCTCGCTGGACGAACATCCATACCACGATGCCGGCAATGCAGCCGACGGCCAAAAAAACCCATCCAACCACTGAAGGCTGCTGGTTCATTGCCGTGTCCGTGATCAGACTGGGCGAAGTTGTGTGGTGAGAGTGCGCAACGCGCCCTGCATTGGGAACAACCGTGACCTGGTTCAGGGTCACGGATTGTTGAAAATGATTGTCGGCGTATAACTTTCCCAGCCAGATAAGGCCTTTTGCAAGGAGCCATGCCGCGCAGAGTTCGAGAACAGCTAGAAGCGCGAGTCGAACTAGTTTGCCTTTGGACGGGCCTGGACGCTCTCGTCCGTGAGTGTCAGGGACCATGACACATCCTTGCTGTGCGAGTAGAGAACGGTAAGGAACCTCGCGCCGTGGAAGCCCTACCCGCCCGGCGTAACCAGCCGAGCGGGTAAGGAGTTCATGCGGATCGGTTAACTAAAAGATTCTGCGAGCGTGGCGATGTTGGCTACGGCTTGCGCGAGCAGGCCGATACCAGACGATGCGTCGAGGGACGTTCATCGCGTCCGGTCAATTCGCACTGCCGACCTCTATCAGGACGTTACGCCCATCTAATGGCCGTGCACTGAACTCGCTTCCGATCGAAGTGCCGAGCCTGAGAGTCGACGCGATTACTTCATCATCGGAGACAGCAAGAATGCGCGAGCCGTCGCCGAGTCGGCCCACGGCGATCGACACCGAACCGCCGCCTTTCTGCGGTTCCACTGTGTATGTCTCCAGCACTGCCGCAGTCGTGCCGTCGAGCGTGGCCACAGCGACTCGCTCGACCGAGTCGAGCTCGGCCTGGTGCGCGACGTCGGACGTGGCGCAAAACGCTTGCGGCACAGTCGAGTAGATCCCCACGGAGTACTTGCTCAACGTCCCGCCGTTGGCACCGACGAACGCCGGTCCATCGACGCCCGAGCGAACTGCGTTCATCGCTTCGGCGATGGCATGCATGGCGTAGTTGTTTCCCGCCCCACCGAAAAAGGGCAGCCCTCCCGTCAGCGTCAGCCCTCTCGGGTCGTCCAGAGCAAGTCCGAGACCATCGCACATGCTCAGCACGGCAATGGGAAAGCAGCTGTACAGGTCGAAGACGGCGACGTCGTCCACCGCCACACCAGCCCGCTGCAGAGCGATTTCCGACGCTCGCACCGCCGCAGGGCTCCGTGAGAGGTCCGGCCGGTCGAGCAGGTCGAATTCGCGAAGATCGCAGGATCCGTGAAGGTAGACCCGGCGGTCCTCAGGAATGCCTGCGGCATCAGCCGCCCCGACGGATGTCATGACTACTGCAGCGCCCTGATTCACTTGGTCTCGGGCCACCATGTATCGGGGGTACGGGTCGGCGATCAACCGGTTCTTCGCGGTCACGGTGGCGAGCTCGTCGGCCGACCTCTCGACCGGTGCAGCAGCGAACGGGTTACGCGCTGCCACGGAGGTGAACGGCGCGAAAAGCCGACCCATCTGATCTGCGTATGCGCCGACATCCAACCCGATTCGATGTCGTCGCGCGTGCTCGAGCAATGCGTATTGAGAGGGCGCGCCCACCAACCCGTGCCGCATCTCGTACTCGTTCATGAGGCCTTCGAGGCCATATCCTCGGTCCTCGAGATCGCCTTCCACCGATTCATTGAAATCGGGCGAGTCTCCCTTCCCGGCGAACGCCCGCGCCGTGGAGATTGCCTCGGAACCGAAGAGGAGGACGGTCTGCACACGTCCGGCAGCGATCTCTTTGGCGAACTCGTTGACAAGGTGCTGCGGGCCCTGCCCACCTACGACTTCGAGTACGGCCCGCTGCGGGGAAGCATCGAGGCGATTCGCCACCGAGCGAGGGAAGTTGTTCGAACGGCCGAGAGGAGCGGTGCCGAAGTCGGACGAGATCTCGAACTGACGAATACCTGCGACAGTGTCGACTGCCGACGCCGCCAGCCCCGCGTCCGCGAGGGCCCTCTTCGATGCCTCGGCTGCTAGTTCAACGGCCGACCAACGGCGGTAGTCGTCGCGATCCAGTGGGTCGGACACCTGTCCGCATCCGACGAGGATGGGGGTACTGGGGTCTAGATGCACGTGATCCACTGTTCCTCGATCTCGTTCGCCGAGCGAGGTCACTGTCATCGACCGGACCAGACAGGCTCACGCTTCTCGGCAAAAGCGCGCATCCCTTCGCGGGAGTCCTCGCTCCTGGATAAAAGGTGACCCTCTCGACGAGTGCGAGCCCAATCGTCTCGCTCCGCTGGAACGTTCTGGTCGTCGATTCCCACCGCGATCTTCTTCGTAGCTCGGACGGAGAGTGGCGCATTCGCATTGATGACCTCCGCCAAATCGAGTGCGGTGTTCATAAGTTCGCCCGCTGGAGCCAGCGCGTTCACCAATCCGAGCTCATACGCCCGCGCGGCCGAAATCGGTCGACCTGTGAACATCGCTTCCATGGCGATTTTCGTCGGTATCTGTCGAGGCAGCCGGAATGCTCCGCCGGCCCCAGCGAACACACCACGCTTGACCTCCGGAAGGCCGAAGGTAGCTGTTTCCAGCGCAACGACCAGGTCGCTCGCGAGGGCGATCTCGGTTCCGCCCCCAAGAGCGAAGCCGTTAACCGCGGCGATGGTCGGCTTGCTGATCGCGTGCTGCACGTAGCCGGCGAAGCCCCAGCGTGCCAGTCGTTCATCGTTGGTGCTGAGCTCCCCCGCCGCCGCAGCTTTCAGGTCTGCACCGGCGCAGAAGGCCATGTCTCCCGCCCCGGTGAGGATCACGGTCCTCACGCTGGACGTCGCCTCCGCGAACTCCATCGCCTCCCCGATCCCGATGGAGAGGTCGAAGTTGACCGCGTTGCGCACAGCCGGCCTGTTCATCGTGACGATAAGCGTGTGACCTTGCTGCTCTACCAGCACGCAACCGTTGCCCGCGACGTCGATCGTTTGGCTCATCCAAGTCGTCCGTTCTGTAAGAGATTGAAGGTCGACGATCGTCGCCCTTGTGGCCTCGGAAGGCCGCTGCCTTGCTGTGCTCACAGTTCGCAGATCAGGAGGACAGAGGGAGTTCCACAGCACCGCGTCGTCTCGCCAGGAACCCGTGGAGGACCGTCGAGCCGGCGGCGAGGAGCCCGAAGACGAAACAGAGGGCGTAGCTGACGCCGTAGCCACGGTCGTCCGAGAATGGCAACGAATTCGTGTGTGCTGTGAGGATTGCGGCTATCGCGGCGCTTCCGGACGCGGATCCCAACGCGAAGACGAGAGAGTTCACGCCTTGCGCCATCCCGGCACGGTCAGGCGACACCGTCTGAGCCACCATTAGATACATGCCTGTGTTCGACGCGGCTCCTCCAAAGCCGATGATTGCCGAAGCAAGATAAATCTGCCACTGCTCAATGTGCGCAACCGTCAAGACCAAGTACGTCACTGCGGTCAATACGGAGCCGACGAGCAACATGAATCGCGGCCCCCGGCGAGAGGCAAACCGCCCTACGAACAACCCGCCGATCATCACACACATCGCGTAGGGCACGAGGAAGGAGCCGGCCTCGAGGATGCTGGCCGAGAAACCAAACCCGGCCACCTCGCGAGGCAACGAGGCATAGCCTACGAAGAGCAGGAAGAGCGCCCCGACGCTCGCGCCCATCATGAAGCCGGCGATGTTCGGAAGGACGAAGAACGGATTCGAGAAGAGCCTGACATCGACGGTCGGCTCAGGGTGCCGTAACTCCCACACGGCCCAGAGCGGAAGTGCGACGGCGGCGAGTACGAACAGGCCGAGCGTCGTCGGGCTCGACCACCCCCACGTGCTTCCCATACTGAGCGGGAGAAGCAGCGCCAAGCAGAAGCAGGAAAACACCGCTGCACCAACGAGGTCCAACCGACCGCCAGTGTGCTCGCTAATCGAACCAGGCAAGGTAGTCACAAGAGCAATCAAGGCAAGAACCGCGAGACCGAGTACGACCCAGAACGTGACACTCCAGTCGAAATCCTGGAGCATGCCGCCCAGAATAAAGCCAACACCGACGCCGAAGCCTTGACCAGCCACGACAATGCCGAGTGCCGATCCGACGGCTTTCGGCTCGAGGTGGTTGCGCAATATTCCGACAACCGCTGGCATTGTGCCGATGACAAATCCCTGCAGCGCCCGTCCGCCAAGAAACATCGCCAAGCTCGTCGACACCGCACACAACAGTGTGCCCACGCACAACAAGCCGAACGCGGCCACAAGGAGCTTGCGATAACCAATCGCATCGCCCAGCCGGCCCATAACAGGAGTGACTACGCCGCCCATCAGCGGTGAGATTATGGCGATCCACGCTGTGGCCGCGCCTGAGGCACCGAAGGACTCGGACATCTTCGGGATCAGTGGTATTGCGGCAGTGGCACTGATCGCGACGAGGGTCTCACTGAATGCGAGGGTGACGATCATCGCGATGACGGATCGAGGTAGGCCGGTGGTTGATGACGATCGCGCAGCGTGTTCGACGACGTTCGGTTTGCGATCGCTGCCTGATCCGTCCCGATAGATGGTGTCGTCCAGAGCCATGGTCAATCTCCTATAGGCAGTGCGCACGAAAGCGCGAGATGGCCCGCACCGGGCGACGGTCAACAGCTCGTTCGTCAGACCGTTGTTGTGATCCACGTCGCACCTTCGGGGCTTTCAATCTGGCACAACCCCGAACCCTGCGTCTATTGCGCAATTCCACATTTCATCGTTGCACTTTGGGCAATGCTCGACGCCGATCGAGAGCGCGGTCGCCTCAGAGGGATTCGGGTCCGTTGCGCCAGCGCTCACGGGCCATGTCCACGAGGCTGAGCAGGACGCGATCGGTTGCTATTGCAGCCGTTCGCCATACGAGGCCGACCGCGAAATGAATTGAGGGCTCGTGAAGTGGCCGAAGCGTGAACGCCACATCGTCGAAAACGCGGCTGGTGCCGCCCATTGCAAGATCGAGACTGAGAGTGACGTCGTCGGAGTGTCTGATGTGGTTGGCGATGCTCATCATGTCGGTGTCCTCGAGGTGTCGAATAGAGCCAACCTCGCGACGTAAACGCTCGGACAGGCCATTGACGGCCGCGGGCTGAGAGCGCGGCGACGCGATCGCGACGGTCCTGTCACGGAGATGTTCGAGCATGAGGTGTTCATTGGCTGCCAACGGGTCGTCCGACTTCATGGCCACAGAGAACGACAACCTCGCCGTCTCGAGCACAGATACCTCCGGGATGACTACCGGGAGATAGACCATTGCGAGGTCGAGCTCACCTTGCTCGACCGACGAAACCAGCTTGGCCGAGGGGTGCGAGACCACGTCGACTGCGCGCGGCGCGGCCACACGCTTTACCAACTCGAGAAACTCGTCGAAGTAGGCGGGCGGCAGATGGAAGGAGCCTCCGACTCGAACGACCCGAGCACGGTCGGTCGCCGTCGACTGACCGATCAGCGTGATGTCCGCAATGTCGGCGAGGACTGCTCGCGCTCTCGGAGCAAGTGCGACGCCTGCTGGGGTCAGCACGACTTCGTGGTGTTTGCGCACGAAAAGGTCGACTCCCAGCTCCCGTTCCAGCTCCTTCACCGCCCGGCTGACGGGCGAGGGCGTGAGGTGAAGTCGTGCTGCCGCGTGGCCGAAGTGCAGCTCCCGCGCCACTGCATCGAAGCAGCGCAGATGATGGATGTCCATGCGGCAAGTGTGCACCCACGTTGCGCAGCGGAGCATGTTGACGTGCGAAAGATGGCTCTGGCCATCGCCATCGAGACACTCCAGAGTGAAGGGCGTCACATTCTTTTCGAGCGCCTGGAGCATGTATGCCGAGATCGTCGACCGCCAGCGAACTACCTCTGGATGGGGTTCGAGTTCTCGATATGTGCTCGGGTGTGGGTGCCTCTGTCTCGCGGTTCCTCGGCGAGTTGGGGGCAGACGTGATCAAAGTGCATGACCTTTCGACGGTGAACAACCGGAAGACCACCGAGGAGCCTGCTGGCTTGTTCGCTCGCGACAGCGGTAAGCGGTCCGTCGCGCTCGATCTCACGGTCGAGCCCGACCAGAAAGCGTTCTGGAACCTCGCAGGGACCTGCCAGATCATCATCGAGGACTCCTGCCCTACCGACCATCACCGGCAATCCGTCCCCCCTTCACAGCTTCATGATCGCCTCCCACAAGCAGTAGTTGCTTCGGTGACGGGATTCGGCCAAACCGGTCCGTATCGCGATTGGATCCCCTCGGACGCGGTACTGACCGCCATGTCCAGCGAGTTGTCCAGGTCGGGCCTCCCGGGGAGGCAGCCGCTCCTGCCGCCTTCGCATATTGCCGTGGAGTCAGCAGCGTCTCAGGCTGCGTGGGCGGTCCTCGTCGCCTACCTGAGCCGTGTTGAGACAGGTGCCGGGGGCCGTGTGGATGTCTCGCTGTTCGAGACCCTGGTTCAGACATTGGACCCGGGTTGGGGGATGGGTGGGTCGGCAACCGGGGGGATCCCCGCCGCAGACGGCCCCCGCGATCGCCCCGATGCCCGACATCTGTACCCGGTATTTGCGTGCGCCGACGGTTTTGTACGCATCTGCATGCTTGCTCCACGCCAATGGATGGGCATGTTCGAGTGGCTTGGCCGGCCCGACGAGCTGAGTGCCCCGGAGCTGAAGTCCATGCCGCGGCGCTTCGCGGCGGCCCCGATCATCTACCCCGTGATTCAACAACTGTTCGCCACTCTCCAACGTTCGGAGATCGTGACCGCTGCACAGACCTACGGCGTCCCAGCAGCCGCAATTCTCGATGCAAGCGAAGTCCTGTCATGCGACCAATTTATAGAGCGTGATGCTTTCGTGCGCACCACAACCCCCAACGGTGAGGCTGTAATCCCTAACGGGATGGTCGTCATCGACGGACATCGTGCTGGAGTCCGACGCCCTGCACCCGGCCTGGACGAGCATCACGACGAGATCTTGGCGGAGGCCGACGCGCTCAGCGAGCTAGCCGATATCGAAGCCACTCGGATCCCGCTTTCCACCGCGAGACAGTCCAAGCATCGTCCCCTCTCGGGTCTTCGTGTGCTCGATCTGGGTGTAATCGTCATGGGTGCCGAATTGGGCCGGCTGTTCGCCGATCTGGGAGCCGACGTCATCAAAGTGGAGAACAGCGCTTTCCCGGACGGGGCGCGCCAGAGCCAAGGGGCGGGCCCGATCACGGCTGGATTTGCGTGGGGGCATCGCAACAAGCGAAGCCTCGGCTTGAATCTGCGCTCCCCCGAGGGAATCCAGCTCTTCAAGCAGCTCGCGCGGAAGTCCGACGTGATTTTCTCGAACTTCAAGCCCGGAACGATGGAGTCTCTAGGACTTGGATGGGACGTACTCAGCGCTGTCAACCCACGATTGATCGTCGCCGACAGTTCCGCATACGGCCCGACGGGGCCGTGGAGCAGACGAATGGGATACGGCCCACTTGTCCGGTCCGAGACCGGACTCACGTCTTTGTGGCGCTACCCCGAATCCGCAGACGACTTCAGCGACGCCGCTACGATCTATCCCGACCACGCCGCAGCTCGCGTTGCTGCAAGTGCCGTGCTGGCGCTTCTGCTACGCCGGAAGCGCTCAGGGCGAGGAGGAACCGTCAGCGTTGCGCAGGCGGAAGTGATCTTGAATCACCTGGGTCCGGAGTACGCGCTGGAATCGATGCGTCCGGGCTCTCTCACCGCAACGGCTGGTCAGCTCCGGGGTGACGCGCCGCGCGGGGTCTTCCCCTCCCTGGGCGATGACGACTGGATCGTGATCGACGTCACCGGAACCGACGCGTTCCGTCGGTTGACCCGGGTCATCGGGCGTGCTCAGTGGGCAAGCGACCCCCGGTTCGAAACCGCGGCCGGCCGCGACGCGAACCGTGATCACATCACCGAGGTCGTTGCCGCCTGGACTCGGACCTTAACGCCCGGAGCGGCGGCCGATCTTCTTCAGTCCGCGGGCGTTGCTGCCGGAATGATGCTCAGAGTCCCTGAACTGCTCGACGACCCCCATCTTATCGACCGGGCCTTCTTTCGGTCGATGCATCACCCGTTGCTGTCGCAGGCGTTGCCCACTGAGAACCTGCCTGCGATCTTCACCGCCGTGGCCGACGCCCCGCAACGACCAGCGCCCCTCGCCGGCGAACATACGTACGAGGTGCTCGGTTCCGTGCTCGAGCTCGACCGCTCGTCGATCGACGACCTCGTATCCCGAGGAGTGGTCGAGACGACGCCGCTGCACCCAGCTCCTCCGCAAGACCAACTCATCGCCAGTTCTCACCCGCACGACGAGAGGCTCGACCCTTCATGACCATGACAACTTCACCCCGTGAACAGACCGTTGTCGATCTGCGACCTCTGTTCGACGCGCAGCGCTCCGCGCACCTTCGCGAGGGACCGCCACCTGTCGAGGTGCGGATCGATCGGCTCAACCGGTTACTAGCCGCAGTGCTCGGTTCCTCCGACGAGCTCGCAGAGGCAATGTCGTCCGACTTCGGTCACCGCCCTGAAGCGTTCAGCCTCAGCGCCGACATTGTTGGCGCTATCGATCACATCACCCACCTGAAGGAAAACGTCGAGACCTGGATGAAACCGGTCTCGATTGCGGGATCGACCGAAGCAGGGATCCCCACCGAGATCGATACGGTGCCGCTGGGCGTCGTGGGTGTTGTCGGCCCATGGAACTTTCCTGTCAGCCTCGTGGTGCATCCCGCGGCTGAAGCCATCGCTGCCGGAAACCGCGTAATGATCAAGTTCTCCGATGTCGGCCCTCGGGCGGGTGCCGTGCTGTCCGAGGCTGTCGCGAAATACTTCGATTCCTCCGAGCTCGTCGTCGTCAACGGGGGCTTGGAAGTCGCAGCAGCCTTCTCGTCCCTTCCCTTCAATCATCTATTTTTCACCGGCTCGCCCGCAGTCGGCCGGATCTTGCAGCGCGCCGCGGCCGAGAACCTCACACCGGTCACCCTCGAACTGGGGGGCAAAAATCCTGCCGTCATCGCTGAGGATGCGAACATCGAAGAAGCCGCCCGACGCATCGCTGGATCTCGAATGTCCAACGGCGGTCAAGTCTGCCTGTGCCCCGACTACGTCTTTGTCCAGGAGAGTCAGGTGGATGAGCTCGTTACTGCGCTGACGTCCAATTTCGTCTCGGCGTACCCGGATTACTCCACCAACGCCAGCGTCACCTCGATCGTCAACGACCGCAACTTTCGACGGGTGAACGGTCTCGTCGCCGACGCCGTCGCGAAGGGTGCCCGGGCGATCGAGGCCGTACCGGAGGACCAGCGCGCGCTGCTCCCGGACCCTGGTGCTCGTCGAATTGCACCGACCATCTTGCTCGACGTGACCGACGAGATGGATGTGGCGCGCGAGGAAGTTTTCGGACCAGTCTTGACCGTGTTGACGTACTCGTCCATCGAAGACGTCATCGACTACATCGCATCGCGGCCGTCTCCGCTCGTCGCATATTGGTACGGCGACCGTACTCAGTCCTTCGGAGAATTTCGAAGAAGGACCATTTCTGGTGGCATCAGTCTCAACGACTTCGCCGTACACGCAATGCTGCCGGACGTTCCGTTCGGCGGGGTAGGACAAAGCGGCATGGGGAGCTACCACGGAAAGGCCGGCTTCGACACGTTCAGCCACCACCGGGCTGTTGCCTCGTCAGAGATTCCCGGCGGTGTCGTCGGAATGATCGGACCGTCCTCCATGACGGAGGAATCGGCAGCGAACATCCGAAGTCGCATTGCCCAAGCTCATTCCGATGTCCTGCGAGAGATCGGCCGATGAACTGTCTGAAGACCGAGGCCGCACTGAGTTTCGACACCGAGTCGGCTTTTCGGATCGATGAAGTTGAACTCAGCCTCCCGCAAGACGACGAGATTCTCGTCGAGATGAAAGCTGTGGGCATATGTCACACCGACCTCGTGGCGCGCGCCATGAGCCCAGTTGGCACCCCGGCCGTCCTCGGTCACGAAGGAGCGGGCGTGGTAAAGGCGGTGGGAGCGGATGTACACGACGTACACGTCGGTGACTCCGTACTGATCAGTTTCGCGTCATGCGGGCACTGCGAACCGTGCGCGACGGGGAGCCCCGCCTATTGCATGAAATTTGCCGAGGGCAATGTCTCCGGACGGCGCCTGAACGGATCCGCAACCCTACGACATGGCACAGAAATCGTGTTCGGCTCGTTCTTCGGACAGTCGAGTTTCGCCCGTCATGCCGTCACCGCACGCCGTAACGCGGTCGTCGTCGCGCCGGGATCGAACTTGGTGGAGATGGCGTCGTTCGGGTGCGGCGTCCAGACGGGTGCCGGTGCGATGCTCGACATTCTCAGGCCCGGTCCGACGTCACGCGTGATCGTGTACGGCCTGGGAGGCGTTGGTATGGCGGCCGTCATGGCCGCCTCCTATCTCGGTGCCCGACAAATCGTGGGCGTCGACATGTCGCCTTCACGACTGGATACCGCGCTCGAGGTCGGTGCGACCCACGTGCTCGACGGCGGTGATTCCGAGATCGCGAAGGCTGTTGACGAGCTGACAGACGGCGGACCGACCCACGCCTTCGACACGACTGGAAACCCCGCGGTCATCCGCGGCGCAGCCCGGTCGTTACGCCGAGGAGGCACACTCGTCGTCGTCGGGACCGGGCCGGCCGATGCCAGCGTAGACGTGCAGGATCTCATCGCCGGTGGCAAGACTGTGCGTGGCTGCATCGAAGGCGATGCCAACCCCCAAGTGATGATTCCCAGGCTGGTTCGCCTTCATCAGGAAGGCCACTTACCGATGCATCACATCGTGGATACCTTCGACTTCGAGAACATCAACGACGCGGTTTCGAGCGCCAGAAGTGGAGCTTCGATCAAGCCGGTGCTGACGTTTTGAAGAGCCAGTGACGAAGCGTGCAGTCGTCGACGACTTATTTTCACATTCCAGGAAAACTTTCGATCACCAACGTGAAGGACAAGTCTGATGAACCGAGAGCAAACTCTCGACGTTGCTATCGTAGGTGCAGGATTCGCCGGCCTGTACATGCTTTACAAAGCACGTGAACAGGGAATGAACGCCAAAGTCTTCGAACGCGGCGACGGAGTCGGTGGCACGTGGTATTGGAACCGGTATCCCGGCGCGAGGTGCGATGTCGAAAGTTTCTACTACTCCTACTCTTTCTCTCCCGAGTTGGATCAGGAATGGAACTGGACCGAGCGCTACCCTACTCAACCCGAGATCCTTGCCTACCTGAACCATGTTGCAGATCGATTCGATTTGCGCGAAGACATCTGCCTCGAAACCGAGATCGTCTCCGCACATTACGACGACAGTTCGACGTTGTGGAATCTGACATCGGCCCGGGGCCACGAATTCACAACCAAATTCTTCGTGATGGCGTCGGGCAACCTGTCGACCGCCCAGATCCCCAGTTTTCCCGGACTGAACGACTTCACAGGCGAGACATACCACACGGGGAACTGGCCGGAAAACGATGTCGACTTCCGAGGAAAATCTGTCGCAATAATCGGAACCGGCTCATCCGGAATACAGGTCATACCCGAGATCGCACAACAAGCCGAGCACGTCACAGTTCTCCAGCGGACTCCGTCGTTCAGCATGCCCGCTCGCAACACTCCCTTGACCGACGGCGAGATATCCGAAGTCAAAAAAAATTACGCCTCGCTTCGCTTGACCAGCAGGAATTCGGCAGCCGGAGCACCCTATCCTCCGAGCACGGACAGCGCGTTCGACGTGAGCGACGAGGAGAGGACTGCTCGATTCGAGCAGTACTGGTCGATGGGAGGTGCACGAATAATGAACGCATTCGCGGACCTGATGACGTCACAGAAAGCCAATGACACGGTAGCGGAATTCGTTCGCAGCAAGATATCGGAGTCGGTGGCGGACAAGGATCGAGCAAAGATTCTCACACCGGAAGGATTTGCGCTGGGCTCGAAGAGAGTGTGCGTCGACACCAACTATTACGAGACCTTCAACCGGGACAACGTCGACATCATCGACGTTTCTGCCTCACCGATCGAAAGAATCACCGCTGACGGTATCGCGACGGCAAGAGCCCGAGTCGAGGTCGACGCCATCGTTTTTGCCACTGGGTACGACGCAATGACCGGTGCCCTTCTTGCCGTCGACATCCGCGGGAAGGGCGGCACGTCCCTCCGGGATCAATGGAGCGAAGGCCCCAAGACGTATCTGGGAGTAGCAGTCAGCGGATTCCCGAACATGTTCATCGTCACCGGCCCGCAGAGCCCGTCGGTGCTCGGCAACGTGGTTGTCTCGATCGAGCAGCACGTGGAATTCATTGCGGACCACATCAAGTTCATGGACGACAAGGGATACATTACGTCGCAGCCGGAATTCGACGCCCAAGAAGAATGGGTACGTCACGTGGCAGAAGTCGGCGAGACGACACTTTTCTCGACTGGGGCATCGTGGTACGTAGGCGCGAACATACCGGGAAAGCCCCGTGTTTTCATGCCCTATATCGGTGGCGTCGGAAATTTCAGGGCCATGTGCGATGAGATTGCCGCAGAGGGCTACCGAGGATTTTCCTTCTCCTAGCGCACAGCGCTGGGCACCGTGCCTGCATTCTTTCTACCGGCCTACTACTTCCGGCTAATGTTGGAGGGAAGTCGACGATGGCGTGTTGCTTGTTCGTCAAGACCCTTTTCACCTTACTGAACACGCGAATGAACCGTAAGGGACAACCGTCGTTCAACGACATCGTGATCGGCGCCGAGCGTCGTCGCGCACGGAAAGCGTCCGAAGCCTGAGAAGAACCACCCAGCCGGACAACTCGGTCCGAGCTGATTCGAGCCGACGAGGAGTCGAAGCCCGTGAACAGAAAACACGACGGCGAACGCATGGGCCGCTGAGACTTGCAGTCGGCGCTCTGGGCGGTGTGGCCACCATCGCTGCGACAAACTCCGACGCGGTCGCATCGGACGGCGGTATGAGTGGTCACCACCACCCCAGCAGATCGTCGATGGACGTGGCGGCCCATACCTCCAGCGCCGGTCCATCGGCGGGCACGTGGGCGCTGCTGGCGATAGCATGCGTGGCCGGTGCGGCGTTGTGGATGGCGCGAAAGCGCCTGTCCACGCGATTCTCTCAGGTCTCGGTCGACGCAGCACTGGTGGTCGCAGCGGTGTCGGCGGTTGTCGTTGCGCTCCTGCCGTCGGTTCGCAGCGCTGCCGAGATATCGCACCTTGCCATGATGACGCAATTGATGATCCTCGTCATGATCGCTCCGGCACTGGCATCCGGCTTTCTCCGGCGATGGATCAAATTGTCCACGAGGGTTGTTCGACTCGCGGCTGTACCTGCCGCCCTCGGCTACGTGTTCGTCATGTACCTCTGGCACCTGCCGATCGTCACCGTTGCCGGAACGTCGGCCGCCGTGTTGTCCGCGGCAGCGCTGCTGGTCGGTCTGTGTCTGGGTGCTCGATTCTGTCCGACGAACGCCCCGATATCGAGAAAACCCGGCGGCTGACTATCTATGTCGCCGGCATCCCGGCCGGCCTTCTCGGACTTGCCCTCATCATCGCCACGGAGCCCATCATGGCGGGGCACATGCACGGAACCAGCGGTCTGGGGGCGATCGTCGACCAACGAGCCGGCGGAGTTGTCATGATGCTGGTCGAGGCAGTGTTCTTGATTCCAGTCCTGTTGTCTGAGAACACAACTCGAATATCTGCGAGCGATCGCGTCGCGTGATCACTCAGCGTCGGGAACGGTGGGTCCGCCGACGAAACCATCTTTCAGCGTGACCGCATGCCGCCGCTGTATCCGCCAGTAACCAGCAGTGAACACGAACTCGTCCTCGTAACGACCTACCGCGGCGACCCGGTTCTGCCCTCCATCCACGCGGAAGACGAACCAGTCGGAGGACGCTGTCGCCGTTCCCTCGTCGAGGTCGACATCGATGAGGGAATTGGTGGTGATCTGCTTCATCACCCATCCGGCGTGCGAGGCACGGATGTACTTCTCCAGGCCTTCGGTTCCCTCTGCACGCAGCCCCTCGGGACCGGTGAACTGCCCGTCTGTGGCGAAGACACCCGCCCATTCGCTGTAACGTCGCGCCGAGACGAACTGACTGTAGCGCGCCATGACTCGTTGTATTTCCTGCACCGCCACGAGCGTCTGGAGCTGCGAAGGCAGGGTCTGTGCATCCGTGGAATGAGAGTCGGTGCCCGTCACGATTTCACCCCTCCGGCAGTTCCCGCAGATCGCGGAGCGAAGGCAGCGATGAGTTGACGCTCGTCCGGGCTGGACGTCGGCTCGCCGAACTCGGTGCGATCCCGGATCGCCTTCAGGTTGTCGATGACGTCCTGAGCTCCGTAGGAAGATGGATCGCTGGGGTACCACCCGCGCGTCACGGCGGTGAACACCTCCGCGATCCGTCCGTAGCCGATCGAATAGACGGAGCCGGTCCCCGTCCATTTGTCACTGCTCAACGCGACTACGAGCGGTGCCACCTCGTCTGTCGTCAGTGGCGGAGGTCCCTCCACCGAATCGGTGGTCGCATTCTGACCCGTCGTCGATCCGGAAAGGCCGACGATTGCCCCGTGTGCGGCTTGCGACCTTGGTGTACGCGCCATCGGCATGACCGTGTTGGCGATGACGCCGAATTCGTGGCCTTCCAATGCCACGGCGCGAGCCAGCCCCAAGACCCCAGCTTTTGCGGTCGCGTAGTTACTCAGACCGGTGCCGCCGAAGGCTGCGGTATTCGAGCTCACGAAGATCACCCGGCCGAAGTTTCGTTCCTTCATATGACCGAATGCGGCTTGAGTGACAAAGTAAGAACCGACCAGGTGGGTGTCGAGGACTGCGCGTAGGTCGTCCTCGGACATAACTGCGAACGGCGATGGCCGACGATTACCTGCGTTGTTGACCAGAATGTCGACCGATCCGAACGTGTCCAGAGCTTGCTGAACCACGGCGCGCGCACCGTCGACCGTGGCAACCGACTCGTAGGAGGCCACGGCGCGGCCGCCCGATCTCCGAATCTCCTCCACGACCTCGTCTGCCGGCGCGCGGTCAGCGCCCTCATCGGTCGTGCTCGCCCCCAGGTCGTTGACGACCACGGCCGCGCCGCGCTCAGCGAGGGCAAGTGCATATGCTCTGCCGAGGCCGTTACCGGCACCAGTCACCACTGCTGTCCGATGGTTCATCACGATGTCGGTCACTGACCCGCCTTTCATCGTTGCTCGTCTCTCAGAGGTGGGGCCGTGAACGCGACGCGCAACCTCCAGGGCACCGCAGAGCAACAGTCAAATTATAATTAAGTATGCTTAACTGTTTAAATCTTGACAGAGGTCGCCGCCTGAGTCAACAGTCGGCGGCGGCAGGACCACCCACGTCCACTGCATAATTTTGAGAGTCGGCCACCCGGCCAATGGCGAATTCCATGGTACGCGGTTCTACCTGGTTCCAGTAAATCAGTGTACTGTTTACAGTAACTTCTACCGCTTGCCAGCCTCCGTCGTAGTACAAGCCAGGAAGAAACCCGATGACTACAGACAAGAGGAATCGTATGCGGAGAATCGTGACGGCGTCCGACACCGAGGGCAAGTCCTACGTCGTGAGTGACGGAATGCCCCCTCGTGCGTTTCATTTCACAACAGCGGATGGACAGCATTCGCGTGAACGCGTTGACAATGTTCCAGATCTTGGACCATCCTCAGGCTTGGTGGCAGAGCTTTGGAGCAACACACCCGGAGCTACAGTCGACGGTTCGATCGATCCGGTTTCGGGCGACGAGCCGTTCAAGCCAAACGTGAAACCTGGTCAGGTCGTGTTGAGACAGGTCAGCTACGGCCCCGGGTATCGAAGCCCGATGCACCGCACGAGTTCTCTGGATTTCAACGTCGTGGTTGCGGGGAGTGTGACGTTGATCCTCAGCTCCGGACCGGGAATTGCCATGGAGCCGGGCGATTCTGTCGTGATTCCAGCGACCGAACATGCGTGGCTCGCCGGGCCGGACGGATGCACGGTCAGTGTGGTGAATGTCGGAATGGTGTCGGAATTCGCCAGCAATTGGGACTGACGAGAACGAAAAAGACCACCGGGGCCCGTCGTGAACCGACACGACGGGCCCCGACGCATCGATCAGCGAGGATCGACGAAGATGTCGAGGGAGATGGGCTCGACCCCGCCGTAGATACTCAGGTCCGAGACCCCCGCTTCCGTGAGAACGTCCACGTCGATCAGCGTCTGTCCCGACAGTTCGCCCTTCTTGCGTCCGAGAACGGCGACGGCAGCGTCGGCCATGATCTGGGGTGAGCGTGAGTGCGCGACGCCTTCCTTTCCTCCCAGCAGGTTCTCGACAGCTGCGGTGGCGATGGTGCTTTCGGGCCACAGGCAATTGCAGGAGATCTGCTCGTCGGCGTACTCGGCCGCGACGCCCAATGCCGCCAGGGTCATGCCGTACTTCGCCAACATGTACCCCGGGTGCTTACCGAGCCATTCTGTCGACATATTGAGGGGCGGAGACAACGTCAGCACGTGTGGATTCTCAGACTCGAGCAACTGAGGCAGACATGCTCGGGTGAGAGCGAACGTGCCTCTGACGTTCACCTGCTGCATGAGATCGAACCGCTTCAACGGTAGCTCGGTCGTCCTCGACAGGTTCAGAACACTGGCGTTGTTCACGACCATGTCGATGCCGCCGAACGTCTGCGCTGCGGTTGCCGCGGCACGCTCGATGTCCTCCTCGTTACGAACATCGCCCACAACCGCAACGGCATGTCCGCCGGCCGCGACGATCTCGTCGACCGCGGTGTGAACAGTGCCGGGAAGCCTGGGGTCGGGAGTGTCGGTCTTGGCGAGCAAAACCAGGTTTCCGCCTCGTTTGCCGATTTCGAGTGCGATCGCGAGGCCGATTCCGCGACTGCCGCCCGACATCACTGCCGTTCTCCCTGCAAAGCTATTTGTCGTCATACTGGCTGCTTTCGGTCCGTTGACTCATCGGTCGTCGTCGAGAACTGTGCCGGTCGACGTTCCAAGAATGCGGCTACGCCTTCTCGTCCGTCGTACCCACCTGCTGCCTTACGAATTGCGCGCGCCTCCGCGCCGAGGTGGTCCACGAACGACGAAGTGAGACCTTCGTGGACGAGAGCTCGGGTGGCGCGAACAGCAGATGCGGAACTCGCTGCGATCAGTGCCGCCAACTCCGCGACCACGTCCGCACTGGCGCCGTCGTCGACGACTCGGCTCACCGCGCCGAGCGTATGAGCCTCGTCCGCACCCAGTGCACGTCGAGTCAAGAACAGATCCAGGGCAACCGATCGACCTACTGCGCGAGGGAGGGACCACGACATTCCGCCGTCGGGGGTCAGGCCGACTGCCCCGTATGCCGTGCGGAACTTCGCGGATCTTTCCGCGATCAAGATGTCGCCGAACAATGCAAGGCTCATTCCGGCACCCGCGGACCACCCCTGCACCCCGACGATGATCGGTACACCCAATGAAGCCAGTGCCTCGAGGCACTCGTGGAGCCGAATCGCCAGAGTCCCGACGTGGTCGTCGGGTGACGTCGCCGAGGCAAATCCCGCCAGATCTCCGCCGAGGCAGAAGTTCTTCCCCCGGGCGGTAATCGTGATGCAGGACGTCGAAGGACCGATGTCCCGAACAGCATCCGCCAACTCGTCGACGAAGTCGAAGTCGATGGTGTTGCCACCGTTCGGGTCGACGAGTTCGATGGTAGAGATGCTGCCTGTCGGCCCGTCGGTCACATCGAGTCGAACCTTGGTGGTCATCTATTTCGGTCCCATCCGAATAGCTCCGTCGAGGCGGATGGTTTCGCCGTTCAGCATGGGGTTGTCGATGATGTGCGAGACCAGCGCCGCGTACTCGGCCGCTTTTCCGAGCCGCGACGGGTGTGGCACCTGCTGCCCGAGCGACTTCTGTGCTTCCTCGGGAAGTGTTGCCATCATGGGAGTTTCGAAGATTCCCGGTGCGATGGTCACGACCCGGATCTGGTGGCGTGCGAGCTCGCGAGCGACCGGGAGCGTTAGCGCGGCAACGGCGCCCTTGGACGCGGCGTACGCGGGCTGCCCGATCTGCCCGTCGAATGCTGCGACGGAGGCGGTGTCGACGATGACGCCGCGCTCCTCGCCGATGGGGTCTGCTTCGAGCATCTTCTGTGCGCCGAGGCGGATGAGATTGAACGTTCCGAAGAGGTTGATGCGCACCACACGTTCGAAGTCTTCGAGCGGCAGCGGCCCGCTTCGGCCCAGCACTTTGCCGGGGGTTGCGACGCCGGCGCAGTTGACGACCACCCGCACCGGTCCCAGCAAACCAGCCACCTCGAGGGCTTCGGCGACCTCGTCGCCGGAGGTGACGTCGGTCGGCACGAAACGAGCCGTGTCGCCGATGCGCAGAGCCGCGGCGGCGCCGTCGGAGCTGGGGAGGTCGAGGAGCACAACTCGCGCCCCGCGCTGCGCCAGTGCGATGGCGGTGGCGTTACCCAGTCCGGATGCACCGCCCGTGATCACTGCTACTGCACCGTTGATTTCCATGTCGGGTCCTTACGTCGCGTGTGGGAGCATGTCGCGTGTGGGAGCGCTCAGTTCGGCTGTGATGTCCAGCGCGCTGGAGCGGCCTTATTTGCGACGTTCGGCAACGAGCTCCAGGTGACGCGCGTACATCTCGGCCGCCTTGCGCTGTTCGCTGATCTCGGGCTGCGGAAGCACCACCGCACCACCGATGCGACTCGGTAGCGCAACCGTGGCGGTGCCGAAGGTGGTCTTCTCGCCACGCTGGTTCGTCATCTGCATCTCGATGTCGACCACACCACCTTCGAGGGTCTGACGTTTCTGGGTGATCGCACCCGAGATGAACTGGGTGTCGCCCTGATAGTTGAACTTGCGCATCGAGTCCTCCTGCCGGAGCACGAAAGCATCATCGCCGGCCCAGTCGGTCAGGTAGTGGTGCAGCCATGTCTGTCTCATGACTCCGTAGTCGTAGGCGCGTGGATTGCCGATCGCCTTGGCCCACTCCGAGTCCCAATGCAGACGCTGAGCGACGTCCGGGACACCTTGGTCGTTCTTGACGAAGAAGGCCGGGATCCGTTGCCGGTTCTCGTACGCCAAGCGACTCGACTTCAAGCCGTAGGGTGCGAAGCCGTAGCCACCCGCATGAAAGGCGACGATCTCGGTGGTCGTGAGAGGTCCCTTGACCATCGGGGGCAGATCATCGCCCACGGAGACGTCCTCCCAGTACCGCGGATCGGCACCGCGCGGACCTTCTTGGGCGTAGATCTCCTCGATGCGCCGCATGTCCTCGTCGGTGTACGAAGCGGGCTCGATCGTGGAGTTCTTGCCACGCTCCCGAGCCTTCTTTCGTTCGCTGAGGACCCGCACGACTCGCTGGATCGCGACGATCTCGCCACGCTGGTTGAGGCGAACGCTACGACGAACCTGGATAACCGACGTTCCGGAGAATTCGGAGTTCTTGACCTCGATCGATTCCTCGCCCGCATAGGCCACGATTCGGTCGCCAGGAAGAATCGGCCGGAACCAATCGTTGCTCCCGCCCGACACGAAGACGTGAATACCGGTGAACAGGCCCTTCGCGGCGCGCTTGATCTCGTCCGGCATCGGATCACCCAGCATCGGCGCCCCCATGATCTGGGACATGATGTTCGGTGCCACCTGCGAGCCCCAGCGTGTCGACTCCCCGTAGTGCTCGTCGGTGTAGAGCGGGTTGCTGTCCCCCACGCCCCACGCGAAGTTGCGAATGCTGTCGTAGGACGCCGTCGTGACGTGCTCTTGGTTCTTGATCGGCGTGTCGACCCCCAGGAGGAGCCGGGCGCGCTCCACGTCCCCCTCTGTGAATACCGCCTCGGTGGCCTTCTCGAACTCGGTGGTGACGTCTGTCATGGTGAGGCCTTCCTCAGTTGAACGGCCGGCGGCGTCCGCGCCGCCGGTACATGGTGATCTCGGTAGGTCAGCCCGGAGCCACGGCACTGGCGGCGCGAACCGGCACCGCGCTTGCGGCGTCGTACTCGACGCGCAGTCGGTCGACGAGGACCGAGACGGGGGCGACGTCCTCGATCAGATCGACGCCCTGGCCTGCGGACCAGACGTCCTTCCAGGGACGTACGCCGTCCTTGCTGCGCGCTGCGAGTTCTCCGTCCAGGTCCACTCCCAGAGCGGCGGCCGACGGGCGAAGCCATCGGGCAGGCCCACCACCACCGAACGGGGTGAAGACGAGATCGTCGGACGTGGCCTCGACCAGCATGCGCTTGTATTCCGGCGGCGCCATCGACTCGTCGGACGCGATGAAGCGCGTGCCCACATAGGAAAGGTCGGCCCCGAGCACCTCCGCGGCGCGGATCGCAGCTCCGTGTGCCACTGCGCCGGCCATGACGATGGTGCCGTCGAAGATCGCGCGCAGGCGCGGCACCAAGATCAGGTGGCTGACCGTGCCGGCGTGCCCACCACCCCCGGAACCGATACACACCAGCCCGTCGACGCCGGCGGCGATCGCCTTCTCGGCGTGACGCCAGGTTGTGACGTCATGAAACACCTGCCCGCCCCACTCGTGGACGCGCTTGGTCAACTCGGTCGGATCGCCGGCCGCAGAGACGACGATCTCGACGCCGTGACGGGCACAGATCTCGAGATTGGCGGGGATGTCGTCTGGAGACACCCGTCCGGTCAGGTTCACTGCCAGCGGTCCGTGAACCACTCCCGGACGCGCAGCCTCATCGGCTGCGAGTCCTGCGCGGATGTCGCCGAGCCACTGGTCGAATCTTTCCGACGAGCGAGCATTCTGGCGAGGCAGCACTCCCATGAGCCCTGCCTTGCACGCCTCCCGCACCAGGTCCGGACCGGACACGAGAAACATCGGCGCGCACACGGCAGGTACGGCCAATCGGTCACGCCACGCGTTTGTCACCGGCTGCCCTTCGAGTCATCTGACGACGCCTGATCGCCACTTTGGTCTATACAGTACCCTCTTTAGGAGAGAGACGCACCCGCGTCCAGGAAAGACGGGGCCTGGGATGAAGGTCGGCATACATATAGATGTACGCAATCCCGCGGGTTGGCGAGCACCGTGGGACCGCGTCTACGGGTTCAACCTCGAGCTGTGCCAAGAGGCGGAGCGTCTAGGCCTGGAATCGGTCTGGCTCTCCGAGCACCACCTGTTCGACGACGGCCACCTCCCCCAGCCGTTGACGTTCGCCGCCGCGGTCGCGGCCCGGACATCGTCGATCCGCATCGGGACGGCGATCATGCTCGCCCCGCTGCGGGTCGCTGGTCATCTGGCAGAAGAGGCGGCGGTGGTCGACCAGCTGAGCAGCGGCCGTCTCGAGCTCGGCCTCGGCGCGGGCTACCGCGCCCCGGAGTTCGACCTCTACGGCGTCGACATCGACCAGCGTTTCACCGACACCAATGCGCGGGTCACCGAACTACGCGCCATCTGGGCCGAGGGTGCGGTCACGCCGCCGGCAGCTCAGGAGAGGCTGCCGATCTGGCTGGGCTACAGGGGCCCCAAAGGAGCGCGTCGCGCCGGTCTGCTCAACGAGGGCCTGCTGTCGCTCGATCCTGGTCTGTTGCCCATCTACCGAGCCGGGCTGCGCGAGGGCGGGCACACCGAAGAGGATGCACGCATGGCAGGTCCCATGAACCTATTCGTCAGCGACGACCCCGAACGTGACTGGGCGATCGTGCGAAAGCACCACCATCACCAGTGGGACTCTTATCGCCGTATGTCTGCCCAGGAGACCGGCGTTCCGGTGCGACCTTTCGACGGCGAGAGGGCCCGCGCTCGGGGGCTGACGCCTGGACTGGGCAACATTCTGGTGGCCACTCCGGAGGATGCTGCGGCCCAGATTCTCGAACGGCTCGCAGGGTGCCCTGTCGTGCGAATATTCCCGTGGGCATCGCCCGGGGCCCTCCCCGAGCAGCTGGCCATGCAGCATGTGCGCACACTGGCACAGAGTCTTGCGCCCCTGCTGGCGGACGCCTGACCCAGTGAAAGTCAGCGGTAGTAAGCAGACATCGCTTCGAGGTGCTTGGCCAGGCGGTGTTGCGCCACCGCCAGGTCGCCGTCGATGAGCGCCTCGACGATCCGGCTGTGCGTGTGGTGCAGGACGCCCGCGGTCTCCGGATCGTTGGGAATGTTCTGCTTGGCTCGCTGCTGGGTGAGCCTGACCAACACGTCGACGAACAACCGCAGCGCGGAATTGCCTGAGAGCTCGGCGAGCAGAACGTGCAGATCACTGTTGTGAGCGCCGACGCCTTCCGTCTTCATGACGCGTCCTTCGTCGGCGATGGCCTCTCTCAGACGAGCGATCTTCGCCTCGTCGAGATTCTCGCTGAGCTGGCGCAGGCACGTGAATTCCAGCGCCGTCCGCACTGCGAACAGATCCTGCTGTCGGACCGAGGCGAAGTCGAGGTACAGCGCAGCCGATGCCAACACCGACTCGATGTTCGGCTCAGTGACGATCAGACCGCCGCTGGGCCCACGACGCATCCGAGCGACGTTGTGGCTCTCGACAATGCGGATACCCTCGCGAAGCACAGCCCGGCTCACCCCGTGCTGAGCGATGAGGTCGGATTCCGACCCGAGGTTCGCGCCGACGGGCCACTTCTTGGCCATGACCTCGGCCTCGATCCTGGTAGCCACACGATCGGCCAGCTTCGTCGAGCCACCGGTCTTGGCGACAGCGGCCTCCGGCATCCGCTCATCGATTCCCGATCCAGGGCGGGAGTCGTTCGGAACATCTGACTCGACCTCCTCGGAGCTTGAGGCCACGAACTCTCGTTGAGTACTCATAATGCTATGCATCATATCCGAGTAATGCCGCGATTCACGCAGCGAACGATGTAGGTTCTCTAATACGGTATACTTTATCAGCTCGCCTCACACGTCCGCAGCCGGCCTCCGGGAGGTTTTCATGATCCTGCAGCGCTCTGTCCGAGACCTCACCCTCACCACCCCTCTCTCCGCGGTCGACGATCTGCGCCGACGGCTGGAGGGCACCCGCTGGCCCGACGACGTCGCGGAGTCGGGCTGGGCGGCGGGCATGCCGATCAGCGCCCAGCGTGAGCTGGTAGATCGTTGGATGAACTTCGACTGGTCGGCGAGGGAGACAGAGCTGAACCGGGACGATCACCATCTCGTGACGGTCGGTGGAAATCAGATCCACGCCGTGAGGCACCGGGGCACGGGACCGGCCCCTCTGCCACTGGTGATCACCCATGGGTGGCCGAGCACGTTCCACGAGTGGCACAGGGTCATCGGCCCGCTGACAGACCCGGAAGCCCATGGCGGCGACCCTGCCGATGCGTTCGACGTCGTCACGCCGTCCCTGCCGGGCTACGGGTACTCGCCGGCTCCTTCGAAGCCCGGGACGACCCCGCGCGACATCGCCGCACTGTGGGTCGAGGTCATGGCCGCTTTCGGCTACGACCGATTCGGAGCCCAGGGCTGCGACTGGGGGTCCTTCGTGACCTCCTTCCTGGGACTGGATTATCCCGACCGCCTGATCGGGGTGCACATGGGAATGGTCAGCCTCGGCGCCCCCCGAGACCCCGGAGTCTCGCCGAGCGCCGAAGAGAAGGAATACGCCGCGCGCTTTCGCGCGTGGCGGGCGGTGGAGCACGGGTACGTGGCCATCCAGTCGTCCAAACCGCAGACGTTGGCGACGGCGCTCACCGACTCACCTGCCGGAATGGCGGCCTGGATCGTCGAGAAGTGGTCCACATGGTCGGATCGCCACGCAGACGGCAGTTCGATGGTGCCGTGGGACGACATCCTGACGACACTGTCGATCTACTGGCACACCCGCACCATCGGCAGCGCGAACCGCCTCTACTACGAAGCCGCCGTGAAGCCGCAGGGTCTTACGGCCGGCGAGCGCGTCGAGGTGCCGTCCGGATTCTTGCTCGAGACGGGTTCGCACCAGCGTGTGACGGGGCGGCAGCGCGGCACGGCCGCCGCGGATAGGTTCGGTGCACCTCCCCGTTCACGCGTCGAGCAGGCATTCAACGTCGCGCGGTGGACGGAAGCGCCGACCGGGGGACACTTCCCCGCCCTCGAGACGCCCGACCTATACGTCGACGAGGTTCGCGAATTCTTTCGACCCCTCAGATGACTATGCCCATCATCCAGTCAACAGCACGAAGGAACCACCGTGACCAGTGAAACAGGGGTCGACATCACGCGAGACGGCGTCGTCCTGCGTGTGCACCTCAACCATCCCGCCTCCGGCAACGCGCTGAGTCAGGCCGGCATCGACGCCTTCGTGGCGGCGCTCGACGAGGCGACCCGGTCCAACACCGTCAGGGTCATCGCGTTGACCGCCGAGGGGCGACACTTCTGCACGGGAATGAACCTCGTGGAGGCCAACACCACCAACCAGGAGCGGCCACGAACCGGGCACCTGCGCCGGCGCACGAACCTCGGCGCCAACCGTCTGGTGAAGACGTTGATCGAGGTGCCCCTCCCCGTCGTGACGGGAGTGCGCGGGTGGGCCGCGGGCATCGGCAACATGCTCGCGCTCTCATCGGACTACGTGGTGGCGTCGGAGACGGCCAAGCTGTGGGCACCCTTCGTGGGGCGTGGCTTCACCCCCGACAGCGGCACGTCCTACCTGTTGCCCCGCCTGGTCGGCACGCAACGGGCCAAAGAGATGGTGCTGCTCTCGCGCCCACTCCCGGCCGAACGAGCCGAGCGTTGGGGACTGGTCAACGACATCGTGGCGGACGACGCTGTCGAGGAGAGAGTCGAAGAAGTGGTGCAGGAGTTCGCCCGCGCTGCGACCGTGTCCGTCGGACTGGCCAAGCAGATGCTCAACCGCAGTCACGAGATGACCCTCGAACAAGCTCTCGACCGCGAGGCCACGGCGCTGGAGATCTCGCTGCGTACCGCTGATTTCAAGGAGGGCATGTCTTCGCTGCGCGAAAAGCGGGACCCCGAGTACCGCGGTACGTGAACGGCCTCGAGGCGCTGAAGTCCAAAAAAAGGGGGCGATGTCGATGACGTCGCCCCCTTTTGACGGACTGGCCGCCGGTCCTTGTATCGGGGTCAGCGCCTCGAGTACCAATACCGCTCGACGGCCCGCTGGAATGGCGTTCCGGGCCGAAGGCTGATGAGGTGCAGAAGGCGGTACCAGTTCTCGATGCTGATCCAGTTCTCAGCCGTGTGGCCACTCTTGGTGGCAGCTTGCCGAGCAGCCGACGCAAACGCCATCGATCGCATGTTTTTGCTCATGTAAGTGCTCCTTCGAAGTCGCGAGCTCATCGCGCGTTCGTCTTTGTATCGGTCGGGCGTACGTTGATCGCGGTGCGGCCCGCGAGATGTGCGGGAATAACGGCTTCGCCGTTCTCGTCGGCGACGACAGATGCCGTCACGTCACCCGTGACTTCGTAGGGAATCCCGGGCGTGAGGCGAGCAAGAGTCAGCCGGGTGTGGGCCTCGTCGTCGACCGGATGCAGGACGAGATCCAGCGCCTGGCCGTCAGTCTCGGCCCGGGCCACCATCGCGTCAGCGAACGGGACATCTTTCAGGATGGGGCCCGTCGCCCACGTCTCGGGGAGACCACGATCTATGAGATCCAGCCACCCACCCTTGCGCCCGAATACTCCCATAGCGACGTTGGCCTTCGACATGACGGAGGCTCCAGTGAATTCGAGGCTTTCACGCGTCCGCACGGGGTTGGCGACTTCGAGCAGCTCGTTCCAGGCCACCGAAGCGCGCTCCTCGTCACCGGCCTCGCGCGCAGCATGCATCACTGAGCCGTACATGCCTACCTTGCTGGCTCCGGCATTGCCGTAGTCGAGTCCTTTCGGCATGTCCCGGAAGACCGTGCCGCTCACTTTGCCGTCGTCGTCGGTCAGCCAGACCCCTGCCTTCAACAAAGCCCAGCCGCGGTCGGCCAGGTCGGGGATGAGCGGACGAAACTCGACACTTGTCGTGGGTAGGGCCCCATTCCCGTAGCCGGTCCGACTCGACTTGAAGTGCATCACGAGTCCGTCCGGGCGGTGCAGCTCCTCATCAGCAGTGCGGGTGAATCTGCCCTGCAGTGAGGGCCAGTAGTCGCTGCCCGTCATTCGGTCTTGGATCTTGAACGCATTGGCACCCACGCTGTTGCAGTAGGGGTAGAGCCAGTTCGGCTCACAGACGATCATGCCCCACTCGGAGGCGTCGATATCGCGCGCCATAGCGTCGCAGATGGACGGCAGACTGTACTCATAAGTCCTCTTGCGATCCCAGTGGAACTTGACCGAACCGGGCTCGGCGTAGCGCATGTCACCCGTGGCTGACTGGTAGGTGCTGAGCTGCAGTCCGAAGAACCCGGACAACATGACGTTCTGCTTGCGCACCGGGTCGGGATTGGACTCGAGGTTGCCCCAGAGATTCTCCAGCCACCAATAGCTCCAGACCTTGCGCTGCTGAAATTTCTCGATCAGGCGACGTTGCGCTTCACTGAGGTAGCCGTGAAAGGCTGGCATCCGCGAGTACTGCAGCGCCGACAGTGCCCAGCCGAGCCAGTTGAGCTGATACCTGATGGCCGTCGGCTGGAACTGCTCCATGATGTCGTAGTTGTCCCAGTTGTCGGCGTCCTGCAATGCGATCCCGAGCAAGTGTCGAGCGAAGAGCAACTCGTCCTTGGACAGTTCTTGGCCCACGAAGGGTTCTGGACGGTCGTCCCCCCGCAGCGGCGGCTCGAAGTGCTCCAAGTACTGATTGGTCTCCAGCGCCGTGGCCTTCTGCTTCTCGAAATCCTTCTTCAGACGGATCGCCATTCCAGCAACCGCTCCGCCCACCGCGAGGGGAACGGCATAGCGAACGAAACCGGCCTGTCCGCGCCCTTCAGCGCGACGGGCAGAGAGTGCGGCAGACCCCAGCCAAGCCAGCGGGGTCACCAGATGATTGCCCGAGCCGATCCACAGCACGAGCCCAAGTGCCGAGCTGCCTGCAGCGGCCGCTCCGCGAACGGGCTCCTTGTTCAACAAGTCACCACCGCCGGGAACCATGAGTCCAAGTCCGGCGGCGCGCATCCTGGGCGACTTTCCGGCCGCCGCCAGCACAAGCCCTACGGCCTCCATCGCACCGAGAATGGCAAATGCGCGGGCCTGGCGCTTGCGAGTCAGCGGCCCACTGCGGAAATCGCGGGGCGGGATGGTGATGCTGGTGGAATGAACGACGTCTCGGTGGGTACCCCCGTCGAAGGGCGGCACGCTCTCCTCGCCGATAGCCTTCGGACGGTCGATCAGCCTGGCCGCCAGCGGCACGATGGCAAGTCCGGCAACGACTGCACGACTCGCGCCGCCCCTCTGCTTATTGCGCTTCTTCTTCATGGCATGCTCCTACATCGAGATTCTGTGGTTCGGAAGAGTAAAGAGATTCAGCTTCGAGTCGCGCTCGTGTGCGCGCGACGCTTGCGTTCGTTCTGGCTTGCGAGCTCGCTCACTGACACCTTGCGGTTGCCGGCGAGCCTCGAGAACGCCATTCGGATCAAGGTCCCGATGAAGATGCAGCACGCCATCTCGTCACCCCCTTTCTATGTCGAACTCGGAGCGACTGAAAGCAGTCGCGAAGTGAAGCGGCACCAAGAAGAGGAAGCCCACAGTCATCATCAGCACCCCGGCTCCTGGTCGGCCATGGCGCGCTGAGGCCACCGGACGTCACGTGACCTAGGGGGGCCGGAGAGCGGTCGGTCCGGCCAACGCCGCACCAGCACGGACACAAGGACCGTTAACGACAAGAGTCGAAGGCTGATCTCGGGACCGCGAGCCATGCCTTGGTCCATCGCCACCGTGTCGTGATGCATGCTCATCGGATCGTGACCGCCAGCCGAAGACTTCGCCAGCTTCCAGAGGATCCACCCAGCCCCCGCAGCTGCAAGGAACTCGGCCGCGCCCAGGGCTGCAAGCACCACAAGCCGACGTTGTTTGTCACACCGGATTTTGCGTCGGTGAGCGAGGTGGTCATGATCTCCTCCTCGAGGATTCGGGTTTACGGTGTCCAGTTGTCACCGCAGGCGAAAACTCGATGCGACCAACCGACGTGATCACGATCACCTTTTTCGCCCAGGTTGTAAATCGCGTAAGCAAGCATCTCAACGTGCTCGAAAGGGCATTGCGCGGTGCGAAGCAATCTCGTGCGCGTCAATGACCGCGAAGCGACGCGTGATCCGTCCAGATGTTTCTGGAGGGACCAACGCGTGAGCGCCTCCTCCGGATTGAGAGTGCGCGTGCGCTTGTAGTTGAGTTGCTCCTGGTGGAGTTGCTCGCGTGGTCGGGTGTGAGGTCATCTGCAGTAGCTGTGGGTGGCGTTTGCGGTTGTAGAACGCGACCCACTGTGCGGTGGCCAACGACAGTTCTGCTGCGCCGAGGTAGCGAGGGCCGTTGTCGGCGAAATCGTTCTAGTAGTCAGAGTTCACCGATTCGGCGGGGGCATTGTCGTAACTATCGCCCACCGTTCCAATCGACGCTGCGATGTGCCCTGCGCCGAACGTTGCCCGAACGCGATTGCCGTATACAACGATTGGACGTGGATTATCGTCGGATGGGAGGCCGCATCGCAGATGACCACGGGACTCGCCGATACAGCCATCACTAACGCTATCGATTCCCGAAAACGTTATGCACCAATTAATTTAAAGGATCCGATCCACCACAGTGACGCCGAGCGAACACATCGACGACGAACGCCGTGAACGTCCACCCCCACATGTCGCGGCGATAAGTGGGGGTGGGCAACTCACAGCCGGTTCGCTGCAACCGCGGTGAACCGGCGCTTCAAAGATCCCCCGCCCGTGCGTGGGCCGCGCCGGCAACGTGGTGCGGAGCCACATTCTTTTGTGTACCGTGCCACTCCATTTCCGCATCAGGCGTTCGACGATACATCGACCTACATCAATACATCTGCGGCGCAGCATAATTTAGGCCTTCCGCGAACCGAGCACCCGTGCGAGCGGTTGCCGTGCCCGGAGCATGCACGTGGCATCGATGACAAGTGCATCGGACATCGGGCATCGGAATGCATTCGAGCGCACGACACCCATGCGACATGGTCGTACGACGTGGACGGGGCGATGCTCATGTAGTGCTCGGAAAGCACCGTGTACATCGAGTCGATACCCCAGACAAGAGCGATCGGCACCCACCCGGTTTCCCCGGTGAGTGCCGATGAAATCCACAATTGTCGGTGGTGCCGGTCGATTTCGGCCGCGAAAAAGTTGACGCCGACTTCAGGATCCCGTTGGCCCGTTCGAACTCTGGGTCACCCTGACGCAACTTCCTGATAACCTCGGGGTCGGTGTCTCGACAATGCCGCCCGGCCCGTCGATGGGCACCTTCCGAAACCACTGGCGAACGGTCTCAGCGGCACCCCCACCGAGCGCATCTGCCGTCTTGCGCATCGCCGCCAACTCCGTGTAGAGCTCCGCGCCACCACATCGACGGCATCCTTCTCGAACTCCGCCGAGCACCGCTTCGATCCTGCTCCATGAGGTTTCACTGTTCCCTGAGACAAACCCTCCGAAAACACTGGGACGGATCAGCGAGGGAGCATCATCACAACTCACAACGGGCCGTCTAGCTCCAGCGTCCGCTCCTGCCACCGCCAGGTCTCACCGTGCCGCACCAGCCGGTCCCGATAGCAGCCGGTGGCACGAATTGCCGGCGGCTGCGCACGCCCCGACGCCAAGGTGAGGTAGTAGACCGCGACCGCCGAGACGTCGTCGACCTCCTCCACCCACAGGTTGGTGACGATGTGACGGGAGGTGCCGATCGGCTTCGCCCACCCGGCGGATAGCCTCCCGACGATCGTCTCGCGGCCTTCGGCCCGGCGCAGCTCGGCACCGTCCAGGTTGAACGTGAAGTGTCCGTCCTCGGCCCAGGCCTCCAACACGATGTCAGCGCGTTGGTGATCCATACCGTAAACTGCGCGGGAGATGAACTGACTGATGGATGCGTACTCGTCCATGGGGACTCTTGTTCTGTCGTGGGATGAACGGGATGGTCAGCGGGGCGGGGGTCGGCTCAGACTTTGGTCGCGCCGTGATCGATAGGGATCTGGGCGGCCGTGATGGTTCGCGACTCGTCGGAAGCCAGGAAGACGACCAGGTTGGCGATGTCCTCGGGCGACGACTGCCGCGGCTCCTTCAATATCTGCTGCATCAACGGTCCGTAGTCGGGATGCGCCCCGAAGACGGCCTGACCGTCCGGACCGATGACTCCCATTTCGGTCGTGACACCCCATGGATGAATCGTGTTGACGCGGATGTTGTACTCGGCGAGCTCGATCGCGGCCGTCTTGGCAAGGCCGACGACACCGGACTTCGCCGCGCTGTAGGGCGCCTGCGCAGGCAGGGACTTCAGGCCTGCGACCGAGCTCGTGATGATGATCGAACCGCCGCGGCCGCCTTCGATCATCGCGGGGACCGCTGCTCGCATCGTCTTGAAAACCCCGGTCAGGTTGACCGCGACGACGTCGTCCCAGGTTTGCGGATCGATCTCCCAGAAGCGACCCCAGGTCACGAAGCCCGCATTCGCGACGACCGCATCGATCCCGCCCAGCTTCTCGACCCCCTCGCTGACGACACTTTCCAGTCCCGCCAGGTCTCGCACATCCACGACGCGGTGAACGACCCGACGACCCAGCGCCTCGACCGCGGCCACCGTCTCCTGGAGATCCTCAGGCGTTGCGGCGTTGTAGTCCATCGCGGCCGGCGCTGCGCACACGTCGACTGCGATGATGTCTGCACCCTCCGATGCCAGCTTGACGGCGTGGGCTCGGCCTTGGCCTCGTGCCGCTCCGGTGATGAAGACGACCTTGTCCTTCATGCGATCTGTCATGCGATTCCCTTCGTTCTTTTGCGGTTGATGCTGATGCCCAACGCCGGGATCCGGCGCCGGCCAGGGCGGTCTTTCGCGCCGAGACGGCGTGGCCGACACAGCACGAGTACGGCCAGGACGAGACCGCCGCTGACCAGATAGGCGGCCTCGAGCGACACGACGTCCGCCAGGAAGCCGTTGAGCGCTGCGGCGAGTGGGCGCAGACCGAGGAACGACATCAGCCACAAGGCCATGACGCGTCCGCGCAGCTCTGCGGGACACCGCTGCTGGACGATGCTGGTGAGGCTCGCGATCGCGGCACTCATGCCGATTCCGGCGAGCGTGAACAGTGCCATGGTCACGACCAGTGGGTTATCGATCGCCGACAACGCAGTGACGACGCCTATGAGGGCCAGGCCGGCCGAGGCGACGAGCGGCTCGCCCCATCGCCGTTGGGCCCGGCCTACGAGCGCGAAGGCCAGGGCTGCACCGATCCCGAAGGCCGATACGATCCACCCGGCACCCTCCGGCCCCATGCCTCGTGCGGTTGCCGTCACCGGCCCGAGCGTCAACGGGGGGTCGGCGGCGACTCCGACGGCCGCCACACCGATCAGCGCAGCCACCATGGGTCCGTCTGCGCGCACGGCACGTACCGCGGCCCGCACCGAGTAGTCCGTGCCGCGCTGTTTGGTGGGTGTCAGCCGGCCGAGCCGAGCAGCCGCGACGAAGGCAGCGAACCCGAGACCGGCTGCCGCTGCCCCGGCCAGTGCCCAGGCCGCACCCAGGCTGGTGAGCGCGACGGCTCCGAGAGCCGGGCCGGCTGCCCGGGCCGCAGTCATGGGAAAGGTGTTGAGCGTGACCGCAAGACCGATCTCGTCGTCCCGGACCATCAGCGGAACCAACGACTGCAGGGCAGGGCTGCCGAGGACCGTGCCGACACCGGCGATCGCCGAGCAGATCACGACGGGTGCGGCGCTGGACATCGACGACACCCCTCCCTGCAACCAGATGACCAGCGCCAGCGCGGCGGAGCCGCTCGCCTGCACGAGCCGTCCGATGATGATCTGCCGGGCCGGGTTGCCCCTGTCTGCCAGCGCGCCCGCCCACGGCGACAGCACCAACTGAGGTCCGAACTGCACGGCCGTCACGATTCCGACGACGAGGGCCGATCCGCTGATCTGGAACACGACGACGGCGGCCACCAGGTTGTGCACCCAGACACCGCAGGTCGCGACGATCTTGCCCACGAAGAAGCCACCGAACACCGGGTCGAGAAGCAGTGCGCGCGCTGTTCGCGGCGGTGACTTCCCAGCAAGTTGTGCGAATGCCTCTGAGGGCACTGATCTTTCCTCTCCGGGCGAGAAATCGCCCGATGGCGAATCGCTGATTAGGCCGAATTGATTTACCGGCGAGTGTGCCAACGAGTACAGTATCCTTTATACACACGCGGCGGTGACACTGTCATCGCGGTCAGAACGCGACGTTCCTAGGTTTCAGGGGTGCAACAGGTGTCCATGGTGTTCGAGTCGGAGCAGGAACAGCTGCGTGACGTCGTGAAGGATCTCGTCCGAGTCACGAGCCCCACGTCGCGCGTCCGAGAGGTTGCCGAATTCGAGACGGGTCACGACGCCGAGCTGTGGCGTCGACTCGCCCGCGACGTCGGGATCGCTGGACTCGTCATCCCCGAGCATCTCGGCGGAAGTGGCGTCTCGTTCGCCGAGCAGGCCGTGGTCCTGGAGTCACTGGGGGCAGGGCTTGCCGGATCCGCCTTCCTCTCCAGTGCGGTCATTGCCACCCATGCCCTGCTCGCGGCCGACGACGAAGCCACCTCCGGCCCGCTGCTGGAAGCATTGGCGGGCGGCGAGCGGCTCGCCACTCTGGCCTACGTCGAGCCCACCTGTTCCTGGCACCTCGACGACGTATCCATGTCGGCCCACGCCGACGGCCCCACCACCTACCGCCTCACGGGCACCAAGGCGTTCGTCCTGAACGGGGCCTCAGCCGACTCCCTGCTCGTGGTCGCGCGCACCGAGGAAGGTCCTACCCTGTTCCACCTCGACGAGACCGACGGCGTAGGGCGTGCCCCGATGATGGTGCTGGACGCGACGTGGCCGATGGATACGGTCACGTTCGACGGTGCAGCAGCAACTCGCGTCGGTGCTGCCGGTGCTGCGGCCGACTTCCTGGCACCAGTCCTGGACATCGCTCGCACCGCTGTGGCCCTCGATGCCGTGGGCGGCTTGCAGCAGTGCTTGGACATGAGCGTGGAGCATGCCCGCACCCGCGAGCAGTTCGGTAGACCTATCGGCACCTTCCAGGCCGTCAAGCATGCCTGCGCCGACATGCTGATTCATACCGAGACGGCGCGGTCGACGGCGTACGACGCAACCGCGGCCGCCGTGCGCGACCTCGCCGCTCTGCCTGTCGCAGCCGCGACTGCGAAGGCCGCATCGGCCGACTCGTACCGCGACGTCGCCGCCGAAACCGTGCAGGTGCACGGCGGTATCGGGTTCACCTGGGAGCACGACGCACACCTCTACTTCCGTCGCGCCCAGTCATCGGCACTGTTCCTCGGCACGGCCGATGCGCATCGTGCCTTGCTGGCCGACCGACTCGCCTTCTGACCTACCCACCCCGAGGACGCCATCATGACCAGTACCACTTCTCTGGACGATTTCACCGCGACGGCGCGGAGCTGGTTGGACGCGCGACTGCCGAAGCGCGATCGGTCGCGCCGCGCGTGGGGCGAGGGAGACGACGACGTCTCTGTCTTCCACGATCTCAACCGTGAAGAGGAGAGTCAGCTCATCACCGAGGCCTCGACGTACGAGCAGGAGAAGTTCGACGCCGGCTTCGGCGGCATCACGCTTCCGGCAGAGTTCGGCGGCCGAGGCTTGTCGCACGAGCACGAACGCGCCTTCCGCTCCGTCGAGTCCGCCTACCGGACTCCGCCCACGCACGAGCTGCTCACAGTCACGATGGTGCTGGTCGGCAACACGATCGAACGTCTGGGGACGTCGGAGCAGAAGCAACGGTTCCTCTCCTCGCTGATGAGCGCCCGCGAGCTGTGCTGCCAGCTGTTCTCGGAGCCGGGCGCCGGCTCCGACTTGGCCTCGGTCTCCACCCGGGCTGTCCGCGACGGTGACGAGTGGGTCATCGACGGGCAGAAGGTCTGGAGCTCCGGAGCCCAGTACGCGCAGTGGGGCATCTGCCTCGCCCGCACGAACACGGACGCACCCAAGCACCACGGCATGACGATGTTCCTCGTTCCGCTCGATGCGGAGGGGATCGACGTGCGACAGATCCGTCAGATGAGTGGCGGCTCGACGTTCAACGAGGTGTTCCTCGACGGGGTCCGGATCAACGACTCGTTGCGCATCGGCGATGTGGACGGCGGGTGGAAGGTCGCGCTGACAGTCCTCGGATTCGAGCGCGGCGGTGGGGAGAACCGCGGCGGCACCTACTTCGAGGTGTTGGCCCTGGCGCGCTGGCTCGAGAGGACGAAGGACCCGATCGTCCGTCAGCGACTGGCCACGCTGTACATCCAGCGCCGCCAATTGGCCGTGACCGCCCGACGCGCGCGGAAAGGGGGTTCCCGCGCGCCACACGGGTCCCTCATCAAACTGCTGTACACACAGCACCAGCGGACGATCTCGGAGACTGCTGCAGACCTGCTGGGTCCACGACTGATGGCGGACACAGGTGAGTGGGGCACGTTCGCCTGGACGACGTTCGTGACGGGCGCACCGGGCAACCGCATCGCCGGGGGGACCGACGAGACCCAGCGCAACATCCTGGGCGAACGCGTCCTGGGTCTTCCCAGAGAGCCCAGCTGACCGACGGAGCACCACCGGGCGCTCCGCACACCCCCTGAACAAACCACCTAGATGGGTATACTCAATAACATGACCGAGCCGACTGACCTGCCCCGACGCATGCGCGACGTGACGGCGATCGATCCGAGCGCCCGCGCTCTGCAGATAGCCGACCGGTGGCACTCGTGGGGTGACATCGCTGCCGGAGGTGAGGTCCTTCAGACCGTGCTCGGCTCGATGGGTGCCTCGGTACCCGGAGCGGGCGTCGCGGTCGTCATGCGCAACGGTGCCTCGACCGTCGCGGCCACGGTCTCGATCGTCGCATCGAACCAGGCGATCCTCACCCTGAGCGATCTGGTCCCGAACGAGCGCCTCGCAGACACGATTCGCGCCGTGCGCGCGGTCGCGATCGTTGCCAACCCACAGGACTGGACCGAGGCCACGTTGGCGTCCGCGCGCGACATCGGGGCCGCCGCCATCAGTGTGGAGGGAGACGACCCGTCGACCTTCGCGGTGATTCAGGAAGCCGGGTACGCCGCCGGAGACCTGGTCGGCCGTCTGCACCCCGGCGTGGCACTGGAGATGATGACCAGTGGCACCACCGGCCCGCCCAAGCGGATCCCCCTGACCTACGCGTCGCTGTCGGCGGCGCTGGACGCCAGCCGTCACTACGCCTCGTCAGCCGAGGAACCGTTGAGCCTGCGCAAGAGCGTTGCGGTCGTGGCTCTGCCCATGGTGCACATGGGCGGGGTCTGGACGACGCTTCTGAACTTCGCGGAGGGCCGTGCCGTCGCGATGCTGCCCAAGTTCCAGATCGACGGATGGATCGAGCTGATTCGCGAGCATCGGCCCATCGTGGCCAACGTGCCGCCGGCCGCGCTCACGATGCTGCTCGACCGCGAGACGGAGAAAGCCGATCTGGCGAGCCTCAAGGCTCTGACCGTCGGCACGGCTCCGGTCAGCCCCGAGCTGGCCGAACGATTCGAGGCCACCTACGAAATCTCCGTCCTGACCGTGTACGGAGCGACGGAGTTCGCCGGGGGTGTCGCGGGCTGGAGCCTGGCCGATCGTCGCAAGCATGCCCAGACCAAGCGAGGCAGCGTGGGTCGGTCCCACTCCAACGTCGAGATGCGCGTCGTCGATCGCGACTCGTTCGCCCCACTCCCGTTCGGAGACGTGGGCCTCCTGGAGCTGCGCTCCGAGCAGCTCGCGATCGACTCGGCGGATCCCGACGGCTGGGTCCGCACGGACGACCTCGCGACTGTCGACGCCGACGGCTTCCTGTGGATCAAGGGCCGCGCGGACGACGCCATCATCCGGGGCGGCTTCAAGGTCTCGGCCGGGCAGGTCGCCGAGACTCTACGGACCCACCCGCAGATTCGTGACGCTGCCGTGGTCGGCATGCCCGACGATCGGCTCGGAGAGATCCCGCACGCGGCCGTCGAGCTGGAGAACGATGCCGATATCGACGGCAACGCGATCCGGGGGTGGTTGCGTGACCACCTCAGCGCCTATCAGATTCCGGCTCAGGTGTTGGTCGTGGAGAGTCTGCCCCGCAGCGCATCGCTGAAAGTCGACTCCGTCGGTGTCCGCGCGCTGTTGGCGGAGGCGACCGGCTGATCCGGAACCTCGCCGGCCACGCGGGTCGGACCTTCACGCAGCGGTGTCCTGGATGTGACACCGCTGCGGCCAGGCGCTCACGCGAGTGGCTGGGGCACCGAACCGTTTGACCCGTTGGCGGTGGCCTGGCCGGCGGAGCGTGAGTCACCACGAGGGGTGGTCAGCGAGGCACCGCCGTCCGACTGCACGACTTGACCTGTGATCCAGCCGGCCCGCATCAGGTTGACGATCGAGTCGGCGATGTCGTGCGAGGTACCGATGCGGCCCAGCGGAGTGACCTGTTCGATCTTCTCGACGTACCCCGGGATCTGCAGGTTCTTGGCCAGCATCTGCGTTTCGGTCGGGCCGGGCCCGATCGCGTTGACCCGGATGTCGTGCTCGCCCAGCTCACGAGCGGCCACGCGGGCCAGGTGGTTCACGCCTGCCTTGACGGACGAGTAGGCCGACAGGTACCGATCGGCAAGGATGCCGTTGTTGCTGGAGATCAGTACGAACGAGCCACCTGTCCCCTCCTCGATGGCTGTCCGTGCCACGGCCTGGATCGAGAGCATGACTCCACGCATACCGACGGCGAAGACCCTGTCCCAGGCCTCGACGTCGTGGTCGATGATCAACGACCGGTGCGGCACGGCCGCGGCTGCCACGAGCAGGGTGGGTCGACCGAATCGCTCGACGGTCTCGGCGATCGCGGCGCCGACCGCAGTGGCGTCGCTGACGTCGACCTTGATATCGGGAGAACCTCCGAGGTCCCACGAGACGGGGACGGCCCCGCTCTCCCGAAGAAGCTCCACGGAAGCGGCTCCGATTCCGGAGGCACCACCGGTCACGACGGCGACTCGACCTTGCAGATCCATGACACTCCTGGCGTTCGATCCGAATAAGTATACTGTTATGAGTATCAGCAAAAGATGCCCGTGACAAGGCATCCGCGGTGCGCAGCGCTCGGAAGGAGCCGAACCATGCAGATCGGGTCGATCAGGATCGATGGAGTTCGAGACGGTGAGATCCGCATGGATCCGACCTTCGTCTACCCGACTCGCACGATGGACGACTGGCAGCCGTACCTCCATCACCTCGACGGTGGGGAGTACGTCAACAGCATCGGTGGCTACCTGGTCCGGACGGGCTCGGCGGTGATTCTGGCCGACGTCGGCGTGGGTGTCGACCCGCCTGCCCCCTTCACCGGCGGCGACTTCCTCGACGAGCTCGCTGCACTCGGAGTCGCCCCTGCGGACGTCACGCATGTCGTCTTCACGCACCTGCACTTCGACCACATCGGCTGGGCGGTGAAGGACGATCGGCGCGTCTTCGAGCAGGCGAAGTACTTCTCCCACGAAGCCGACTGGAGCTACTTCTTCTCCGATCACTACCGAGGGGTCCGTATCGAGCGTGAGCAGGACAGGCCCAGCACCCAGCTGGCCCCGCTGGCCGACTCGGTGAATCGCTGGGACGGTAACCAACTCGAGCTCGTACCGGGAGTCGTCCTGCGTCACGCCCCGGGTCACACTCCCGGATCGACCATCGTCGAGCTCGTCTCCGACGGTGAGCGCGGGCTGCTGCTGGGCGACCTCGCACACAACCCGGTCGAGCTGATCGACTCCAGCTGGCCTGGTGTCGCCGACTGCGGACACGACGAAGCACGCAGCTCGGCCGCTCGCGTGGCCGACGATCTGATCGCCACAGGCACACCTTTCGCCCTGGCCCACTCCCCCGGGTTTCGCTGGGCACGTCTGGTCGAAGGCCACGACGGCCGTCGCGACGTTGTGCCGGTGCAGTGACACCGGCAAAACGCCCGATCCGGTCGATCAGCGATCGTTGGGGGGCGGCCACGGCGACTCCGCCGAGGCGGTGTCCGCCAGGAGACCGGGGACACTGGCGCTCAGAGCCTCCAGGGTCCACTGCTGATCGGCGACGATCGAGGCGCCGTAGGTCGCCGGAAGCACGGTCGTCACCTGGTGGCCCACCACGGCGAATGCAGCGCCGGTGATCGTGGCTGCCTCGTCCCGAAGGAGGTGGATCACGAACGGCGCGACATTGGCCGGGTCGCGCCACGTGCCGACACTGTCCTCGCTGCGCAGCGACAACCCGGCGACGTCGACCCGGCCGGGTTGGTCGGCCCACACCTTGTCGGTCATCCGCGTGGACGCTCCCGGCAGGATGCAGTTGACCGTGATGGCGTGCTCCGCCAGCGCCTTCGCACTGCTCGATGTCAAAGCCATGATGCCGGCCTTCGCTGCAGCGTAGGCAGGCTGAATCTTAGGAGCCTTGAGTGCGGCGGCCGACGAGAAATGCACGATGCGACCACTGGTGCCCGACGCGATCATGGCTCGGGAAGCCTCACTCGTACAGGCGAAGTGGCCCCCGAGGTGCACGTTGATCACGTCGGTCCATTGCTGCTCGGTGATCTCGTGCACCTGCCCGTGATCGAGGATACCGGCGCAGCAGACCATGGCGTCGAGGCGACCATAGGTTGTCAGTGCGGTCGCGACCACCCGTGCCGCACCGGCCGAGGTGGAGACGTCCTCGACGCTGGCTGCCGCGATGCCGCCGTCCGTCTCGATCTGCTCGACGACCTCGGTCGCGGGACCCGCCGTGGCCTCCACCTGGTCGACGGGACCGCCGACGTCGGCCACCACGACGCTGGCTCCCTCTCTGGCAGCGAGGAGCGCGATCGCCCGGCCGATACCGCGACCGGCCCCGGTGACCACCACGACCTTGCCCGCCAAAACCGGTACTGCGGCTGCCATTGGTTGCTCCCTTCGGGGTTTCGGCGGGCATGCGGTCATCGCCGCGCGCCTCTGCTCTGTGCAACCATGACGAACATCACAGTCAACGATTGGAGTGTACTCATTTATGAAGTCCGGGCAACTGCCCTCAGCCGCGCCGAGGCGACAGCAAGCGACGACCGACCAACATCTTCTGGATCTCGAGCGCGCCGGCCGCCACGGTGGCGGCCTGCGCATACCTCCAGTGGTGCTCGAGGTGGCCCAGAGCCGGATGCGTGCCGGGAGCATCCGGCGTCAGCGCCAAAACCCCTGCCATATCCATCGCCACGTCGGCGACCTCCTGCTCCACGAGCGTCGAAGCGATCCGGGCGATCGGGCCCCCTGCAGGCGTCTCCTCGCCACTGACCCGTCCGTCGTAGTTGCGGTAGTTGAGCAGCCGGGCGACGAGCACGTGGACCATGGCCGCTGCAAGATCGGGCGACGCCGCCGGGGTGCCGCCTCGTGTGACCTCTCGCGCTTCCGCCAATATCCGATCGGCTCGCGCATACCGGGGAATCCCGACCCTCTCGAACGCGAGACCGGCCGTCATGATCTCCCAGCCGTGGTCGAGCGTGCCGAGCACTTCAGCGTCATCGACGAACACGTCATCGAAGAACACCTCATGAAAGTGGTTGGGCCCGAGCATGGTCGGGATGCGTCGAACGGTGATGCCCTCCCTGTCCATCGGGACCAGGAACACCGTGAGACCGTCTTGTTTGCGTTCCCGCACCGAAGTGCGAGCGGCCAGAACGCAGTACTGAGCGTGGCTGGCGTAGGACGTCCAGACCTTCTGACCGTCGACCCTGAACCCGCCGTCCACCATGGTCGCTCGTGTTGTGAGGGACGCCAGGTCCGAGCCGGCGTCGGGCTCGGAGAACCCTTGGCACCACTGGACGTCACCGCTGGCGATGCCGGGCAGGTGCTGCTCGCGCTGGGCCTTGTTGCCGAAGGTGATCAGCGCGGGCCCGATCCACGTCACGCCCATGTATTGGCCACCGCGAGGCTCGTTGTGAGCCCACATCTCCTCGTTGAAGACCACCTGCGACCATACGGAAGCGTCATCGCCTCCGTACTGCCGCGGCCAGGCGCGGGTCAGCAGGTTCTGTGCTCCGAGCTTGCGGCAGAAGGCCCAACTGGCGGCCAGTGGTTCCTCGAAATCCTCGACGAAAATGCCGGGATAATCGGGCGGCATCGACTCGCCGATGAGCTCCCTCAGTTCGGACCGCAACTCGGTCTCGGAGGAGGAGAAGGCGTAGTCCATCGTCAGGAACTCCTTAAGACGCCACGAGCACCGACCCCTTGGCCGATCCAATATAAGTATACTCATTATTATGTGCTCGACCGCCACCGTATGCAGCAGGAGAGACTGTCCATGGACCTGACCATGCCCCAGGTCGCGCTCGACGTCGCGCAATCGGCGCGTGCATCCTTCGGTGCAGACGACCTCATGCTTGCGCGTTCGAGCTGGACAGACGCGGCCGGTGCACTCTCGACCGCGGTAGAACGATTGAAAAACTTGGGTCTGGACGATTTCGACGGACTCGACTCCGATCCGGAGCTGGCGATGGTTGCATGCCTGGTAGCCGAGGAGGCCGGGCGTGCCGCACTCCCCGCGCCGGTCGCCGCCCTCATCACCGGTGCGAGCACCGGCCGATCCGTGCCGTTGCACGCCGTCGACCGCGGGGTCGACCAGGTGCTGCTCGATTACGCGGCCCTTCTGGACCAGAGCCGCACCATCGATCCGTCCGGTCACATCGTTCCGGTAAGGGCTACTCCCCTCACCGGGGAGCCCAAGATGCTGGCACCGCATGCCGCGTTGTGTTGCCCGGTCGGTGACGGCGAGGTGGGCTCACCCCGCACCTGGGCCTGGCACGAGACGTTCTCCGCCTTCAGCAGCTCCGGCGCGCTCAATCACGTTCTCGACCTGGGAGCACGACACCTCAACGAGCGCATCCAGTTCGGCAAGCCGCTCAAGACACGCCAGGCACTGGAGTACCGGTTCGTGGACGCGGCCGTCGCGGCCCGCGGTCTCCGCGAGCTTGCGCTGTTCACGGCGTGGCGCCTCAACACGGACCCCACGGCCGGGGAGGGCGCGGCGCTCACCCTGCGCCTGGTCCACCTCGAGACCGTCCGAGACGTCATGCGCCACATCCACCAGATCCACGGCGCGATCGGCTTCTGCTTCGAGCACGATCTCGCCCTCATCAGCCAGTACCTGCAGTTCAGGCGGTACCAACCCGTCCCGTTGAGCCAGACCCGCGCGAGGCTGGCCGATCACATCGACGACATCCCGACTCTGCACCGGGCCGGATCGCTGGGCTGACCTCGCCGTCGCTGAGGTCGGTCGCTGTTCGACCTCGCGCCGCTGCCGGCAGCAGATCCCCTCCCGTATGCAAGTACGAAAAAAGTGTACTTAGTTGGAGACACGGGCTGATCTTCTTGTTACTGTGGGCACACTCGACGTTCCGAGTGATATGGGTCACTCCACTGTAAGTGCCGGTAGATGTGGTTTTTCAGATCAGCAACCGGCGGTAGAGGTCAGCCTCGAGACGAACGCGTACGCGAGCCCCAGTATCCACCCACGCAATACACAGTCCTGAATAGCTCGGTATCAACCACGAGAGGCGCCACCATGCGACCCACCAACACCCGGAAAGCCGGGCTGATCGCCGCGATGACCGTATGCTCGCTCGCGATCGCCGCTTGCGGAAACAGCAGCAGCGGTTCTCGCGGCTCAGATGAGCCGCAGGCCGCCGTTGATGTCTCGGCCGCAACCGCCAAGGTCCAGGAGTTGACGGCGTCACCGACCCCGCTCGGAATCACGGTGCCCATCGACAAGGCGATCCCCAGCGGCCTCAAGGTCATCCTGGTCAACTGCGTGACATCGTTCTGCAAGCCGATCGGTGACCAAGTCGAGACGGCCGGCGAAGCGCTCGGCTGGGACGTATCGATCATCACACCGTCGAGCGGCAACGCGGCCGCACAGCAGAACGCGTTCAAGTCGGCTCTGAGCCAAGACCCCGACATGATCATGAACTACACCTACGAAAGCACCGTCCTGGGCGACGGCTACCGAGAGGCTTTCGACCGAGGCATCCCGGTCGTCTCCGGCGGCGTCCTCGACGAGCCGGCCGCGCCGGGCCAGCCCGGGCCGTTGGTCAACTTCTCCGGGCCTCCCGGTGTTCAAGCTCAGGGCGCGGCCGTGGCCGCGCTCGTCGCGGAGCGCACCGAGGGTCGGGCCGACATGCTGTTCGTCGGTCTCCCCGCATTCCCGATCATCGACTCCCTCGAGAAGGGCATGAAGAGCGGGCTCGAGGAGTACTGCCCGGACACGTGCCAGGTCCGAGAACGGTACGACCTACCTGTGGAGTCCATTGGTAAGAACGCCGCCGAGCTGATCGTCAACAGATTGCGCGCGAGCAAAGACGTCGACAGCGTCTTCCTCTCCGCCAGCGTCATGTCCCTCGGCATGGTGAACGCACTGAAGTCCGCGGGCCTGCAAGACATCAAGATCTTCACCGCATATGCCGAAGAGACGGTCCTGCCCGACATCAAGACCGGTGCAATCGAGGGCGCGGCCAAGAGCCCCGGCCTGGAGAACGGCTGGTACTTCGTGGACGGCGCAGTCCGGGTTGCAGCCGGAGTCGATCCGGCTCCCTCGAACAGTGCAGTTCCCAACGTATTGGTGACCGCGGACAACCTCGGAAATCCTCCCGTGACAACTCCGATCACGGACGACTTCGAGGCCAAGTTCCTGGAGCTGTGGGGCAAGTGATCACCCAGGAACACATCGCTGATGGACAGCGCCGATCAGCTCTGTCCATCAGCAAGATGTCCAAGCGCTTCGGCGGCACACGGGCCCTTCATGAGGTCTCCTTGGAAGTCCACGACGGCGAGGTGCTTGCCTTGCTCGGCCACAACGGCTCCGGCAAGTCGACGGTCATCAAGATCCTGGCCGGCTTCCACCAGCCCGATGCCGGAACCGCGGAACTCTGCGGCTCCGAGTTGATCCTCGGTGACGCCCACAGCGCGAACAGCCTCGGCCTGCGTTTCGTGCACCAAGACCTCGGAATCGTGGAAGAGCTCAACACAGTCGACAACGTCGCCCTCACCAGCGGTTATCTGCGTGGCAAGTTCGGCACAGTGGACCAGGGCAGGCAGGCGAAGCGCACCAGAGAGCTGCTCGACCGCTTCGATATCGAGATCGACGTGTCGGCTCCACTCAGCGAAGCCGACCCCGTCCAACGCACTGGGGTCGCGATCGCGCGGGCGCTGTGGGACTGGGAAGAGGGAGAGTCGCGGGTCTTGGTCCTCGACGAACCTACTGCCGCTCTGCCTTCGCGCGAGGTTTCGCAGTTGTTCGATCTGATCAATCGCGTGCGCGATGCCGGGCACGCCGTGGTGTATGTGTCACACCGCATGGACGAGATCCAGCAGATCGCAGACCGGGTCATCGTGCTCCGCGCCGGAGAGGTCGTCGCCGATACTCCGGTCCGCGATGCGAAAGCGGTCGATCTGGCTCGCCTGATCACCGACAACGCGCAGCACACCGTGACTGCGGAACGAGATGCCCGCCCGGCCGCGGGCGAGCCGGTCCTGTCCGTGCGCGGCCTGTCGGGCCACCACACCAGAGATGTGGACATCACCCTGCACGCCGGCGAGATCGTCGGCGTCGCCGGGCTGCAGGGCTCCGGTCGCGAAGAGATCGCCTACCTGCTCGGGGGTGCCCGTCGATCGAAGGCTTCTGGCGGCTGGCAGGTGGCGGGGCAGACGATCGACCCGCCTACCTCGGCCAGTGCCCATAGTTCGGGCATCGCACTCGTACCCGGCCAGAGGCTGCGCGAGGGTCTCATCGCGAACTTCACTGTCCGCGAGAACCTGACCCTTGCACGGCTCGGGAGCCTGTCGAAGCCCGGCCGATTGGCGTCCAAGCGAGCCGAATCCGAGTTCGCGCGAAAGTGGATGCGTGCACTGGCGATCGCTGAGCACGTCGCCGACGACCCGATACTGACCCTGAGCGGTGGCAACCAGCAGAAGGTACTTCTGGCCAGGTGGTTGTCCACCGAGCCGCGGATACTGCTGCTGACCGAGCCGACGGCCGGCGTCGACATCGGCGCGAGACGCGCTCTGTACGAGCTACTGCGGGAGCAAGCCGCGGCCGGCCTGACGATTCTCGTCTGCTCGTCCGACGTCGAGGACCTCGTCGAACTGTGCGACCGGGTCTTGGTAATGCGCGAGGGAGTCATCGCCTCCACAGCCGAGGGCGAACAGATTAACGTACCCCACCTACTGACCGAGATGGAAAGCAGTTATGTCTGAACTGAAGGCGTCCGACACCGACAACACCACTCGCATACCGTCGACGGAGATATCGTCACGGCACGCGACCACCTCCGCAGGTGGTCGCTCATTGAGTCGCACCTTGAAGCCGCTGAGATTCGGCAACATCGGGGCGGTGTACGTCGGCCTCATCATTGCCGTCTACTTCTCCGTCACCCAGCCGGACCTGTTCCCGCGCTTGACGACCCTGCAGCTCATCCTGAACCAGAACTCGGTCGCGGCCCTGGTCGCATTCAGCCTGATCGTCCCCATGTGCACCAGGGTCTTCGACCTGTCGATCGGTTATGTCATGGGAATGACGAGCGTCACGGCGGCCTACCTGGTCGTCGAACGGCAACTGAGTTTCACAGTCACGATCGTGTTGTGTTTGCTGCTGGCCCTGGCTGCGGGATTACTCAACGTCGTCCTCGTCGTGATGCTGGGCATCGACTCCTTCATCGCCACACTCGCCAGTGGCGCATTCTTCCAGGCCATCATCCTGCTGATCAGCGGCAACGTGCCGGTGACCGACGTGCGGTTGAACCAGGACTTCGGCAAGATCTCCAACACGGAGATCATCTTCGGGCTGACGCCCCCGGTATTCGTCGCGATCGTGATCGGGCTGCTCATCTGGTGGCTGCTCGAACGCACCGTGACCGGGCGTCGGCTCTATGCGACCGGGTTCAACGAGGAGGCTGCCCGCCTCGTTGGCGTGCAGACCCGCCGGTTGCGGGTCGGCGGCTTGCTGGTCTCAGCGCTGGTCGCTGGTCTCGCCGGAATTCTGGTCACCGCCCAAGTCGGGGCGGGATCGCCGGAAATCGGTCCGGGCTACCTACTGACGTCGTTCGCGGCGGTCTTCCTCGGTGCCACCCAGTTCCGCGGTGGACGGTTCAATGTCCAGGGCGCGGCGGTCGCCGTGCTCGTCATCGCGGTCGGGTCGGCCGGTCTGGCCATCTCCGGTGCCCCGGTGTGGGGCTCGTCGATGTTCCTCGGCATCATCCTGCTGTCGTCCCTCGCGCTGCGTCGGTACGAAGAGGTGCGGTCGAGGACGCGAAACGCCTGACACGAACGAACCAGCTACAAGAACAGACACGGGTACCCATGGTCGTGATCGACCATGGGTACCTGTTTGTCGATGTGGGTTCAGCAGCCTGAAATGACGAGACCGCCCGACCCGCGGATGTACAGGTCCTCAGGGGTCCAGCCGATCTTCGTGCCCGCTGTGCAGCCGGGTCGCCCTTATCTTTCAGTTGGTCCTTGAAACCGAGGGCTACGGTCGCCAGACCCGGTATGACTTCTCGCCCCTGTCATCAATGATCCGGGGGGGGTGGTGTCGCCGGGTGTGGTGGCGTCGACGGACCGCTGACAGGGATAGAGCCGCTGATCGTGAGCAGGTCTCTTCATAACGTGAGTGTCGGGTGTTGACATCGGACCGGCGACCGGTGGTAACCGGACGAAGGACTGCTTCACGGACACGAGTTACGCCGTGTTTTGCGGCATCGACGTGGGAAATCCGAACATCACGCCGTGGGTCTCGCTGTCGACGGTACCCGTCTCTACGACAAAGCCCTACCCAATGACGAGGCCCGCCTACGCGCAGTGTTCGACCGCCGCGCAACACACGGGCCGCTGCTGATCGTCGTCGATCAGCCCAACCCGATCGGCACCCTGCCGGTCACCGTCGCCCGCTCCTGCGGTCACCAGGTCGCGTACCTTCCAGGTCTGTCGATGCGCCGCATCTCATCTGTATCCCGGGCAAGCCAAAACTGATGCGCGGGATGCGTTCATCATCGCCGACGCAGCCCGGACCATGCCCCACACGCTACGGCGAGTCGATCCCAGCGGAAACACACTCGCCGAGCTCGATGTGCTGGTCGGTTTCGATATGACCTCGCCGGCGAAGCAACCCGCATCGCATCAGTAACCGAATCCGCGGACTGCTGACCGGCATTCACCCCGCGCTCGAACGAGTCCTCGGACCGCGTGTGACACACCCGGCAGTGCTCGAAAGCCTGTCTCGATGCGGTGGCCCCGCCGGCATCCGCGCCGCCGGTAAACGGAAACTGACCGCTATCGCCGCCAAAAACGCACCCAGAATGGGGGCAAGACTGATTGCGGAAATCTACACCGCACTCGAATCTCAGACGGTAGTGGTGCCCGGGTCCGCGGCGGCCGAGTCTATTCTACCGAAACTGGCGGACTCGCTCAAAGAGACACTGCAGCAACGGAAACAATCGGCGCGGACGACGAGAGGATGCTCGATGCCCACCCTCTTTCCTCGATCCTGATCTCGATGCCAGGCACCGGAACCACCGGCAGCAGCACGCATCCTTCTCGAAGTCGGTGACGGTTCGGCATTCAAGTCAGCAGGACACCTCGCCGCCTACGCCGGCATCGCACCCGTGACCCACCGATCCGGCACCTCGATCCGCGGAGAACACCCCGCGAGGTCAGGAAACCGCAAACTCAAACGAGCGTTGTTCCTTTCGGCCTTCGCCGCACTGCACGACCCCACCAGCTCAGGACCAAATCGCTGTCCAAATCGCTGTATCGACCGCCCACGACTCAGGCCGTTCGACGGAAACCATAGGGACACCCCCTGCTGGGGCTACTTGATCGCCGCGCCGCCGTCGATGGGGAGGCTCGTACCGGTGATGTACCGCGACTCGTCGGAAGCCAAGAACAGCACGGCATTACTGACGTCCAGGTCCTCGACCCAAGGAATAGGCATGAGAATGGTGGTGCTGGAAGCGGCGGCGAAGTCGTCACGAGTGGGATGAGCGAGGTGAGGAGAGAACGCATCGTACATCTTCTGATTCTGGGCCATGGGTGTGTCCACTTGGGTCGGATGCACCGTGTTGACCCGAATTGCGTGCTCGGCCAGCTCGTGCGCGAGCGTTTTCATCAGACCGACGACGCCGTGCTTTGCCGCCACGTAGTGCCCGGCCCGACCGAAACCTCTCAATCCCGCTACGGACGAGGTCAAGACGATCGATCCCCCGGTGCCCTGCGCAACCATCGTTGGAATCGCAGCCTTGACGGTGCGCCACACGCCGCTCAAATTGATGTCGATCATCTGATGCCAGGTCGCCTCGTCGAGCTCGGTGGCCGAGCCGAAGGAAAAAATGCCCGCGTTCGCTGAGACGATGTCGAGCCGACCCAACTCGGCCACGCCCGCAGCAACGGCTTGCTCTAGCGAGTTGTAGTCACGCACATCGGCGCGAATACTGACGATCTTTCGACCTCTGGCCTCGACACCGCGAACCGTGTCGGCCATCTCAGCAGCTGTCGCCATCGGATAGGAGACCGTGTCGACATCTTCCATGACATCGACGGCGATGATGTCGGCCCCCTCCTCGGCAAGGCGAAACGCGTGACTGCGACCTTGACCGCGTGCGGCACCGGTGATGAAGGCGACTTTGCCTTCGACTCGTCCTGCCATGATCGAATTTCCTCCAATAGCTTATGAGACCGTTCGTCGAGATGATCGTGGGCTGTCCACGACCGGTACCTCGCTACGTCGACGGTCGATCCACGGCCAGCTCAGGGCGAGCGCGCGATGCGTCCCCGACGAGACCTTCCTCGATCGCCTTGATCTGGAGCGCGAGAAATTTGCCGTAGAACCGAGCCATCGCGAGATTGCCGCCCATGAACCACAGGCCGTCGTGCCCTGACTGGCGCCAGACGCCGCGTAGCTCACCCTCGTCGTCGAGCCCCCATACCGGTCCGCATCTGTCAGCGACGTCCGGGCCGAGGAGCCGCCGGGCCGTGTCGAGCATTCCGCGATAACCGGTGGCAAGCACTACGACATCCGCGGCGAGCGCGCTCCCGTCGGACAACTCCAACCCTGACTCCGTGAACGTGTCGATCTCGGTGCCGGCCTTGATCTTGATCTCGCCCGCAGCGATCAGTTCGGAGGCACCGACATTGATGTAGTAACCGCCGCCCTTGTGGAGGAAGAGTCCCATAGCACCCGTTCCGTCGATCCCGGACGACACCAAGAAACCAGACGCCTCCAGTGCTGCAATCATGTCCGAATCCAACTCCGCCATTGCAGCCGTGGTGGCGCGGTGCATCTCAGGCGCAGCCGTGAAGGGGAATGACGCTCCGAGGAGGTCGGCGACGTCCGTCGGCGGACCGGATTCGTCGTAGAGACCGGTCATGGGGACGGCCGCGCTCGCGACGCTCACCACGTAGGTGGGCGAGCGCTGCAACATCGTGACGTCGGCACCACGTTCGTAGAGCTCCTGAGCGATGTCGTGGCCGCTGTTGCAACTGCCGACCACCACAGCTTTGCGCCCGGAGAAGTCTTCGCCATGGGGGAAGCCGTGCGAATGGCACAGCATTCCCGAATACGTGTCGGCGCCGGCGATCTCAGGAACGTTCGGCTCGGTCCCACTGACGCCTGTGGCCAGGACGAGGTGAGAGGGACGAACCACCCGGGTAGTGCCGTCGGCCTTCTCGAGCGTCACGCTCCACTGGCCGGAGGCAGCGTCGTAGTCGCTCGCGCGCAGCTCCGTACCCGTCCAGACATTGAGCTCCATCGTGGCGGCATAGGACTCCAGCCAGTCGGCCAACTTGTCCTTCGGTGAATAGACCGGCCAGCTGGACGGGAACGGCAAGTACGGCAAGTGGTCGTACCAGACCGGATCATGGAGGACGAGGGAGTCATATCGGTTTCGCCAGCTGTCGCCGATCCGTGGATTGCGATCGATAACGAGGGTGTCGATCCCCAAACAGCCGAGTCGTGCAGCAAGGCCGAGACCACCGTGTCCTGCGCCCACGATCAGGACCGCAGGCTCGGACACGGTGAACTCGCGCTTCTGCTTGCGAGATTCGGCCCAGTTGTGTTGAGAGCGATCAGAGCCGTGCGCTCCACCGTGGGGACGGTTGGCCCCCGTGAGCTCTTCGTGGCCGACAAGCCCGTCCATGGCAGTCATCACTGTCCAGGCTTTCCAGACTTCGTCACGGCGCACCAGCCTCACCACTCCACGCCCGTGCGCGAGGTCTGTGGTGAACGTGAACATTGCCTGGATCCAGGGCTCGGTACCTGTTTCGACAAACGAGGCGTTCCCGATCATCGCCATCGACAGTCCCGATTGGCCGGCCCGTTCCGATACTGCACTGTCGAGTTGCTTCAGACCGTGTGCAGTGCGCAGATCCCACGTGAACCCCAGTAGATCCCGCCACCAGGCATCGTCGTGGAACAGGCTGCGCACCGCGCCGTCCTCAGCGCGGCTCATTGCGAACTCGAAACCGCTCACCCACCGTGCTGTCACCGCATCGAGCTCGGCACCGGACAGGGAGGTCGGGTCGGACACAGAGGACACTTCAATTGACACGCGCTCACCGTCCGTTGGGGTACGTGGAAAGGACACAATCTCTCGCGGACCTGCCCGGCCGTGGCCGGATGCTTCGATCACAACTTCCGACTCGCCGGACTGCGGCGACATCGGGCGACCTGGTCTGCAGGAGGAACTGGCGAAGTAACTCCCCGTCGACGCGAGGCGGAGGTGTGACTCAAATCATTCCTGGAGAATATCAGTAACCTTTTTTAAAGTAAACACAGAAAGAAGTCGGGGTTTCATCCCCAAACCTCCCTACACAGTGCCCTTAAACGGATATCTATCTGCGGCTGCCGGGTTCTCGAGTCGCGCGAAATCGAGAACGAGAACGACCTCAATACAGGCCCACCGGCTTGACGTCGGCCGAAAGGCGGGTCTCGAAGGCGCGGCAGATGCCCTCGGCCGTGTCTATATCGTCGGTAATCCGCTCGGTGCGGTAGTTCGGCAACTCCATCAACGACAACGAATGAGCGTCGAATCTGACCACCTGCCCATTCAGGTGACGGCCCCGCTCACTGATCAGGTATACGACGGCCGGCGCGATCTGTGCAGGCTGCGGACGCTGCACGCCGTCCGCCCGCGCGCCGACGCCGACGCCCATGCCGGTCTGCGCGACCGGTGACAGCGCCATGACGCTCACCCCCGTACCCGCCGCGTCCACAGCCAGGTTGTAGGTCAGCGAGGCGACCGCGCCCTTGGTCAGTCCGTAGGCCGTCATGCCGGGAATGCCCACATGTGCCCCGGACACCACGTTGAGGATCGATCCGCGACCCTGCTCCCGCATGACCCGGTACGCGTGGAGCGCCACGAAGCTGCTCCCGAGCACGTTGACGTCCACGATCGTGCGCAGCGCCTTCTCGGTCAGTTCGCGCGGATCGCCGAGCTGGAAGACGGCGGCGTTGTTGACCACGCCGTCGACCGAGCCGTACACATCGACAGCCGTCGTGATCAGGCGTGCCGCGACATCCCAGTCGCTGACCGAGCCGGCCACGACCTCCACTGCGTGTCCAGCGGCTTCCAGGCTCTTCGCGACGTCGGCCAACGCGTCGTGATCGACGTCGTTGATGACCAGCCGCGCACCCGCGGCGGCGATGGCTTCTGCATAAGCCCGCCCCAGACCTGCTCCGGCTCCGGTGACGACGATGGCCGCACCGTCGAGCATCCCCATGTCTTCTCCTGAACATCTGCGTGGCGGCACTGGGCAACGGGCACCCTCGGACAGGAATCGACACCACGACGTGTACCTGACGATCTCGGATTATTAGCATACTCTATTGGTGAAACGGCTCGACCCTACAAGGAGAACCCATGGTGAAGTGGCACCAGCTCGACGTCGCCCGAGATCTCGACGGACTGCTCTACGAGAAGGACGGACCAGTAGCAACGATCACCCTCAACCGTCCCGAACGTGGCAACTCCATGCACAAAGGCATGTTCGGGCCCATCCGGGCGGTCTGGGAGGACGTCCGTGACGACGACTCGATTCGCGTCGTCATCATCACCGGGGCGGGGGACCGGCATTTCTCCACCGGGGCCGACGTCGGCATTGCCGCATCGGACAGCTCGGTTGCCGCGAACGCACCGCTCGACCAGACCGTGTTCTGGTCGGCACGACACAACAAGGTGTGGAAGCCCGTCATCGCGGCTGTGAACGGCACTGTTGCCGGTGGGGGCCTTCACCACGTCGTCGACGCCGACATCGTCGTGGCCAGTGACCACGTCCAGTTCCTAGATACCCACGTCAACATCGGTATGGTCGGCGGCCTCGAGAACATCGGTTTGGCCAAGAGGCTTCCGCTCGGGACAGCGCTGCGCATGAGCCTGCAAGGCCGTGACTACCGACTGAGCGCCGAGCGCGCCTATCAACTCGGTCTGGTCGACGAGCTCGTTCCGCGGGGCCAGGCACTCGTGAAGGCTCGGGAGATCGCGCTCTCGATCGCGAAGAACTCCCCGCAGGCAATGGCGCTCACACAGGAAGCCATCTGGGGCTCACTGGAGGCGAGCTACGAACAGTCGCTGCAGCACGCGTGGGCGCTGATCAGATTGCAGTGGTCCCACCCCGACTTCATCGAAGGTCCTCGCGCCTTCGTCGAGAAGCGCGAACCGCAGTGGAATCCCGATCCCGACGCGACCCACGCGACGGGAGCCTGACACTCGCGGGAGCCATTCTGGGACGAAATCCGGAACGACGAGAGTGCACGGGTCACCCAGCACCCCGTGCCACGCTCCGATCGAGACTCACCGTCCTGGTGGGTCGTCGGTCACGAGGCTCTATCAGTCGGGAGTGTTCGCATTCTCACGAGGCCGTCGATCACCACTCGCAGGGTCGAGGTCGAGGCAGGGCTGTCGGCGAACGCCGTCAAGAAGCCGTGGATCTGACCCGGCACCTGCGAGTGCGCCAGCAATCGGCCGACCGATCGCATCCGCTCGGCGAAGGCGTCGGCCTCGTCCCGCAGCGGATCGTGCTCGGCCGAGACCACGACCGCCGGCGGGAGCTGTGAGACATCCGGGGCGAGCCCCGGGGAGATCTGCGGATGCGCGCGATCGACGTCGGACTGGACGTACGCGTCCCAAAAGAATCGCAAGTGGTCAGCCGTGAGGAAGTAGCTGTCCGCCTTCTCGCGGTGCGAGGCGGTCTGCATCGCCGCGTCGAGGACGGGATAGATCAGCACCTGGCCGAGCAGAGCTGGTTCGACGACGGCCTCGGCACGCCGAACGGCGACCGCTGCCGCGAGATTGGCCCCCGCGCTCGTGCCCGCGACAACCGTGCGCGCGGGATCGGCACCCCATGACTCGGCGTGCGCGATCGCCCATGCCACAGCTTCGGCGGCGTCGTCCAGAGGAGCCGGATACGGATGCTCGGGGGCCAGCCGGTAGTCGACATTGACGACGACAGCGTCGGCACCGATCGCAAGGGAACGGCAAGTCGGGTCGTGCATATCGAGGTCTCCGCTCACCCACCCTCCGCCGTGCAGATACACCAGGAGCACGCGCCCCGAATCCTCCGATGCCGGCACGTACACCCGTACTGCGGTGCCTGCAGACGTCCGAAGCTCCAGCACGCGATCGATAGGGTCGGAGACCCGCGGTGGCCGTACCCGACTGCGCATGCGTTGCAAGTGGTCGGCTGCCTCGCTCGAGCCGAACCTCGCGCCTGACGGAAAGGGATCGGTGGCGGCGGCCCTCTGGATGAAACGGCGGACGTGCTCCTCGAGCGGGACCGACATAGCACTCCTTCTCCTGGCGGACATCACGGGATCGGCGCGACGGAACCGACGATCGAACAAAGGCTGGGTGGCCGCTGGACCTGCATCGATATTCGGACACCCGGTCGCGAATTGAGTATACTGTTGACGTGCCCCAGCTGTCGCCGCCCTCCTCGTTCTGCGCCTTCGGGCACACTCCCGCCCATGCCGAGACGCCGGGAGAAGCGCTCGTCGTTCTGCCGGCGCAGGAGTCGTCATCCCTGTCGGTCGACGGTCGGCATGTGCACTACGAAGTGCGTGGCGACCCCGAGAGTCCCGCTGTGGTGCTCGTCCACGGCGCTCGTGCACACCGGGGCTGGTGGCACGCCGTCCTCGCTGCCGGACTCGCGGACTCGCTTCGAGTAGTGACGTTCGACCTCGCAGGACACGGTCTCAGCGAGCCCCACGACGATTACAGCCCGGCCGGCTGGGCCCGCCAAGTCGCGGAGGTCATCCGTCAGGTCGCTGGTGGACGCTGCGTCGTCGTAGGTCACAGCATGGGCGGTCTGGTCGCCTACGCGTCGGCCGCCCTTCACCAAGACCGGGTCAGCAGGGTCGTCACCTTCGACAGCAAAGTGCGCATCCCCACCCCCCACGGTGGTGCCAAGGTACGCGGGATCCCGGGGAAGCCCCTGCGTCCCTACGCGACCAGGGACGACATCCTCGACGCGTTCCGGTTGCTTCCGCCTCAGCCTTGGATCAACCCTGCCGCCGTACGCCACGTCGCAGAGCTGGGCATCGTCGAGCGCAATGGGGCGTGGCGCTGGCGGTTCGACCCTGCCATCGCCCAGCGCTTCTGCGACGACGAGGTCGCTCGTCACCTGCGCGACCTCGCCTGCCCCGTGGACTTCTTCTACGGTGCCGAGAGCACGCTCGTCTCGCACGAGACCGTCCGCGACGCGGACGTGATGGTCGGCGGATTGTCCATCAGCGCAGCCATTCCGGGCGGTCACCACCACCTCGTCCTGGATCAGCCCGAACTCGTACGCGACGCCATCATCGGCGCGGTCGAACGAGATCGAGCGTCGCAGAGACGAGCGGGCGCCTGAAGGCCGCGCTGGACCTCACCCACAGGTGAGCCGCGCGGCGCGGCGACTGTCAGCGCGCCAGGATCGCCTGCGCGGTCTTGGCGAACGACTCGGATGTCAGCCGTTCTCCCTGGATGCGGGCGCACTCCTGCAGGTAGGTGTCATCCGGTAGATGATTCCTCGACAGCGCGGCGTAACCCTCCAGAGCGGGACGTCCCACCGGACCCCACCCCTCGATGAGGTCGACCGCAGCTGCGAGCGCGTCGTCGGAACGCACTCCCACTCCCAGCGTGGCTGCCTGGTCCGCATTGATCGGTCGCTGCCCGAGCAGGTGCCACAGCGCACCCGGCAGCAATTCCTGTAGCACCTTCGCGCCACCAGTGCCCGGGATCAGCCCCAGCGTGGCCCATCCTTGTGCGAGCTTGGCCTTCGGTCCCAGGAACCGCGCGTCGCACCACAGCGCGAGATCGAGTCCCAGCCCGATTGCTGCACCGTCCACCGCAGCCACGGTCGGAATCGGGCACTCACGCAGAGCGCGCACCATCGACTGGAAGTCGCGATAGACGAACTCCGAGACGCCTGCGGCGTCGCGGCCTTCGGTCGCCTCGACGATGGCCGGCAAATCTCCACCCGCGCAGAAAGCTCCTTGGCCCGTCAACACAACCCCCAAGGCATCCGGGTGAGCCGCGGCCGCCGAGATCGTCCGGCCGAGAAGAGCCGCCTCGCGGGGACCGAGAGCGTTACGGACCTGCGGCAGGCGGATGGTCACCACCGCTGCTCGGCCTTGCAGCTCCCATGTGACGTTTTCCGTCATTGCGATTCCTCTCGGACGGAACTGGATCCGCCCTGGTCGTGTTGTATGGACTGATGCGGGATGGAAGGACGGAGAACTACTTGAGCACGAAGCCCTCGTAGCCGTTTTCGGCGATCTCATTGCACCTGGCGACGTAGTTGCCGAACCCGCCCACGTATGGGATGAAGACGCGCGATTGGTCGTCGGCGTTGACGTGAACCATGTAGTTCTTGGTGCGCAGACGCAGTAGCGAACCCGCCGCCTCTGCGACGCGTGCGGTCCACTCGTCCTGCGCTTCCTCGCTCGCTTCGATCGTGGCGTAGCCGGACTTGTCGAGGTAGGCGATGCAGTCGCCGATCCAGTCCATGCACTGCTCGTTGTGAACGGTCAGGTTCGCGAGCACAGCGGGGCTGCCGGGCCCGGTCGAGACGAACAGGTTTGGGAATCCCGTCGTCGTCATGCCGAGCAGAGTACGAGGACCACGATCCCAGTGGTCGGTAGGCGAGGCACCCTCGGCGTTGCGGATGTTGGCGTTGTCGATGGCACCGGTGAAGGCGTTGAATCCGAGCGCGAAAATGACCAGGTCCAGCTCGTGATGGGTCCCGTCGGCCGTGATGATCCCAGTCTCGTCGAAGCGCTCGATCGCGTGCTCGGACACGTCGACCAGTGTCACGTTGTCGCGGTTGTACGTCGCGTAGTAATCGGTGTCCACGCACAGTCGGCGGGATCCGACGGGATGATCCTTGGGACAAAGCTTCTCGGCCAGTTCGGGATCGTCGACGATAGAGCGGATCTTGTTCCTCACGAACTCGGCTGCGACGCTGTTGGAAAAATCGTCCGTGCCCTGGTCGGCGAAGGTTCGCTGGAACACGTGCCCGCCGTAACTCCACGACTTCTCGAGGAGCTCTTCGCGCTGCTCGGGCGTGAGATCTGCGGCGTTCGACGTTCCTGGGCTGACGTGCCGCGCTCCCGCGCTCGCCATCAGAGCTGCACGTTCACCGGGTATGTCCTGCCGGATGCGGTCCCACGTGTCCTTGGACATCGGCCCGTTGTGGGCAGGCACCGAAAAGTTGGGAGAGCGCTGGAACACCGTGACGTGCTCGGCCACCTTCGCCACCACCGGGACTGTCTGTACGCCGGACGAGCCGGTGCCGATGACGCCGATCCGGCGACCGGCCAACTCGACCTTTCGGTCCGGCCAGTGCGATGCCTGAACCCATTCGCCCTGGAATTTTTCCAGACCGGGGAATTGCGGATCGCGCGCCGCGGAGAGGTTTCCGGTCGCCATGACCAGAAATCGGCAGGTGAAGGTGTCACCCGAGCTGACCGTTACGCGGTAGCGCGAGGCTTCCTTGTCCCACTGCGCGCCGGTGACCCAGGTCTCGAACAAGAAGTGACGACGGATGTCGAACCGGTCTGCGACGTGGTTGAGGTAGCGCAAGAGCTCGGACTGGGTCGCGTAGCGCTCGCTCCACTCCCACTCGTTGTACAGCTCGGAAGAGAAGTAGTAGCAATAGTCGAAGCTCTCGATATCGACCCGTGCCCCGGGATAGCGGTTGTGGAACCAGACCCCGCCCACGCCGGACGCCCCTTCCAGCCCGAGGACGCTCAGTCCCTGACTCGTGAATCGGTGCACACCGTAGAGGCCTCCGATGCCTGCACCCACCACGACCACGTCGTAATCCCGAGCGGTCTCGGGCACGTCCACGACCTTTTCGAACATCTGATGCTCTTCTCTAAAGTATTCTCTATTGACGGAAGTTGCAGCGGAGAACATACCCGTTCGCTGCTGAACACTGTACCGCGCGATCGGTATGAGTGCACTTAATTGCCTAAAATGTTTGATCCGCTACCCCCCGAAAGGGCACCGACACCATGAGAAGTCTCCGCTGTCCCTGTGGCACCACGATCGACGCGACGGACGACGACCAGCTGGTCGATCGCACAGAGAAACATCTCGCCGAAGCCCATCCCGGCCGCGCCTATTCGAGGCTCGAGATCCTGTTCCTGGCTCAATCGTCCTGATCCGCTGTGGCGGCCTCCTGTGCGAGCCGCACGGAATCGAGTATCGCGAGGCCTTCGACGGCCAGACCGTTACTGAGACTTTCGTCGATGAGCCGCTTCAGTCGGCCGGTGAGCACTACTCGGGTGTAGCGCATCTGGAGGACGGGTCGTGCAGCCAATTCGCGCGCGAGTTCGCGCGCCCTCGGCATCAGCTCCCCCGCGGGCATGACCTCGTTGACGACACCGAGGTCGAGCGCTTCCGCCGCTGACAACACCTGACCGGTGAGCAGAAAGTATCGTCCACGGTTCGGGCCGAGCAGCTCCTGCCACACCACCTGGACGCCGTCTCCGGGGACCGAGCCGGCCAGAACGTGCGCCTTGTCCTGCAGGATCGCGCTCTCGGATGCGAGCGTGACATCCGACAGGAGCGCGAGCTCGGCATGGATCGTCGCGGCCCCGTTCACCACCCCGATGACGGGGATCTCGATGTCGAGCAGCCGCCGGAGCAGATGTTTGCCCTCGTAATAGATGACGTCCCACATCTGGGCGTCCGCCGTGCGCTCGTCCCAGGCGAAGACGTCGATAAAGCTGTCCCCCGTGCCCGTCAGAATCATCACGCGGTTGTCGCGGTCGTCCGCGATGTCCACGAACGCCCGCACCCAGTCGTGGTGGTGCTGCGGCGAGTACCTGACCGGGCCGTCGTCACTGTGCAGCCTGACCGTCAGGACGCCCAGATCGTCGCGATCGAAGGCGATCGTGGGGTAGGCGTCGAAGTAGGCAGGCCGGTCGTGGTCCGCGTGGGTCACCGGTCGGTGTCCGATGCGGACGTCGGCTCGAGGGCCTTCTGCTTCTCGGCGACCGTCGAACCCAGGTGGGTCCGGAAGAACGTCGTCGCCACGGCCAACGACGCCACGAGCCCCGGCCCACCGTAGAACGCCATGCCCTCGAACGGCAGCACCGTCAGCTCTTTCGGCTCCTCGAGGGCAGCGTGCACGTCCAGCGCCATCGAGAACGGATGGATCACGTCGTAGCCACTTCCTGCGATGACGAGGGCCGGACGCGGAGCGATCTCCCGGGCGAATGCGAGCGGCCGCCATTCGGCCACCTTCTCGAGCGACTCGAGCGCCATCGGCACCGAGGTGGTCATCGACGTGTCACGGGGCCCCTTCCACGGCAGAACTGCTCGTTCGCCCGACAGACCGATCGACGGAATCGTGCCGGAGGGACGACCGGCGAACCTGCCGCGGCGGTCGGCCTCGAGCTCGTCGAGCAGTTCCTCCCATTGGCTCGGGTTCCGTAACACCTGCAGCCACCCACGGCCGTCGGAGACCGGCACCTGGGCCACGACGGCCTTGACCCGGCGATCGACACCCGCGACGTGGATGACGGTGCCGCCGGAGAAGCTCGTCCCCCAGATCCCGATTCGGTCCGCGTCGACCTCGGGTCGTGACTGGAGGTAGCTGATCGCGTTGCGGTAGTCCTCGACCTTGTCGAGTGGAAAGTTCTTCTCGCGCGGTTCGCCCTCCGACTCTCCGAAGTAGCGGTAGTCGATCGACAGCGCGGCGAATCCCGCCGCGGCGAAGTGCCGGCCCTGCTGCACCAGCGATGTCTTACCCAAACCGAAGCCGTGTCCGAGCACGATGCCGGGCAGCTCTGCGTCGGGGTCGGCGCCCTCCGGCAGGTAGAGATCTGCCGCGCACTCCAGGCCGAGACTGTCGAAGGTCACCTTCATGCGGATGCTCCCGGATCGACGGCTCTGGGCGTCACGACCAGTGGCAGGTGGATGATGCCCGACGAGCCGGCCGGTCGGTACACGATCTCCGCACCCTCGGCGAGCTCGAAGTCCTCCGTCTCGGCGAACCACTCGCGCATCACGATCTGCAGCTGCATCCTCGCCAGGTGGGATCCGACGCACCGGTGGGGACCGATCCCGAATGCGAGGTGCTTGATACCTTCACGGGTGAAGTCGACGGTGTCCGCGTGCTCGACGAGTGACTCGTCACGCGATCCGGACGCGAGGGCGTAGAGAACGGTCTCTCCCTTCTTGATGAGCACGCCGCCGACCTCGACGTCGGCCTGCGCCACTCGGTTGCCCGAGATGAAGCTGTGCGTACGCATCAGCTCCTCGATCGCGTTGGGGACGAGCGACGGATCCTCGTACAACTGCCGACGATGCTCGGGGTGCGTCGCGAGGAACGAGAAGCAAAAGGACAGCGCACTCGTGACGGTGTCCAGACCGGCGATGAACAGCTGGTAGCACATGTCCAGCGTCTCGTCGGGGGTCATGCGGCGACCGTGCACCTCGGACTGGGTGAACATCGAGATCAGGTCATCGACAGGATTCTCGAGCCGGTCGGCGATCAGCCCTTCGAGGTAGGCCTGAATCTTGAGCCCCGCCTCCAACCGGAGCGTGGCGCTGTCGCCGTGCTGGCTCCCGTGGATCAGGTCGGTCTCCCACTGCAAAAAGGTGGTTGCCTGCTCGATGGGCAGACCGAACAATCGGCAGAACACCGTCGTGGGCATCGGCTGGGCGAAGTCACGGAAGAACTCGCACGAACCGTTGTCGAGGATCGGCTGGAGCAGCTCCTTGACGTCGGTCGTGATGGCCGGTGCCAGGTCGCGGACCTTGACCGGCGACAACGCCTTGGCCTCGACGGTCTTGTACGGCATGTGCAGCGGCGGGTCGAGCTCGACCGGGATGAGCTTGCGGGGCCACACACTTTTGCCCGGGAAGCTCATGTGCTCGTTCTTGAAGCCTTCGGCGTCCTGGAGCACGGTCTTGATGTCGTCGAAACGGGTCAGGACCCAGAACCCTCCGAAGACAGGACTCCAGAAGGTGGGGTGGTCGCTACGACGGATCTCGTCGTAGAACGTCACCGGATTCGCCTTCAGACCGGGCTCGTTGAAATGGTCGAACACCCTGACCAGCTCCGCTGGTACGTGATCGGGCACGTCGAAGTCAGGACTTTCTGTGACAGTCGCGTCGGTCATGACGTCTCCTTCATATGTCGAAGTGATTAGAGGATGCCTTTTTGCGATAGAAGCGGGTATCCAGCCGACCCTGGGTGGATTTGGAGCAACATCAGCGTAATGTATCCCGCATCACAGTATCCTCAATTGTCTGGTCGACTTCGCCCGGACTGAACGCCACCCAGGAGGAACAGTGAAGATCGTCGTCGAGAACGCCAAGTGCCAAGGGCACGGACGCTGCTACACCGAAGCCCCGGCCGTGTACTCCTCGGACGAAATCGGCTACATCGCCCAGGAAGGCTCGAACGAGGTCGCCCCGGGACACGAGCCGCAGGCACGAATCGGTGCCGGCGCATGCCCCGAGGCCGCCATCCGCGTGGTCGAGTAGCGCCAACGACACCCGGCGTCGGTCTGGCGCCGATCCACCAACACGAAAGACACCATGAACCGACTTCGAAACAAGGTCATGCTCATCACGGGTGCCGGATCGGGCCTCGGGCGAGAAACGGCCCTCCTCGCAGCTCAGGAAGGAGCCAAGGTCGTCGTGACCGACAAAATCGAGGCGCGGATCGCGCCGGTCGTCGAGGCGATCGAAGCCGCAGGCGGCACCGCATCGGGCATTCGAGTCGATGTCACCAGTGAGTCCGACATCGAAGCCGGCGTGGCCCACGCGGTCGAGACCTACGGGCGGCTCGACGTCGCGCACGCCAACGCCGGTGTGACTGTTCCCGGCTTCGGTTCCGTCGCGTTCGAGGACGTCACCGTCGAGGACTGGAACACCGTCAACGATGTGAACTTCCTCGGCGTCTTCCTCACGATCAAGCACGCGGTCCGCGCCATGAAGACCACCGGCGGAGGAAGCATCGTCGTCACCACCTCGGCCTCCGCCCTCGTGGCCTACCCGGGTTTCGGCGCGTACGTCGCCGGCAAGACGGGTGCGATCGGAATCGTGCGTGCCGCCGCGTACGACTTCGGCAAGTACGGCATTCGCGTCAACGCGACCTGCCCCACCCACGGCATGTCGGCAAACTTCGGGCAGGACCCCGAGGCACCGGTGCTCGGTCGGTCGTACGAGCAGATGGCCGGCCCCTGGGACCCCACCCACGCGGTCATGCCGCTCCGGATCCCGGAACCGCCCAGCATCGCCCACAACGCCTGGCCCGTCATCTTTCTGGCTAGCGACGAGTCCCAGTACATGTCCGGGACTGCAATACCGACCGGTGACGGCGGCCAGCACGCGCGCGTATCCATCCCGTTCCCCGACCGGTGGACCCTGAGCGACGAGACTCCGACCGCCGATGTTTGACCTCAGCGCCCAGTCGGTCGTCGTCACCGGTGGAGGGACCGGTCTGGGCCGGGCCATCACACTCGCGATGGCGCGCTCGGGTGCCACCGTGTTCATCGCCGGTCGCCGTCCTGACGCCCTTTACTCCGTCGCCGCACTGGCGTCGGCCGAAGGTCTGGTCGTCGTCCCCGTCCCTACAGACATCTCCGAGCGATCGGAGGTCGAGGCGCTGGTCCAGACCGTCCTGGACCGCACGGGACGGCTCGACACCTTTGTCAACAACGCGGGCGGTGCCGACCGGGACGACACGGGACCACTCATCGATCTCGACGTCGACCAGTTCGAGCGAGTCATCTCGCTGAACCTGACATGGACGTTCTTCGCTGCCCAGAGCGCGGCAAGAGCCATGACGCGCGGCGGTTCGATCATCAACATCACCTCTCGCAGCGCCACGGGTGCCAATCCCATGACGGGCCAGTACGGCGCCGCCAAGGCCGCAATCGAGAATCTCACGCGCACGATGGCCGTGGAATGGGGCCACCGGGGGATCCGCGTCAACGCCGTTGCCCCGGGTCTGGTGATCACGGAGAACAATTCGCAGGTCTACCTCACCGTGTCCCGTTTACGGCGCCAATTGGCCACCGTTCCACTGCAGCGTCTGGGCCGTCCCGACGACGTCGGTCCTGCGTGCGTCTACCTGGCATCCGACGAGGCCCAGTGGGTCTCAGGCGTCGTCGTTCCGGTCAATGGCGGCAGCACGATCCCGGTGGGTCTGCTGACGTACCTCCATCACCGCAACTCCGAGGTGATGGATGCAGCGGCGTTTCAGGAAAACTTCGACCTTTCGAGAAAAGAGGGTGAGGATTAGCAGAACTGCACCTACACTCGACACACGACGCGTGACCGTGGTCACGCGGGCCACACCTCGGAGAGGTCGGCCTTGTCCCGGATCCTGGTGACGGCCACAACAGGCCCCGACCCATCGACATGTACTTGTTCCCTGCACCTTTCGATCTCGAGGAGACCTCCATGCCCCGTGTGACCTTCATCCAGGCAAATGGACGCGAAGACGTCGTCGACGTCGTCGACGACACCTCCGTCATGCAGTCAGCAATGGACAACCTGGTCTCCGGCATCATCGCTGACTGTGGGGGCGAGCTGACGTGTGCGACGTGCCACGTCTACGTCGACGACCAGTCGTCCTTCGAGCCGCCCACCGCCGAGGAGGCCGACATGTTGGAGTGTGCCGTCGACCCTGAGCCGGAGAGCCGGTTGAGTTGCCAGCTGATCCTGCGGGGCGAGACCTCCACGTTCGTCCGCGTGCCCGCCTCGCAGCTCTGACGTCTCCGGCCGTCACGGCCTTGAACCCACCCACCCATCTCGACCAGCTGGACGGATCAATCGTGAGCAACATGCACAAAAGGGACGTACTCGTCATAGGAGGCGGGCAGGGCGGCGGCGAGGCCGCGGTGTCGCTGCGACGTCTCGGCTACACCGGCACGATTCTCGTAGCCGGCGACGAGCCCCTTCTTCCCTATCGCCGCCCCCCGCTCTCGAAGGGACTGCTGACCGGCGAGGTGGAGCTGGACGATCTTTTCGATCGTCACGCCGCAGCCTACGAATCGGCCGGCATCGACACCCTGCTGGGAGCGCGTGCCGTCGAGATCGACACGACCGATCGGGTCGTCACGTTCGCCGATGGTAGAACTGTGACCTACGAGACCCTGGTCCTCGCCACGGGTGCGCGAGCGCGGACCCTGGCGTCGATCGGTATCGCTGTGCCTGACGACGCACCGAACCTGCACTACCTGCGCTCGGTGGCCGATGCCGAGAAGCTGCGTCCGCAGCTGCACGCGGGGGCTCGCCTCGTCGTGGTCGGCGGAGGTTATGTCGGCTTGGAGGTCGCCGCGTCCTCGCGCAGCCGTGGCTTGGCCGTCACGGTGATAGAGGGACAGGACCGTCTGCTGGCACGCGTGACGGCGCCGGTGGTATCCGAGTTCTATCGCCGAGTACATCACGACGAAGGCGTCGACATCCTGCTCGACACCTCGGTCGCCGGGTTCACGTTCGCGCCGGACGGTCGTATCACCGAGGTGCTGTGCGACGACGGAACGTTGCTGCCGTGCGATCTTGTTGTGGCCGGTATCGGCGGAGTCGCCAACGTCGAGCTGGCTGCTGCGGCCGGGCTGCTCGTGGAGAACGGCATCGTTGTCGACGAACACTGCCGGACGAGTGATCCGCACGTCTTGGCGATCGGCGACTGCGCCGCCTTTCCCTCCGTGCACGCCGGGACCACTATTCGTCTGGAGTCGGTGCCGAACGCGCTCGAGCACGCTCGGGTGGCGGCAGCTACCGTGATGAAGGCCGCAGCGCCGACCCAGTCGCCTCCGTGGTTCTGGTCGGACCAGTACGACCTGAAGCTCCAGATGGTGGGGCTCTCGGCCGGCCACGATCAGGTCGCCGTGCGGGGTGACATGAGCACCCGGAGCTTCATCGCCTTCTATCTGCGTGGGGGCATCGTGGTCGCGGCGGACGCCGTCAACTGTTCACGTGACTTCGGATGGTGCAAGAAGATCGTAGCGCTGCAGCACGGGTTCTCTGTGGATCAGCTGCAAGACACCGACGCCGCACTCAAAGATATTGCACGCGGAGTCTCGGCCGTCTGACCGGTCGAGTCCGCCACGTCTTCCCGCCAACTTCAGGTGGACGAGCTCTCGATCGACGCAGCTCGCGCGGCGCGGCGATCGGGTTTTTGGACGGTCGTCAGCGGAACCTCACGAATGCGGACGAGCGACTTCGGTAGCTTGTAGCCGGCGAGGTAAGGCCGCGCGAACTCACGCAACGCCTCGAGTTCGACGTCCCCGCCCTCGGCGCAGACGACTCCGACCTCGACCCGTTCGCCCCAGTACTCGTCGGGCACGCCGTAGACGATGACGTCATGGACCGCCTGGTGGCGGCGTAGAACGTCCTCGACCTCGGTGGGGAACACGTTCTCCCCGCCGGTGATGACCATCTCCTTCAGACGACCGCTGATGGAGAACCAGCCGTCATCGTCGACCGCACCGAGATCTCCGGTATGAATCCCTTCAGCGGTGTAAGTCGCCTCCGTTTCGTCGGGTCTACCCCAGTACCCGCGGCTCTGCCAGGGGGCGCTGACCACGATCTCGCCCACCTCCCCGGAGTCGGCCTCGGTGCCGTCCGCGCGTAGGATTCGCGCCTCGGCTCCTGGGTGAGGTCGACCGATGCCGGTCAGCCGCCCGGCGACCAGGTCTTCGTGCTCCACGCCGATGAGCGGTCCGAACTCGGTGGCTCCGTACCCCGTGCGGATCTCTGCGGTGGGGTAGTCGAGCATGACCTGCGCGATGAAATCGGCGTTTGCTGCCATCGAGCCCAGTCGGATTGCTCGCATACTGGCGCGAGGAGTCGACTCGAATAACTCGTGGGACTTGATGGCCGCGAACATCGTCGGTGCGCCGGTGATCCGAGTGGCACCTCGGGCGATGGCCTCGAGCGCGAGAGTCACGTCGAACTTGCGTAGAATGTGCACTGTTCCGCCTGCGAACAGCCGTGACAGCAGGTTTGTGCCCAGGGCAATATGAAAGAACGGCGCGAAGTACAGCTCGACGTCGAACCTCGTTCCCGGGTTCGATGCGGCCGACGTGTTCAACCATAGCCACAGGCCACGCTGGTCATACCAGACTCCCTTGGGAATTCCGGTCGTCCCCCCTGTTGCGAAGATGATTGCGGGTGAGTCCTCGGAGACAGGCGCGAACACAGCCGGCTCGCCGGCCAAGGGTGCCAACCGTGCCGGCAGGTCCGCCGTCGAGTGCGACGCCGCCAGCACGACGACGTCGTAGCCGGTGGCCCGTGCCGTCTCGATATGTGTGTGGTCGGTGATGACCAGAGAAGGCTGGATGGGTTCGAGGAAGGCCGCGATTTCGTACGGAGTCAGACGGGTGTTGAGCGGCACCGGCACCAGGCCGGCTCCGAGCGCACCCAGGACCACAGTCACGTAGGTCGTCGACGGCTCCATGGCGATTGCGATGCGGTCGCCCGCCGCCAGCCCCATGCTGCGCAGCGCCGCGGCAACACCGTCCATGCCGTCGATCATCTCGGTCCATGTCGTGCGCCCCCACGGATCGATCAGTGAGATCTGGTGACCTCGCCGCTTGGCGATCGCTCGCAGCCTCGCCGGGACGTTCAGCGGGCCTGACATCAGTACTCTCCGCGCAGGCTCAGGCCCTGCTGGCTGCCGATTCCGAGGATGCCCGGGTAGCCGTCGTTGACCTGAGTGGCCTGGTGGCGGGAATCCCCCCACACCGTGTCGATGATCCGAACGCGCTTGAAGAACAGGTGCGCGTCGTGCTCGCCTGTGAAACCGATGCCGCCGAGATTCTGGATGTTGTCCTTCGCGCTGGCTGCCGCACCGGTGCCGGCGACCGTCTTGGCGGTTGCAGCAACATAGGGGCCGTCGACCCGACCTGCATCGATGCACAAACCCGCCATGCGGGCCAGCGAAGTCGACGACCACGCACGGACTGCCATGTCGGCACATCGCCGAGACACGGCCTGGAAACTGCCGATGGGTTTCCCGAACTGTGTCCGGTTCTTGCAGTACTCGACCGACATGTCACGCATGGCTTGAAGCATGCCGGCGAGCTGCGCCGCAGTCAGCACGGCCGCTCGGGAGTGCAGAGCCTTCACGGTCGCGTCGTCACCGGTGATCAGCGCATCGGACTCGGGACGCCGTACGCGCCCGAGGGTCGTCCCGGGATCCAACGACGCGATTTCCTCCAGGTCGTCGGGCGTACGGATCAGCGAGACGGCGTCCGCAGACCACAGCAGCAGATAGTCGGTGTCGATGCCATCGACCACCACGAGCGGCTCGTCGTCGCCACGAGCGATTGCCAGCCCGGCGCGATGCCCGCCGGAGATCAGCTGCTCGACGAGATCGGCCGCTTCGTTCGCGACGGCCAGCTGTGTCGCGAGCATCGTCGGCAGGTACGGCCCACTCACGAGACCGCGACCAAGTTCCTCGAAGAGGAAGGTCTCGTCCGCCAGACCGAGTCCTACCCCGCCCAAGCTCTCCGGGACACCGAGCGCAAGCCATCCCATGTCAGCCGTCCGCGCCCAGGTTCTTGTGTGACCGTCGGCGTTTGCCGTTCGGTGCAGCATCGACAGAGGCAACTCGGCCTCGATGAACTTGCGGACTGTCGCGGCGAGATCGATCTGATCTTGCGTGGGTTCGAGGTTCACAGTTTCTCCGTTAGCGGGGCAGTCCGAGGACGCGGTTGGCAATGATGTTGCGCTGGATGTCCGATGTGCCGGCTCCGATCGTTGCGGATGGCGAGTACAGCCACTCCCCCGACCACGCCTGCGGCGTAAACGGAATTTTGTAATCGAGCGCTTCGAGCCCCACGACATCCATAGCCAATGCTCGTACGTTCTGCTCGAGTTCGGCAAACAGCAAACGCGACATCGATCCCTCTGGTCCCGGCTTGCCGGTCACCCGATTACGCGAAACTGCCGCGTACGTCACGGCTCGTAGAGCCGCGAGTTCGGACCGGGCCGACGCGATACGACGGTAGATCTCGTCGTCCTCGATCGCAGCGCGCTTACCGTCGGGTCCCGTGTGGTTCGCGGCGTGGTCGACGACTTCGTCGAGGTATCGGGAGAGCCGGATCTGCTCGACCACGAAACCGGCACCGCGCTCGAACGAGAGCGTCGACATGGCCGTGGCCCAGCCGTTGCCGATGCCACCCACGACGTTCGCGAGGGGAATGCGGACATCGTCGTAGAAGACTTCGCAGAAGTGCGGGATACCAGCCATCGTCATGATGGGGCGCACCTCGATACCGGGTGTGTTCATGTCACAGATGACCCAGGTGAGGCCTCTGTGGCGGCTGCTCGGGTCGCTGTCGGTTCGGACCAATAGCTCCTGGAAGTCGCCGTGTTGCCCGTGGGTCGTCCAGATCTTCTGGCCGTTGACGACGAGGTCGTCGCCGTCGACACGTCCCGTGGTCCGGACACCGGCGAGGTCGGAACCCGCCGACGGCTCGGAGAAACCCTGGCACCAAATCGACTCGCCCCGCAGGATCTTGGGCAAGTGCGTCTGCTGCTGCTCAGGCGTGCCGTTCATGATCAGTGTGGGTCCGGCGTGACTCGTCGCGACCCAGAACACGCCGATGTGCGGGGCTCCTGACAGGGCGTATTGCTCCCACCAGATCAGCTGCTGGAGGAGGGAGAGTCCGCGGCCTCCGTGGTCGACGGGCCACGACACGCCCGCCCAGCCTCCGTCGAACGTGCAACGCTGCCATGCACGGTCGAAGTCGACCATGGACTCGCCGGTCGGTGGGCGCTCATCGGTAGGCACGTGGGCGCGCAGCCAGGAGGCCGCGTCATCCCGGAAGTCGGCATCAGCCTGGTCCAAGTCGATCTGCATTAATTGAGCATACTCTTCTCGCGTCAGGTCGTCTCACGAAGGACCGACCGAACTCAGCGCATCTCAGCTCGGCCGGCCCGCGGACCCGAACGGATTGACACTGACGTCGTCGGGCTCTGCGCCATTCATAGTCGTGCTGACCACCTGATACGCCAAAGGATCTCCCACTTCACGATTGAGCCGTTCCTGGATTTTCCAGCTGCCGTCGATGCGACGCAGCGTCCAATGGTTGAAGTTCGCGCCGCTTATGTTGATGGCCGGCTTGACCGGTCGGGCGCTACGCGTGCGCCGGCTGTCCTCGTCACTCTTGACGATGACGAGCGAGTAGCCCTCGGCGATTGCGTCGTCGCCGTTGATGTGCAGGATCAGCGGTCCGGTCAGCGCATGATGCTGGCAGTTGCCTTGCTGCTCGACGTGCGGGGTGTCGGTGATGAACTCCCAGATCTCCTCGTGCCCGACGTATGCGGTTCGCCCGTCGCGCGGCGCACCGAAACGCCCCTCACCGAGGTTGACGCGCCCGTCTTCGGCGTAAAGGTCGACATAGGAGGCGGCGTACCCCAGGTCGGCCGCGAACGCGTACCGCGACAGAAGCCGGCGGATCTCCGCCTCGTCCTCTAGTCGCCTCACACGCCGCAGCAGGTCGTCCAGGCCGTCGGTCATCTCGTACCCCATATTCGTCAGGGCCGGACCCGGAGCGTCGTCCGTCGTCCGGCAGTTTCGCGTGATGGTAGACACACGCGGGAAAAAAGTGCACCTAATAAGTGTTCCGACCTGCTGTTGCGGTCAGTCACCACGGTTCGAAGCGAGGACCTTGCTACCCAAGGAAGTGAGCAGCAAAGACCCACTTCCGGGGACCATTGCGTCCGTGAGTTCTATGCGACCGCCTACCACCGCAGCGCGCAGCCGGTCGATGGCTGCCACCGGATCTCCACTCACTTCGTAGAGCACCGAGTACTCGTACGGCGGCGTCGGGACGTCGGGTTGATCCAGTGCAGTCGACCGCTTGAACCGCTGCGCGGACTCGAAGCCGTCGATCGACAGCACGTCCGGGACATGCGTCGAGTCGTACCACTCGTTGAACTCGTCGTCGCGTCCTTCGACGGCATTGGTCTGGACGATGTAGAGGGACATGCCATCCATGGTGCTCCTTCGTTACTGTCCGTACGATCTAGGTATTCAGTACACTCTACGCGTCCGCGTGGCACAAAACGAGGAGCACATCATGGGCCGACTCGAGCGCAAGATTGCATTGATCACCGGGAGCGGGCGCGGCCAAGGCCGCTCCCACGCACTGAAGCTGGCCGCCGAAGGGGCCGACATCATCGGCATCGACATCTGTGAGCAGATCGACGGGGTGCCATACCCGTTGTCGACGCCGGACGATCTGGCAGAAACGGTGCGCGGTGTCGAGGCGCTCGGTCGACGTATGGTCGCTCGACGAGCTGATGTCCGTGACTTCACCCAGCTGAAGAAGGCTGTCGACGAAGGGGTGGCCGAGCTGGGGAGGCTCGACATCGTCTGCGCCAACGCCGGCATCACCGGCTCGATGTCGCCGGACGCCGACGCCGAGACGCGCGTACGGATATTCCGTCAGGTGGTCGACGTCAACCTGACCGGCGTCTTCTGCACGGTCGAGGCGACCAAGCAGCACGTGATCGATTCGGGCGACGGCGGTTCCATCATCATCACCAGCTCGATGGCCGGACTGCGTGCGCTCGGTGCCGGAGGGGGCTACGGGGAGTCCAAGCACGGGCTCGTGGGCATGATGCGCTCGTACGCCCACGAGCTCGCCCCGCACATGATTCGGGTCAACACCGTCCACCCCGGCAACGTCAGGACTCCGATGATTATGCACGACGCGCTGTACCGTGCGTTCCGGCCCGACCTGGCCCATCCGACGGCCGCGGATGCCGAGGTCGCGATGGCCACGATGCACCTGCTGCCGGTCCCCTACACCGAGCCCGAGGACATCAGCAACGCCGTCCTGTTCCTCGCCTCCGACGAGGCGAAGTTCATCACCGGGGTGACCCTGCCGGTCGACGCGGGCGGCACCATCAAGTAGCGCCGCCCGCCCTGACAGGCCCCTCGCCAGGGGCCCGTCAGGCCAGTTGCGCCCCGGCCGGGAGCGCGATCTGCTTGATCTCGAGGAAGCTGTCGAGGCCTGCCGCGCCGCCCTCACGCCCCATCCCCGACTGCTTGTAGCCGCCGAAGGGGAACGACATGTGCGCTCCGAACCCGTTGACGCTGAACGTTCCCGTACGGATTCGACGACCGATCTCGACCCCGGCGGCGATGTCGTGGGTCATCACCGCTCCCGAGAGGCCGAACTGAGAGTCGTTGGCGATCCGGATCGCATCCTCGACGTCCTCGTAGACCATGAGGGCGAACACCGGCCCGAAGACTTCCTCCTGGGCCACCCGCATGTTTGTCGTGACACCGTCCACCAGCGTCGGCGCGATGAAGTAGCCGGGACGATCGAGGGCCTCACCACCGGTGACGATGACTCCCCCGTCGTCCTCGGCGTCCTGGATGCGAGCGAGCACCCGGGTCATCTGGGCCTGCGACGCCAGCGGGCCGTACGTGGTCGCCTCGTCGTCGGGGTCACCGATGACCTGGCTCTCGAACAAATCCTTGAGCGCGTCGCGCCACACGTCGTGACGCTCCTTGCTCACCAGGACGCGGGTGAGGGCGGTGCACACCTGTCCGCTTCCCCCGAGCATCCCGGCCGCGAGGGCCGGCATGACGTCGACCGGCTCGACGTCGTCGAGCACGATCGCCGCCGACTTGCCGCCGAGTTCGAGCGTCATCCTCTGGAGGTTCTTGGCGGCCACACCCATGACAGCCTTGCCGGCCTCGGTGCCGCCGGTGAAGCTCACCATGTCGAGGCCGGGCTGGGCCTGCAGCGCCTCACCGAGCTCGCGGCCGCCCGGCAGGATGCTGACGACGCCCTCCGGCACACCGGCCTCGGCGAGGATGTCCGCGAGCAGGAGCGGCGCGAGCGGCGTCTCCGGCGCGGGCTTCATGACGACCGAGCACCCAGCCAGGAGCGCCGGCGCCAGCTTGAGGGACGCGAGGACGATGGGACCGTTCCACGGCACGACGGCCAGCACGGTGCCCACGGGCTCCTTGCGCAGAAGCACGGTCCGCCCGTCCGGCCCCGTCTCGACCGTCTCCAGCGCTACTTCGTCGCCGCGGCGGGCGTAGTCGCGCCAGATGTCGATGGAGATGTCGTGCACGAACGCCGCGAAGGCTCGGGCGGAGCCGAGGTCGCGCACGACGTACTCGATGAACTGGTCACGGTGCTCGTCCAGCAGATCGGCGACGCGTGTGAGGACCTTGCCTCGCTCTGTGACGTCGAGTCCTGACCACACCCCCTTGTCGAACGCCTCGGCCGCCAGGGCGACGCTGGTCGCCGCGTCCTCGGGGCCGGCCTCGGGGATGTCGGCCACGATCTCGCCGGTCGCCGGGTTCTCCACCTCGATGCGCCGGTCGCCGGTCGGTGCGCGCCACGTGCCGCCGACGAAGATCTGGCTCGTGTGGTGGTGGGGGATGGTGCTGTCGGTCATGAGGTGCTCCTTCATTCTGGGTTGATCTCGACGACGCCGCGCAGGATGGTTCCATCGGCCATGTCCTGGTAACCCTGTGCGATCTGGTCCAACGTGTATCGGCGCGTGATCAGCTCGTCGAGTTTGAGCTGACCGTTGCGGTAAAGGTCGAGCAGTTTGGGAATGTCGACGTGCGCGTTGCATCCTCCGTAGAGCGTGCCGAGAACCTGCTTGGCGTACAGGCTCAGAAACTGGCCCGGCAGTTGGACGTTGAGGTCGCTGAAGCTGTCGGCCATGCCGGCGAGCACCAGTCGGCCCGCCTTGCGGGTCGACTCGAAGCACTGCGCTGTGATCTCGGCGGTCAGAACCCCGACCGTCTCGATCACGGCATCGGCACCCTGCCCGTTCGTCAGCTCGGCAACTCGGGCGAGAGCCTCCTCGTGCGTGGCGTAGGCCTCGGCACCGAGCGACTCGGCGAACTCACGTCGGAACGGTTTCGGCTCCACTGCGATCACATGGCTGGCTCCGCAGTGGAACGCGCCCTGTACCGCATTGGCACCGATTCCCCCGATGCCGTAGACCATGACGACCTCACCGGGGCGCACTTGTGCGACGTTGACGGCCGACCCCCATCCCGTGGGCACGCCGCAACCCACGAGGGCGGCGACGTCCAGCGGGATGGTGGGGTCGATCTTCACACAGGAGTTCTTGGACACGACCGTACGTTCGGCAAAAGTACCGAGCATCGCCAGACCGCCGATGTCCTCGCCCCGCCCGTGGAACCGGAACGTACCGTCGGGCATGACCCCGGTTGCGATGGTGGCACCCAGGTCGCATAGGTACGACTGACCGGACACGCACCATCGGCACTTGCGACACGTCGGGATGAACGAGAACACGACGTGGTCGCCGACCTCGATGTCCTCGACCCCCGACCCGACCTGTTCGACGATCCCGGACGCCTCGTGTCCGCCGATCATCGGCTTGCGGGCGTCCGGGTCGCGACGGGTGTGCTCGTCGGAATGGCAGAGACCCGCGTACGCCACCCGCACCAGCACCTCCTCGGGTCCCGGATCATCGAGGTCGATCGTCGACGGGTGCCAGTTGTCGCCGAACTGCCACAGGACGGACGCTTGCACTTTCATGAAATCTTCTTTCTCGGTCGGGCTGTCTACATCGGCTGGTTCTGCGGTCGATGGCGGCCGGCGGTTGGTGCCTGGGTTGTCACCCGGCTTCGACAGTGGCGACCTGACATCGTTGCCGATCTCCAGAGGAGGTGACAGATTCTGACACCAGATACAGCATGACACAGGTCACACAGATTATGACACTCTTTTACTGCATGTCGGTTGAGTTGAGCTCAGCCGAATCGTCGGAGCAGTTCTGCTCGGACCCGAGACCACTGCCTGCGCGGGCATGTCCGCACGCTTGATCAGCCCGCACCGATCGAGCTGGATCGGTCGTCGGGGAGAAGCGACCGAGAATGCGGGCATCACGCAAGTTGGCTGGTAATCGACAAAAGTCTCGACCCCGCAACGGCCGATCAGCCGGAAGTTCACGGCGGCACTGGCCGGTGCCCGAGCCCCCTCGCGCTGACGCCCTCGAGCCCGAACGACTCCGAATCGCGTCCGACTCTCGGTGGGCCTTCGACCTCGGGGGACGCCTGACGCAGCGGAGTCCAGTGCCGCACCGGATTGCTTCGGAGAAGTCGCGAGAGCACCGAAACCTGGGGAGTCTCAAAGATCCGGCACAGCGGGCTCATCCGGGAAAATACAAGAGGCCCCTTTCGAGATCCTGCACCAGAGCGAGCGGTGCAGGCTCGACCGGCGAACCGCAGCGCGGTTCAGCGCGGATACTCGGAACGCCGCATGCTGCGATCGGGCTACGTAGCGAACCATTCCCGTTTGAGTAAGGCCATGCTGCGCTCTACGTGGTCGCGAATATCGCCACCTTCGAGAGCCCAATACTCCGAAGCAATCCGGTCGGCAGTCACAATCGTCGAGCACCAAAAACGAACCGCGAACTCGTCTCCACCGAACATCGACCGCATCGACATCGACGGCTCGAGAGCACGAGCGCACTCCTCGTTCACACGCAACCAGACCGACCACAACTCCGGAGTCGTCAGAACAAGTTCCAACAGAGCACGAGTCGGCATATCGGTGAAATCTGCCGTCGACGCCACCAGGCTCGCCGCCAAGGCATCGACCAACGCCTCACTCGATGTGATCGCCGGATCGATGGACTCGACAGCACTGATGTAGCGCTGCATACCCGCACGCAGCACCGGCTCGACCGAGTCGTATTTCGCCGGAAAGAACCTGTGAAACGTTCGAGCACTCACACCCGCTGCCCTGGAAATCTCCAGAACAGTCGTCGAATCGACACCCCGCGCAAGAAACAAACGGCACGCCACCACCGAAACCTGCAACGACGTGACCCGAGAGGTCGATCGACTGGACGACGGCAAGCTGGGGTCGAGGTCGCGCTGCATACGCACACGATAGTCCGAAACGGCCCGCGTTCCTCCGGATTCTGTCACAATCTGACAGACCCCTGGCAGATGCTGCCAGTGATGGCCAACTCTCCACATTCTTGACACGCGTCAACCACACCGTCTGATGAAGGACACGAATCGATGATCGACAAGCTCGAAAACAAAGTTGCCTTTATTACGGGAGCGGCACGCGGTCAAGGCCGCGCCCATGCAATCAAGTTCGCCGAGGCCGGTGCCGACGTAATACTCGTCGACGTATCCGCGCGCGCAACAGATACCGACTACCCCGCAGCAACGGTCGAAGAGTTGAACGAAACAGTCGCCGCCGTCGAGAGCTTGGGCCGACGGGCGGTCTACAGTGTTGCAGACGTGCGGGATCTCGAAGCACTTGAAGCACTGGTGAGCGATGGAGTTTCGGAATTCGGCCGCCTCGACGTGGTCGTCGCGAACGCAGGAGTCGTTTCGTGGGGCCGGTTCTGGGAAATGTCTCCCCAACGTTGGCGAGACATGATCGACATCAACCTCACCGGCGTCTTCAACACGATGAGAGCGGCAGTTCCCGCCATGATCGAGGCAGACAACGGCGGATCCATCATCGCCACGAGTTCTACCGCCGGCATAAAATCGCTTCCGGGCCAAAGCCACTACAGCGCGGCAAAAGCTGGCGTCGTTGGACTGGTCAAGAGCGCTGCGATCGAGCTTGCGCCCTATCGCATCAGGGTCAACTCGATACACCCGTGGGGGGTGCGTACAGCCATGGGATCAATGGGCCAGGATGCACAGAAGACCTTCGAGGACAACCCGTCGTACCAAGCAGCCATGGGACAGTACTGGTTTCACCCGCCGATCTCCGAACCAGAAGACATCGCCAACGCAGCCCTGTTCCTCGCATGCGACGACTCGCGAACCATCACCGGCATTCAGCTCCCCATCGATCACGGAGCAAGCAAAATCTAGAGGCGAACATCGCGGCAAGCCAACCGCACATGAATTGAGGACCGTGGCACCGATCAGCTTGTGCTGCGCTCGAACGCAACCGCCGCTGTGCACAAATTCACGCACCCCACCAATGATGCGCACCGCTGTTGCGCAACATTGGCGGCGGGTCCGCCCCCTCCAATGACGTGCGCGAACTTCGGCCCCGCAAGTTTCGATGCACGGGCAAGACGCTCGAGCACGCGCAATTTTCGCCCTCCAGTTTTGATTCATGAGCGAAGCACAATCAATGACTCAGATGCGGTTCACCAGCGACTCGGTGCGAGAACTATTCGTTGAGGAAACGTTGAGTAGAAGAACCACCCTCACAGACGCAAACACCGGTCACAATTGTTTCGAGTGGCACCGCTCACATTCAGAACTGCAGGTGCCCCAGCCGAGGAGGAAAATATTCGATGTCCGACACATTTTCTGTGAGTTCCCGCGTAGGCCGAAGGATCCGACGTGTGGTGGGTACGGCACTCGGCGCGCCGGCGCTCGAGGATAAGCACAGTAGACTCAACCGCATCGAAGAGCTGGACCCCATCGAAGACTGCGTCGAAGTCTACCGATTGTTCGTCGACGACTTCAAGGCATCGAGCGCATTTGCAGTCACAGGTGGGTTGTTCGTGACCTTCGCCGTTCCGCGAATCAGTCGCATCTTGACACAGTCTCGCCAATTCGAAGACGAGATCCAGAAGCGGCTCGTGGACACAGTTCTGCTGGATCACCACTATCACGACTCGGGGTTCGTCCCCGGTATCGGTAGGGATTCGATTCGTCGAGTCAACGAGATGCATCGTCAGTACGACATTCATCCCGAGGACTATGTATTCATCGGATGCTGGGAAGCCGTGTCCTATATCTGGTACGCCGAAACGTACGGATGGCGACCAGTCACCGAAAAGGAGAAGCTTGCGGCAGTCGCGTTCGCGAGGCTTCGTGGTCGTCATATGTACGGCGGTGAGAAGAAGATGCCATATCCAGAAACGCTCGAAGCGATGGAAACCTTCTGCACGGACTACTTGAACGCACAAATTGCGTACGAGCCGCAAAACAAACGCCTCGCAGACAGCTTGGTCGATTATGTACTGAAGGAATACCCGCGGATCCTGCACCGACCGCTCCTAGCGTTTTTCCTTTCCGTCGGGCCCGACGATCGATTGATCACCAATTGTGGATACGACCTGCCAAGCCCCCGCGCCAAAAAGCTCAGTCGGAAATTGATGGGTCTCTACGCAAAATTGGATCCCCTGACAGACGGGCTCACCTCACTCGCACAGACCTTGGTCGAAAAGGAATATCCCGATGGGTACAAGGTCGACTTACTCGGCACCTATGTGAACTCCTGCCCTCGCGCACGAACCAGCGCGGGTGATCAGAGCGACGTCAAGATGGCACACGCAGAGTAGGAGCTCGCAGCAACTGGTTCGGGCGCTGACCTCGATCGACCGGTCGTGTTGTCAGCTCGTGCGGGAGTATTCGCGGAAGGGGAATTGTGCGCGGATACTCCCGCCGGAAGTCGATGTCGCGATCCGATCGGTGACTTCCTCGACAAGGCAACATTGCCAACACATTTCGCCATGTGCTCAGAGGGGTTAGCAGTCAACTCGATGGGTTGCCGCGAGGACCTTCGAGACCGTCAGATCAGGCCGGCGACCGACACTGCCGGTGCCGGGCCGTACGTGGTGGTGCGCTGACGAACCGGTCGTCCGATGCCGTCGGCGATCTCGTGCAGCTCCGCGACGGTCTTCTCCGAACCGTTCTGCGAACCCGCCATACGCGAGATCGTCTCTTCCATCAGGGTCCCGCCCAGATCGTTCGCGCCCCCGTTCAGCATCGCCTGTGTACCCGTGATTCCCAATTTCACCCATGAGGTCTGAATGTTGTCGATACGGCCGTGCAGCATGATCCGCCCCAGCGCATGCACCGCGCGGTTGTCCCGATTGGTCGGACCCGGCCGAGAGGCACCCGCCAGATACAGCGGCGACGACTGGTGCACGAACGGCAACGGCACGAACTCGGTGAACCCGCCCGTCTTATCCTGGATCTTCTTGAGCACGTTCAAATGCCCGACCCAGTGCGACGGATTGTCGACGTGGCCGTACATCATCGTCGAGCTCGACCGCAGCCCCACCTCGTGTGCGGTGGTGATCACCTCGATCCACTCCGCCGCAGGCAACTTGCCCTTGGTGAGCACCCACCGCACCTCGTCGTCGAGAATCTCCGCAGCGGTACCCGGAATCGAATCCAAGCCCGCGGCCCGCAATTCGGTGAGCCACTCACGAATCGACTGACCACCGCGCGACGCCCCGTTGACGATCTCCATCGGCGAGAACGCGTGCACGTGCATCGACGGCACCTTCGCCTTGACCGCACGGACCAGATCGGCGTATCCCGTCACCGGCAGTTCGGGGTCGATGCCGCCCTGCATGCACACCTCGGTGGCCCCGACGACGTGCGCTTCCCACGCACGGTCGGCGACTTCGGCGGTGGACAGCGTGAACGCGTCGGCGTCACCCTTGCGCTGCGCGAACGCACAGAAACGGCATCCGGTGTAGCAGATGTTGGTGAAGTTGATGTTCCGGTTCACCACGTAGGTGACGGTGTCCCCGTTGACCTGCTTACGCAGATCGTCGGCGAGCGCCGCGACCGCGTCCATGCCCGGGCCCTCGGCCGTCGCCAACGCCAGATACTGCTCATCGGACAATCCGGCCGGGTCCTTCTCCGCGGCCGTCAATGCCGACACCAGGTCGCGGTCGACTCGTTCCAGACCGGCGAGATCGCGCACCTGCTCACGAATGGAATCCCAGTCGCCGAACGCATTCGCCAGATCCGAGCGCGTCTCGGTGTTGCGGCCCTCGGTGTCGATCTCGGTGTTCAGATCCACCCGTCCCGAGGACTCCCATTCCTCGTCCGGCTCCTGCCACGGCAGACCCGTCGGGTTCACGCCCTCGCGCGCCATCCCGGTCTCGGGATCCGCCACTGCCCGCACATGCGCCGAGATCCGCGGATCGATCCACGGCGCGCCGGCCAGAACGTACTGCGGCTGCGCGGCAGTACGTTCCACGAGCGTGTAACCGGCCGCCGCCGACAATTCCGCGAGCGAATCCAGATTCGGCCACGGACGCTCCGGATTGACGTGATCGGGCGTCAACGGAGACACCCCACCCCAATCGTCGACGCCCGCGCCGAGCAACGCTGCCGTCTCCTCCGGCTCGACCAGATTCGGCGGAGCCTGAATCCGCATCGACGGGCCGACGAGAACTCGCGTCACCGCGATCGTCGCCAGGAACTCTTCCATCCCCGCGTCGGGCACCGACCGCATCGCGGTATCGGACTTGGCCAGAAAGTTCTGCACGATGATCTCTTGCACATGACCGAAAGACTTGTGCACCTTACGAATTGCCATGATGGACTCGGCCCTGTCCCGCAACGTCTCACCGATACCGACCAGGATGCCGGTGGTGAACGGAATATTGAGCCGACCCGCGTCGGTCAGCGTCCGCAGCCGCACCTCGGGATCCTTGTCGGGACTGCCGTAATGCGCCTGCCCCTTCTCCTCGAACAACCTCCGCGAGGTGGTCTCGAGCATCATGCCCATCGAGGGGGCCACCGGCTTGAGGCGCGAAAGTTCCTGCCATGACATCACACCCGGATTCAGATGCGGCAGCAGACCGGTCTCCTCGAGCACCCGAATGGACATGGCCCTCACGTAGTCCAGAGTCGAGTCGTAGCCGCGTGAGTCCAGCCACGCCTTGGCCTCGGGCCACCGCTCCTCCGGCCGATCCCCGAGAGTGAACAACGCCTCCTTGCAACCCAACTCGGCACCCTTGCGGGCGACGTCGATGATCTCGTCGGGATCCATGAACATCCCGTGCCCGGCCGCGTTGAGCTTGCCCGGCACCGTGACGAACGTGCAGTAATGGCACTTGTCGCGGCACAACCGCGTGATCGGCACGAACACCTTGCGCGAATACGACACCGTCTTCGGCCGGCCCGCCGACTCCAACCCGGCATCGCGAACCCGGGACGCCGACGCCATCAGATCGACCAGGTCGTCACCGCGAGCATGCAACAACACCGTGGCTTCGTCGACGTTGAGAGACACTCCATCACGGGCACGACGCAACACTCGTCGCATCGCAGAGGGGGCAGGAGATTTGGGACATTCAGATGAAGCTGAGATGTCAGACAAAGTGTACGCACTCCGTCTCCGGTGCTACTGCTGATGTCAGGTACATCGACCAGTCAGCTCGCGTCGACTTTGGGCATGATTTCCTCGACCAAACGCTTGAGATCGTCGATCGTCTTGGATGTCGGTACGTCCCGGAACGGTGGCCACAGAATGGGCATTGTCATTCCGGCCTCCTTGTAACGCTTGAGGCGGTCTTCGATCTGCTGCGCGGTTCCGGTCAACAAGTTGGTTGCCTTACCTGCCGGCGTCTGATCTGTCTCTTCATCAGTAATTGTGAACCAGATCATGCTGCACATGTCGAACCCGGTTGGGAAGTCTCGGCCCAGCTCGTTCAGCTCCCGCTTCATCTCCCCGCGCCAACGGGCGATGTCTTCAGGCGAATCTTGAATACCGATCCACCCTTGCAGACCGTATTTGGCGATTCGTCTAGCCGAGCGCTTGGGATCCTTCAGCCCTGAAAAGTAGATCGGCGGTCCCGGCTTCTGGATTGGCTTGTGCCCGAACCCGGACAACGGAAAGTCGGCAAATTCTCCGTGGTACTCGAACAATTCGTTCGACCAAATACCTTGCATGATTTCAATTGTTTCGCGAACGTGTCCGTGCCGCCGCGGGAAGAGATGCGAGACGCTCGCCGCAGCGAACTCCTCCGGCATCCACCCAGCCCCCACCCCGACATTGAGCCGTCCGTTGGCGAGATGGTCTTGTGTTGCCAGCTCCGCGGCCAGGACGCCCGGCGAGCGATACGGAGTGTCGATGATACTCATACCGATTCTTAGCTTCTCGGTCTTCGCAGCGAGCCACGGTATCAGGGTCATGCCTTGAAACCACTTACCGCGCGAAATTACCGGCAGCCCGTTTGGGAGATCAGTCATCATGCCGAATGGGTATTCCAATTGGACACGATCCGAAGCCTCGGGCACCACGATACGATCGAGAGTCCACACCGAATCGAAATCCAGTGCTTCAGCGAGAGCCGTGAGGTCCTCTAGCTCTTTCAAAGTCACGTGATCTCGAAAATTCGGTAGATAGAGAGCCAGCTTCATCGGTGGTACTCCTCGCAGGGAAAGTAAATGCGGAAACGAAGTTTCGTTTCTCCTACCTGACGGTACTTCGCTCGAGTCAATGCACTCTCATGTGAAACTCAACAAATCAACAACTACGGAGCCTGTGTTTGTCCTTTCAGCGAACGCAGCCCTAGATTCGACCGTATGAAGCATCGTCAAGGCACCGGTAACACCCAGGCCGGAGCCGTCTCACCGGACGTCGTGTGGAGCCCGACCGCCGAGAGTATCGCCGAGTCACCCCTGCGTGAGTATCTGAACTGGCTGGAATCCACTACCGGGCACCACTTTCAGGACCACGAATCCTTCTGGTCGTGGTCGGTCGAGAACCTGGACGAGTTCTGGGTGTCCATAGCCGACTACTACGGTGTCGCATTCTCGCAGCGTTGGACTCAGGTGCGCACCGGCCGTCCGATGCCTGACACACGGTGGTTCGTCGGAGCCCACCTGAACTGGGCTGAAAACATGCTCCTACGCGGGCGAAACAGCGATACCGCACTCATTTGCGCCTCCGAAGGAACAGTACTGGATCGGACCATCACATTCGCCGAATTGAAACGTTCCGTGGCCGCACTGGCAGGGTGGTTTCGACGTGAGGGAATCCGCCCAGGGGACCGCGTCGCCGCATATCTACCAAACACCGAACACGCAGTCATCGGCCTTCTCGCAGCAGCGGCAGTGGGCGCTGTATGGGTGTGTTGCTCCCCCGATTTCGGCCCGGACGGCACGATAAGTCGCCTATCGCAGCTCGAACCTACTGTTCTGATCGCAGCAGATGGGTACCACTGGAACGGCAAGGACATCGACCGAAGTGATGTAGTCGCGCAATTGCGCGACAATCTTCCCTCCCTGCGCCGTGTGGTGCATGTTCCCTATCTGTACGACCGATGGCCGCCTGCCGGCTCGACCCCGTGGGCAGATGCGGTCGGTCGCGATGCGCCCCTCGAGTTCGAGCAGGTCGAATTCTCGCATCCACTCTGGGTGCTGTTCAGTTCGGGAACCACTGGACTGCCCAAAGGCCTGGTCCACGGTCACGGAGGGATCGTCCTGGAGAGTCTGAAGTGGTCAGGGCTCTATTGCGCACTCCGCGACGGTGACCGTCTGTTCACCTACACATCAACTGGCTGGGCTCTGTGGAACATGCAACTCGGCGCACTGTCTCAGGGCGCAAGCATCGTCTTGTACGAAGGAAGCCCCGGGTATCCCGCCGGCGCGGTATGGGATATCGCAGCCCGTACACGCACACACGTGATGCTGCTCGGTGCCGCCGTAGTATCCGCGTCTGCTCGTTCGACTACTAGTGAGTCGCCCAGGGACTTCGGTGACCTGACATCGCTACGCCATCTGATGGTGAGCGGCTCATCGCTGCCGGTCGCCGACTACCAGTGGGTAATCGAGCACCTTGGCCCAACGATCCAGATCGATTCCACCAGCGGCGGCACCGACATAGCAGGATCTTTCGTCGGTTCGAACGCGTACACCCCAGTTCGGCCTGGCCGAATCGGGGGCCGAATTGCTGGCGTGGCTGCCGCCGCATGGAGCGACGACGGGACATCCGTAATCGACGGGGTCGGAGATCTCGTTATAACCGAATCAATGCCATCGATGCCACTGTGGCTGTGGAATGACCCGGACGGTTCGAGGTATCGGGAGTCCTATTTCGACACATGGCCGGCCGTATGGAGGCACGGCGACTGGGTAACGGTCCACGGAGACGGAAGCATCAGTGTTCATGGTCGCTCCGACTCGACCCTCAACCGGCAGGGCGTCCGTTTGGGAAGTTCGGACTTCTATAACGTGATCGACGGCATGCCCGAGATAGCAGATTCAGTGGTGGTCGGTCTCGACCTGCCCGACGACGAGTACTGGCTCGGGCTGTTCGTAGTTCCCGCCGAAGGTCAGCACGTCGATGACAAGCTTCGACGTCACATCACAGACGCATTGAGGAACCGGCTGTCGCCCCGGCACGTTCCGGACGAAATAATCGAAGCACCTGCGATTCCACGAACACTGAACGGCAAAAAGCTCGAGATGCCGATAAAGAAGATTTTGGTTGGCCGGTCTATAAGCAGTGCCGTCAACATTGCGTCGGTGGACAACCCGACAGCTGTGGCTTGGTACGTGAACTTCGCGGCATCCAGATTTCCCAGAACACAGTGAACCTGGTCGATGAACAACCTGTACCGGTTGTCGGCCCAACCAACTGGACGTATCGAGGAGTTAGCATGGCGCAGGGTCTCAAGCTCGGGTACAAGGCATCGGCGGAGCAGTTCGGGCCGCGTGAGTTGGTCGAGCTCGGTGTGCTCGCAGAGCAGCACGGCATGGATTCCGCGACTGTCAGTGACCACTTCCAGCCGTGGCGACACGAGGGTGGGCATGCGCCGTTTTCCCTTGCCTGGATGACGGCTGTCGGCGAGCGCACGAAGACGATCCAGCTCGGGACGTCCGTTCTGACGCCGACGTTCCGCTACAACCCGTCGGTCATCGCGCAGGCGTTCGCCACGATGGGCTGCCTGTATCCCGGGCGCATCATGCTCGGAGTGGGAACCGGTGAGGCGCTCAACGAGATCGCCACCGGGTTCACCGGCGAATGGCCGGAGTTCAAGGAGCGTTTCGCACGACTGCGGGAGTCGGTTCGCTTGATGCGCGAGCTGTGGCTCGGCGATCGCGTGGACTTCAAGGGCGAGTACTACACGACCAAGGGCGCGTCGATCTACGACGTTCCCGAGGGCGGTATCCCCATCTACATCGCGGCCGGCGGCCCCGTCGTCGCGCGGTATGCAGGGCGCGCGGGCGACGGCTTCATCTGCACGTCGGGCAAGGGCATGGAGCTCTACACCGACAAGCTTCTCCCCGCCGTCGAAGAGGGTGCAGGCAAGGCAGAGCGTGACGCCGGCGAGATCGACAAGATGATCGAGATCAAGATCAGCTACGACACCGATCCCGAACTGGCACTGGAGAATTGCCGTTTCTGGGCTCCGCTGTCTCTGACGCCGGAGCAGAAGCACTCCATCGACGACCCGATGGAGATGGAGAAGGCCGCCGACGAGCTGCCGATCGAGCAGGTCGCCAAGCGCTGGATCGTGGCATCGGACCCGGACGAGGCCGTCGAGAAGATCAAGCAGTACACCGACGCCGGCCTGAACCACCTGGTATTCCACGCGCCCGGACACGATCAGAAGCGGTTCCTCGAACTGTTCGAGAAGGATCTCGCACCGCGCCTGCGAACCGTCGAATTTCCCAGTACATGCTTCCGGAGTCACCCGTCATGACCGCTCCGAGCTGGATGGCGATCGTTCCTATTCGTCGATTGTCTGAAGCCAAATCTCGGTTGGCCGTGCCCAACCGTGAGGGATACGCAATCGCCTTCCTCAAGGATGTCTTGGAAGTGCTCATGTCCTCGAACGAGATACGTAGCGTTGTGGTGACTACGCCGGATCTCGCTGTACAGCGACATGCTTTCGGGTGCGCTGTGGTGCTGGAACCGGGAACTGGGATCGACTCGGCCATCGAATGCGCTCGTAATTGGGGTAGGGACGTCGGCCACCACGGCCATGTATTGGCAGTATTGCCTGATCTTCCGGCGCTGCAGGTCAGCGAACTCGACCGGATGCTGCAGGAGGCGCGTAAACACGACCGTTCATTTCACCCGGACTCGCAGGGCGACGGAACCACATGCGTCACCGCCCGCAGGGCGATAGACCTGCGGACGAAGTTCGGACCGGGATCGGCCAACCGTCATCGTAATTCGAGTATCACCGAACTCGGCGGCTTCGGTCGCGGTTTGAGCTGCGACGTCGACACGATCGAAGACCTGTGCAAGGCTGCGAGTCTCGGGGTTGGGCATCACACGATGTCTTTGTTGTCCGGCGTCCACGGTTTCGATCCGGCGTCGCCGCGCTAGAAGTCGACGCCGATCTCGGATATCGGCGTTCCGGCCGGGGAGTTCCTGCGATGAGCGGACCGCAGTGCAATATCAAATGCGGCGCCCCCTCCGCTGCAATTCCGCGCGGTCAAATTCCCTCCCATTGCTGTGATCAGGCCGTGCGACAGCATCAACCCGAGACCGTAGCCGTCGACGGCCGCCCCGGCACCCCGGTCATGACCTCCACGCGAGAACGGCGTAAACAAATGCGGAAGATAGTCCTGCGGTATGCCCTCACCATCATCCAAGACGGTAATCGCCGTCATCGACGTGCCGGAAACTGCTGATATCTCTATCGTTCCCCCAGCCTGTCCGTAGCGAAGAGCATTTCCGATCACGTTCAAAAGAACCTGGCGCAAGCGGCCAAGGTCTGCCCACACTTCGATCGACGCCTCGATCGAGACATTTACCGTGATGCTACGCGTGTCCGCCAACGCAGAGAGCAGCCTGGCGATGTCATAAACCGTTTCGGCGACGAGAATGCGCTCGATTTTCAGTGGCAGTACACCGGCTTCGATCCGGCTGATGTCGAGGACGTCGGTGACCAAACCTAGGACGTGGTCGGCGGCGAAATCGATGCGGGCCAGGGCTTCTTCCCGGCGTTCCCCGTCCAAGGTCAGCGTACGCAAGAGTTCGGTGAAGCCTTTTATCGCCTGCAATGGTGTTCGGACTTCGTGGCTGACCGAGGTGAGAAGATCCGATTTTGCCGAGCTGTGGGACTCGGCGACCTGGCGCGCAACTTCAGCACGCTCTCGCTCCGTTCTCGCTTCGTCGGCCGACAGTCTTTCGGTGAGGTCGACCAGGTTCAATGCAAATCGTACTGGGGAGTTATCGCGGCCACGCACCAACGAGAAGGTCGCCTCAACGGGTACTTCCCCACCATCTTTCCGAATCACCGCCATCTGTTCCGTCACGCAAAATACATCGCCGTCAGCGAGTAAGGCATGAATCCGCTTCTCAGAAGAGCTGTTGAATTGCAACGCCGATTCGAGTCGTCGATCAACCAGTTCCTGAGTGCGGTAGCCACCGAGCTTTGCGAACGATGTGTTTACGCGCTCGAATACCCAATCAAGATCCAACAGAGCCGCACCCGCTGGGTTATCCTCGAATGATCGTCGGAACAATTCCTCGCTCTCGATCAGGTCCCCGAGTAAGCGGCCATGTTCGAGTGCGACCGCTGCAAGGTAGGTGAATCTGTCTACCAATTGTCGCTCTCTGGCAGTCGGCCGGTGCGGAGCGCTGTGGTAGACGGCAAAAGTGCCGACAGTACGCCCGGAGGGATCTGCAATCGGCGTGGACCAGCATGCAATCAGACCGGAGGCGACGGCGATGTCTCGAAAATCCACCCACCGATAGTCAGTTCGAACGTCCTGTGCGACAACGGTTTTACCGTAATGCGCAGCCACTCCACAGGATCCCGAACGCGGGCCGGGCCTGAGGCCCTCGATAGCTTGTAGATACTCCGAAGGCAGGTTTGGAGCAGCACCGTGGTGAAGCGAAAGACCTGACGGCGCGACCAACAATATCGAACATCGAGCACCCGTCATCAAGCATTCGAGTGCGGTGAGGACCGCATCCAGTGTTTGCTGCACCGGCATCGCTGCGGCGACCATCTCGAGAATTTTCATTTGCTGGTCCATCAGATAGGACATGTCGAACGAACTCAGAATGCTGCTCTCGTCCACGTGCGAGGGCCCAATCCCGTTCATCGTGGGACCGAGGGGCCGTCGAAGTGATAACCCACGCCACGCACAGTGCGTATCGGTGGAACACCCGGGTCTCGACCCAGCTTGTTCCGCAGACGATGAACGTGCTCGGTTACGGTGGCCTCGCCCAAGAAGTCACCTGAATGCCACACACCCTCGATCAGTTGACGACGCGTAAGAACCTGACGTGGGTGTGTTGCCAAGAACAACAGCAGGTCGAATTCTTTGACTGTCAATTCCACCCGTTTGCGGGCAACACTGACTTCACGACTCGGGACTTCGATTCGTAGCGACCCGATCGACATCACTTGCGGGGCGGTGAACGGCGCGGCCCGGCGAAGGAGCGACCGTATCCGCGCGGCGAGCTCCCCCGGCGAAAACGGTTTGACCAGATAATCGTCCGCTCCGAGGTCGAGTCCGACTATTCGGTCCGTTTCCCCACTACGCCCCGACAATATGATCACGGGCAAGTCGCGTGGCACCCCCGCACGTCCGGAGCGAATTTCACGAAGGACGTCGAGACCACCTACTGCGCGCAACGACAAATCCAGCACAATGAGCAAAGGTTGATCGTGTGCCATAAGCCGTAAAGCCATAGCACCGTCGTCCGCCTCGATGACCCCGAATCCCGAATCGTTCAGCTGCCATCTGACAACTGTACGAATGCTCTCGTCATCATCTACAACCAGCACACAGCGACCCGCTTCTGCCCCCGCGCCTACCTTGGAACGTTCCGAGGGGAGATCGGAGGGCGGTGTCTTCATCTACGTGAGATACCACACGTATGGCTCCCTCCGCCAGGAGGTAGAAGTCGCCAGGCTGGTCATGAGACGCCATGTTGAGGAGACGTTGATACAGTCTCAGTCCAGGCGCAAGCGAACAGAGCTGGCATGGCAGGGGGACCGCCCCGAGTTCAGTTGACTGTCGGGGTTGAGTGCTGCAGGCCGAGTGTGCGGTCCGGTTGACTGTCTCGAACTCGATCGGGATGAGCTCACCGAGGCGTCGCGATCAACGTTTGCGGTGATAGGCCTTCTCGATCCATGTCACGATCGCCAGCCGTAGTTGCTCGCGGGTCGAACACCGCTGGCGGTCGAGGACGTTCTTGTAGGCGAGTGCGAAGAACGACTCCATTGCGGGGTTGTCACCGCATGCCCCGCCCCGATGGAACCTCATAACCCGTTGTACGACAGCGTATATGCAAAATTTGCGGATTGGAACTAGCTAGCGCGATCCGAATGTACGATCCGTTCGCACCGAGCCTCCTTGCGCCCTTTCGGCATGGTGAACAGCCTTCCACCGTGAGAAGCGAACCTCACAGGTTAGATGTCAACCAAAGCCCGGGCACTCCCCTTTGGTAGCACTGGCGGGCCTCGTCGTCGGGATCAAGGAGTTGGTGAAAGTCGAAGGCTCGGGCTGGACAGTTTTGCTGTCTGCCGCGGCAGTCGGGCTGAGTGCGACCTTGTTCGTGCGACGACAGGCACGTCTTTCATATCCACTCCTGGTCCTCGGCGTCTTCCGGAACCCCGCCTTCCTCTCGGGCGTCCTGGCTGCCGGCTTCGCCATGTTCACTATGGCGGAATACAACTGGTAACGACCCAACGATTCTAGCTGGTCGCCTAATCCTCGCCACTCGAAGCAGACATTCTCGTCTCGATGATCGCTGGGATCCTTGCCGATAGCGATGCTTGGAGGTCTCTTTTGTGTTCACCTCCCGCATCGGGCTACCGAACGGCACTGATCAGGGCGCGCGCGACAGCATAGACAGCGCACTCTCGATTGCCGCGCAAGACCCTGCCATCGCAGACCAGCTCTCTCGTGCAGCCGGCCAGGCCTACGACTCCGGTTACACCGCAGTCATGGTCGTGGTCGCGGCAAGTCTTGCGCTCGCTGCGGCTGCCACTGGTGTGTTGTTGCGACGGCATTGACTGGGCAGCGAAGTTACTGGCACGGAGCGAATCGCAGTGGTAGACGCAGCCGAGTAGGAGTTCCTCAATTCTTGACGCAGCCGCGCGCGTCGTGTCGGCGTGACCCAAGACAGCAATCCATGCATCCGACGAATTCGTCGGATGCATGGGTTTCGGCAGAATTGGCACCCGTTCTGGTCAAGTCGCGTGACCACGTAGAGCCTCCGACCCGAATCGGAGGCCGGAGGCTCTATGCAGATAGGCTGTGTCAAACTAGTTCCGCTTCGTAATTGACACTGGGACGGATTGTCGCCCAAAGGAATCCGGCGATCGCAAAGACCGGGATGAGCAGAAGTAGCCATTGCGCGATGCCGCCTTGGCCGCCGAGCAGCACGTCGTAGTTACTCACCGCAAGGTAGGCGACGTAGGCGAAGCCGATGACCGCCAGGACCGGGCTGATCTTGGTGGTCCACGGGTTGGTTTCGAGCTTGGTGCGGGCGAAGAAGGCGAAGATCGAGATCGAGGTCATGATCAGGATGACGATCAGGGCGGTGGTGCCAAGAGCGAGCAACCAACTGTAGGTGACAGTGTACGCGTCTGCGCCCGCGAGCTCGAATCCGATCAAGACGATGCCGACGACGATCCCGACCACGGCTGCGGCGGTGCGCGGGGTGCCGGACGTCGAGGTCGCCGTACCGAGTCGGTGCGGGAGGACTCCTGCACGCCCGAGGGCGTAGAGGTAGCGGGCGAACATGTTCTGGAAGCCGATGAGCATGGCGATGAAGCTGGTGACGACGAGGATTTCGAGTGTCGTGGCGAGCCAGGTGCCGACTTCTTGCTGGGCTATGGCGAAGACGAAACCTGCGGGGTCTTCGGTTGCTGCGGCCTGGACGGTCTCGTTACCGACCGCATTGCCCAGGGCCCACGTGGTGACCGCGTAGAACAACCCGATGAAGGCGATGGATCCGTAGATCGCGCGCGGGATGGTCCGGCGCGGGTTTTTGGCCTCTTCCGAGAACACCACTGTCGCCTCGAATCCGGTGAAGCACGCGAACGCGAACAGGAATGCCACTCCCAATCCGGGGCCAGCGAGTGCGGACGGATCGAAGGCGGTAACAGAATTTCCTGCTGCACCGCCGCCGGCGATGATGGTGACATCGAGGATGACGAAGACGACGATTTCGAGCGCGACCAGGACGCCGAGCACCTTCAAGCTCAGATCGATGCCGAGCATGGTCAGTCCGGTCACGGCCACCAGGACAACGAACATGATCAACGCACGAGGAATGTCGATGCCGAGTTTGCTGGCGATGGTGTCGTGGGCGAAAACGGAGAACAGTGCCCACAATGCTGCCTGCAGGGTGCCGTAGAACAAGATCGCCAGGCCTGCACCGGCGGTGGCGACCCGGGCTCCGAGCCCGCGGGCGATGTAGGCGACGAATCCACCGGCGTTGGTGATGTGTCGGCTCATGGCCACGTAACCCGACGCGAACAGAACGAACAGCAGTGCGGCCAGCAGGTACACCGTCGGTGCGCTGGAGCCGCTTGCAGAGAAGACAACGGGGGATGCGCCGACGATGGCGGCCATGGGGGCGACAGCTGCGACGACGAAGAAGATGATCGCGGTGACGCCGAGGCGACCGGGCCGCAATCCCCCGCGCTCGGCGGTACCGGCGGCAGTGGGATCGGGAGAGTTGCTGGAGGTGGACGGCTGGGTGGTGGACATTGGGACTCCGAGGTTGAGTGAAGTCGAGCGTGAACGTGCGACGGCGGGTACAGGCACCGGCAGGGGTGGGCCGTGCGGGCGGCTACCACCGTCGGACGAGAAGAGTGATTCAGATCACTGAACGCATCGCTATCTTCATGCGTTAGTAGGTCATTGTCAATAGCTGTCGGTCATATCGTGAACGACTCGTTCAGGAATGTGCGGCGCTGGTAGCGCTGCTGTGGGCGTGCGCCGGGTGTGACCGTTGTGCGGTCTCGTCGGCAGGGGTGAGGTGGGTGGTGTCGTTGAATGTGCGCAGGCGATATGCGCCATCGGCGTGGTGGACGATGCGGGTGAAGGAGCCGTTTTCGACGTCGACGAACGCGAAGGGACGGCTGCCGGTGGTGGATCGGCAGATCTCGGCGACGACTCCGCCGTGGACGAAGGCCACGGCGGTCGATCCCGCAGGTGTCGTGTGAACGATCGTGTCGAGGCCGCGGTGTACGCGGGCGCGGAAGGTCTCGGCGTTTTCGGCACCGGGGATCAGGTCCCATCGCTCGTCGGCGAAGACTCGCTCGAGCAGTGGGTCCGCGGCGCGGCGGCGGTGTTCGTACTCGCTTCCCTCGTAGTCGCCGAGGCAGACTTCGCGCAGGTCCGCGATCACCGTGGGGGCGATTCCGAGGGCGGCGGCGGTGGGTTCGGCGGTCTGCGCCGTGCGGCGCAGCGTGGTGACGAACAGGGCCGTGCGGGCGGGGTCGAGGGCGCGTAGTCGGTGTGCAACAGCGGCGGCCTGAGTGACGCCGCCGGACGAGAGGGGCGGATCTGCATGCCCGTCGAGGAAGACGCCATCGGTTGTGGCACTGGAGGATCCGTGCCGAACAAGGATGATTTCGATGGCTCCTGCGGGCACGGTGAACGGGGCCTGGAGGTCGCGGTCGATCACAGGCTCGCCGCGTCTCGGGTCAGTATGGCGTCGGACCAGTCGCAGGTGCGCTGAGCCAGGCCGGGGAGCATCTCGCGGCTGACCGCGATGTCGGGGTTGTTGCCCAGGAATGCGATGGTGAGCATGCGCCGCATCAGTAGGAAGGTGTCTATTTCGCGTTCGTGCTCGAGGGGTAGTTCGCGCACCGACCGGTAGCCCTGCAGCCAAGCGTCGATGAAATCCGGCGCCTGGGGGTGGTCTTCGGCGAAGGTCAGTGCCGTTGCCAGGTCGTACATGAACCAGCCGGGTCCGCAGTCGTCGAAGTCGATCAAGCGACAGCGATCGCCGTCGACCAGCAGGTTCGCTGCACGCAGGTCCGCGTGAATGAGTCCGTATCGGTCGGATCCGGACCCGTAGGAGTGCAGCCGGTCGCGAACGAACGATCGCACCCGGGTGAGCTGTTCGATCTGGTCGGTCTCGACGACCCCTGCGCGCCAGTCTCCCCAGCGGGCTGCGGGACCGAACGCGGCGTCGAAATCCCAGTCTGGGCGGCTGAACCATTGCGGACGCGTCCACTGCGTCGAGTGCTCGTGCAGGTGTGCGGTGATGGTCCCGAGTTTGGGCATCACCGCGGCGAAGTCGTCCTCGTCGGGGTGCTCACCGCTCACGCACTCGAAGAAGCTGACGTGGTAGTCCAGGTCCGATCCGGGCGGACGGACGGTGATGACCATCTTGCTGTCCGTGGACAGATGCACTGCAGGTACCAACGATTCGGAGGATTGCCCCAGGCTGGCGAGCCAAGCGAGTTCGGATTCGCGGACACGCAGATCGTGCCCACCGGGACGACTGATACGGGCTACCACCGGAGGCGCTCCGTCGGGCCGAATCCGGTACGACACATTTTCCGATACCGGGAGCTGTTCGGGGATCAGGTCCGCCGGAAGCCCGAAGCGTGGAAGCGCCAGCGCGAGAACGGCTTCTGCATGCTTGAGAGTGTCGGATGCGCTGACGGGTGAGGCTTCGGGCATGGCCGGGATTCCTGTTCGGTGTGTTCGGAAAGAGCGCTGACTGCTCGCGTCGAGATATCGGTGCCGAGCTGGAGAGCAGGTCGGGCATCCGGACCGGGTCGACGTCGCGCTGGACCGTGGCGGGTTGTTCGATGAGCTGGATCGAACGGGCCGGAGTGGAGGACTTCTCCGAACATATGTCGCACATCTCACAGAAGCAAGACGGTGCGGAATATTTTTGCATGGGTCGTTCAATCTTTACATCGATGAAACAACGCGGATGGTTCCAGCCGGCGTCTGTTCGTGTGCTGAGCTGCACTCGATAAGGTCGGCGGCAGGTCATCGGCTCTACTGGTCGCGAAACGCCAGTGTCGAAACATCGAGCAGAGTGTATCCGCCGTCCATTCACCCAGATCGCAGTCCTCGATCGATCCGAAGGGGCCGATGCCCGCTTGTTGACCACGATGTCGAGCCGCCCGCCGCGGCGGCCCACCAGGCAGACTGCGGCACCATCGTCGGCCAACCGCTGGGCTATTGCCGCACCGATGCCGGTTCCTTCACCGGTGACCAGGGCCGTCTTTCCGTCGAGCTTCATTCGTTGCTCCCACTTTCGGTTGCGCACAGAGATGGGCGGCGTGGACGAGCGCGCTGCACACCTCGCTGGAGTCGGCGTCGATTCCTCGGTGCGGCGCGCAGTCGCACCACTATGCGGCCGGAGTGTGACCTGCGCCATGGACATCCGCGCACAGAACTCGTATTTCTGCGCATACAGTTCTCTTTACGAACGGATACTGTGAAACCTGTAACACCCGGACGCAAACTGAACGGGTGATACGTTTTCGGTCATTCGATCGGCGCGACCAGCGACACGGACCCAGGAGTGCGGATGGCGAAAGGTTCAGCGGCAGGCACACTCTCGCTCCGCGAGCGAAACAAGATCCGCACGCGGCAAGAGCTGCTGCAGTCAGCACTGGAGGTCTTTGCCGAGGTCGGGTATGGCGGCGCCACTGTCGAAGCCATCGCAGCCTTGGCGGGAGCGTCGAAGGTGACGGTCTACACCTACTTCCCCCAGGGGCGAGAAGAACTCTTCCGCGAGCTCTACGAGCAGATCAACACCGAGCTCCTCGAACGTGCCGCCGTCGTCTACAGCGAGCCCGGCGACTTCGCAGACCACATCCAGGCCCTGGCCCGAGCCCTGTTCGACGTCGCCGAGCGCCCACTGCAGGGCAGGTTCTATTCGATCGACGACCCGGCACTCGATCAGGCTGTGAACCCGGTCCGTGGGCATGCCTCGAGCGTGTGGATCGGCCTGATCTCCGAGGATCTCGCACATGCGGCCGCTCGCGGAGAGATCGGTACCGACAACCCGGATGCCCTGGCCACCCTCATCGTCGGTGCCATGCGGTGGGCTCTGACCGATATCGCGCGTAGGCGTGCAACCGCTCACGATCTGCTGGCCGGGCTCGACGCACTGGTCCGCGGACTGTCGCATCGACACACCGTCGCCTGAACGGCACCTCCGAGAGCAATAATTTGTACGGTTAGTTCAAAAATAGATCTCTCCGTCTTGACAATTGTCGACGTGGACCTAAACTGAGCGCTACGGAGTGAGCGAGCTCACTCGATGTCCTCGGTGGTCCTGCTTTCGCATCGCGCGCATCCCAACGCACGCAGAGCAGACCGCGAACACTGCTCGTCGGCTCGTCCGAGCCAACTCCACAGCAACACCTCGACAGAAGGAGAGTGGCGGCGATGTCGCGCTTTGACGTAATCATCATCGGAGCAGGAACGTGGGGCAGCTCCACCGCCTGGCAGCTCGCCGAGCGCGGACACAAGGTCCTCGCGATCGATGCCTTCACTCCCCCGCACGCACACGGATCTCACGCGGGCGCAACCAGACTCGCGCGCCAGTCCAACAGCACCGGACCCGAATACGTCGAGCTGACCCAGAAGGCGTTCGCTGCCTGGAAGACGATCGCCGACCGTACGGGCATCGAAGTGATGAAGACGACCGGCAACGTCTTCGTGGGCACCCCCGGTTCGAAGTGGTTCGACAACACACTGAGAAACCTCGAGGCCTCCCCCTTCGAACACGAGATCTTCACCGGTGACGATGCTCGTGCCCGCTTCCCGCGCGTTCGGATCGCCGACGGCGAGTTGGCGGTCTGGGAGCCCAACGCAGCAGTCTCGCAGGTACAGCCCTCGATCCACGCGATGCAGCAACTCGGCCGCGAGGCCGGCGTACAGGTCAAGTACGGCGAGAAGGTGCTGGACTGGACCGCCGACGATCACGGTGTCGTCGTGACGACCGCAGCAGGCCGATACGAGGCGGACCGCCTCGTCGTCACCGTCGGTGCCTTCTCCAATTCCGTACTGGGACTGGACTTCCCCACCCGTGTCGAGCGCCAGGTTCTGGCGAATTTCGCGATCGATCCCGCCGCACCCCGATTGCCGTCGCTGTACGTGGCTGCACCGGCCGGCGACGATTCGGCACCGTCGTACGGGTGCCCCGAACCCGACGGCACATTCAAGGTCAGCGTCCCCGGCAAGGGCAACGTCATCGACCCCGACTCCCTCTCGCAGGATGTCACCCAGGCCGACCTCGACACAGTGCTGTCCTTCGTGCGCTCCCGTCTCCCCGAGATCACCGGCGACCCGGTGGCAACGACAGTGTGCATGTGGACCGAATCCGAAGACGGCCACTGGCTGATCGGTCGTCACCCCGCCCACGAACGCGTCGTTCTCGGTGCCGGCTGCAACGGCCGAGGATTCCGCTACGCCCCGGTCATCGGCAGCATCCTCGCCGACATGACCGAAGGCACTGATCACGCCGAACTCTCCCGATTCGACCTCGGACGGTACGAGATTGCGTCGACTCTGACCTAGGGGCTCAGAAAGGCCACAACGACGATTACGACCATCGCGGTGAGCTCGACGACAGCCTGCGTCGACTGCACCAGACCTTGAATGCTCCGGACTTCGGTGCGTTGATGCGCGCCGCAACACGGTGACGGCCTTACCGCCGCAACGGAATTCCGCCCGAGAATGCTCGGCTCCTACTGCAGAAAGAAGCCCATGCCTGAAAATGTCCGCGGCGTTATTGCCCGATCCAAGGACGCCGAAGTCGAGCTCGTCGACATCGTCATCCCCGACCCCGGCCCCCACGACGTCGTCGTGAAGATTCAGGCCTGCGGGGTCTGCCACACCGACCTGACCTACCGCGACGGCGGCATCAACGACGAATTTCCATTCCTGCTAGGCCACGAAGCCGCCGGCATCGTCGACACCATCGGCGACGCAGTCACCCACGTGTCCGTCGGCGACTTCGTAGTCCTCAACTGGCGCGCGGTCTGCGGAGAATGCCGCGCCTGCAAACGCGGCCGCCCCTGGTACTGCTTCGACACCCACAACGCCTCACAGAAGATGACCCTCACCGACGGCACCGAACTCACCCCCGCCCTCGGCATCGGCTCGTTCGCCGACAAAACACTCGTCCACGAAGGACAGTGCACCAAAGTCGACCCGACCGCCGACCCCGCCGTCGTCGGACTCCTCGGCTGCGGCGTCATGGCCGGCCTCGGAGCAGCGGTCAACACCGGCAACATCACCCGCGGAGACTCCGTCGCCGTCATCGGCTGCGGCGGCGTCGGAGATGCCGCCATCGCAGGAGCAGCCCTCGCCGGAGCGTCGATCATCATCGCCATCGACCGCGACGACACCAAACTCGCCTGGGCACAAGAACTCGGTGCCACCCACACCGTCAACGCCTCCCACACCGCCCCGATCGACGCCGTCAAAGATCTCACCGGCGGCCACGGAGCCGATGTCGTCATCGACGCCGTCGGACGCCCCGAAACCTGGAAGCAAGCCTTCTACAGTCGCGATCTCGCCGGCACCGTCGTCCTCGTCGGCGTCCCCACCCCGAACATGCGCGTCGAGATGCCACTGCTCGACTTCTTCTCCCACGGAGGACAACTCAAGTCCTCCTGGTACGGCGACTGCCTACCCGAACGCGACTTCCCCACCCTCGTCGACCTACACATGCAAGGCCGTCTCCCGCTGGAAAAATTCGTCACCGAACGCATCGACCTCGGCGACGTCGAAAAAGCCTTCGACCGCATGCACGCCGGCGAGGTCCTTCGATCGGTCGTCGTCCCGTGAACGTCGAAACACTCGTCAACGCAGGCGGTATGCGGATCGAACGAGTGGTCACCACAGGGGTATTCGAACTCGACGGCGGATCATGGGAAGTCGAGAACAACATCTACCTCATCGGTGACGACGCCGACGTCGTGGTCATCGACGCCGCCCACACCGCACAGCCCATCATCGATGCCGTCGCCGGCCGCCACGTCAACGCTGTCCTGTGCACCCACGGACACAACGACCACATCACCGTAGCCCCCGAACTCGGCCACAAGCTTCACGCGCCGATCCTGCTGCACCCCGGTGACGACGTCCTGTGGAAGCAGACGCACCCCGATACCGCCCATTGGACCCTCGACGACGGTCAGCGGATCGCTGTGGCAAGCACCGACATCGAGGTCATCCACACACCCGGGCATTCCCCAGGCTCGGTGTGCCTCTACCTGCCCGAGGTCGGTGTCCTGTTCTCCGGAGACACCCTCTTCTCCGGCGGCCCCGGTGCCACCGGGCGCTCGTACTCCGACTTCCCCACCATCATCGGATCGATCCGCGACCGGCTCTTCGCCCTCCCCGAGGAGACCACCGTTCTGACCGGGCATGGTAATGGCACCACCATCGGCACCGAATCACCCCACCTCGCCGAGTGGATCGCTCGCGGTAACTGACACACATCCGTACGCATTCGATACACCACTATGGCGGCGGGCCGCCCCTGAGGGGAGGCCCGCCATAGTCGTGTCCATACATTCGACAAGTGTTGTCATGCAGCCCTGTTCGGCGCTTTCACTGCAGAGCGATGCCCGGCACGTTCGGTAAAGAAAACGTGCTGGGCATCGCCGGTTCGGGGGCTGATCAGTAACTGATGATCTGCGGTGCGCCCAACTGCTTGAGTCCTTCGACACCGAACTCGAGGCCGTAGCCGGACTGCTTCGCGCCTCCGAACGGCACTCGGGGATCGACGGCACCGTGCTTGTTGATCCACACTGTCCCGGCCTCGATCCGCGCCGCCACCTCGCGGGCCTGATCGATGTTCGACGACCATACCGATGCGCCGAGACCGACATCGAGCGCATTGGCCATCTCGACGGCCTCGCCGACCGTAGAGTAGCGGATGATCGGCAGAGCGGGCCCGAACTGCTCCTGGGTGACCAGGTCGTTGTCGTTGCCGATATCGGCGACGAGCGTGGTGGGGTAGAAGTAGCCGACCTGGCCTGCCTCAGGATTGCCGCCGGTGAGAACGCGAGCTCCGGACGCCTTCGCAGCGTCGACCAAAGTGGCCACGATGTCGAACTGGGCCTTGTTCTGCAGCGGTCCGAGGACGTTGTTCTCGTCCATTCCGACGCCCATCGGCATTGCCGCCGCTACCTCGACCAAGGCATCGCACACGTCGGTGTAGACGTCGTCGTGGACGTACAAGCGCTTGAGTGCTGCGCAGGTCTGTCCGGTGTTGATGAATGCACCCCAGAAAAGATCCTGCGCAACAGCTTTCGCGTCGACGTCGGGAAGCACGATGCCGGCATCGTTGCCGCCGAGCTCGAGGGTCAGACGCTTGACGGTGTCGGCCGACGATCGGATGATCGCCTTGCCGGTCGCCGTGGAGCCGGTGAACATGAGCTTGTCGATGTCGGTGTGAGAGGACAGCGCCTCGCCGATGTCGCGTCCACCCGCCACCACGTGCAACACCTCTGCGGGCAGCTGGCTATTGATGACATGGACCAGGGCGAGCACCGACAGTGGGGTGTATTCCGACGGCTTCATCACCACGGTGTTGCCCATGCGCAATGCGGGGGCCAACTGCCAGACGCTGATCATCATCGGCCAGTTCCACGGGCCGATCGCACCGACGACGCCGAGTGGGCGGTAGCGCAGCTCTGCGTGTCCCTCGCCGTCGTCGACGACCTTCTCGGGCTGCAGATCGAAGCTTGCTGTGGCGCGCAGCCACGAGGCGCATGCACCGACCTCGAACCGCGCGTTCGGCCCGTTGAGGGGTTTGCCTTGCTCGCGTGAGAGCAGTTCGGCGAGGGCTTCGGTGCTGGCTTCGACGGCGTCGGCGGCACGCAGCAGGTATGCACTTCGGTCACTGTGACTCGTTGCAGCCCAGTCGGTCTGGGCAGCACGCGCCCGTGCGATGGCATCCTCGAGGTCGGCGGTCGACCGTTCGGGAGCACGACCCACGACGGCACCGGTGGCGGGGTCGAGAATCTCTCGTCCTCCGGCGGAGGGCTGGATGGCGTCGAGCAACTGCTGCACCGAGAGTGTGTCGATGTCTGTGGTGATCGTCATGGAGGTTCCCTTTCGAATGTGACTCACGTCATCAAAACACACGGATAGGTCAATATCTAGACGTACCGTTCAAATTTCGCGAGAAATATTCTGCAGTAACGCTTTCCCTGTGCGTGGACGGTCCGAAACCGGGCGAACCAACATCGGTGGCCCACGACGGATCACCCGCACCGAAATCGATCGGCGTCGACGGATTCGTCGGCGACAGCGTGCGTCACCAGACGAGAAGACGCCTCGACTGTCGAGTCACCGAGGAGCGCATATAGCATCGCGGCGTATCCGAATGCTGGATGAACGGGCTGCGCGGCGGGTCAGCACCGCGCGATTTCCCAACGTCGTCCAGCGCCGGACGGGAGAGTCACGCAACAGGAGGAGCGGCACATGCGAGTGGACACTGAGGAGCAGGCTCCGCGGCTGACTCTGCGTGAGCGCAACCGCCTCCGGACGCGGCGGGAATTGCTCGATGCCGCCTTGGAAGTGTTCGCCGAGGCCGGTTACGGGTCGGCGTCGGTCGAGAACATCGCCGAACGTGCCGGCGCAGCCAAAGGGACGTTGTACACCTACTTCCCCCAGGGGCGCGAGCAGCTGTTCTGTGAGCTCTACGAGGAAATCAACAATGAGTTGATCGATAAAGCGAACGCGATCTACTCCTCCGAGGGCGACTTCACCGGTCGAATCGTCGCCACAACCCAGGCGATCGCCGACATCGCGGCGCAACCGCGACTGGGCCGCTTCTACGCCATCGACGACCCCTCACTGGACCAAGCTCTCACCCTCGTCCGCGGTCACGCATCCAGTGTGATCGCTCAGCACATCGCACAGGACTACGCAGCAAGCGTGTCGGGCTCACAGCTCGACGCCGTCCCGGCCGAGCACTTTCATGTCGTCGCAGAACTTCTCACCGGGGCGATGCGGTCGGCACTGACCAGTGTCGCGCACGGCACTCGCACGGGCGACGACGTGGCCAAGGCGATGCGCACCCTCGCCGAGGGCGTGGTGGCGGTCACCAAGTCGGAAAAAACCTGACCTGACCGTTCAATAAATGCACGTTCCGTCTTGACTATGACGCTCGATGCAGCGATGCTAGTTGTACGCCCACCTACGTGAGCGTCGTCACCAGCAGTCACCGGCGGCCTTTTCTCCGGTGCGGTACTCGCGCTGCGTGGTGTGTACACGCCAGACGGAGGAGCCGCCGTGACCGACCGCTCGACGAGTTCCACAGACAATTCCGCGCGCTCGAACTCCTCGGTGCACGCGCACGCCATCGTCGAACGCGCACTCGCCGTATACGGGTTCGCCGGTCATGACCTCACTTTGGTCAAGTACCGGGAGAATCACGTATTCCGACTGCGCCGCGCGGCCGGGGATCTCGCTGTTCGCTTGCACCGCGCCTCGTACAACACCAACGATGCGATCGCCGCTGAGCTCGACCTTCTGCTGGCGTTGGCCGGGGCCGGGTTCGATGTGCCCGCCGTGGTGCCCACGGTGGACGGTGACCTCTACACCACTGTGGTCGACGATGGGGTCGAACGAACGGTCAGTGTGCTGCGCTGGGTGAACGATGCAGCAGCGATGGGCTACATCGAATCGGCGTTCGCGGGAACCTCCACGATGACCTCGGAGCAGTTCCATCGAGTCGGTGCACTGGCAGGCGAGCTGCACAATCATCTGAGCACCCGCGATGCGTCCGGCGGTGCATCTCGCCCGAGCTGGGATTTCGAGGGGTTGGTCGGCCGAGACGCCGTCTGGGGTGACCCTCTCGCCCTCGCCGAGCTCGACCCGGTCCGGCCCCTGATCGCCGATGCGCTGAACACTCTGTCCAGGCACCCTGTCGGCGGTCGCAAAGACATGCGAGAACTACTCGCTCATTCACGCCGAATTTATACCAGAAAACGTGCTGGTGGCCGGCGAGCGAGCAGTGTTGATCGACTTCGACGATGCCGGACACGGATGGCATGCGTTCGAGATCGCGACACTATGGTTCTGGTTTCAACCGCCCCCTCTGTTCGAGCAGTACGCCGCGGCCGCACTCGCCAGCTACGCCTCGACCCGAGGCCACGTCGACCACACGCTCCTCTCGGGCATGACCCTCGCTCGAGGATTGACCTACCTCGGTTGGGCCGCCGCCAGGCGTGGTGACCCCACAGCGGACTTCATCGCCGGCTCCTTGGTCGACCTGGTCGCTCGCAACGCCGCACAGTACTTGGCTCTACACCCCCTCGCGCCCGAGCCCGCGAACACCCTCGCCCACCCCACCCTGTCCTGCCTACTCTGAGGTTTCCGATGACTGCACTGCACTCCGGCACCACCGCCCTCCCGGCATCCGACGCTTCCGACTTGCTCCGGCGGCGCTCCGCCGTGCTGGGCCCGCACACCCCGATGTTCTACGTCGACGACCCCCTGCAGATCGTCTCGGCCACCGGAGTACGGGTCACCGGGTCGGACGGGCGGGTATACCTCGACGCCTACAACAACGTCCCCCACGTCGGGCACTGCCACCCCGCCGTCGTGGAGGCAATCACCCGCGCGCTCTCGACGGTCAACGTCCACAGCCGGTACCTCACCGACACCCCCATCGCGTACGCCGAGGCATTGCTCTCCCGGTTCCCGCGCTCGCTGGACCGAATGTTCTTCACCAACAGCGGGTCCGAGGCCAACGACCTCGCTCTGAGAATGGCGCACTTTCACACCGGCCACTCCGGGATCCTGATCAGCGATCACAGCTATCACGGCAACACCCAGGCCATGGCTGCCGTCACCACCGGCCTGCCCAAGTCGGGTCCGCTCGGCGACCACGTACGCACGTTCACTGCACCCGACACCCGCGGATCGACGCTCTCGCTCGCCGACGCTCTTGCCCAGATCGACGCTGCCATCGCCGATCTCGAACGGTCCGGGCACGGCCTGTCGGCTCTGTTGTTCGATCCACTCTTCTCCACCGAGGGACTGCCCGACCTTCCCGAGGGATACATCGACGGGCTGTGCGCACGCGTCCACAAAGCCGGCGGAGTCGTCATCTGCGACGAGGTCCAAAGCGGCTTCGGGCGAACCGCCGACCACATGTGGGGTTTCCAGTGCGCCGGCTTCCTCCCCAGCATGGTCGTCCTCGGCAAGCCGATGGGTAATGGCTTCCCGCTCGGTGGAGTCATCGCACCCGCCGAGATCGTCGAGCCCTTCTCCGCCGGAAACACCTACTTCAACACCTTCGCCACCACACCGGCCGCTGCAGCCGCCGGACACGCGGTGCTGACCGTCATGGACCGCGAAGGCCTGCTCGAGCGGGCGCAAGCAGCATCGGCGCTGTTCGAGAAGGGCTTCCACGATCTGGTCGACGGCGACGACCGGCTCACGGGGGTACGCGGAACCGGAATGTTCATGGGCATGCAGTTCGTCGACGCGGCGACCGGTGAACCAGACGGCCCCACCGCCAAAGCCGTCGTCGATGCCATGCGCGTCAACGGCGTGCTCATCGGACGAATCGGACGACACGACGAGGTCCTGAAAATTCGCCCGCCGCTGGCGTTCGGTGTCGAGGACGTATCGATCGCCCTCGACGCATTCGCCACCTCCCTCCAACAAATCCGCCGCTGATCGTCCGCGATCCGACGCAGCGACGTCATCGCCTTTGCGTGCGATGGCGATGACGTCGCGGCGGAACTCTTCGGGAAATGCTTTCGGCATGGTGAAGATCCTTCGACCGTGAGGCGCGATCCCCACAAATCAGATGTCAACCAAAGCCGGAGCAGTCCCAACCGTTTCGCGTTTAGTGCCGCTTCGTTTTTTGCGAAGGACAAAGCACCTGTCTAAGCATTACCCGGCCGAGCAGATCCTTTCGGCCCAATCCTCACCGCGAATCAATTTATCCGGTGCATCGCCTCGCCGACGTCGCTCTTGCGAGCCTACGAGCGGCTTGATCCTGCGGGATTTGAACAGCCATTGCCCGTCACGGTCTGCGCCCTCTAGGTCGCGGAACCCGCGCTTCTCCTCGTCACCGCCAGGCTCACTCTCCACCTGATCAATGCCGCCAGGTCGATCACGTCGAATGCTTCGGGCACGAACTCAACCCCAGGCATCAGCGACTGTATAGCCCCTGAACGGCGCGCTGAACTGCCCAAAGAACCCAACGGCACCCTTCTCTTTTCGGCCAAAAAGATGAGTAAGTGATGAGTTACGGGTCCGCAACCGTCCGATGACAGCGCGGGGATACCTTCACAGTGTCCGTCTGCACAGGTCAGAGCGGTAAAAGCCGCGAACTTGACTCTTAAGATTTGCGATTAAGAGTCAAGTCTCCGAAACGCCCTCCGCCGCTTGAAAACCCGCAGGTCACAGAATGTCGATCTTCGCGACGCTTGCGGTCGCCTACACGTACCAAGACAACAAAAAGTACCCCTGACCAGCAATTATGCTGTTCAGGGGCACTCGTTGTGCGCCATCAGGGATTCGAACCCCGGACCCGCTGATTAAGAGTCAGCTGCTCTAACCAACTGAGCTAATGGCGCCGATCCGCACCGCGTGTTCTCTGCGGTGCGGGAGAAACATTAACAGCAGATGCGGCCAGATGTGAAATCGGCTGGTCAAGGCACCTGTTGCGTCAGTTGAAGATCCTGCGAACCACGAGAACTGCTACCACTGCGCCGACTCCGAGCAGAGTGAACTTCACGGCCGGCTCGTTGAGCTTGGCCACCACCGTCTGCTTGGTGTTGGCGACGATGTTCTTGGGGCTGGCACGGACGCTCAGCTCGTCCAGCGTGCTGGCCAGCTGATTGCGAGCGGCCTCGATCTCGCGCTCGATTCGGTCGGTGTCCTTGGCCACGTGTCCTCCAACTTGTCTGCAAATAGTCTTGGTCGTACTCGAGCCTAGAGCACGGCGGTATTTCGATACTCTCGTGCGGTGACCGAATACAGCAAGCTCGAGCCGGGCGACACCGCTCCGGCGTTCACCCTGCCCGATGCCGACGGCAACGACGTCTCCCTCGCCGACTACGCCGGCAAGAAGGTGATCGTGTACTTCTACCCCGCCGCGAGCACCCCTGGCTGCACCAAGCAGGCCTGCGACTTCCGCGACAGCCTCGCCGAGCTCAACGGCGAAGGCCTCGAGGTCATCGGCATCTCCCCCGACAAGCCGGCCAAGCTCGCCAAGTTCCGCGACAAGGAGGAGCTGACATTCCCCCTGCTCTCCGACGAGGAGAAGACGACGTTGCAGGCCTGGGGTGCGTTCGGTGAGAAGAAGAACTACGGCAAGGTCTACGAGGGCGTCATTCGCTCCACGTTCCTCGTAGACGAGGCCGGCAAGATCGAGGTGGCGCAGTACAACGTGCGCGCCACCGGCCATGTCGCCAAGCTCCGCCGCGACCTAGCGGTGTGATCTGGCCAGTCGCTGCAGGAACAGCGCCTCGGCGACGGCCATCTTCTCGATTTCCGTCGGGTCCACGCTCTCGTTGGGGGCGTGGATCCGGCATCGGGGTTCTTCGACGCCCATCAGCACGATCTCGGCGTCCAGCAATGCCTCCGCCAACGCGTTGCACAACGGAATGGACCCGCCCTGCCCCGCCGTCCCCATGGGGCGTCCGAATGCCTCTTCCAAGGCACCTGACAACGCCGCGTAGCCCGGGCCGTCGGTTCTGGCCCGGAACGGCGAACCGATCGCTTCTCGCTCGACGGTGACGCGCGCATTCCACGGCGTGCGTGCCTCCAGATGCGCCACCAACGCGTCCTGCGCCTGCTGCGGATCCATCCCTGGCGGAACTCGCAAATTGAGCCGTGCCGAGGCTCGAGGGGAGATTGCAGCGGCCGAGCCCACGACGGGCGGGCAGTCGATTCCGAGAACGGTCAGAGCCGGGCGCGCCCATACCGCGTCGGCCACGGTGCCCGAACCCGCCAGAGCGACTCCGTCGAGCACCCCGGCATCGGATCTGAACTGCTTGGCGTCGTACGACACCCCATCCCAGGTCTGCGCGCCATCGAGACCGTCGACGGTGGTGTCACCGTGCTCGTTGCGCAGAGTCGCCAGCACCTGGATCAGTGCGCCGAGCGCATCGGGTGCCGGTCCCCCGTACATTCCGGAATGCACCTCTCCAGCAAGCGTTTCCACGTGTACGACGACGTTGGCTATCCCACGCAAGGTGGTGGTGACCGTCGGCAGACCCACCGCAGTGTTGCCGGTGTCCCCGATCACCACGACATCGGCAGCGAACAACTCGGGCCGCTCGTCGACGAGTGCTTCGAGACCGCCCGTGCCCATCTCTTCAGAACCCTCGCAGACGATGCGCACGCCGACGTCGAGCGACTCCCCCACCGCGCGCAGCGCCAGCAGATGCATCAAGATGTTGCCCTTGCAGTCGGCCGCGCCTCGGCCGTACCACCGACCGTCACGCTCGGTCAGCTCGAAAGGCTCACTGTCCCAATAGCTTCTGTCGCCGGGAGGCTGGACGTCGTAGTGCGAATACAACAGAACGGTCGGTGCTCCCGCCGGTGCCGGCCGAGAACCGACGACAGCCAGTGAGCCGTCGTTGGTCTCGATCAACTGCACGTCGGGAATTCCGGCGTCGACGAACGCCCGCTGCACCCACTGCGCTGCACCGACGCATTCCTCCACCGGGAACTGCCGAGGATCGTGCACAGATCGGAACCGGACCAGTTCTGCCAGCTCCGATTTCGCACTAGGCATCGACTTCGAGATCGCGGATCGAATGTCGGCGGGGCATACATCGGTCGGCATGGTTCCTCCAGACGAGAAATGACAGACGGGCTCTCGCCAGTCTGTCATTTGCTCGCACCTACCGAAGCGACACGTCAGCCTCCAGCCAATTCCTGCGCGATCCACTCACCTGTGTGCTGCCAGTGCCGAGCCCAAGCTTCCTGCTCGAGTTGCTCCTGGGACTTGTCCGGCTCGGGAACGACGGTGGGCACAGTCAATTGCGGCGGATCCACAGTCGCCGCAGCGGGCTGCGGGGTACCTGCAGGCGCAGCGCCCTGCGACACCCAGGACGGCGGAGTCCCTTGCTGTGGAGTCCACTGCTGCGTCGTCCCGGTCGGCGGTGTGGTCGTCGGCGCGAGGGCTGAATCCGCCGTGGGCGGGAGCGTCTTCGGCAGGGCGTCGACCGGAAGCCCAGGCACGAGCGGCGCAACGGTCGTCGGATCGACGTAGCGTGTCGCGCCGGCCAAATCGGCACCGCTGTCGCGTCGGTCGGCGCTCTGCCCGGCGGTCGCATCTCCATTACTCGGCAGCGTGGCTGCAACGGCGACACCGGCCGAGGCCACCCCGGCGAGCAGCACGGCAGCGAAGATCAGTTTGCGGCCGCCGGTCGCTGAACTCGACCTGCCCGTCGCTGTCACCGGGGACGCCGGCACCACCGTAGGGACCGTCTCCGGCACTGCGGCTTCTTCCGCGTCGTCGGCCCTCTCCGTTTCCACGAGAGCGGCCTGATCCTCGACCGGAACCGACGCGAGCCAGGCTGCCCCGCAGGCGGCGACCCGATCAGCGGCACCCACTCGCACGACGGGCACACCGAGACCGAGGGAGAGAATGTCGATCAAGTCCCGGTTGCTCGATCTGTCTCCGAACAGCGCCACGGCCTGCGGTTTCTTGCCGGATTCGTCGACCACTTCCCATGCCAGGGGAATCGTGCTGCCGATTCGTTCGGGGGACATCGAGTCCAGGGCAGCATTTTTGGCGGGCGTGAGTGTGGCATCGGCTGCGTCGGCGAGAGAGATGGATACGCCGTGTTCGCCCATGTAATAGAGCAGCACCGTGCTCGCGTCGGCGAGGTCCTTCGTACGGGCCAACCAGGACAGGAACGACTGGGATGCCGAGACGAACACCGTCGACTCGTCGGTCACTGCCGTGGCGAGTTCGGCGCGCTCGGACTCGGACCGATGCACGACGGCGACGGCGTCGACCGACACGTTCAGCGTTGCTGCCTCGGCACGCATATCCGAGATCGCGCGCGGTAGAACGGCGGTCATGTCGGGGTCGAGCGAGGTGGTGGAGTGCGCGAGCACCTCCCCCGAGGTCGGCTCGAGCAGGACCGTCTGCATCGAGCCGGATTCGATCGCTGTACCGATTGTTGCCACTGCAGTCTCCCTGTGCTCGGGGTGAGGCTCCCGACCATGAACGTCGTCCCACGGACACGAACGACGGCCACCCTGCACGGAAATTGATTCGATACCTATAACCATACCTGTTGCCCGTTTGGCTGGCCCATATTGAACTTGGGGATTGTCACAGCGAGACGGCCCGACAGCTGTCGACGCACACAGCGGTCCCCCACACGAACGACCGAATCCGGAGTGGGCGATGCGACCCGCACGACAGAAGTGGATACCGTGCACCCGCGACGGATAGCCTGACCGGGTGGAATCCTCTGCTCGTGCCCAGTCCTCGCGCCGTCTCGACGCCGCGCTCGAGTCGACGGCGCAGACTCAGGAGCTGATGCCGAGGCGCCGTCCCACGCAGGAGCGCAGCCAACGCAAATTCGACGCGTTGCTCCAGGCGTCGCGTGAACTGCTCAGCGACGTGGGCTTCGAGTCGTTCACCTGTGAAGAAGTCGCGTCACGGGCAGAGCTGCCGATCGGCACGCTGTACCAGTTCTTCGCCAACAAATACGTCATCGTCTGCGAACTCAATCGTCAGGACCTCGTGGGCGTCCAACAGGAATTGGCAGAGTTCGACGGCGAGGTCCCGTCCCTGGACTGGGTGCGGTTCCTGAACAATTTCGTCGACCACATGGCCGGCATGTGGATGACGGACCCGTCGCGCCGCGAGGTGTGGCTCGCGATGCAGTCGACACCGTCCACTCGCGCTACCGGGGTCATTCACGAGCGCGAGTTCGCCGATCAGGTCTCACGCATGCTCGGACCGTTGACGCCGCGCACACCGCGGCATCGTCGCAATCTGATGGCCCAGGTGTTGGTACACATCGTCTACTCGATGCTGAACTTCTCGGTGCAGGACGGCCAGAGCCACGAAGATGCCGTGGCCGAACTCAAGCGAATCATGATGGCGTATCTGCTCGTCGCAGAGAAGGAGAGCAGGCGTTCCGGCGGGTCGGTCAACACCGACGAAGCCTGACCCGCCCGCTTCACCCACACGAAGGCCCGCCCGATCTCGTGGCGGGTTCTAACGATCCCCGCAACACCCTCGATTTGAGGGAGTTGCGGGGATCGTGGCATGTGCTGGGTTGAAGGTGCGGTTTTTCGAGGCGTTGGAC